>CAWADT010000031.1:0-99416 GCA_963780865.1 uncultured Chloroflexia bacterium | reverse complement strand
CCACGGGAATATTCCCCAGGGGAGTTTGATAGGCATCGTGCCCGCTCGTGAGCACCTGCCCCGGAGCCAGATTATGCATCGGCGAAACCACGGCGACGATTTCCGGCGTAAGCCCGCGCATCAGGCGGAACGCCGCTCCGGCCACGGCGCCGGAGTAGCGGTGCCCGGCGTGCGGAACGATCACGCCGACCAGTTTGGAGTCCGGTTCCGATTTCGAATTCCCTTCGAGAAAATGATCGATGGTTTTCGCAAGCTGCTCGGCGTTGCCGGGATACCACGTGCCTGCGATCGGGGAAGGGCGAATATCCATGGGGAAATCCTCGGGGAAATGCCCGCGACAGCATCCCTTCTAAAAGGGAAGCGAGATTTTCTGGAACAACAGCAAACAAGAGAAACAAATGATGCACACGTCCATGAAAAGAAAAATCGACAACAACAATCGTTAACTCGCGGAGATCGATTGGATCGTTTGAAGCAATTTGGGACTTGGTCGAGGCGCCTCCTCGGTCGGAGTTTCCGTGGAAAACATTTGCTGCCGGAAATTATCCATGCGCGCACCTCCTGATGGACAATCGTATTGTACTCAAGAGGCGATTAGGACACAATATATCCGAATAAAACATTAAATTTGACTTCGCATATCCTTATATGCTAAAATAAAAAAGCCTCGAATTAACGCGGTTTTTTCCAAATGAATACACACTACCGCCCACTTCGCCTGAACGTCGGTTTTCTCCTCAGCCAAACGGCGGGATACGGCCGACACTTCGACTTCCACGAAGAAAGCATGACGCTGGGAAGTGATATCCGCGTCGAAGCATTCACCGGCCATCTTCAGCTCAACCGCACACCGCAAGGGATCATCGCCCTGGGCGATTTCTCCGCTCAATTGCCGGCCGAATGCGCCCGCTGTCTGAAAGCTTTTTCCGCGCCCGTGTCCATTCATCTGGAAGATCTGTTCGTCTATCCCCCGCAGAACGCCACCGATCCGCTGCTGCTGGTTGGGGAAGACGCGCATTTGAATCTGGAGCCCCTGGTGCGGGAATATCTCCTGGTCAATCAACCCACCCGGCTTCTGTGCCGGCCGGATTGCAAGGGGTTGTGCCCCATTTGCGGGAATGATCTCAATGAAAAGGCTTGCCATCATCCGGAAGAAGCCGAGGTGCAGGGAATCTCGACCTCCGGTTTGATCCTCTCCGCGCAAAAGACTTCAAAAAAACTGAACCCCTCGCCGCAGCAACAAGCCAAGGCGCAAGCGAAAACCAAGCAGAAATCGGCGCCCGCAAAAGCAGCCGTCAAAATAAAACCGTCGAAAACCGAAAGGTTAAAAAAATCTGTCCGAAAATCAGGAGGAAAAGCCCCGGCCGCGAGGAAATCCGCCGGCGGGGCGGCGAAAAAACGTCCGAAAAAGTGATAAGGAAGTCCGCAGGGCGCGCCGGGATCGAATTGCGTTCCGGCGACCGGGCGAACCCGCCAGCCGGGTTTGCGTTTTCATGCGGATCGCGCAACGGAACTCGTACTCGGGCGAGAAGGCATCGTTCCCATCATTCCAGCCACCCGGAGAAACGAAAGCCGTCCTGCCCCCATGCATCACCTTCCCCTTGAGGAGAGCAGCGCATGGAGCGTGAATGGCGAAACCGAGAACAAGTGACCGTGCTATTGGAACAAGCGGAATTCCAGGGATTCCTCACCACCGACGACATCCTCGAGGCGTTCCCCAGCGCCGCCAAACGGGTCGGTGAATTCCGGCGCGTGATAGCGTTCCTGCACAGCTCCGGGATAAAAATCTGCGAAAATAGAATCCCTAAAAAACTCCCCCCCGCCCCGCGGCGCGCCAGCGCCAGCAAGGAAAGCGACCTGGCGCGAATCTCGATCGACGACCCGGTAGGTTTGTACCTAAAAGAAATGTCGCGGGTCCCGCTCCTGTCCACCCAGGAAGAGGTTTCCCTGGCCCGCCGGATCGAAGCGGGCCGCGACGCGTTGCCGCGGTTGCGCGCGATGAAAAAAACGGCCGACCCGTCCACGGGCTCGGAACGCAAACGTATTCAACTGGAAAAACTGGTCGGCGACGGTCGCATGGCGCGGGAACATCTGATCAAGGCCAACACCCGCCTGGTGGTCAGCGTGGCCAAGCGATACATGGGACGTGGAGTGCATTTCCTGGATCTGATCCAGGAAGGCAACCTTGGACTGATGAAAGCCGTGGAAAAATTCGATTATCACCGCGGGTTCCGTTTTTCCACCTACGCCACCTGGTGGATCCGGCAGACGATCTCGCGGGCCATCGCCGACCAGAGCCGTACCATCCGCGTTCCGGTTCACATGACCGATCGCATTCAACGGCTGTACCGAACCGCCCACGACATCGAACAGCGCACCGGCCGGAAAGCCACTTCTGAGGAAATCGGCGCCGAGTTGGGGTTGGACGAACATAAGGTGGATTGGATGCTTCAGGTTTCCTGGAGGCCGGTCTCGCTGGAGAATCCGATCGGCGAGGAAGACGAGGAGATGATTACCTTCGTCGAGGACACGGTCACTCCCTCCCCGACCGAGACCGTCAGCGAGCAATTGCTGCGCGAAAAAGTTGAGGAAGTTCTCTCGACGCTCTCCCCGCGGGAAGCGCGGGTCTTGCGCATGCGGTTCGGTCTGTGCGGCGAGCGGCCCTGCACGCTCGAGGAGGTCGGCCAGAGATTCGGGCTGACACGAGAGCGCATCCGCCAGATCGAAGGCCGCGCACTGCGGCGGCTGCGGCATCCCCGGCGGGCACGCCAGCTGCAGGAATACACTCAATAGGTCATCTTTTCGAAACAACGCCCGCCGAGGACAGATCCCCAGCGGGCGATATGGTTTTTTTAGTGATTGGTTGGTAGCCATCCTATTCCATCTCCCCTGAGTTTCTTTCTGCTCTCATTGTCTAGGTTCTGCCCCCTCCTCCCTTCCCGTGATACGGGAAGGGAGGAGGGGGCAGAGGGGGAGGGATGGGATGGCAAATGGAAGCCTACCTGCGGTCTCAGGCCTAAGGCCAGGCTTCGTATTTGAAAACGTTGTGAATCATCACAGCGTATGCGCCCTCAATTTTTATTTTTATCTCCCCGATGATATACTCGCGAAACATCCGCAAGGAATCCCGCTTGGAGACATGGAAACGATGAAAAACGTGTTGGTCGCCGTCGCCTGGCCGTACGCCAACGCCGATATTCATGTCGGCAACATCACCGGCTCCTACCTTCCGGCGGATATCTTCGCCCGCTACCACCGCTTGAAGGGAAACCGCGTGTTGATGGTATCCGGCACCGACGCCCACGGCACGCCGATTACCGTCCGGGCCGACGCGGAAAAAACCACCGCCGAAGCGGTTTACCAGCGTTATCAGCAGCGGTTCACCGACCTGTTTTCCAAGACGGGGCTATCCTACGACCTCTTCACCAGCACCCACACCGAAAACCACTTCCGCGTGGCGCAGGATTTTTTCAAGACCCTGAAGCAAAACGGATACCTCTACCGCGAGAAACAGAACGTGATGTATTCCGAAAAGGAAAAGCGGTTCCTCCCGGACCGCTACGTGGAAGGCGAATGCTACATCTGCCATTACCCGAACGCGCGCGGCGACCAATGCGACAACTGCGGCAACCTGCTGGAAGCTACCCAGCTGATCAACCCGCGCAGCCGCACCGACGGTTCGACCCCGGTCCCGCGCGAGACCGAACATTTCTTCCTCGACCTGGGCAAGCTGGCGCCGGAGATTAATAAGTTCCTATCTTCCGGCAAGGAATCCTGGCGGACGAATGTTTTGCAATTCGCCCGCAACATGGTCGAGGATGGGTTACACGGCCGCCCGATCACCCGGGATCTGGACTGGGGGATCCCGGTTCCGGAACAGGGCTGGGAAAGCAAGCGGCTGTACGTTTGGTTCGAGGCCGTCATCGGGTACTTCTCCGCCTCGGTGGAATGGGCCGCCAGCCGGGGCGAACCGGACGCCTGGAAGGAGTGGTGGTACAACCCGGACGCCCTGACCTATTACTTCATCGGGAAGGACAACATTCCTTTCCACGCCGTGATCTGGCCGGCGCAGCTCATCGGCGCTTCGCACTTGTACGGGCCAAACGACAAAGCGCTCAATCTTCCCACCGACGTGCCGGCCAACGAATTCATGAATCTGGAAGGAAAGAAAATCAGCGGCTCCCGAAACTGGGCGGTGTGGGGAGGAGACGCGGTCGAACGCTATGGACCGGATGCCGTCCGCTACTACCTCACCGTCAACATGCCCGAATCGCGCGACACCGATTGGGACTGGGCGGACTTTCAACGCCGGAACAATGACGAACTGGTGGCCACCTGGGGAAATCTCGCCAACCGCGTGCTGACGTTCTCCTACCGCAACTGGGACGGCCGCGTGCCCGATCCGGGCGTGCTTCGCCCGGAAGATGACGATCTGCTTGCCAAGGCCGAGCAGGCATTCGCGGCTGTCGGGAGGCAATATGAGCAGGTGCATTTACGGGCCGCGCTTGGGGAAGCGATGGCGCTGGCCGGCGAGGCCAACCGCTACCTCGACACGCAAGCCCCCTGGTTCCAGGTAAAAACCGACCGCGCGGCGGCCGGAAAAACCATCTACACCGCGTTGCGCGTAATCGATTCGCTCAAGACGCTCCTGGCGCCGATTCTTCCTTTTTCGTCGGAAGAGCTGCACTCCGGCTTTGGATATCCCGGCCGGATCTTCGGGACGCAGCGGATCGAGCCGCGAACCGATGCCCTCGGCACGCGGCCGGTCCTGGTATACGATGCATCCGGCGCGGCAGGATCGTGGGAGCCAAGCCGACTCGAACCCGGTCGGCCGCTCGCGGAACCCAAACCGCTATTCCGAAAATTGCTGCCTGAGATCGTCGCCCAAGAACGCGCCAGGCTGGGAAAACCCTCCGGCTGATTCCCATGCCCAAAGTTCGGTCGATCCTTTTCTTCCTGCTCGCGCTGGGAATTTTATTTTTTGATTTTAACAGCGACGGTTTGCACGCCGCCGGGGAGTATTTTTGGGATGACCATCAAATTACGTTGGAAAGTTTCATTATCGGGCGGATGGTCAAATCGGGCCGCGACGGCATCTTCTCTGCCGGAGGGTTAACCGGCTTGGCCGGGCCGGACGCCGTCCCGCCGGACATTGATCATCCCAACTATAGATTTCAACCACAGGCCTACCTGAATTCGCTGCCCTTCCAAACCTACTCGATCTATCAATCCCAAAACGGCGCGCAGGGAATGATGTACAGCGCGCTGAACGTGATTTTGCCGTTTTCCCCCGCCGATAAATTATCCATCTTCCACGCGATCGCCTCCCTGCTTTCGGCGCTCGTCCTGGCCTGGATATCCTACTGGTTCTATGCCGAGTTCGGCGCGATCACCGGCGTGGTCGTGCTTCTCTCCACCGCCCTTTCACAATGGCTCGTGGTTTTCGCACACAGCCTGTGGTGGTCCACCTGGGCGTTTTATTTCCCGATGGCGGTCTTGATGTATTATCTCGCCCGCCGGCGGAGGGAAAAGAAACATCCGCTGCTAAAATTCGGCGCTCTGGTATTTGCGGTAATTCTTATCAAGTGCTTCTTCAACGGATTTGAGTACATCACCACGGAACTGATCATGATGACGGTCCCGCTGGCCTACATCTGCGTCCGGGAAAAAGACAGCCTGCGTTCCTTTTTAACCAGCTTGTCGGCCGCCGTCCTCGCGTCGTTCCTCGCGGTCCTAACCAGCGCGACGGTCCTGTGCCTCCAGATTGCCACCGTCGAGGGGAGCTTCCTTTCAGGTGTGAATCAGATCCTGTTTTCGCTGCTGCGAAGATCCTATGGCAACCCGCAGGATTTCTCGCCGGACTATACCGCCGGCCTGACGGCAAACCCGGTCGACGTGGTGGCCACGTACTTACGAGGAATTTATCTGGATCTCGACCAATACTTCCGCGTCCCTTCAGACTTCATTACGAATTATTTCTTGCAGTTTCGGTACCTCTACTTGATTCTGATCTTTGCGCTGGCGGCCGCCGTCCTGATCTACCTGGTTCGAAAAACTCCGCAAGCCCATCAACGGCGCGCCTTGGCGCTGGCATCCGCCATGGGTTTCTCGATCCTCGCGCCCCTTTCCTGGCTGATCATTTTCAAAGCGCATTCTTATGTGCATACGTTTATGAACAATATCGTCTGGCAGATGCCGTTCACCATCTTCGGTTTCGCCGTTTGCGGGCTCCTCCTTCAAACCCTGTTGGCCGGCAAAAGAAAAACGCGGTAGTCGGCGGCCCATCCACGGCGCAGAATTCTTGGACTCCGAACCCTCCCAGCCGAAAATCACCTCGCCCGGACGTCGTATAATACCCGGCATGGAGAAATTGCCCCCGCCGGTGATGATCAACCGCGGGGATAAAATGCCCGGCTTGCTGTCTGCGCTGCGGGGGCTTCCCCGCATCGGCGTAGACACCGAGTCCAACAGCCTGTTCGTGTATCGCGAGCGGGTCTGCCTGCTGCAGATCTCCACGCCCGATCAGGACTTCCTCGTCGATCCGCTCAGCCTCCCCGAACTTTCCGGATTGAAGGACCTCTTCGAAGACAGGCGGATGGAAAAGGTCTTCCACGCCGCGGAATACGACCTGATCTGCCTGCGTCGTGATTTTGGATTCCGCGTCCGGGGCTTGTTCGACACGCACGCGGCCGCGCGTTCGCTCGGCGTGCGCCAGTTCGGGTTGAACGCGCTGCTCGTCGCGGAGTTCGGCGTGACGCTCGATAAATCCATGCAACGCGCGAACTGGGGCAAACGGCCGCTTTCCGACCGCCAGATCGATTACGCGCGTTACGACACGCACTATCTGCTGCCGCTGCGCGACCGTCTGGCCGAGCGGGCCTACTCGGCCGGATATCGCGAAGAGCTGCGCGACGAATTCGAGCGTTTGGAAAAAATCCCGGAACTCGAATCCGAGGAGCCCGCCTCCGACCCCTTCTGGAGATTGCGCGGCGTGCTGGAATTGACCCCGGCGCAACGGGCCATGCTTCAATCGCTGTTCGAGTGGCGGGAGCACGAGGCGGAGCGGATCGATCGCCCGCCCTTTCATGTTCTCCCGGTGGAGCCCATGGTTCAGCTGGCGCGGGAAGCCCCCGCATCCTTCGACGACCTGGCCCGAACCGGCCTGGGCGAGCGGACGATCCAACAATATGGGAAAGCCCTCCTTCAAGCGGTAGAACGAGGGAAGGGGCGCACGCCTCCGGTTCCCCATCGCAACGGCGGCATGGACGAGCCTTCCCAGGCGCGTCTGGAGGCGCTTCGCAAGTGGCGCAAACGGCGCGCGGAGGCGCGGGGAGTGGAATCCGACGTGATCCTGTGCCGGGACGCGATGTTCCGAATCGCCAAACACGCGCCGCAATCGCTGGCCGCGCTTTCTGAAATTCCCGGGTTGGGCGCCTATCGTTTGGGTGCGTACGGGCAGGAGATCCTCGCCACGCTGAATTCTCCGACCCATTGAAAAAACACGGGAGGCGGATAGGCTTCACGGCGACGCCTGGATGATGACCGGTCCGCAATCTCTTCCGGCGATCAACGGTCTGCGATTTCCGATGGCAGACAGCCCAACCGAAAAGGGCGCGCTGATTTGCTGGAACGAAACCACGATCTGTCATTCGATTCGAAAACGAAGGGTGCCACTATTCTCTCCTGTGCCGGCGTCAACCAGTACGGAAACCTTCTCCACCTGGTGAAAAACAGATATCCAGAATCGATCCGCGCGGAGGCGGCGGAATTTTTCTTCTCGGCCGGATCGGAGAATCCCCGATCGGCTTGCCATAGGGGACCGGGACAAATTTGACGGATCAGGCGGGATGGGATAATCAAGAAAAGGAGTCATTCTCAATGTACGAGCGCCACAACGAACCGCTTCTCCCCGTTCACCGATTTATTCGCCGGGTGCTCTTCCACGGATTGGCCGCCCTGGCCGTCACGGCCGTTGCTTTGGGGATCGGGATCCTTGGCTACCATCTGACGGAAGGGTTATCCTTCCTCGATTCGCTCCTGAACGCCTCGATGATCCTGGGCGGGATGGGCCCGGTGAACGCCATCCAAACCGACGCGGGTAAACTATTCGCCTCGTTTTATGCGCTCTTTTCCGGGATGGTGTTCCTTGGCATCGCCGGAATCTTGCTGGCGCCGATCGCGCATCGTCTCCTCCATTGGATGCATTTGGAGGACGCCGGAAAGGACGGGGATGGGCGCTAGCAACGGTATCATCCGGTAGAAGAATAAATTTTTTCGCATGATATAATTTTTCTCGGAGAGGTGCCAGAGTGGTTGAATGGGACGGTCTCGAAAACCGTTGTGGCCTTTTGGCCACCGAGGGTTCGAAATCCCTCCCTCTCCGCCAATGTAAATTATTTAGATTAATCGCCGCAACCAATGAAAGAAAAAGAATCTTTCATTCTCATCACCGCCAAAATCATCATCGTTGGCATTTATGGATGTTTCTTCCCGGCGAAACGGGACGAAGGCACTAAATCCTTTCCGATAAACATTTGCGCATTGACTGATAATAATTAAATCTGACTTTCGTCCGTTTCCAATTTCACCCCGAAAAAGTATATAAAATGTTTGCCCCGGGGCGCTTAGATCCTTCGCAATTCCAGCCCTAAAAAAACGAAAGTCCGTTTCGATCAATCATTCGCGCCTGCGTATTTCCCGGCCGGCCAAATTCCCCGTCTGCGGCCGCAGGCGCGGGATCGATACCCGCACGCGCGCGCCTTTCCCCGGCTCGGACGTGACGGTCAATTCGCCGCGAATGGCACGCGCCCGTTCCTCCATATTCGCCAATCCATGCGAACCGTCGGACGGACGACGCGCCGGATCGAACCCCCGGCCGTTATCGACCACCTCGAGCACGACCCGGTCCCCGACCTGCGCCAGGGTCACCTTCAAGCGCGTCGCGTTGGCATGGCGGGCGACGTTCGAGAGCGCCTCCTGGGCGATGTGGAACAGGTCGTTGGCCGCCACGGGCGCCAGCCAGCGGCCGGCCTCCTCGGAAAGATCGACCTCGGCGTCGATCGGTTTGGTCATCAGAAATTCGCGCACCAGCATCTGCAGGCCGACGGCCAGGTTGTCGAAAATGAACCGCTTGGGCCGCAGATCGGCGATGTATTCGCGGATGTCCCGGATGACCGCGTTCAATCCATCGATGGCGTGCTGTAATTTGGCGCGGGTGGCCGGATCGCTTTGCCGGGAATCGAGGAGGCTTTCTTCCAGCATCAGGCCGACGGCGTAAATGGACTGGATGATCCCGTCGTGAAGGTCCATCCCGATCCGCTCGCGTTCTTCGAAGACGGCCAGCCGCTGGGCTTTGCGGTGGAGCAGGCCGTTTTCCACGGCGGTGCCCACGCTCAATCCAACCGCCTCCAGGAGCGCCTTCTGCCGGGCGGTGAATTCCACCAGCTCCGTGGAAGCAAGCATCATCACCCCCATGACCCTGCCCTTGGAGAGCAGCGGGATTCCAAGCAGCATACGCAGCCCGTTCGCCCGGAACGCTTCATCGTCGAAGCCGGGTTCCTGCGGCGGATCGGCCACGGCGCGGAATTCCCTCGAACCCGCCGCCCTCCCCACCAGCCCCTCGCCGAGGGAAAAAGCGTCTTTCTCCCAATAGAACGCCAAAAATTCTCCCCGTTGCATGGCCATGCGCATGTCGCCGGCGTCTTCTTCCAACAGAAATATCTGCCCGCTCCGCGCATGAAAGTGCAGCATCATTCGATCCAGCGTGGTGGCGAGGATTTCCTCCAATTCCAGGGTAGTGCTGGCGGCCAGCGAAACGTCGTTGAAGATCGTCAGTTCCTGGTTTTGCCGGGTGAGATCCTTTTCCCCTTCGAGGAGTTTTTCGTAACGACGCGAATTTTCAATGGCCGCCGCGGACAAGGCCGCTAAATGCTGAATCATTTTTTGCTCATCGATATCGAATCCGCGGGCGCCCGCCTTTCCCCTCAGACAGATTTCCCCAAGGATCCGTCCCTGGGAAATCATTAGCGCTCCCAAAAAGGAATGGATCTCTTTCCACTTGGTGGAAAGGCCGGCGCAGCGCGGATCGGCGGACAGATCCATGGAAGCAAGCATGCCTCCCTCGCGGTACAGGACGGCAAGCATCTCCTGCCAGGCAACAGTGGATGAATAACCTTCCCCGGAATCCGAATCCCCAAGCGAAGAGGCAATCCGTTCCATTTCACCTTTTTCATTGGACAGCACGGTCACGGCGAATGCGGCGTCGGCAACCTGCCGCGCGGAACGGGCGGTTTTTTCCAGAATCCCCTGCAGGGAGGTTTCCGTCATCAACTCAAGACTGATTCGCTGCAGGAGTTCTTCGGAAGATGCCTCAGAAGGTTTGAGATTCGTATCCATAGAATTTCATGATTATAAAGGAAAGTCAGGGCCGGTTGCTGCCGGCCCCGACTTCGCGATTTACACGACAAGATTGATCAATTTATCCGGGACGTAAATTATATTCCGCGGCTTATTTCCGGCCAGCCATTTTTGCACCGCAACGCTTGCCAAAGCCAGCCGGCGCGCTTCGGCTTCGCCGGCGCCGACCGGCAGTTGCAGCCGATCGCGAACCTTTCCGTTAACCTGGACCACGATCGTTGCTTCCTCCTCGGCCGCCAGCGCCGGATCGAACTCCGGCCACGGCTGAAGATGAATCGAGGCTGCCCCGGCCCCTTTGCGAAGATGCCAGAGCTCCTCGGCCAGGTGAGGCGCCACCGGCGCCATCAGGGTAAGCAAAATTTCCACTGACTGCCCCCAAACCGGCGCGCCGTACAAGGACGTCTCGCGGAATTTATACAGCGTGTTGGTGAACTTCATCAGCGTGGAGACGACGGTGTTGAATTCAAATTCCTCAAAATCGAGCGTCACCCGCCGGATGGTTTGATGCATCGCCCGGTACAGACTCCGGTCCGCGTGCTCCCCGGGATCGGCGGCCGCCTCCTTGGGTGACTGGGTCAGCAAAGCCCACACCCGGGCGAGCCACCGATGCGTCCCTTCGATCCCCTGCGAATTCCACGGCGCGCCCTGCGACCAGCTGGCGAAGAACATCAGGTAGGCGCGGACCGTGTCGGCTCCGTATCGCTTCACCAGATCGTCCGGCGCCACCACGTTGCCGCGGCTCTTCGACATCTTCTCCGAATCCTCGCCCAGGATGATCCCCTGGTTGCGCAGCTGCAGCATCGGTTCGGGTCCGCGGGTGATGCCCATATCGCGGCAGGCCTTGTGGAAGAAGCGGGTGTAGATCAGGTGCATGGTGGCGTGTTCGATCCCTCCGGTGTAACAGTCGACCGGCATCCAGTAATCGTACTCGGCCGGATCGAACGGTCCGCGGTCGTAGTGCGGGCTGAGATAGCGCAGGTGATACCACGAGGAGCACATGAAGGTGTCCATTGTGTCGGTGTCGCGCACGGCCTTCCCGCCGCACACCGGACAGACCGTCTGCGCCCAGGTCGGATGCAGTTTGAGCGGGCTCTCGCCGGTGGGTTTCCAAGCCACGTCGTCGGGCAGAAGCACCGGGAGCTGGTCCTCCGGGACCGGCACTTGGCCGTGAACGGGGCAACGGATCATCGGGATCGGCGCTCCCCAATACCGCTGGCGCGAGATCAGCCAATCGCGCAGCCGGTAGGAAACCGCCGGACCGCCGGCGTTCCGCTCCGCCAGCCAATTCGAAACCTTCCGCACCCCCTCCGCGCCGGGCGTGCCGCTGAACTCCGCGGAATGGATCAACGCCCCCTGCTGGTCGTGGAACAGCGCGTCGCGGTAGAATTCCACCGCCCAGATCATTTCCATCAGCGAGCGTTTGCCGCGCACGTTCGGTTCGAGCTCCTGGCAACGCGCCAGGATTTCCTGTTCGGCATCGATGCTGTCCCACTCGCGGATGCCGTCCGGAAAGATAAACAGCCAGCGCGTGCCGACGACCTCATTCCAGCAGCACGGATTAAGATGCGCTCGGGCGATTTCGATATACCGGTCGATCTTTTCCGGAGGGATAGTGACATCCAGCGACCCCTGCCGCTCTTCAAAGGGAATCGCTTCGGCCCGCAGCGCTTCCGCCAAACCCGGCTGCATGGTCTTCCCCAGTGCGAAGGATTTGGTCAGCCCGTCGGTGCGGTCGATCACCGGCAGAATCGGCAGCCCGTATTTCATGGCAAAATCAAAATCGCGCTGGTCGTGCGCCGGCACGGCCATGATCGCCCCGGTGCCATAGGAGGTCAGCACGTAGTCGGCAATCCAGATCGGAATGCGCACGCCGTTGACGGGGTTAACGGCGAATCCGCCGGTGAAGACACCCGTCTTCTCCTTGTCGGCCGATTCGCGTTGGATGTCGGATTGCCGCACCGCTTGCTGCACGTACGTTTCGACCTCCGCCTTATTTTCTGGCGCGGTCAATTTGTCGACGAGCGGATGCTCCGGCGCCAGCACCATGAAGGTGGCGCCCCAGAGGGTGTCGGGGCGCGTGGTGAACACCTCGAGCGGGTCCCCGGCTTCGGTCCGGAAAATCACGCGCGCCCCTTCGCTGCGGCCGATCCAATTGGTCTGCAACGTCTGCACCCGTTCGGGCCAGTCGCAATGGGAAAAATCCAACAGCTCCTCGGCGTAATTGGTTAACCGGAAGAACCACTGGTCGAGATTCTTCTTGATGACCGGCGTTCCGCAGCGCTCGCAGTGCCGGTCGTCGCCCCACACCTGCTCGCGGGCCAGGGTGGTATTGCAGTTCGGGCACCAGTCCACCGGCGATAGTTTCTTATAGGCCAGACCCTGCTGGAACAGCTTGACGAAGAACCACTGCGTCCAGCGGTAATACTCCGGGTCGGAGGAGACCGCCTCGCGCGTCCAATCCCACATCGCGCCCATCGCCCGCAGTTGGGTGCGCATCCGCTCGATGTTGGCGTAGGTCCACGTGCGGGGGTGGACTCCCACCTTGATCGCAGCATTTTCCGCGGGCAGGCCGAAGGCGTCGAATCCGATCGGAAACATCACGTTGTACCCGCGCATGCGCATAAAGCGCGCCCGCGCGTCGGAGGGCGTCATCGCGTACCAATGACCCATATGCAGATCTCCGCTCGGATAAGGAAGCATGGTGAGCGCGTAGAATTTTTTCCGCGCCGGATCCGCGCAGGCGCGGTACAGCCCGTCCCGCTCCCAGCGTGCTTGCCACTTGGGCTCGATCAGCTCGGGTTGGTAGATCTCCGCTTCGGCTTTCACCGGCTCGGCCGCAATCGGAACTTTCCGTTGTTCCATAGCCGCGGCAGGATGCTCGGCAGGTTCGGCGCTTTTCAATGCCTGGATCATCCGATCGATATCGTCCCGCTCGAATTTCCGCTCTCCGGTTTTCCCGCGCTTGGCCTTGGCTTTTTCCGATCCTCTGGAAACGGCGGGTTTGAGCGCAGGATGTGGCTTCCGCATCGCGTTCTTCGCGGCGGTCTTTCTTTTAATAGGCGCAGCCGGTGGTTTGCGAACGGCAGCTTTCTTTCCGGGCTTGGCGTTTTTCTTCGAAGTCGGCATGGGTTCCTCCAGACCTCCACCTTTATCCTCCCCCTTTTACCAAATACAGTAAAGGGGGGAGGGCAAGGGAGAGGGAACAAAAAATCCCCTTCGCCAGGGGCGAAAGGGATTCGCGGTACCACCCTGATTACCCCGCGTTGTGCGCGGGGTCACTCATGCGCTGTATCGGGCTTACCCGCCTGAAGTTACTGTTGGTTCGCCTCAGGAGCGCGTTCCCTCGGAAAATCACCTCGGGACGAGCCGGCGAGTTCGGCCTTCGCGTTCCGCAAACGCCTGCGGGACTTTCATCTTCTCATCCCACTTTCTGGCGGATGGCCTACTGCTCCGGATTTACGCTTCTCCTATGCAATTGTAGGTTTTTTGCACCAGTGGACCTGGAGGGATTCGAACCCTCGGCCTTCTCAATGCCATTGAGACGCGCTCCCAACTGCGCTACAGGCCCAAAGCTTGGCAATTCTAACCGGGAGACAGCCCGACGTCAACGGCGCTCCCTTGGCGTCAAGAGGCAAGGAAAGCCTCGCAGGGGGGCGGCCGATCGCCGGAATAATTTCTCTGTGGAATAAATGTAGCCGCGATCGGCGATCGCGGCTACATTTTTTACGCTGCTTTCTGAGTGGACCTGGAGGGATTCGAACCCTCGGCCTCTTCAGTGCGATTGAAGCGCGCTCCCAACTGCGCTACAGGCCCGCGGGCAAGGCGGATATTCTACCCCGCGCCTTTCGGGTGTGTCAAGCAAAACGATGCGCGCGCATTCCCGGGTCTCGACCGGATTCTTAAGCGGCATTCCGTCCTGGTCATCGGTATGGCTTGGAAAGGCGGGCTCAGCCACGGGCCGCTTGTTTCCAGGCCCGCATTCGAACCGCAAATAGGACCCAGGAGATTAGCAGAACCAGCGTCCAGTAAGGCGCGCTCCACCAGTACATTATGTCCCGGAAGGGGAGAAAGAAATATGGCAGGTTGATCAGCGCGAACAGCAACCCCCCTTCCCAACGCCGGGCCAGAAGCAGCGGCAGCGCGCCAAAAACGTATACCACCAGCATATTGTTGCCGGCCGCGTAGGGCGCCAGTAGAAGCGAAGCCGATAAAAAGAGGGCAATCCCCTCGCGCGAATATCCCCGGCAATATCTTACAGCGACAAACACCGTAGCCAGAAAAAGGATCGCCCAAATCAGAAATGCCGGAACCCCCGCCAGACCGAAACGCCTCAGGCTGGTGAGCAGGGAGTTGTTCATGATGTCAGCACGGTCGGGCATGCCGAGAACGGTCTGCAGCCATTCCCGCCCTCTCCAAAGCATGGCAGGCAAGGCGACCATCGCCGCCAATCCGACCGCTTCAAGCCACTTGCACGTCGTCCATGCTATTGCCGCCAGAAGGGGAAGGCAGAGCAGCAGGATCCAGGTTTCCTGCAACTTGGCGGCGGAAAGCAATATGCCGAGCGCAAAGAGAACCGGCTGCCGCCGGAGAATCCCGGCTTCCAGCAAAATCAGCCCGGCGACGATGAGGAATTCGACATTCCCGTCGACGATCGTGCGCAGTATCGGAAAGCCAAGCATCAGGATGATCGCCGCAAGCACGATCTTTCCGCCGCGCAACCGATCCCAGGGGAGGCTGAGCGGTGCGGTCACGAGCGTGAGGAACGCAACCACTCCCCACCCGGCCTGGAGCGGGAGCATGCCGATCGGAATCAGGAGCAACGCGCTCCAAGGGGGGATCTGCAAGGTGCTCCCCGCTCCGTAGGTTACATTCCACCCGGCCAGCCCGGCCCGGATTCCGATCCAATCCAACGCGAGCGATGTGCCGGCGATCGGAATTCGCATGAAGAAGAGCGCCGTGGCAGCCAGCGCGCCCAGGACTAAGCCGCCGGCAAGTAAAAAAGACGCCGGCGTGAAGGCTGGAATCGCCGAACCGACCGGTTGTTTTTCGACAGGCTCCGCCATGTCGGTCTACGCCCCTTTCTCCAGCCAGACCTCGACCGTCCGGCCGATCCGCTCGAGGCTATCGGTCGAGAGTTTATCGAGCGTATCGCCGGTGGTGTGCCAGTAGGGGTAATCGAAGTCGATGATGTCGACGGACGGAATCCCCAATCCGAGAAAAGGGATATGGTCGTCGATCATCATTTGACCCACCGAGGGGATGAATACCTTCCCGTACCCCAACGCGTCGGCGGTCGACCAGATTTCGGCGCGCAGCGATGGATCGGAATTTCCCTCCCAATAGAACTGCTGGTCGGAATCGCCCACCATATCCAGAAGCACCATGGCCTTGACGTCAATCCCCGCGGCGATCTCTTTCTGAACATAGCCGGCGAATTGTCGCGAACCGACGATCCAATCCCAGCCGTTCAACTCGCCGTTGTCTTCCGCATCGAAAAAGGCCAGCCAAACCTGGTGATGTTTCCAATCCAGGGTCAGCGTGTTGGCCAGTTCAAGGAGCACCGCCACGCCGGAGGCGCCGTCGTCCGCGCCGAGCACCGGCGCGGCGCAGCCGCCGTCCGGCTGATCCGCGCACCGGCGTGAATTGTAGTGCGCGCCAAGCAGGATCACCGGCCCCTGCCCCTTCCGGCCGAAGATATTGCGCACCGGCGTGTTCTTGTACGTGCCCTCGTCGGTCGCGCCCGTCCACCCTTCCTGGTTCAAGCGTTGCAGGATCCAATCCCCGGCTTGGCGATCCGCTTCCGTCCCGCTCACCCGCGGGCCGAATTGCAGGAACTCCGACGCCAGCGCGAGCGCCTGCCCGCCGGAAAAACTGCGCGGGCCGGAGGAGGCGCAACCGCCCAACAGCAAGCCAAGCCCACCGGTAAACACTGAGAGCAGAAAAAAACGCCGGCTCCGTTTCACGGTTCGAAAATTTCCTTCCGCCACCGCTCGAACTCCTCGCCCGCGCGTTCGGAAAACAAACGGCTGCGCTCCTGTTTTCCCATTTTCTTTTTGGGAAGAGGGGGCAGCAGACCGAAGTTCGCCTTCATCGGCTGGAAGTGCTTCTCCTCGGCCGTCGCAATATAGTTGCAGAGCGCGCCCAGCATCGTGCCCTCCGGCGGAGCCAGCGCCTCCCGTCCGCGCAAAATTCGCGCGGCATTCCAGCCGGCCAGCAAACCCGTGGCGATGTTCCCGACGTATCCCTCCACCCCGGTGAGCTGCCCGGCAAAAAAGAGATTCGTCCGGCCGCGGAATTGCAGCGTGGGCAGAAGCAGGCGCGGCGCGTTGAGAAAGGTATTGCGGTGCATCTGACCGTAGCGGACGAACTCGGCGTTTTCCAGCCCTGGGATCATTCGGAACACCCGGCGCTGTTCCCCTTCCAGTAAATTCGTTTGAAACCCCACCAGATTGTACATGGTTTGGGCGGTGTTCTCCCGCCGCAACTGCACCACGGCGAACGGCCGTTTCCCGGTGCGCGGGTCGCTGAGACCCACCGCGCGCATCGGCCCGTACGCCAGCGTCTCCGGTCCCCGCTGAGCCAGCACTTCCACCGGCAGGCAACCCTCGAAGAACCGTTCCGCTCCGGCGCGCACGCCGCGAGCAACTTCCTCCTCGAAGGATTTCAGAGGGATCCGTTCGGCGCGCCCCAGTTCCTCCACCAAGCGTTGATATTCCGCTTCCGTGAGCGGGCAATTGAGATAATCGTCGGAAAGGCTGTTGCGCGAATCCCCGAAGACCGCCGCGCGGTCGACGGACTCCGCCGCCACGATCGGCGCGATCGCGTCGTAGAAGTACAGGTGCTCCATGCCGGTGAGCTTGCCGATCGAAGCGGAAAGCGCGGGGGATGTGAGCGGGCCGGTGGCGACGATCCCTGGTCCGGAGGGAATTTCCACCGCCTCCTCCCTCCGAACTTCGATGCCCGGATGCGATCCGATCTTTTGCGTGATCTCCCGCGCGAATGCTACGCGGTCCACCGCCAGCGCCGTCCCGGCCGGAACGGCGTGCGCCAGCGCACATGCGATGAGAAGCGATCCCATCCCTGTCAATTCGCTCTTCAATACCCCGCCCGCGCGATCGGGGAGGAGCGAACCGAGCGAATTGGAGCACACCAGCTCCGCCAGGTCTCCGCTTCGATGCGCGCCGGTGGTTTTCTCCGGGCGCATCTCGATCAGAAGGACTCGGACGCCGCGCTCGGCCGCCTGCCAGGCCGCCTCGCAGCCGGCCAGGCCCCCACCCAGCACAATCAATTCCGGGGTTTGCGTTTGACCCGTCATCGCGATGGATTATAATCAGTCACACAATTCCATATTGCAGTGCGGTGCCCGTTCCCCCGGATGGGAGGGCCCAAAGGCGAAACCGGTGAAAGTCCGGTGCTGTCACGCAACTGTGAGCCGCTACTTGCGGCAAGCCAG
Source organism: uncultured Chloroflexia bacterium (assembly GCA_963780865.1). GTDB lineage: Bacteria > Chloroflexota > Anaerolineae > Anaerolineales > RBG-16-64-43 > FEN-1073. Next base: position 81,547 of record CAWADT010000031.1, on the reverse strand, counting down.
GTCGCCCGCCGCTCTGCGTTCGCCACCAGCCTCGCTGGAAGGAGGTGCGGACAGGTATTCGATCCGAACGTCGTCCGTTCCGCACCCCTGCCCGAATTAGGCAGGGGTTTTATTTTTCCAAATGCGCAACCGCTTACTCCCTCATCCAATCCTTCTCCCAGCACCTGCCCTCGCGAGGCGGGGGTAAGCTGGGAGAAGGTGGCCGGACCCTCGGCGATTTTCCGGGGGGAAGGCCAGATGAGGGAGCGAATAACGCGAACATTTACTCCAAAGAAAATAATTTCCTTTCGAACTGGCTGCGCGGTTGACGAGGACAATGATGTCTACGATCACAAAAGGAGAACCCAAAATGAATTCCAAACGCACGATTGTTTTTGCGGCCTTCCTCGCAGTTTTTCTTTACGGATGCGCTTCCGCATCGAATTCCCAACCTTCCGTCGCTCCGACCGCCGCCTTCACGTCCACCGCGGTTGCCCCGACGGCCGCGCCCGCTACGCCGACAGCAACTTCCGCCGCGATCCGCCTGGCCGACGCGACGGGAGCCGTGGTGGAACTTTCCCATCCCGCCGCCCGGATCGTTTCCCTCGGCGCTTCGAACACCGAAATTCTGTTTGCCATCGGCGTCCAATCTCGGATCGTAGGCTGCGATCTGACGTCCGATTACCCGGCGGAGGCCAAGCCGCTCGCCACGATCGCGGATTATCCGACCTTGAACGTCGAATTGATCGTCGGACTGCAGCCCGATTTAGTCCTGGCGGCGGAAATCATCTCTCCCGAACAGGTGCAGTCGATGCGTTCCCTCGGATTGAAAGTGTTTTATCTGGCCAATCCAACCATCCTTCCCGACGATCTCTTCGCCAACATCCGGGCCATCGGCACGCTCGCCGGCCGGAGCACGGAGACCGCAGCCTTGATCGCCGGACTGCAATCCCGTTTCGATGCCGTGAAAGGGAAAGCCTCCGCGGCCGCTTCGACCCCGCTGGTTTATTTTGAATTGGACGCCACCGATCCGGCCAAGCCGTACGTCGCCGGGCCGGGATCGTTTGTCGATACGCTGATCCATTTGGCGGGTGGAAAAAATCTGGGCGCCGGGCTTTCCTCCGCCTGGGCGACGATTTCCGCGGAGGAAATCCTTCATCAGAATCCGGATATTATTCTGCTGGGCGACACGGGATACGGGGTTACCGTGGATTCCGTCACCGCGCGGCCGGGATGGAAAATCCTAACGGCCGTAAAAAAAGGCGCCGTCTATGAAATCGACAGCAACCTCGTGCTGCGGCCCGGCCCAAGGCTTGCCGATGGATTGGAAATCATCGCGCGGCGGATCCATCCGGAAATTTTCGGTCTGGAATAGCAACTGCGGGTTTCCGGATCTCCTTAATGGGCTGAGGAAAAGTCGCACTTTGTCATTGCGAGGAGCGAAGCGACGAAGCAATCTGTTCTTTCCGACGCGAAAACCAGAATGCCCCGCCCCGGCCCCAACTTGGATAAATTGCATTTGCCGGGGTGAGGCCGGGGCTTCGCTCCCTCCGATCGCCCCCGCTGCGCGAGGATAAACTCGCAATGACATCTTCCTTTTTTTCCGTTACCCGATATAGAATCTGAAAATCACCCAAACAGAGGATGTCAGGATAACCTCGTTCTACCCGGAATTGGGGTTGACACCGTGTTCTGCCACGGTGATAATCCCCCTGCCTGCCCACACCACCCCGATGGAGCTTTTGATTCTTGGAGGCCATCGCATTGGAGAAAACCATGACCCCGGACATTTTGAAACAAGCCGCTGAAGACCAAGTTAAATTTATCTGTCTGCAATTCACCGACGTCACCGGAACCGTGAAAAGCACGGATCTTCCCGTCGACCGCCTGCGCGAAGCCCTGGAAAACGGGGTCTGGTTCGACGGCTCGTCGGTGGAGGGATTCGCGCGCATTCAGGAATCCGACATGATGCTGCGGCTCGATCCCGCCACCTACCAGGTCCTTCCCTGGAGCGAGAACGAACGCCGGCGGGCCCGGATTCTCTGCGACATCCTGACGGCGGACGGCAACCCGTTTCCAGGAGATCCGCGCGGCGGGCTCAAACGGATTTTGGCCAAGGCCGCCCAAAAAGGGTGGCTGTTCAACACCGGCCCGGAACTGGAATTCTTCCTATTCCGCCGCGACGGCACGACGATCCACCCCGTTCCGCACGACAGCGGGTCGTACTTCGATTTTTCCGCGCGCGACGAAGCCCAGCGGGTGCGCAGCGCGATCATGATGGCGCTCCAATCGATGGGGCTCGAAGTGGAAATGGGGCACCATGAAGTGGCCCTGGGCCAGCACGAGATAGACTTCAAATACGCCGACGCATTGACCACCGCCGATAATGCGGTCACCTTCAAGTACACCGCCAAAGCGATTGCGAACATCCACGACCTCACCGCCACCTTCATGCCCAAGCCGGTCTTCGGCATCAACGGCTCCGGAATGCACACCCACATGAGCATCTTCGACCGGGGCGGCAACAACCTCTTCTTCGATCCAAAGGACGAATTCCACCTCAGCCCGATGGCCTATTCCTTCATGGCCGGGCTGATCGCGCACGCGCGTTCCCTGTGCGCCATCGTCGCCCCCAGCGTGAATTCCTACAAACGGATTGTCCCGGGCTACGAGGCGCCCGTGTTCGTCTGCTGGGCGCAAGTGAACCGCTCGGCGCTGATCCGCATTCCGCGCTACACGCCAGGCAACGACAAAGCCACGCGCATCGAACTGCGCTACCCGGATCCTTCCTGCAACCCGTATCTGGCGTTTACGGCAATGCTCGCCGCCGGGTTGGACGGCGTGGAGCAGAAGATGAGCCCTCCGGCGCACGTTAACAACGTCGACGTCTATCACCTCACCCCGGAGGAAGTTTCCGCGCGGGGCATCCCCATCCTGCCCGGTTCCCTGGCCGAAGCCCTCGAAGACCTGGCCAAGGATTCGGTGTTGAAGGACGCCCTTGGCCAGAATTTGTACGAAGCTTTCATGCGAGCCAAGGGTGCGGAATGGGACGACTACCGCATTCACGTCACGGATTGGGAAATCGAAAGGTACCTCGAAAACGCCTGATCCGGCTGTCAAGGAATAAATTAACGCCGCCAGAGCCGGCGGCTTTGTAATGCCGCACCGGGAAGGTGCGATTCTACAATTCCATCCCACCCTTCCTCCCCTATGGAATCCGGACGCGGATTATCTTCGCCTGTCACCCCTCCTCCCCTCCCGTAATACGGGAGGGGAGGAGGGGAAAACAGATCCAATGTGGAGGGGCGATAATTCGATGGGAGAGGTAGGATGGGATGGCAAGATACCCGCCCACTCGGTACTTTTGCTGTCCTTTTTTCTTATGTAAAGAAAAAAATACACACCGGTAGAACCTTTTCAGACTACACACTGCCATAGGCAGAGATCGCTGAAAAAGTCCGCTCGGCGGAGGATAAATCCTCCGCCGAATAACAGCGCCGGATTAATCCGGCTAGTATGATAATAGCGAAGGACACGGCAGATCGAAATCCGGCAGGTCTTGAAGACCGCTTTAAAGCATGGATCGCCGTGTCCTTTATCCGTTTAGCCCGAACAGTTGGTTGGTCTCAAAGACCGTATCCAATGCTAGCGCGGGCTGTCTTTATTATATCCACGGAGGTTCTCATGGAGACACCACAAAATGATCCCTTTTTCGGCATCGATATCTCCAAGAAAAAGCTGGATACCGCAATGTGGGGCGATACCAGGTTGTGGAGTTTCTTCAACGATGCCGAAGGAATTCCACAGTTAATTTCTTTTCTCCAAAAGAAATATCCTGCCTTGGTGGTTGTCGAGGCCACCGGCGGCTATGAAAAATCGGTCGTAAAGGCTCTCCAACAAGCCAAGATCCTGGTTGCCTTGGTATCTCCTAAAAGGGTGCGGGATTTCGCTCGTGCCAGTGGGCTCTTGGCGAAAACCGACCAACTGGATGCACATAATATCGCCCATTTTGCTAATGCTTTGCGCCCTCGTCCCACTCCTCCTTCTACACCCGAGCAGGTTCGTCTGGAAGAGCTCCTTGCTCGCCGACGGCAGGTTGTAGGGATCATTCAGGACGAGAAAAACCGCCTACAAAAAGCATCTCAGGAGATGAGCGACCATATTCTTGCCCATTTGGCGTGGTTGGATGAAGAAGAAAAGAACCTGAGCCGCGAAATCCAATCCTTGATTGATCATCAGCCCGAAATGAAGGCCAAAGCAGACCTGGTGAGGACAGCCAAAGGAATCGGCCCGATTACGGCGTCAAGTATTGTTGCCGAGATCCCGGAACTTGGATTGCTCGATCGGAAGGCAATCGCAGCTTTAGTCGGTGTGGCGCCCATGAACAACGATAGCGGAAAGAAAAATGGGAAACGCCGCACCCAAGGCGGACGACAACCTTTTCGCTGTACGTTGTATATGGCAACTCTTTCCGCCATCCGATTTAATCCCGTTATCCAACAATTCCACGATAGGCTAATCGCCCATGGGAAGGCGAAGAAAGTCGCCAATGTTGCTTGTATGCGGAAATTTGTGACAATTCTAAATGCCATGGTTCGAGATAATCGCCCCTGGCGAAGTCAACTTGCACTTGCTTGATCTGTTGACTTTAAGCACAGTTGCTTTAAAGCCCGGCTTGAGCCGGGCGCAGTGGCTAGAACGGAGCGCCCGTCCCGCGCTCCTCGCGGGATTAGCTCCGGTCGAATGAGGTTTTTCAGCGATCTCAGGCAGTGGTTTTGAGAGCTAATAAAAAAAGATGCCGCTTTATCAGCGGCATTTTTTATTCTGGACGGGATTGAAATTTGTAAAATCCACGCAAAGCGTCTCGGGAGTCCGCCACGGCATCGCGCCGAACCGCGGCTATTCCATCACTCGCTTGGTTTTTTAAAATGAGCCGATTCGTGCATCCACTCCTCGAAAACGATGGTGCGATTCCGACCCTTGTCCTTGGCTTGATACAACGCCCGGTCTGCTTGTTCGATCAGCATTTCGTGGCTTAATTGATTCCCGCTCAGCGAGGTGATGCCGAGGCTGACGCTCACTTTCCGGAGGAACCGTGGATCCGCATCGATTTTCTTGCGGATGTTTTCCGCCACGATCCATGCCCCCTCCGGCTCGGTTTCGGGAAGGATGACCGCGAACTCTTCTCCTCCGTAGCGGCTGACCACATCCAACCCGCGCCGGGCGCCATTCTGGATATCCTCGGCCACCCGCCGCAAGGCCTCGTCCCCCGCCGGGTGGCCGAAGGAATCGTTGTACTGCTTAAAGCGGTCGATGTCGATCATGATGGTCGCCAACCGGCGGTTATACCGCTGGCTGCGTTCCACTTCTTTCTGCAGGAAGATCTCGAAGTACCGGCGGTTGTGGATCCCGGTCAATCCGTCGGTCAGGGAAAGTTCGAGCACTTTGCTGTGAAGCTCCGCGCTTTTTAATGCGGAGGCAAGCTGGCGAACGACCGTCGCGAGCGGAACGAGATTTCCCCCATCGAACGCCACGTACCCCATCTTTTCTTCCTGAAACGTCAGGGGCAGCAGCGCCAGGCTGAAGGGCTCGGTGTCCGGATACAATCCCGCGGGAGGAAACTGACGGGAGGCAAATCGAAGCAGCGGCGAATCCTTTTCATAGGTTCTCAAGCGGCTTCCACCCATCGGATCGTCTTCCAGCGGTTCGAAAAACACGACATAGCCGTTGCGGATCCCGATCAGCGGCAGGTGTTCCTGCATGGTGGAATAAATTTGTTCTTCGTCCAGGGAAGAAAGCAGCCGGGCGGTCAACCGGCCCATGGCTTCCTCGTTCTGAGTCTGCTGGAGCTGCATCCGGATATACCGCCGGCGGGCGCTTTCGCTGATCAGCGCCCGCGCCTGATGCAAGAGATCCTCGGCGTGTTCTCTGCGCCGGACGTCCACCTCGTCCGAAAGGAAGGTGTAGGCGCCGGTGCGCAGGATGGAAATCGCCGCCTGCCAGGCGTGCGCATCGTCTTCCAACGTCTCGATCCGCTGCAGCACCTCGATCAGGCCGATTTGAAAATGGGAAAGGTCCCCATCCTGCAGACTGAGGAAGAAAGACTCCACCAGACGGTCGCAAAGCGGCCGGATGTCGGGATTGTTGGTTGGAGCGGAGTTGGTGAGGAGGGATTCCATCATCGTCCGAGAAAGGTCTTCCTTGAAATGCTGCGGATCGGCCTGGTCCGCGTCGGCGCCGGTGCGAATCACCGCGGGATTGACCATCTCCGGAAGGCATCCGCAGGATTGCCGCGGAACCAGCCAGGTGCTGACGCGGGTCACTTCCGGGATGCTCCCGGGACCGAATTCCAACCGCTTGCGGAGCAAAAGCAGCGCGCGGTAGCCCGTTTCGAACAGAGGATAATGGATGCTCGTGAGCGGGGGAACCTGCGCCAGGGCGGCGAGGTTGTCGTCGAACCCGGTGACCGCAACGTCCCATGGGATCCGCAACCCGGCCTCCCGGATCGCGCGGATCGCGCCGACGGCCGATTGGTCGTTGCTGCTGGCGACGGCTGTAAATTTCAAGCCGGCCTGCAAGACCCGTTTCATTGCGTCGTAACCGCCCCCCTCGCGATGGTCGCCGAATTGCATCAGCCGCGGATCGTCATTCAGCCCGAGCGCTCCCACCGCCTCGCGGTAGGCTTTCACCCGGGATTGGGAATCGCCGTCGTTGATCACGCCGGCGATGAAAGCGATATTCCGGTGGCCATGCCCCACCAGGTGTTCCATGGCCTGATGGATCCCCCCTTCGTTGTCGACCATGATCATGGGCGTGCCCGACCCGGCTCCGATGAATAAGACGGGGAATCCCTTTTCCTGCAGGTTCTGGACGTAGGGGATCTCTTCCTTTAATTGCATGGGGTTGAATAGCAATAATCCGTCGGTGTTCCACGGGCCGACCGGGAGAAAATCCGCGGTGGAAAATTTTTCAGGCCAGGCTGGGTAAACCGTCCACGCCTGTTGGGTTCCCCGGCTGACTCCGCACGCCAGCATAAGATTGACTTCCTGATCGCGGGCGGCCGCCTGCATCCCATGCAAGAAGGGCGAGACAAATGGGCTGGGGGTCGAACCATCGTACATATGGAACCCCATCAACACCCCAACGGTATATCGTCGCTCCGCGGTCATGATGTTCGATTCCTGCCGGGTCCGGCCTCGCTTTTCGATAGGTGGATTACCATGCGAATTGTATCCCAAATCTTCCGCACCCGTCGAGCCTGCTCCGTCCCGATGTCGTGCGCGGTATACCGGGCTTCCTCGAAAGCCAGAGCCATCTCCCCCAGCTCCTCTTTTATCAACTCTTCCCGGCCCATCAGCCCGGCCGCGTATTCGCGCGGCGATTGCGCGGGTTTGCGCGGCGCACCGCGCTCCGCGCCGCGGCGCAGGAGGGCGAAGAAATAAAACCGGATGGATTGGCGCGGAGTGAGCCTCCGCAGGCTGATGAACCCGCGCGGCTCCAGACCCGAACGCCGGGTCAGATCCTCCCGCAAGGCCTGGAGGGAACTCCGCATCGCCCGGGAAAGCCCCCGGCCCCAGACAGCCAAACGTTTTCGCAATCCCCTCAGCCAATCGAAAATCCACCGGATGACCGGCCAGCGCCGGAGAACTCCTGCCAATGGTCAGGCGGAATTTCATAAACTGGCGCAGCAGATAAATCACGATCAGCGCCACGAACACCCAGAAGAGAATTTCCCTCAGCACCGTTCCCCACGTAATGCCGGCGGGCATGCTCCCGACGGAGTCCGAGGGCAATCTCTCCAATTGTTTGATCGCGCCGGACGGAGATCCCCATCCCAGAAGAGACAGTAAGGAGGAGAGAATAAACATGAAGGGAAGAACGATCAAAGCCCCCAGGATCGCTATAATTCTGATCACTCCCATTACGGCCAGATTCAAACCGGTCAACAGGTCAAACGAGTAATTGGTAGGCAAGAGGATGGCCAGAAAAAGCAAAATGAAAATGAACCCCAGACTGTAGGCCAACCATCGACTGGAAATCCCCGCATCGAACCGGGTCCGATCCATCGCCCAATCCACCCGAAGGGCCATCAACCGGCTGATGGCGAAGAGCCCCAGCCCGCAGATAAAAAACACGAGCGTTTCCGGACCGAGCGGGCCGAACCCAAGCGGCAAACTCCGGACGATGTGAACCAGGCTAACCCCGAAAACCGACAACAGCACGATCAACCCTCCGAAGAAGAACACGTCGTACCATAAACGATTCCTTGCATGGGATTGGATCTGTTCGAATTCGCGGATCCCTTCGCTGGAGCGGGGAGCGGTGATGTCCTCTAGGGACGACAGATCCGCCACCAGATAACGGCTGAATCCCCAGACGATGAGGAGCAAAAGAAAGCCTTCGACGTGCTCCGCTCGAATCGCCTCCAGAAAGTTCCAGGTGGAGAAAGCCTGCAGATCCGTTAAGGCGAATTCCGAACCTTCCGTCACCCAGATCATCGCAAACAATCCGAGGATTAGCAAACACCATTCGATCCCGACTCCCTTCCACCAACTCCCGCTCAGCGCCAAGGGAGGTTCGATCAACCGGCGCGTCCATTGAACCTCCAAGGCAACCAAGAAAACCGCGACCATCCATCCGCGCTGGATGGCGGGCAGATCCAGCACCCAGGAAGATTCCACCAGGCTGATCAGCCGGCCAAAAGCTACCGCCAGGCAGACCGCCATGAAACTCGCCAGGAGGGAGTTGCAGAATGAATACAGGGTGAGGCGGCGCTGGCCCGGCATGGTCGGATCCTCAGATAAACGCCCGCTCCAGGTCCCGCTCGGAGCGGATTTCATACAGGGGAATTCTCAAATTGCGGGCGCGATTCTCGAACGTCTCGAAACGCAGCACCGGGGCGGTGAGAAACACGATGCAATGCAATCCCATCCGCCGTGCCCGGAGCAGTTCGTCGAAAAGCGCCTCCTCGGGCATGCCGGTGATGACCATCAGGGTGGTTCCCCAGGAAAGCAGAGGCCCGCGTTCCCGAAGCAGTTTGGCAAAGGAATTCCCTTCGATCAATTGCAGGCGGGCCAGCTTTTCCAAGAGCAGCATCAATTGGGCGTTGCCTTTTCGAACCGGCAGGGAATGCCGGGCGCTCTCCGGCTCGAGCAAATCCTTTCCGTTCGACTCGAGGCCGACCGGCTGGTGTTTCTGGGCGATATAAAACGCCAGGGAGGCGGCCGTCTCGATGGCCAATTCGGCCGCGTCGATCCGGCTGCGCGGTTCGTAATCCTCGGCCGCCAGATTAAGGAAAATCGAGGCTTCCAAGCTGATGGCTGGTTCAAATTGGCGGACCTGCAACATCCGGGCGACGGCCGAGGCTTTCCAGTCGATCCGGCGCAAGGAATCCCCCGATTGGTACTCCCGCTTCCCGGTCACGCGGCTGGGATCCTCAAACAACGGCTGGTGGAAACGGAGCGCGCCCATCGGGGAAAAGGAAGGGATTGGAATGTGCCGGATGGGAACGATTTTCGGATAGATCGTCAGAGGATCCGAAGGGGCCTGGCGTTCCCGCGGTTCTTCCATCCCGAACAGATCGCCCGACTGAAAGTAGACCGGTCCGACCTGATAATATCCGCGTTTGTGGCCCCGCAGGAAATATTCGCAAACGGTTTTCCCCTTGGGCGGGAGACTGACCGCCTGGCGGAAAAAATTCGGAACGGCGAGTTCGACCGGCAGGCTTTCGTGAATTCGAATCCAGGGGATCGGCAGCCAGCCGCGGTTGACCACCTCGAGCCGGACGCGGATGTTTTCACCCAAAAGCGCCCGCCGGTTCAGCTCTCGGTGGATCTCCAGCGCATTTAAAGTCCGGTCCCGCCATAACCGTCCGACGAGAAACACTCCTACCAGCAGATAAATGATTGTAAGGAGTGAGGTTTCGTGGAAAAAGGCGGCCAGAAGGAGAAGGAAAGCGGAAAAGATAAAAAGGGAATTTCCCACAAGCAGGCTCCGTTCCGGGCAGAAGGCTTCCGGCGGTCCTGGCCGGAATTCTCCCCACCGGTTATTCCGACTATTCCTCCCCTCAGTGGACCGTCCCCAGATCCAACGGCGTCTCGGCGAGCAGCGAATCCAGAATGGCCCGGGTTGTTTGCCCGCGTAATTCCGCCTCCGGGCGGAGCACCAGGCGGTGACCCAAGACCATCGTGACCATGGATTTTACGTCCTCGGGCAGAACGTGGTCCCTGCCCTGAATCCCCGCCAGCGCCTGCGCGGTTCGGTAGAGCGACAGGCTCGCGCGCGGGCTGGCGCCCAACGACAGATCTGGGTGGTGGCGGGTTTGGTGAATGAGCCGGATGATATAGTCCTGGAGGGTATCGTCGATGTGGATGTCCCACACCTGCTTTTGCAGATCCATCAACTCGGCGCATTCGGCCACTTGTTGCAGGCGATGGATGGGGTGTTCGCGCCGCAGATTAACGAGCAGCGTTTTTTCATCCGGTCCGGAGGGATACCCGAGCGTCAGACGGATGAGGAAGCGATCCAACTGGGCTTCGGGAAGCGGGAAAGTTCCTTCGTACTCGATCGGATTCTCGGTTGCCAGAACCAGGAACGGGCGCGGCAGCGCATGGGTGACCCCGTCCACCGACACCTGCTGTTCCTGCATTGCTTCGAGGAGCGCCGACTGGGTTCGCGGCGTGGCCCGGTTAATCTCGTCGGCCAGGAGGATGTTCACAAACACCGGACCGGGACGGAATTCGAATTGGGCGTCTTTCTGATTGTAAATGGAAACGCCCGTCACATCGTTGGGAAGGAGGTCCGGCGTGCATTGCAGCCGGCGGAACTGCCCGCCGAGGCTAATGGCCACCGCGCGCGCCAGCATGGTTTTTCCCACGCCGGGGACATCCTCGATCAGGACGTGTCCGTCGCACAGCAGCGCGACCAGAAGGAACCGGATGCTTTCCCGTTTCCCGACGATCACCTGTTCGACGTTTTCCACCACCCGATTTACGAAACTCTCGATCGGCGGCATGATCCGTCCTTTCCCATTTTTTCCTTACGGCCGGTTGCTTATTTCCCCGAGCGTACCTTCCGCTTTCCGGGGATCCGGGGTCGCCAGGCTGACCGCCTCGGTGTGATTTCGTCCGGAGGATTTCGCCTGAAACAGCGCGCGGTCGGCGCACGCCAGAAAATTATCCGAATCGTCGCAGGAACTATCTCCCCCGGCCACGGCAATCCCGATGCCGATGTCGAAGAATCCCTGGAATCCCTCCAGGCCTTCGATCCGAGCGCGCATGGAAGCGGCCACTTCCCTGGCCCCGTCCAAATCGGTTTCCGGAAGCAGGACCGCGAAGGTGTCATTGGAGTAGCGGCAGACGACGTCGGAGCCGCGCCGAACGCAGGTGGTGATGGATCGGGCAACCGAATGCAACGCTTCCCCGCTCCTTGCCGGACCAAGGGTCTCGCTGTATTTTTTCCAGCCGTCCAGGTTCAACTTCATCAGCGCCATCCCGCGCCGGTATCGCCGGCAGCGTTCCAGTTCGCGTTGAAGGAATAATTCGAAGTAGCGTCGGTTTTGGACGCCGGTGAACTGATCGATGAGCGACAACTCTTCCACCTGCGAATGCAGTTGCTGGGTTTTCAGCGCGGCGGCCAGTTGCCGGGTGACCGTCGCCAGCGGATCCAAATTTGCGGCGTCGAACATCGTAAACCCCATCGGCTCATCCTGGAACACCAGAGGCAGGAGCGCCAAGGCATACGGCTTTTTCGCCGGCAGAATTTCGGGTGGGGGAAAATTTTTCATCTCACAGCACAGCCCGCGCGGCTCCTCGCCTTTGGCGTCGCTCGATTCGGAAGGCAGGTTGGTGAAAAAACTCAAACTTCCGATGGGATCGTTCTTGCGGGGCTGGAAAAAAGCCACCTGGGCATAGGGAACGCCGATGTCGGCCGAATGCTTGGTCAAGATCCCCAGGATTTCTTCTTCCGACCTGGCCGAAAACATACGGGTGGCCATCCATCCGATTTGATGGTTCAACTCGCTGGCCGAGATCCGCTTTCGCAACCATTGCCGTTCCGCCCCGTCGCTGATGGTCATCCGCGCCTGGTGCAGCAGGTTTTCCGCGAAGGAGACGCGGTCCGGGGGGATCATCGATACGGTCCGCACCCGCAGCAGAGAAACGGCCATTTGCCAGAGGTCGACGGGGTCTTCGGTGGATTCCACCGCCGTGAGAACATCCTGGAGCGCCCGATAGAATTCGCCCGGTATCGCCCGCTCTATGCTGTCGAGAAACGCGGCTACCAGAGCGCGGCAATGTTTGGCGAGATCCTCCTGGGAGAGTCCGCTGAGGTTGCCGCTGAGCGTTTCCTGCAGATTGCGGCTCACCGCATCGACGGCCGAAAGGGATTGCGAATCCGACGCCCGGAGCTCGAGATGCTCTTCCTGATACGACGGCGAGCAACCGCAGGATTCCCGGATCGAAAGCCAGGCCGGGATGCGGATTTCCTGGGGGGGTTTCTCCCCGGTATTTTGGATCAGGTTCAGAAGCGTTTGCACCGCCTGCGCACCGGCATCAAAAAGCGGGTAGTGGACGGAGGTCAGCGGCGGCACCTGTCCCGCGGCGTTGGGCTGATCGTCAAAACCGATCACGGCCACGTCCGTCGGAATGCGCCGTCCCACGCTGCCGAGCATATCCATGGCGCCAAAGGCCGAGACGTCGTTGGAAGCCACCACCGCCGTGAACCCGGTCCCGGCCGAGAGGATCTGTTCCATCGCCTTGCGTCCGCCCTCGCGATAGTGATACCCGTACGCCACCAGCCGCGGATCGGAATCCGCCTCGAACTCTTCGATCGAATTCCGGTAGGCTTGCAAGCGGAACGTGCTGTCGCCGTGATCGAGTGGATCGCCCGCGATGAAGGCGATCCGCCGATGTCCGTGTTTCACCAGATGTTCGACCGCCTGGCGCACGCCGCCCTCGTTGTCCATAACGATCGACGGCCCGCCTTCACCCGATCCGATGAACACCACCGGAAACCCTTCCTCAATGATCCGCCGGACGTATTGGCTGCGTTCTTCCGATCGCAGCGGCGCGGCCACGATCAAACCATCGGTATTCCACTCCCCCACCGGGAGGTAGTCGCAATCGGGCGCCGAGACCGGCCAGGCGGTGTGCAACGACCGCATTCCCGGCGTGCGGCTCACGCCGCAAGCCACCATCAGATTGCATCCACGATCCAGGGCGGCCACCCGGACTCCGTTTATGACATAATGCAAAAAACGGTCCAGAAAAATGCTTCCGAAAACCGGCCAACCGGGAAGCACGCCGATCGTGATGGGAGATTCACTCATATCTATCGCCTGGCAAAATGGAAAGACCCGGGGATCAGAGACGGCACATTGGCAACGAAGGAACACCGCGAGGCTGCCCGCCCGCCTTGGAATAAAATGGAGATCGGCCGACACTGCGGAATAGGTTCGGGAAAACATCCCGCCCTTCCGTCCGACCTCCACCCGCAGCCTTTACACCGAGCCTCCTTTCCAAGCCGGGAACAGCTCAAATTATACTGGAATTATCTTCAGGATAGTTTGTAATTCTTTACACAATGCAGCGTTTGATTTATAATCTTGCCGCCCCCGCCCAAATTCGACCCCTGCCCTCATTCGGTGTCAGGTAACTCGAGCCATTTACGCATCGCTTGAAATGCCGATGGCTTGAGCAAGCTCGGGTAGTGTCCGTAAAAAAACCGGAAGGTTTTTCTCCGGGCCGCAAGCGGATCGCAGGATAAAGATAATCTCCACAAGAAAATAAAAATTTTCCCGAGCGTCGTTTCCTGTAAAAATCAGCTGGGGTAAATAAATAATACTAATTGGAGTAACTTTGTAAGATAAGGAGTTCGGCATGATCCTTGGTCTTCTCATGGTGGGAATCGTTACCTGTTCGATCCTGGCCGTATCCGCTAAGCGGTTACTCTCGTCGGCAATCTGGCTCGCGGGGGTAAGCGCATTATCGGCGACGCTCTTTTATTTGCTCAACGCGCGGGAAGTGGCGGTGATCGAACTGAGCGTCGGGGTGGGCCTGGTAACGGTGTTGTTCGTGTTTGCCATCAGCCTCGCCGGCGATGAATCCATGGACGCGAAATCCCTGGTTCCGCGGGTTCTGGCGTGGATCCTGGCGCTGGGCGCGGTGGTTTTGCTCGGCTGGATGGCGCTGCCGGAAGTTCGCACCGCGCAAAAAATCACGGAGCTCACCTCCACCGACATCCTTTGGAAACAAAGGGGCCTGGACCTGATCGTCCAGGTGGTTTTGATCTTCGCCGGAGTATTGAGCGTCCTGGGGCTGCTATCGGAACCAGCGCGTCCCTCGGGCGGAAAATCCAAAGGAGAGCAGTGATGACCCTGGATCCGTTAGTCCTTGTGCTGATCGGAATGTGCGGCATGGCCGGAGTCGGGCTGTACGGATTGCTCGCCTCGCGCAACCTGATCAAAATAATCGTCGCGCTGCAAATTCTCGCCAAGTCCGCGGTGCTGGCGCTGGTGGTCGCGGGTTCCGCCTCCGGCCGGATCAACCTAAGCCAAAGCCTGGCGATCACCGTGATCGTCGTCGATACCGTGGTGGCGGCCGTCGGGCTGGCCCTCGGCGTCCAGGTGCGCAAACACTTCGGCTCCCTCGACGTGGCGAATCTTTCCTCGCTGAGGAGGTAACGCGTGATCCCGGCCCTCATCCTTCTCACCGTTTTCTTCCCCTGGGCGGGCGCGCTGCTCGTGTCCGCCGCCGGCGACTCGCGGCCGCGGCTGCAGCATACCCTCGCCGTCGGGTTTTCCATCGTCTCCGGAATCTTTCGCTCTGGCGCTTCTTCTTTAACCCAAGCCGTCTGGCGTGGATCCGCTCCCTCCTGGGCGGGGACAGATCCGTATTTTGCCATTCCTCTGGGAGGCGTATTCGGCAGCCTGTCCTTCCGCAGCGACGGGTTGGGAATATATCTCGCGGCGATCGCCACGGTCATCGGCAGTCTGGCGGTAATTTTCTCCGTGAATTACATGCACGGCGAAAAACAACTGGGCCGCTATTACGCCTATGTTCTGCTGTTCATCGGCGCCATGGCGGGGCTCGTGCTCACCTCCAGCATGCTCTTTCTGTTCTTCTTCTGGGAAATCACCGCCCTGTGCTCCTACGTGCTGATTTCCTTTAATAACGACGATCCGAAGGCGGTGGCCGGCGGCATCAAAGCCCTCATCATCACGCAGATCGGCGGGGCCGGGTTGCTGCTTGGCGCGATCCTGGCGCAGGCCTCGCTCGGGACGTATGAGATCAATGCGTTCCTGCAAAATGCGCCGTCGCTTCCCTCGGGAATCCTCGCCGTGGCGGCGTTCGGATTCTTAATCGCGGCCGCGGCCAAGTCCGCCCAGTTCCCGTTCCACACCTGGCTGCCCGACGCGATGGAAGCTCCCACCCCGGTGAGCGCCCTGATCCATGCCGCGACGATGGTCAACGCCGGAGTTTATCTTCTGGCGCGCTTCTATCCGGCGTTCGCCGGGGTGCCGTATTGGAAGGAAGCCGTCATCGCCGTGGGCGTGATCACCGCGCTGATGGCCGCGGCGATGGCGCTGGTGGCGGACGATTTGAAACGGGTGCTGGCCTATTCCACGGTGAGCCAGCTGGGGTACATGGTGTATGGAATTGGCGTGGGCGGAATCTTCGCCAGCCAGGTTCATCTGCTCAGCCATTCGGTCTTCAAGGCGTTGCTGTTCCTTGGCGCCGGCGCGGTCATCCACGCCACGGGCACCCGCGACATGCGCCAGATGGGCGGTCTCGGGGCGAAGATGCCCTTCACGCGGACCGTTTTCGTCATCGGCGCATTGGCTTTGGCAGGCATCCCCATCTTCAATGGATTCTGGAGCAAGGAAATGCTGCTCGAAGCTGGGTTGCAGAGCGGCGCATGGCTGGCCTACGTCATCATGTTGTTGGTGGCCGGCCTGACGGCGTTGTACACGATCCGCATGGTCATGCTCGTCTTCTACGGCAAGCCGCGCTCCGACCTTCACGCGCACGATGCCCAGACGGCGATGCGCATCTCCCTCGGCGCGCTCGCGATCGGCGCCTGCACCACCTGGCTGCTTACCGGCCGGTTCGGAACGCTGCTGGCCAGCACGCTCCCCTATCATTTCCTGAAGGTGGAGGGCGTGCGCGAGATGATTGTTTCGACCTTCACCTCGCCCGCCACGTACCTTGCGCTGGCGGTGGTGGCGCTCGGGCTGCTGATCGGATGGCAGCGCGAGAAGCTCACCGGGCTGAGCTCGCTGCTAAAACTCCCGGCCGGATGGGCGCGGGATTCCTTCGGCTTCGAGTGGATCAACCGCCGGGTGGTTTCCGCCGTGCGTTCGGCCTCCGACGGTCTCAGCTATACGCAGACCGGCCAGTTGAATTGGAACGTCGCCGGGATCCTGTTGGGTCTGGTGGTCCTCATGCTTTTGATGTTTTTAGGTGCTTAAGATGACGATACCCTATCCGCTGCTGCTCCTGGCAATTCCCCTGGTTGGTTCGGCCGTGGCCTACCTTGGCGGCCGGGCGTTGAAATCCGAGGGATTGGCGCGCTGGTTGGCGCGCGTCCTTCTGCTCCTCGACTGGATTCCGTGGAGCCTCCTGTGCGTGGAATTTCTGCGGGGAAATAGCCAACCGATTTTGGTTCCGCTGCAATTATTGAATCTGCAAATCGACGGACTGAGCCTGCTGCTTTCCGCGGCGACGCTCATCCTCTCCACGGCGGTCTCCTTCTATTCGGGCCCATACCTTGCGGAAGAAGACGGCCAGGTGAAATATTACGCGCTCCTGCTCACGCTCACCGGCGCGATCATCGGCCTGGGTTGCGCCACCGATTTGCTGAATCTCTGGCTGTGGTTCGAGGCGATGACCGTCTCGACTTTCTTCCTCGTGACGTTTTACCGCAATCAACCCGCCTCGCTGGAAGCCGGCGTCAAATATCTCGTCCAAAGCGCGGCCGGATCGGCGCTGGTGCTGTTCGGAATCGCCCTGGTGTTCGGATCCACCGGGAGCCTCTCGCTGCAAGCGCTTCCGGATGCGATCCGCCGGCTTCCAACCGCCATGCCGCTCGAGGCGGCCGGCGTATTATTCATCATCGGCTTCGGCGTGAAGGCGGCGCTCGTTCCCCTGCACACCTGGCTGCCGGACGCGCACGCCCAGGCCCCGAGCGGCATCAGCGCGATGCTCTCGGGCGTGGTGATCGAAGCCGGTTTGGTGGCGCTGCTGCGCGCGGTGCTTCCACTGACGAACGTTTCGGACCTGTGGGGTCCGATCCTGCTCGGATTGGGGGCGCTGAACATGCTGCTTGGCAACCTGCTGGCCTTGCGCCAGACGCAGGTGAAGCGGCTGCTGGCTTTCTCGAGCCTGGCCCACATCGGCTACATGCTGCTCGGAATCGGCGTCGGGATCACCTTCCTGCAGGCAGACGCCATGGCCGGCGCGTTCTTCCACCTGCTGACGCACATGCTTATGAAGGGACTGGCGTTTCTCTGCGCCGGCGCGCTGCTCTACGCGCTGTTCCTCTCCCGCGGCAAGCACGGGTCGTTGGCGATCGCGGATTTGAACGGCGCTGCCGCGCGCTATCCGCTCATCGCCGGAGCCTTCAGCATCGCCCTGCTGGGTTTGGGCGGGCTGCCGCCGCTGGCCGGCTTCATGTCCAAATGGCAGATTTTTATCGGGTCGGCCCAAACGCTTAACGGCTGGGTGGTGGCCCTGGTCGCCTTCGCCGCGCTCAACAGCGTGCTCTCGCTCGCGTATTACGCGCCGCTGGTGAACGCTATGTACCGCAAGGAGCCTTCCGACGCCGTGCGCGACGGCAACTCCATCGCGCTTTCCATGTCGGTTCCGCTCGTCCTGATGGCGGCCGCCGTGGTCCTGCTCGGGGTGCTGCCCGCGCTCGTTTCGCCGCTCACTTCCTCCGCCGCCGCGGCGCTCATTCATCTTGGCGGAGTGGGGATGATCCCATGAACGTGCTGCTCTATCCTCCGATTGCTTTTCTCATCTACCTCGCCGTGGCGGCCTGCATTTCGCTGGCCGGCCGTTCCTTAGCCGGACCGGGCCGCCCCTCCGCGATGAAATCCAGCTTGTATTCCAGCGGCGAAGAAGCGCCGATCTCCCAGGCGATGCCCGGGTACAAGCCCTTTTTCCTGGTGGCGATCTTCTTTGCGATCCTGCATATGGGCGTGCTGATGCTCGGCACCGGCACTCCGTCGCCGATCCTGGTGGTGTACCTCGCCGGGTTAATGCTCGCGCTGATCGCGTTGATCTTAGGTTAGGAGACTTTCATGAGCGACATTCCCGCCGGACTTCCCAGCGCCTGGACGAAGATGCTGGAAGGATTAAAAATTGGGCCCGCATCTATTCGCCCTGGGCGATTCACTTTAACAGCGGATCCTGCAACGGGTGCGACATCGAGATCCTCGCCACGCTCACGCCGCGCTACGACGTTGAGCGGTTCGGGATCAAACTCCAGGGGAGCCCGCGCCACGCGGACGTGCTCATTTGCACCGGACCGGTGACGCTGCAGGCGCGCGACCGGCTGAAGCGG
This sequence comes from uncultured Chloroflexia bacterium, assembly GCA_963780865.1. Lineage (GTDB taxonomy): Bacteria > Chloroflexota > Anaerolineae > Anaerolineales > RBG-16-64-43 > FEN-1073. The sequence continues at coordinate 63,004 of CAWADT010000031.1, read as the reverse complement.
GTGTACGACCAGATGCCCGATCCCAAGTTCGTCATCGCGGTCGGATCGTGCGCCACTTCGGGCGGGGTATTTCAGGGTTGCTATAACGTAGTCGGCGGCATAGAACAGGTGATCCCGGTGAACGCGTTTATCCCCGGTTGTCCCCCCCGTCCGGAAGCGATCATTGACGGCGTGGTCAAACTCTTGGGAAGCCTGCAGCCAAAGAAAGTTGCGGAGAAAACCGGATGACTACCGAATCGCTTTTAGAAGAAGCCGTTCAACTGATCGGAGAGCGCGCCAGCGGTCAATCCGTTCCCGAACCGGGACGGATCGATCTGACCGTCGAACCGGCCCGCCTCCTGGAATGCGTGAGCGCGCTGACAACCGCCCAGTGGGGATATCTTTCGGCCGTCACCGGCCTCGACCTCGGACCGCACGACGGGCACCTGGAGGCGCTGTATCACTTCTGCCAGAAGGCGGCCGTGCTCACCCTGCGCGTTTCCCTGCCCCGCGAGGGGGCCGTGGTTCCCAGCATCTGCGGGTTGATCCCGTCGGCCACGCTCTTCGAGCGCGAACTGATGGAAATGTTCGGGATCGTATGCGAGGGAACGCCCGATCCGCGCCGCCTTTTTCTTTCCGACGACTGGCCCGCCGGCGTTTACCCGTTGCGCAAGGACTACATCGTCCCCGTCCCGGCGAACCGTCCGGAGAAAGGAACCGCCGCATGACCGGACCTCACGTCGAAAAATTCATCATCCCGATCGGGCCGCAACACCCGGCGCTCAAAGAGCCGGCGCACTTTGAATTTTCCGTCGACGGCGAAACGGTTACTTCCGCCACCGTCCGCTTCGGTTACGTCCATCGCGGGCTGGAAAAAGGGGCCGAGAACCGCAATTGGGCCCAGGCGCTGTACCTGCTCGAGCGCGTATGCGGCATCTGTTCGCACGCGCATTCGACGGTTTACGCGCTTGGCGTTGAAAAATTGGCCGGCGTTTCAGCTCCTCCGCGCGCGCAAGCCATTCGCCAGATTCTCCTGGAGCTCGAACGCATCCACAGCCACATGCTATGGGTGGGCGTCGCCGCGCACGAGGCCGGCTTCGACACGCTGTTTATGTACTCCTGGCGCGATCGCGAGACGGTGATGGACATCCTCGAATCCTTCACCGGCAACCGCGTGAATTATTCCGCCAACGTCCTGGGCGGCGTGAAATACGAGCTGGGTCCGGCGCAGGCGGATTCCATCCTCAAAGGGCTGGAATACCTGGAAAAACGACTCCACTATTACCTGAAGGTCGTGACCACCGACGAATCCTTCCTGCGCCGGACGCGCGGCGTGGGCACCATGAACACCGCGCAGGCCGAAAACCTCGGGGCGATCGGTCCCGTGGTGCGCGCATCCGGCGTGCCCCGCGACCTGCGGGTGGACGCTCCCTATTTGCTCTACGCGGATTTTCCCGTAACCATGATCACCGCAACCGCCGGTGATCTGCAAGCCCGCTTCGTGGTGCGGATCCAGGAGTTGTTCGAATCCGTCCGCAACATCCGCGCGGTCATGGAGCGCATGCCTGAAGGCGAACTCTCGGTGCGTTTTCCGCGCAAGGTGCGCGCCGGGGAAACCGTCAGCCGGATTGAAGCCCCCCGCGGCGGATTGTTCTATTTTATTAAGAGCGACGGAAGCGAGAACCCCTTCCGCGTTAAAGTCCGCACGCCGAGTCTGCGTAATTTCATGTCGGTGATCGTGGGCTCCGTCGGCCATCAGTTGGCCGATGTGCCGATGATCCTGGCCGGCATCGATCCGTGCTTTTCGTGCAACGACCGCACCGTGATCGTCCGCCGCGAATCCTCCGGCGGCGCCGCGGCGCCCGGCCTTAACCCCTCGCGAAAGGAATCCTCCTCGTAGAGCAAACCATGAGCATGGACATCTCACCCCTTCTGAAGATGCTGATTTTCCCGGGCGGGTTGACCCTGATCGCGCTCGGATTGCTGTATGAGTACATCGACCGCAAACTGGTGGCCCGTTTCCAGAACCGCGTCGGGCCGAGGCTGCTCCAGCCGCTGGCGGACACGATCAAACTGCTGGCCAAGGAAGAGGTCATCCCGCAGGGCGTCATCCCCTTGTTCTTCGTCAGCCTGCCGATCGTGGCCATGGCCGGCGCGTTGACGGCGGGGCTGTACATCCCGATGGCCGGTTTTGCGCCGTCGATGGCGATCCCCGGCGATTTGATCATCACCGTTTTTCTGCTTGGTCTGTTGACGATTTGCATCGGCCTGGCGGGCGCGAACACCGCGGACCGCTACTCGCTGCTGGGCGCCACCCGCACTCTCACCCAGTTGTTTTCCTACGAGGCGCCGTTCCTTCTGGCGCTGTTGTGCCCCGCCATCCTGGCCGACTCCTGGCAAATCAGCGTCATCGATCAAAGCGTGGCCGGACACGTTTGGCTGGTGTTGCCGCTGTTCATCGGATTCTTGGTGGCCGTGATCGGCCTGATGGGCAAACTAGAACTGGCGCCGTTCGACGCTCCGGAAGCCGAGTCGGAAATCGTGGCCGGCGCGCTGACCGAATACAGCGGCCGCGGCCTGGCCCTCTTCCGGCTCGGAAAAGACGTCGAGGTCGTGATCGGCCTGACGCTGGTTTCGGCGTTTTACCTCGGCGGTCTGGCCAATCCGCTGGAATTCCTGCTCAAGACCCTCGGGCTGCTGGTGGTGGTGGCCGCGCTGCAGGCGCTCTTTGCGCGGTTGCGGATCGACCAGACGGTGGGCTTGTGGTGGCGCATCGGCGCGCTCCTGGCTCTGGTTCAACTGCTGATCGTCGTAATTCTTAAGGGAGTCATCCTATGAAAATCGGCTCCATGCTGGGCGAGATCTTTCGCTCCGTCTTCCGCAAACCCGCGACCGTGCAATATCCCTTCGGCGAACGCCAGGCGGTTCCGGAGAGGCTGCGCGGAACGGTGCGCTACGATCCCGAAAAGTGCACTGGGTGCACCCTGTGCATGATGGATTGTCCGTCCAACGCGATTGAAATCGTCACCATCGACAAACCCAACAAGCGCTTCATCATGCGCTTTCACGCCGACCGCTGCACATATTGCGCCCAATGCGTGGTCAACTGCCGGTTCAAATGCATCGAAATGTCGAACGAAGAATGGGAACGGGCGGCGCTCACCCGGGAACCGTTTACCGTCACTTATGGACGCGACGAAGACATCCAAAAATTCCTGGAAAGAACCTCTCTCGCAGATCCTCAGAAACAGCCGTAAGGTCGCCTTCATCGGCGTCGGGCAGGAATTGCGCGGAGACGATGCAGCCGGCGTGCTCGTCGTCCGGCGCATGATGGAGCCCGCCGGGAGGTCACCCGCCCAACCCCAACCGCCATCCGACGGTTCAGAGCCGGATCAGAAGGATCCGCTATTCTTCGAGGCGGGACCGTTGCCGGAAGCCTCCACCGGCGCGCTGCGGCGGTATCGCCCGGAGCGCGTGGTTTTTATCGACTCGGCGGAAATGGGACAATCTCCCGGCACAATTCGCTTGCTGGACGCGAAGCAGGCCGAGGGTTTTTCCGGCAGCACGCATACCTTTCCGATGAGCGAACTGGGAAAATATCTCTCCTCGGAACTGGGTTGCCGGGTCGCGATCCTGGGGATCCAACCAAATAACCTGGAATTCGATTCGCCTGTTTCGGAGTCAGTCTTTCGGGCGATTGAAGAAATTGTAGATTTTATCAATACTTTTACAAAGCCTTCACCTAGATAAGATCCATCCCCATAATCATTGATTCCCCTTTGATTCAAATTGTAGCCGGGATGGTTCATCCCGGCCACAAATTTACGCCTATGGAAAATTGGGGTAGACGGCGCGGGCTGGATAAAAACCCAACGGATCATTACTCCCCATGGCCGTCAGGCGGTTATCGTCACCATCAATCCGGATACTGTGGCCGTGTGTTGAAGCAATGGGCTTTGGGAGGGACCGCGGACCACGGCTCCCTGAGTGTTGTATTGCGATCCATGACACGGACAAGTGGATACTCCGTCTTGAAACGGTCCAATCGTGCAGCCCGCGTGGGTGCATCTCCGGCTGAAAACCAAAACCGAGTCTGCCGCCGCTCGATAGATAAGCATTCCCTGCGGATCCAGGTTGTTGGCGTCCAACGCGATCATGCCGCCGACCGTTGCCAGAGCTTGATTTTCCGGTTTGGTCAGGTCGAGGACGATCCCGCCGCTGGACCCGCAGCTCGAGAGCAAACTTCCCCCGACCGCAACACTCCCGGTAGCAGCGATCGCCTTTAAAAAATCCCTGCGGCCGATTTTTCCGGACGCGGTTTTCGCGTTGCGATAGTTCATGGTTTTCTCCTGGTATTGAAAAAGAATGGCGCCTGGCGGGAATTCATCGCCCGCCAAACACTTCCAACCTCTCCACCTCAACCTCGGGTGAGAATATTTTTATATTACGCAGGATATGCTCCAGGTGATTTTTCACCGCACTCCCGGTAATCCCCTGCGGAGCGTAGGTTGTAAATACGGCATTCTCCGTCTCCGGAAGGATTTGGGTGCGGCGGTCGGGTCCATAAATCACGCTCGAGATCACGCCTTCCCCGTCGCGAATGAACATATCGCCCGGCTTGAGGGTTTGCGCCTCGCCGCGCAACAGCGTATAGGTTTCGGTCCCTCCGGCGAGCTCCAGAGTCAGAGGCAATCGCAAATTGTCCAGATCGTGCCCGGCCGTGAGAAGGAGGTCATCCAATTCCGCCATGAACATCGCTTCCACTAGCCCGGCTCCGCTCGGGATGGCTTTGCCCTTTAGGACGATGGATTCCAGCTGCAATTGAATGTGGTAGGTCTTTTTGAATCGCCGATAATAATCCTCGTAGGCGTGTAATGCCGGCAGGTTGAGCAGCGCACTCCGGTCGAGTTCGGCATACCGAACGCGCAATTCCGCCTCCAGATCGGTTTTTCTTTTCTCGAGCGCGGCGTGTTGCGGCGGATTCGCCGCGCCGCGCACGACGAGGAGTCCCGCATGCGCCTCCGGATAAGCGGTCTTCCAGGCTTGGGTGATGTTCATCACGCCGTTTTTTCCTTCCTCCTAACATGGTGTTGAAAAAGCTGGTTGAGCCCGCCACGGCATAGCCGGGGCGGGGCTCGACCACCTACGTTGCTTTTTTCAACAACCTGCAATTATTCCGATTCGTTCCGATGTCCGGGAGTTCGATTTCCCCTCCGGGGCTCAATGCCGCCACGGGTCGGGCGACGATGCGGCGAAATGATCGGGCTTTCCTACCAGCATCCTCCCCAGAATTCCCAGATGATCCCGAAAGGTAATCGACACCGCGTTCTCCGGCAAGGGAACCACGCCGGGAAAGGGACGCAGATACTGTTTGGTCAGGGTGTGGTGAAGCACGTGTTCCTCCGCATCGCCATGGGTGAAGAACAGGATGACGGCTTCGATCACCCCGCTCTTTTTAAGATTGCGGGTCCAGACGTTGCGCTCATCGAACGTTCCATCGACGTACAGATTGCCGTGTTCGATGAGCTGGGATTGATGCAGCGCGAAGGAGTTCAGCCAGATGCTGGCGACGTAAGGAATGACGATCTGGGCAAGGGATACTCCCAGCGCCGCGTGCGCGAGGAATCCGATCCCGCCCAGGAGGATCACCCAGGCGAGGATAGAGAAGGGCAGCTTCCAAATCCTGTATTTTTTAGAAAATCGCGGGTCCAGCGGAACGGCCAGGCTCGCCATGAGCACGAGCCACGCCACGCCGATGATAATCTCCAGCCAATTGTAAACAATCCGGAGCGCTCGATTCCGGACTTCGCCCACCGGGTGGAATTCCGCGTCTTCGTAGGTATGTACCTTGGAATGATGGAACCCATGCGTCATTTGATACAGCTGGGGGTCGGAAAGGAGCATGAGCGCGAAGGCGTTGTAGAAAAAACCGTTGGGAAGATTGGGGACGTATTTGTGCCAGCTTTCGTGCATGAGAAATCCGACCCAGGTGAACAAGTAGATCCCGGGAAAGATCATATACGCCAGCGAGAAAATACCCAGCCGGGCGTACACCAGCGGAAGGAAGAAAAGATATGCCGGCCAGAGGATCAGGACCAGATAATATTTAACCGCTTGGCGCCGGATCAAGGTTTCGGGGACAGGTGATGTCGTCATCGCTCCCTCCGGGAAAAAATTTAACCCTTTAAATTCGGAATTATATTCCATCTCCGGGGGTTTCGGCTTTTCATCGGACAACCATTTCCGTCCAATCTATGGCCGCCGAACGGCCGTCGATAAATCATCACCGGGATTTTTCCCCTGCGAGTGGTGGAATCGCCTGTGGATCTGACAGCGTTTTTGCCGAATATTGCGGTGCTGGAAATTCATTCCCTAGCTTGATTAAAAAGACCCAACCGCACAGGTTATAATCCCGCTCCAATCCTCCGGACAAAGCGACCGGGAAAACAAAATCCGACCGGGAGATGGGAGAACTCAGATGGCCGACTCCAGATTTCGCGTGTACGGATACCGCTGGGTGGTGCTGGCGGTATTCATGTTCATCAACCTGACCATCCAAATGTTGTGGATCGGTTTCGCCCCGATCACTGGTCCCGCCGCCCAGTTCTACCACGTCACCGATTTTCAAATCGGGTTGCTCGCGATGATTTTCATGCTGGTGTTTCTGCCGCTCTCGATCCCGGTCTCGTGGGTGATCGATACCTACGGATTCCACGTGGCGGTCGGAATTGGCGCGGTGCTGATGGGTATTTTCGGCGTAACACGCGGGCTGGTCGGTTCCAACTACTCCCTCGTTGTCTGGTGCACGGTCGGGTTAGCCATCGCCCAGCCGTTTATGATGAACGCCTGGACCAAAGTTCCCGCCAATTGGTTCTCGATCGAAGAACGCGCTACCGCTGTCGGCCTGGTCACTCTGGCCAGCCTGATGGGGATCGCACTGGGGATGGCGCTCACGCCGGTCCTGATGGACGGCGGGATGCCGATCCCGACGATCCAACTGCTTTACGGAGGCATCGCCGCGGTTTCCGCCGTGCTCTTCCTTTTCCTCGCCCGTGAAAAACCGGCCACGCCTCCCTGCCCCGAGGGACAGGAAACGCGCGCCTTGATGCTCGACGGACTAAAACACGCGCTCACCGTTAAGCCCTTCTGGATGTACCTGTTTGTCATGTTCATCGGAATGGGGCTGTTCAATGGCGTGACCACCTGGGTGGAAACCATCATTCGCCCGCGCGGCTTCACACCCACCGACGCCGGAATGGTCGGAGCGCTGATGCTCCTGGGCGGCGTAATCGGCGCGGCGGTCATTCCGCCCTTCTCCGACAAACAGCACAAACGCGTCCGCTATCTGCTCCTCGGCGTTTTGCTCGCCATTCCTTGGCTGTTTGGATTAACGTTCGCGACGAACCCGATTCTGCTGTTTATCTCCGCATTCGGATTGGGATTCTTCCTTATTAGCATCAGCCCGATCGGGATGCAATATTCCGCTGAGATCACCCAGCCGACGCCCGAGGGCACCTCCAACGGGTTGATCCAGCTCGCAGGACAGTTGTCGGTGGTTTTCGTCTACATTATGGAATTGCTAAGGCTGCCCGACGGATCGTTTACCCCCGCCCTGCTGCTATCCGCCGGATTGCTTCTAGTGGCTGCGCTGATTATCACCCGGATGAAAGATCCGGCGCCGCGGGTGTGATGTTCGTCTATTTTCAATTGTTCCGCAGGAACGGCTGTTCGGTGGACGGCGATCCGTAATCAACTTGCGCCGCGATTTATCCCACTTTCGCGGAATGGGTAACAACCGCGCGGCCAGCCGCGCGGTTGTTCATTTCCTGCCGCGTTTTTTCAACCAATCCAAGATCTTCTCGACCGGCCAGGCGTTGATCACATCCGCTTTCGTCAGCCAGGCCCGGCGGGCGATCGCCACGCCGTAGAACAACCGGTCCAAATCGTCCTCGGAATGCGAGTCGGTATCGATGCAGATGGGAATTCCAAGCTCCCTCGCCCGGCGGGCGTGCACATCGTCCAGGTCGAGTCGGGCGGGATGGGAATTAATCTCAAGCGCCACTCCCGAATCCGCGGCGGCCGCAAACAAAGCCTCCATATCCAGGTCCGCCCCTTCCCGATCCGGAATGAGACGGCCGGTCGGATGCCCAAGGATATCAACGTTTGGATTCCGGACGGCGCTGATCGCGCGCTGGGTGACTTTCTCGCGCGGCTGGCGCAGACTGGCGTGGAGCGAGGCGACCACTAGATCGAGAGTGGCCAGGAATTCGTCCGGATAATCGAGCGTGCCGTCGGCGTGGATCTCCACTTCGCTGCCGTGAAGCAGACGAATCCGGTCGCCGAGTTCGGCTTGGACTTTGCGGATCTCGGCCGCCTGCTGCTTATGTCTGGCGATGTCAAGTCCGCCCGCCACGCCAAGCCCGGCCGAATGGTCGGTCACCGCCATTAACCGGATACCGCGCGCCGCAGCGGCCCGGGCCATCTCGAGGATGCTCAAACTTCCATCGCTCCAGATGGAATGGACATGAAAATCCGCGATGATATCCCTGCCCTCGATCAGCTTCGGAAGTTTGCCCGCCTTGGCGGCCTCAATTTCGCCGCGGTCTTCGCGCAATTCAGGCGGGATCCACGGCAAACCGAGCGCCGCGTAGACCTCCTCTTCGCTCGCGCAAAGAATTTCCCCTTTGCCGTCGGTCCGAGTTAATGTGTGCTCGGAAAGTGAAAGTCCCCTGGCGAGCGCAAGTTCGCGCAAAGCCACATTATGATCCTTCGAGCCGGTGGCATATTGCAGCGCCGTGCCGAATTGTTCCGGCGGATGGACCCATACCTGGGCGCGCACGCCGTCGCCGAATTCGACGCTGGATTTTGTTTCCCCCTTGCCCAGCACGCGCGCGACCCCGGGAAGGCGCGTGAACGCCTCCATCACCGGTCCGGAATTTTTCGACGCCACCAGGATGTCGATATCGCCGACCGTGGATCGCATCCGGCGCAGGCTGCCGGCCGGCTCCACGGCCGTTACTCCCTCCACCTTTTTCAGCGCGGCGGCGATTTCCTGCGCCAGCGGGAAGGCCCGGCCGAGCGGGATCCGGTCTGAACGCCGCGCGAGGGATTCGATCCCGGCCAGCACCGCGGCCTCCGACTTGGCGCCCATTCCCGGCAGGTCGCGCAGTTTTCCGGCGCGGGCGGCCTTCTCGAGCTGGGCGAGCGTCGTGATATGCAGCGTCCTCCAAATCAGGCCGACCTTCTTCGGCCCTAACCCTGGCACTTGCAGCCACTCCGCCAGGCTGGGCGGGACTTCTTTTTTTAGTTCGGTGAGGAATTTTAATTTTCCGGTGCGAAGCAGTTCATCGATCTTCTCGGCGATGGCTTGGCCCACCCCTGGGATTTCCCTCAGGTTGTCTTCTTTCCAATAGTCGTTTACGTCCCGTCCCAGGCCGGATAAATTCTCGGCCGCCTTGCGGTAGGCGAGCGTTTTGTAGATGATCTCCCCTTTGATTTCCGAGAGGTCGGCGATCAGGGTGAAAATATCGGCCAGTTCGCGGTTGTTCATGGGGCACCTATCATCACATGCCAATCCATCGATTTGCTTTCCTTGCATGCAATCAGAATTCCTTAACACGGATTACACTGCAAGTTCGGATTTCACGGAAAGGTATTATAAATTACCCTAAGCTTATTAATCCGCCTGCCCCAATGGGTCGGGCTGGGGAGTCCTGAAAATGAAGAAGGGTCGGGTCGTTCTGATTGAAAATCAGGATTAATGCACTGATCAGGATCATACCAAAGTTCTCCAATTCATACCGCCGGTTTCATTCTCTACCTAATGCTCTACATGCGCGCTCGTTTTTCCAATCTATAATTTCTAGAAATAACCTTCCACCCGTAAATCCATCGTAAATAATTCTAATAGAACGGTTAATAAACCATCAAGAAGCCGGACGTACGGCAGCCAGCATAGTAAAATCCTTCTGACTTCGTCCACTGCCTCTCTTTTATTGGGACCTCTCCTCCTAATAGGAAACGGCCAAGTCATTCGTCATGAGCACATTGGATTGTATCTTCGTTCCTCAGTGGCATCCTTCCGTTCCGGCTGGAACGCGATCTCCGCTTGGCGGTTCGAATCGAATCGCCAACGCGGATGGGGTTTTCTAAATTGACTTCCGCAGCGACCAACCTCCATCACCGCAGGATTTCGGATCTCGGGCCAGGGAAACCGTTGATCAGGGCACGCGGCGTCCGCAAGGCCTATAAGACCGCCGGGACCGAGTTTTTCGCCTTGGGGGGGATTGATTTTGACGTTTTCCCCGGCGAGTTAATCGGCATCCTCGGAAAATCCGGCGCGGGCAAGACGACGCTGGTCAATATGATCACCGCCACCGATCGCCTCACCGCCGGGGAGATTTGGGTGGGCGAGACAGCGGTTCATACTCTAAGAGAAAATCCAGCGGCCGCCTGGCGCGGGAAAAACCTCGGCGTCGTGTACCAATCCTTCCACCTGATCCCGTCGCTCTCGCTTCTGCAAAACGTCATGCTGGCCATGGATTTCAACGGCAATTACACCCCCGTTCGCAGCAAGGAATGCGCGCTCGAGCTGCTTGCCGAGATGGAAATCGCCGAACACGCCTACAAACTGCCGGGCGATATTTCCGGCGGACAGCAGCAGCGGGTGGCCATCGCCCGCGCCCTGGCCAACGATCCGCCGATCCTGGTGGCGGACGAACCCACCGGCCGCCTCGATTCCGCGACAGCGGACACCATCTTTTCCATTTTCGAAAAACTCGTCGCCCGGGGACACACCATTCTGATGGTTTCGCACGATCCGAGCTTCTACCGGCGCTATTCCCGCGTGTTGTGGATCGCGGACGGCTGCCTGACCGACGAACCCCAATTTCCGGTGGAGGAGTAGCGCGGTGGCCACGGAATCCCCGGCGTTCATAGAATTGCGCGACGTGCGCAAGGTTTACAAAACCGCGGCTGGAGAATTTCTGGCCTTGCGCGGAATCAACCTCGCGTTCCAGCGCGGCGAATTCACCGCCATCATGGGCAAGTCCGGAAGCGGCAAATCGACGCTGATCAACATGATCACCGGAATTGACCATCCCACGTCCGGCACGGTCCGGATCGGCGACATCGAGCTTTTTCAAATGCGGGAGGGCCGGATGGCCCAGTGGCGCGGCCGCAATATGGGCGTGGTGTTCCAATTTTTCCAGCTCCTGCCCACCTTAACCGTGCTCGAAAACATTATGCTCCCGATGGATTACTGCAATATGTACGAGCCGGGCGAGCGCGTGGCCCGCGCCCAAGGCTGGATGGACCTCGTGGGTTTGGACGGCATGGCGGATAAGCTCCCCGCCGCATTGTCCGGGGGGCAGCAGCAAATCGCGGCGATCGCCCGGGCGCTGGCCAACGACCCGCCCATCCTCGTCGCGGACGAACCAACGGGGAACCTCGACTCGCGCTCCGCGAACCTCGTGTTAACTCTTTTCGAGAAATTGGCCTCCCAGGGGAAGACCATTCTTCTGGTTACCCACGATCCCACCCTGGTCCGCCGCGCGCGGCGCCGCGTGCTCATCTCCGACGGCGAACTGGTGCACGAGGCGATCGATCGCGCGCTCCCGATGATCCCTCCTCCGCAATTGCTCCTCCTGACCAAACTCGCCGTTCCGCGCAGTTTTGAACCAGGAGCGGTGATCGCACGCCAAGGAGGGCTCGACAACGGATTGATCGTCATACTCCGCGGCGAAGTGCAGGTGTCCCGCGACCGGATCGGGCACGCGCCCGGAGTGATCGCCACGCTGGGAAAGGGCGATTACGTCAGCGAATTGGAAATGCTCGAGCTTCCCCCGCTGCGTCTTTCGCTGCGCGCGCAGGGGCCGGTGGACACCCTGTGCGTTCCGCTCGCGAGCTTCGGTGAATACCTCAACGCCCATCCGGAGAGCGAGAAAATCCTGCGCAGCGCCGCCCAGCAGAAAATCCAAAAATACGATCCGACCGGCGCGCTTCTGGGGGAGAAAATTCCATGATGAGCCCGCGTTGGCAGAAGGTGTTTGCGGATATCTGGGGCCATAAATTCCGATCGCTCCTCGTGATTGCGTCGATCACCATCGGCTTGTTTGCCACCGGGTTGATCGTCAGCATGGACCTCATCATCGGCCAGGATATGAAGGCCGGTTACGCCGCGGTCGATCCCGCCAACATCGAGATCTTCGCCACCCCCTTCACTCAGGATCTGGTGGATTCCGTCCGCCATATCGACGGTGTCGGAAAGGCGGAGGGCGTGCAAGTGCTAACCCTGCGGGTCCTCAGCACCAAGGGAGACTGGCAGCCGATCGAATTGCAAGCCATCCCGGACATCGGAACGATGAACATCAACCGGGTGAGCTTGAAACAAGGCGTCTGGCCTCTGCAAGACCGCCAGGTGGCGATCGACGCGTATCGCCTGCGCGAGGTGGCGAAGGGGGTGGGGAGCACGATCCAGGTGGAACTGCCCTCGGGGACAATCCGCGAACTTCCGGTCGTCGCCGTCACCCACGACCAGACCATCGGCTCGGTCGGCGCCGGGGGATTTTTCCTCGCGCCGGTGCAAGGGTACATTACCTATGCGACGCTGGATTGGCTCGAATCCCCCCAACAGTTGAACCGGCTGTACGTAACCGTGCAAGATAACCCAAACGATCGGGCCCATCTTCAAGAGATTGCCGACCGGGTGACGCACATCGTGGAAGAGAGCGGCAACGTCGTACTGTTCTCCCAGGTGCGTCCTGAAAACGACCACCCCAACCGCGTCTACGTGGATGCGATTTCAGCGGTGCTGGTGATGCTCGGTTTCTTGGTGATGTTCCTGAGCGCGTTCCTCATCACCAACACGCTGGCGGCGCTGCTCACTCAGCAGGTGAACCACATCGGCATCATGAAGGCCATCGGCGCCCGTCGCGGCCAGATCATCGCCGTCTACATGTCGTTGATTTTCATCTACGGGCTGACGGCGTTCGTGATCGCCTTGCCGCTTTCGGGCTGGGCCGCCTACGCGCTGATGCAAAATTTCGCCGCCGCGATCAACGTCGATCTGCAGGGCTTCCGGATCGAACCGTCCGTCGTCTGGCTGGAGCTGGGGATTGCGCTGGTCATCCCGCAACTGGCCGGGATTGTTCCCATCCTGAACGGCACGCGAATCTCCGTGGTGGAAGCGCTGAGCGGGCTGAGCCAAAACAAACCGCGGGCCGCCCGGAGCAACCGGGGAAGCTTCCGCCGGCTCTCGCGCCCCATGCTGCTCTCGTTGCGCAACACGTTCCGCCGCCCCGGCCGCCTGTTCCTGACGCTGCTCACCCTCACCATGGGGGGCGCCATTTTCATCGCCACCTTCAACGTGCAAAGTTCGCTGACCAAATACATCGAGCGCATCGGCCATTACTTTCTGGCGGATGTGACCGTCAACCTCAACGACAGCGCGCGCATTTCGGAGATTGAATTGATCATCCAGGGCGTTCCGGGTGTGGCGCACGTGGAAGGCTGGGCGGAGACGGCCGGTGTGCTCGTGAAATCCGACGGCACCGCGGGCGAAAGCGTCAGCTTGCTGGCGCCGCCGGCCGGCAGCACTCTCGTCAACCCGGTGATGCTCGCAGGACGCTGGCTGGCGCCCGGAGATGACGGCTCGATCGTGGTCAACGAACGATTCCGGGAAACGTTCCCGGGGCTCAAGCCGGGCGATCAGATCAAGATGAAAATCTCCGGCGTAGAAAAAACCCTCACGGTGATCGGATTTTTCCAGATGGCCGGAAAAAGCAGCGGGTATTTGGCTTACACCACGTATGAATACCTCTCCGTCGTCACCCACCAAAATAACCGCGCCAATTCGTTCCGCGTCGTTGCGGTCCGGAACAACCTGACCCTTGGAGAGCAGAATGCCCTGGGCCGGGCGATCGAAGCGCGCCTCAAGCAGCATGGGTTCAGCGTCTCGGAAGTCCAGGCCGGCCGCTCGCTCACGTCCACCACGGCCAGCGGATTAAACATCCTAACCGGTTTCCTCCTGATCATGGCCGTTTTGATTGCGATTGTGGGCAGCATCGGGCTGGCCGGCACCATGAGCCTGAACGTGCTCGAACGCACGCGGGAGATCGGCATCATCCGGGCGATCGGCGCCTCCGACCGCGCGGTGATGGATCTGGTGATGGTGGAAGGTTTGCTGATCGGATTGATGAGCTGGATCTTCGGAGTCCTCCTCGCGCTTCCGGTGAGTTCCCTGATGGCGAACGCCATCATCCTGGCGCTCTTCGGCGCCACCGCGGATTTCACTTTCACCCCGATCGGCATCATTCTTTGGCTGTTTGTCGTCGTCATCTTGTCGGTCCTGGCCAGCGTCGGCCCGGCACGCAACGCCACACGGCTGACCATCCGGGAAGTGCTGGCCTACGAATGAACCATGCTGCGGCAACCCAACGGGGTAATAACGGAACACCGCCTCCGAATTCTTCATATTCTCATCCCGCGATAGCGGGATAATCTAGGGAGTAAAAACATGAAAACTCAAAAACTCGTCCGCATCCCCGCTGTCCTTGCGATGGTTCTCCTCTTCCAGACCGGTTGTGGAAGCACAACGGCCAAGGACACTCCTACCGTGACGCCTATTTCTTCCGGCGCGGGAGTTACGGTCGTTGCCGAAGGACGCGTTATGCCGCGCGACAACACCAACCTGTACGTATCCGCGCCCGGTAAAGTGGATCAGGTGCTTGTCACCGAGGGCGAAGCGGTCACCCGGGGCACCGTTCTCCTGCGCATGGCGGATCGGGAAGGTTACCTAGCCAACCTGGCAACCGCCCAAGCCCAGGTCACCGCGGCTCAGCAGGCGCTGGACCAGCTGAATCGAACAGCCGTCCTGGAATATAACCAGGCGCTGCTCGATGAGGCCGCCGCCCAAGCGGCGTACAACACCGCGCTGAAAGCCTGGGATGCTTTCGATCAGGATCAATATGAGAAGGATCTGGATCAGGCGAAATCGGATGTGGCCACGGCCCTTTCCGATTTGAAGGATGCGCAAACGGAATTCGCCAAGTACGCCGATCGAGAGAAGGACAATCCGGACCGCGTCCGCACCAAAGCCGCGCTCGACGCGGCCCAAACCAAATACGATAATGCCCTCATCCATCAGACCGAAGTGGAAAACCGGTATGTTCAGGTAAACTCGAATCTCGAGGTAGCCAAAGGACGGCTCGCGGAAGCCACTCGGATTCGCCAGCAGCGCGCGAAGGGGCCGGACGCGGACCAGTTGGCGCTGGCTCAGGCGAATCTTGACGCTGCCCAGGCGGGCGTGACTGCGGCGCAGGCGGCGCTCGATCATCTGGATATCGTCGCGCCGTACGACGGCGTCGTCGCCCGAATTGATATTTCCGCCGGCGAGACGGCTACGCCCGCTGTACCAGTCATCGTCTTTGCCGATCTGAATCATTGGTTTGTGGAAACGACGGATTTGACGGAAAAAGAAGTTGTCAATCTTCGAGTTGGGCAGTCGGTAACGGTCGTTCCGGACGCCCTGCCCGCGCTCAAGTTGACGGGCACCGTCGACCGGATCGGATTGACGTACACCGAAAAATCGGGCGACATCGTCTATCCGGTGCGCATCCGGCTCGACCCCACCGATGCCGCGCTGATGTGGGGCATGACCGTCGAGGTGAGTTTCCTACAGAAGTAGATCAACCCCTCCCTACCCTCCCCAAATCCGCTGCAAAAAGCCTTTGTAAATGAAATGTTTTTCCTTGCGGATTTGGGGAGGGAATGGGAGGGGTGCTTATTTTCCCATCATCTTCCTCGCCATCGTGGGCAGGATTCCGCCATTGACGTAGTATTCCACCTCCACCGGCGCGTCCAGCCGGACGATGACATTGAACCGGATCTTGATCCCATCGGGGTGCAATGCCTCGACGGAGATTTCCTGCTTCGGGCGCAGATTCCCATTCAGATCACGGATGGAAAGGAGCTCGTCGCCCGTCAGCCCCAGCATCTCCGCGTTCTGCCCTTCCTTGAACTGCAGCGGCAGCACGCCCATCCCCACCAGATTGGCGCGGTGGATGCGCTCGAAGGATTGCGCGATCACCGCGCGCACGCCCAGGAGCCGCACGCCCTTGGCGGCCCAATCCCGCGAGGAGCCGGTGCCGTACTCTTTGCCGGCCAGGATGATCAGGGGAACCCCCTCCTGCCGGTATTGCATCGCCGCGTCGTAGAACGTCTCGCGCGCTTCGTCCGGCCAGTGCACGGTCATTCCGCCGTCCAGCCCCTCGGCCAGTTTGTTCTTCAGACGCGGGTTGGCGAGCGTCCCGCGCATCATCACCTCGTGGTTCCCGCGCCGCGTGCCGTAGGAGTTGAACTCCGCGTGCGGCACGCCCTTCCGCAGGAGGTACATCCCGGCGGGCGTGGTTTCCGAAAAATCACCGGCCGGCGAAATATGATCGGTGGTAATCGAATCGCCGAACATCCCCAGCACGCGCGCGCCCACGATCGGCTCGGGCGGGAATGCTTCGGGGGTCATGTCGGCTAGGAACGGCGGCTCGAGAATATACGTCGATTTGGAATCCCACTGATAGAGATTTCCCGCGGCGGCGGGTAGCGCGTTCCATGCGGCGCCGCCTTTGGAAATATCGGCGTAAACCTTGCGAAACATTTCCGGCGAGATGGAGCCCAGCGCGGCGCGGATTTCCTCCGCCTTGGGCCACAGGTCGCGGAGGAAGACCGGCTGGCCTGCGGCGTCCTTCCCCAGCGGGGCCTCCGCCAGGTCGACGGCCATGCTCCCCGCCAGCGCATACGCCACCACGAGCGGCGGCGAGGCGAGGTAGTTGGCCTTGACCAGCGAGTGGATGCGTCCCTCGAAATTGCGGTTGCCGGAAAGCACAGCCGCCACCACCAGATCGTTGTCCGAAATTGCGCGCGCGATCTCCTCCGGCAGCGGGCCGGAGTTTCCGATGCAGGTGGTGCAGCCAAATCCTACGATGTAGAAACCGAGCCGCTCGAGATACGGCAATAACCCGGCGGCCTTTAAATATTCCGCCACAACGCGCGAGCCCGGCGCGAGGCTGGTCTTCACGTGCGCCGGAACTTTCATCCCGCGCTCGACGGCTTTCTTGGCCAGGAGCCCCGCGGCGAAGATCGAGTAGGGGTTGGAGGTGTTGGTGCACGAGGTGATCGCGGCAATCACCACCGCCCCGTCGCCGGGCGCGGGCGAAGTCGCATCCGGATCCTTGCCGAAGACGTCCTTCAGCGCGATGCGGAAGGCGCGGCTGGATTCCTTGAGCGGGATGCGGTCCTGCGGCCGGCGCGGACCGGCGATGGAAGGTTCCACGGCCGAAAGATCGAACTCGACGACGGACGTGAACTCCGGTTCGGGAGACTCCGGCGCTCGGAAAAGCCCTTGTTCTTTGCAATAGCGTTCCACCCGCACCACATCCGCTTCGACCCGGCCGGTGAGCCGCAAAAAGGCGAGCGTCTCCGCATCCACCGGGAAGTACCCGCAGGTTGCGCCGTATTCGGGCGCCATGTTCGCCAGCGTCGCCCGGTCCGGCACGGGCAGCCCCCCGAGCCCGGGTCCGAAGAATTCGACGAACTTTTCCACCACGCCCTTGCGGCGCAGCGCCTGCACCAGCGTCAGCACGATGTCGGTGGCGGTCACGCCGTCGCGCGGAATGCCGATGAGCTTAACGCCGATCACGTCAGGCGCAAGGAAGTAGAGCGGCCGGCCGAGCATCACCGCCTCGGCCTCGATTCCGCCCACGCCCCACCCCAGCACGCCCAATCCGTTGATCATCGTCGTGTGGCTGTCGGTGCCCACGAGCGTATCGGGCATCGCGACCGGCGGCTGACCGGCACTCCCCGGACGGACCGTTACCACGCTGGCCAGATATTCCAGGTTGAGCTGATGGAGGATTCCGGTGGCGGGCGGGATCACCCGCAGGTTGCGGAAAGCCTGCTGCCCCCAGCGCAGGAACTGGTAGCGTTCCCGGTTGCGTTCGAATTCCTTGCGCTCGTTTGTGTCGATCGAATCCGCGCTGCCGGCCGAATCCACCTGCAGCGAATGATCCACTACCAGGTCCACCGGAACGAGCGGATTCACCCGCGCCGGATCCCCGCCCAGGCGTTTGACCGCCTCGCGGATCGCGGCCAGATCCACCACGCACGGCACGCCGGCGAAATCCTGCAGGAGGAGCCGGCCCGGTTTAAAAGGAAGCTCCTCCCGCTTTGGATCGACGCTTTTCCATCCCGCCAGCTTGGCCACATCCGCCTCGTTCACCTCGAATCCGTCGCAGTTGCGCAGTGCGGATTCGAGCAGGATGCGGATCGAATAGGGAAGACAGGAGAGGTTGGACGAGACGTGCGCGTCTTCGAGCGCTCCCAGCCGGTATATCAACTCCGGCCCGCTGCCGAAGTCAAGTACTTGCCGGGCGCCGAACGGATCTTGCGGTTTCGAGGAGGGCATAGGGTTTCTCCGCTGTGGGATATTCCGGCGGATTATAGCAAGTATTTCGGTCGATGTTCAATGCAATCTTTGGATGTCATTCCGATCGCTATCGATTCCTCGTCACCCTGCCGGGCTCCTAAGAAGACACCTGACGTATGTCATTCCGAGGGGTAAAACCCCGAGGAATCGATGACTCAGAATTCCAAATCCGGATTTCAGAAGGTTGTTTTATTCCCTCCGTGCGCCGCCGATTCCTCGTCGCCCTGCTGGGCTCCTCGCCCCGAGACCCCGCCGGGGTCCGAATGACTCCTGGAGTATGTCATTCCGAGGGGTAAAACCCCGAGGAATCGGTGACTAAAAATTCCCTTTTCGGGATTTCAGAAGGTTGTTTTGGCGCTCCCATGCATTACCGATTCCTCGTCCGGGAAGATCCCCAAGCTTCGGAATGCCATCTTGAGTATGGAATTTTGGAGCCGGAACTCCTGGAGAACCGCCGCATTCTTTCTATAATACCGGCAGGGTATTGACAAATCGCCGATCGAGTTATATAGTGTCTCTATATATAGCCTAGCTATATATCAGGAGCGTTTTCCCATGATGGCTGAAAATCCTCTTCCCTTAACTGAAACGACGTTCTTTATTCTGTTCAGCTTAACCGCCTCCCCGCGGCACGGTTATTCCATCCTTAAGGAAGTCCAAAGGTTAAGCGATGGGCGAATCACTATGGCCGCCGGAACTTTGTATGGAGCGATTAAAAGGCTTGTCCAATTGGGTTGGATCGAACAGTTGGAGAAAGCCGGTAAAAAGGACGATGACAGGGATAGAAAATATTATAAATTGACAAAGGGCGGATTCGCGAGATTAAAAAGGGAAATCCAACGCATTCAGGAATTATCCGTCCTGGTGAAGGATTATCAATCCAAAGGGGGATTATGAATCTCAAGGCATTCTTCTATTTGATCTTTTCGGGTCTTTCCAGGTTGTATCCGAAGGAATTTCAAGAAAAATATTCCGAAGAAATGAAATCCGTTTTCTTGGATATCTTGGAGGATTCGGGTGCCTCCGGTAACTGGCATGCCATCCAATGCCTCCTAAGGGAATTTGTATATTTACCGGTATGTTTATTACGCGAGTATTCCTCGGTAAACGGAGGCGAGCTTATGAAATCGACGCGTCAAGTTATTTCTGCTTCCCTCTTTGGGTTTATCTCTCTGCATTTCTTGTTAGGTATCCAGTCGGGAACAGTTTTGGTATTCTATAATAATTCCCCTGCGCAGCCAATGGAAATCATGATATTGCAGTTAATAATAGGCGGAATTCTTTTTGGAATTCTTATCGGCGGATCTATCAGCTATGTTCTTTCGATCAAGAACAAAACGGCGATGATGGCAATCTGCGGATTGGCGTATTTGGCGCCAAGGGTTTTACTCAATCCAGAGGTTCTGGGGTTCCCAAATCCTTGGATAGACAAGGGGTGGGGCCAGCTCTTACTTTATACTGCATCCCCCATTTATGGGTTTTGCTTCGGAATGCTCGTAGGTCTTCTTTGGAAGGGATGGAAAACGGGAATCGTTATTGGCTTGGCGAGCAGTCTGATTTTTACTATTGGGTTTTGGAGCAATCGTGCCGCAATGTCCTTTGTTTATAATCAAGGAATGGATCGAATTGTCGATACAAAAATCTTATCCGTTAATTTATGGATATTCATTTACTGGGTGGCCAATAATTTGCTCTACGGGGTGATTATCGGCATCCTGTGGGGTATCCTCCTGGATCGATTGCCACGGATGCGATCCATCGGATGGTCGACAAGCGATTAATCGCCTCCCCGATCAGCCGTCGGTTGAGACGGGGCGAGGCCGATCGTACAAGTGGAGGAATTGGTAACTTGAAGAGATTTGACCGCTTCTCTTGAAATCCTGATTTCTCACCCCCACTCACCGATTCCTCGGGGTTTCACCCCTCGGAATGACATACTCCGATGGATTTCTCTGCCCAAGTGTCCTTTTTTCCAACTTACCATATAATAGAGGGTTAGGAGAATATCCTATGAAGCGATTATTTATTCCGTTATTTTCGGCTGTCTTCTTTCTTGCCCTTGGCGCCTGCGCTTCCGCCGTTCCGCTCAAGGGAACCCAGTCGCCAACGGTCAATCCGGGACCGCGAGTGTCGTTCTCCGCTCCCGCCGCGGGTGCCGCGCTTCCCCTCGGGCCGGTGCAGGTGATCCTGCTTTCGGAAGATCCGCTCGGAACCGCGCAGGTCGAAATCCTGGTCAACGGCGAATTGGCCGCGACGATCAAAAGCCCGGATTCCACCCGACCGGCGGTGGTAATCCAGTACGCATGGCAGCCATCCGCTGCGGGGAAATACGTTTTGCAGGCGCACGGCCAGAATACCGCCGGAACGTGGGGCGCGTTCTCGTCCCTCGAGGTGAATATCTCGGAAGGCACGGCGCCCGAAATATCGCCAACCCCCACGCAGCAAGCGTCGGCTACTACGGCGTCGACGCAACTCATCCCCACCGTGACAAAAACTCAAACGCCGGTCATGAGCACCTCCGAACCCACCGCAACGACCAATTACGGCATCACTCTGGAGGCCTACCTGTCCTACACCCAGATGTACGTTGCCGATGCGCCCTGCGGGACCACAACCAACATGGCCACCGCCACCGTCTCGCCGGCCGGCTCGGTTTACAGTGTGTTGTTGTTCTTTAAAATCGGGAACATGGATGGAACGGAATTTCAGCCGTGGACCAAGGGCCTGGCCCTGGGTCCGAACGGACCCGGCAAGTTCTATATCCTATTCACAACGCGCCACATCGCCCTGCCCGTGCCTTGGGTCCCGGCGCAAGTTTGGTACCAATTCGTCGCGATCGACAAATCCGGCACAGCGTTGTACCGGACCCAGGTATACACGAACCTGTCGATTATTAAGTGCCCCTAAAGCTCAACCATCGCTTTGGTCACAATTAGGAACCGCCCTTCGGGGCGGTTTTTAATACCCCCTAATCGTTCATAAAAACAGACCTTTACTTCAAGGCGTTCCCGGAGAAATAAAAATCCGCCAGCGTTCCAAAGCATATCCTTGAAAAAAGACCTCCTGAGAGCATCTACTCCAGGAGGTCTTTTTTTCATATATTCCCTATTGGGTTTTCTCCGCGGGTGGTCCGGCCGCGTCTGATGCGGCGGCCCCCTTCTCGTCGGCCTTGCCTTCCTCTTCCGGCAAATCCTCCGCCGCGATGCGCGCGATCGACGCCACCGAATCCCCTTCCTTGAGATGAATCACGTGCGTTCCCATCGTCGCCCGTCCCGCTTGCCGGATTTCTTTGACCTCGGTCCGCATCGCCATGCCGCCCGAGGTGATGATGGTCAGGTCGTCTCCGTCGCGCACGACGCGCGCCGCGGCGATCGGCCCGGTGACGCCAATCGTTTTTTGCGCGATGGTGGCGATCCCTCCGGTGGCCCGGCCCTTGGGGGTGTATTCCTTCAGCGGCGTTCGCTTCCCGTACCCGTTAGCGGTAACCACCAGCAAATCGCTGCCCGGATCGACCACTTCGGCGCTGGTGACCGCATCGCCCTTCCTTGAGCCGGATACCCGTCACCCCGGCGGCCGGCCGGCCCATCGAGCGCACCTTCGTTTCCGAGAACCGCAGCGCCTGGCCGTGTTCGGTGACCAAAATGACTTCCTGTTTGCCGGTCGTGGCGCGCACCCAATCCAGTTCGTCGCCTTCGTCGAGCGTGATCGCCACGAGCCCCGAAGGCCGCACCGATTCGAATTCCTTCAGCGAGACTCGCTTGATCTTGCCGCGCCGGGTGACCATCGTGCAGAAGGCGCCCGCCGCGAACGAGGGAACCGCCACCGCGGCGGTCACCTTCTCGCCGGCGCCCACCGCAAGGACGTTGGCCACCGGACTGCCGCGGTCGTTGCGGTCGGCCTCCGGAATGCGGTGCGTCTTCTCGCTATAGACCTTGCCGCGGTTGCTGAAGAACAGGATCGTATTCAGCGTGCGGGCCGGGAAGATCAGTTCCACTTCGTCCTCTTCGCGCAGTTCGGAGCCGGTCACTCCCTTGCCGCCCCGGGCCTGGGTGCGGTAGACCCGCGCCGCCACGCGTTTGATGTACCCGCGCTGGGTGATGGTCACCAGCACCGGCTCGTCGCGCACCAGATCCTCCTCGCGCAATTCCTCGGTCTCCCCGCCGGCGATCACCGTCCGGCGCGGATCGCCGTATTTCGCCGCCAGATCGGTCGAGATCACCCTGGATCAGCGTGAGGATTTTTTTCGGATGAGCCAGAAGATCCTCCAGAAAAGCGATCGTCTTGAGCACTTCCTTGTGTTCGTCCTCGATCTTCTGGCGTTCCAGCGCGGCCAGCCGCCGGAGCTGCATATCGAGGATGGCCTGGGCCTGGAGATCGCTGAGTTTGAAGCCGCTCATCAGCCGTTCCTTGGCCTGATCGGCGTCCTTGGATTCGCGGATGGTCTTGATCACCGCGTCGAGATTGGTTCAGCGCGATCAGCAGTCCCTCGAGGATGTGGGCGCGGGCTTTGGCCCGCTCCAGTTCGAATTTCGAACGCCGGGTGATGACGTTCTGGCGGTGCTCGATGTAGATCTGCAGCGCGCGTTTGAGCGAGAGCAGTCCGCGGCTCGCCTTCCACCAGCGCCAGGATCTGCGCGCCGAAGGTGCTCTGCAGCGCGGTGTATTTGTACAGCTGGTTGAGGATGGGTTTGGGCGCTGCGCCGCGTTTGAGCTCGATCACGATGCTCATCCCGCGCCGGTCGCTTTCGTCGCGCAGGTCGGCCACGCCGTCGATGCGCCCCTCGCGCACGAGTTCCGCGATCCGTTCGATCAGCGCGGTCTTATTCACCTGGTAAGGGATTTCGGTGATGCGGATGCGGAACCGCCCGCCGGACATCTCCTCGATCTGGGCCTTGCCGCGCACGACGATCCGCCCCCGCCCGGTGCCGTAGGCCGAGAGGATCCCTTCCATCCCGATGATGATCCCGCCGGTGGGGAAATCCGGCCCGCGGACGAATTGCATCAGGTCCTCGACCGTCACCTCGTCCATCTCGTCGTAGCGGTCGATCAGGTACCGGATGGCGGAGGCAAGCTCGATCAGGTTGTGGGGCGGGATGTTGGTGGCCATCCCGACGGCGATGCCGGAAGATCCGTTGAGCAGCAGGTTGGGCAGCCGCGCCGGCAGGACCAGCGGTTCCTTTAGCGATCCGTCGAAATTGTCCGTAAAGTCGACGGTTTCTTTGTCGATGTCGAGCAGCATTTCCTCGGCCATCTTATTGAGGCGGGCTTCGGTGTAACGCATCGCCGCCGGAGCGTCGCCGTCGATCGAGCCGAAGTTGCCCTGCCCGTCCACGAGCATGTAGCGCATCGAAAAATCCTGCGCCATGCGGGCCATCGCATCGTAGACGGCCATATCCCCGTGGGGATGGTATTTCCCCAGCACCTCTCCGACGATGCGGGCGCTCTTCTTGTAGGAGCTGCCGGCGCGGATTCCCATGTCGTGCATGCCGAACAGGATCCGGCGGTGCACGGGTTTGAGTCCGTCGCGCGCGTCCGGCAGGGCCCGCGCGACGATCACGCTCATGGCGTAATCGAGGTAGGCGTGGCGGACCTGTTCGTCGATATCCACACCATGGACCCGGCCCTGGTTATTGGGCGGTTTGTTCTTTTTCCTTCTTATCGGGCATGGGGGAATTATACCAATTTAGGCCTATTTATTACATGTTTCATATACCGAATTTCGCTTCGAAATCGATCGCTTCCAACCACCAACGACCGGCGAGCCCATGGATCAAAATCCCCTAATAGGCACTCGCCCCGCGTCCGCCCGAGTGCTGATTGCGAGCCGCACCGTAACCCGATCGTTAGGGGGGAGTTATCTTTCGATGAATCCGACGGAGCCCGGCGCGGCCGAGCACACTCCGCGAGGGGCTTGCGTGGCATTGTTCCGCCGGGTTGACCAATTGTTTAGTTTATCTTATAATTAGATTATCTAAATATTATGGAATCTGATCCGGAATCCGTCTCGCGGACTTTGTTGGACGCCGTACCACTCGCCATGCGCGCCATCCGGGCCGAGATGCGCCGCCGTCGGGGTGCGGATTTGCCCATCCCCGCTTTCCGCGCGCTTTTATTCCTCAAGGGGAATTCCGGCGCGCCCCTCAAAGCCGTGGCGGACCATCTTGGGCTGACCTGTCCGACGGTTTCCAAGATGGTCCAGGGTCTGGTGGCGCGCGGATTGGTGGACCGTCCAGATTCCAAAACCGACCGGCGGCGGGTGGCTCTGCGGCTTACCGCGAAGGGCACCGCCCTGGTGGACAAGGTTCGGAGTGAAACCGCAGACGCGCTGGCGGAAAAAATCGCCATCCTCTCCACAACGGACCGTTCGCACCTGTCCGCCGCGCTGCAAACCCTGGATAAACTTTTCCGGCCCGGCCCTTCGGGCTCCGCCGGCGAAAATCGGTGAAACCATGTCTATTCTCGAAACCCGCTCGCTTACACGGAAGTTCGGAAAAATGACCGCCGTGGATTCACTTTGCCTGGCGATCCAGCCGGGTGAAATTTTCGGATTGCTGGGCCCCAACGGCGCGGGGAAAACCACCACGATCAAGATGCTCACAACCCTGCTCCCGCCCACTTCCGGCGATGCGGTGATCGCCGGATTCGATTTACTCAAACGCCCGGGTAATGTTCGCCGGGTGATCGGTTACGTACCGCAGATGCTTTCGGCCGACGGCACGTTGACCGGGTATGAAAACCTGGCCATCATGGGCAAGTTATATGACATTCCGAGGCGCGAGTTGAAATTGCGCGTGAACGATGCGCTCGAGTTCATGGGACTGGCCGATTCGGCCGATAAGATGGTGCGCGATTATTCCGGCGGGATGATCCGCCGTTTGGAAGTGGCGCAATCGATGCTGCACCGCCCGAAGATTCTCTTTTTAGATGAACCGACCACTGGGCTCGATCCGGTGGCGCGGCAGACGGTCTGGCGGCTGATTGAGCAGTTACGCACCGATTACGGGACCACGATTCTGCTTACCACCCATCTGATGGAGGAAGCCGACCGGCTCTGCAGCCGCGTTGCCATCATGCATCACAGCAAGGTGGTTGCCGTGGGAGTCCCGGCAGATCTAAAAGCCGCGCTCGGCACGCCTGCCGCAACCTTGGACGACGTCTTCATTCGTTTCACCGGAGATCAAATTGAAACCGGAGGAAGCTTTCGTGAAACCTCAAGAACTCGGCGCGTCGCGCGCCGTCTGGGCTAGTCCGGCCCCGTTTTTCGGGCGAGCTGTTCCGCTTCATCGATAAAACCTTCGTCATCGCCGAGCTGGAAGTTCGCAAGCTGAGCCACGATGCGACGGAACTCGTCACCCGCGCGGTCCAGCCGGCGCTTTGGCTGCTGGTGTTCGGCCAGGTATTCACCAAGATCCGCGCCATTCCCACCGGCAACATTCCCTACATCGATTACATGGCGCCCGGCATCCTTGCCCAGAGCGTCCTGTTCGTCTCCATCTTTTACGGCATCGCCATTATCTGGGAGCGCGATCTGGGCATCGTGCATAAGTTCCTGGCTAGTCCAACGCCGCGCGCGGCGTTGGTGCTGGGCAAAGCGCTCTCGGCGAGCGTGCGCAGTTTCTCGCAGGCGGTGATCATCTATGTGCTGGCGCTTGCTGCTGGGCGTCAAGATCAACTGGAACCCGCTCGCGCTGCTCGGCGTTCTGGTGATCATCGTCTTCGGGTCGTGTTTCTTCTCCACCTTTTCGCTGATCATCGCCTGCCTGGTGAAAACCCGCGAACGATTCATGGGCATCGGCCAGGTGCTGACCATGCCCCTTTTTTTTGCGAGCAACGCCATCTATCCGATTACGTTGATGCCGGGTTGGCTGCAAGTCCTGGCGCGCGTCAATCCCCTGACGTACGAAGTGGATGCGCTGCGGGCCCTGATGCTCTCTGGATGGGTGAGCACCTTTGGAATCGGGTGGGATATCGTGATCCTTGCGATCGCCACGGGTGCTCTAGTTTGGATCGGGACTTTTCTATACCCGACGGTAGTCTCCTAGGTCCGGCCGACGCGGCTGTTCCTCGAGATAGTGGCGTCTTTCCATGCGTCCATTATGGTCCTCCGTTGCATTGCCAAAGGGAAGTTCTTCCGTGCATCCACGGACAAGGATTTTGGGGAACCTCCGTACACTGCGCCTCCAAATCCGGCGGCGTTTTCCATGCGACTTTTCTCCTATATTTAGCCAGCAAGCCGATGTGTTAGATTCCACGGTGCAAAGTCTTATTTCTCCTTGCATTTTTCCTTGGTATTATTCTGTGTTCGGACCTGCCCCTCGACCGCGAGGGATGATTTTCCTCCCGTCGGGAGCGGGGGAAAAACCATCGGGCAAGGTCGATCGTGGCTCGAGGAGAGGGAAGCATGTTCCATGTCGGCCCCCCCAATATTGAACGGATGAAAGACGCGCGCCAGGTCCAAGGCCTGATAAAAGCCCTTGGCTATCGGGATGCCTGGAACATCCGCAAGGCAGCCGCCGAGGCGCTGGGCGCCCTGCAAGACCCCGTCGCGATCGAACCCCTGACCATCGCGCTTAAAGGATGAAGATAAAGACGTCCGCCGCTCGGTCGCCGCGGCGCTCGATCTTCTTCAATGGCATCCGCGCAAAGATGAAGCCAGCACGTATTATTGGATTTCCAAAAAAGTCTGGGAACCGATCAGCGAGATCGGCCAGCCCGCCGTCGCTCCGCTGCTCGAGCAGCTCGTGGATCGCAACTGGTCGGATTGCCGAGCGGCCGTTGAAGTGCTCGGCAAGATCGGCGATTCGCGCGCCATTCAGCCAATGATCGCCCTGCTCAGGAATTCCGGCTGGAAGTACATCGGCAACGAGGTTACGGAAGCGTTCACCCGGATCGGCGATCCCGCCGTCGAACCGCTCCTGGCGGCGATGGGCGACGAGGAGAGCGACGTGCGCCTGGCCGCCCTTCGGGCGCTGGGAGAGATCGGCGATCCCATCGCTCTCGAGCCGATCGCCCGCGCCCTCCACGACCCAAACGACGATGTCCGCCAGGCCGCCGCCGACGCATTGGGCAAAGCCGGAACGTCCGGCCGTCGAATTGCTCCTCTCCGCCCTGCGCGAGCGGATCGTGCCCGTCGACCGCCGCCCAGGCGCTCGGCCGGATCGGCGATCCGCGCGCCCTTGACGCCGCTGATCGCCGCGATCCGAGACGAGGATTGGTCCGTGCGGTCCGCCGCCTCGGATGCGCTCGCCAAACTCGGACAACCCGCCGTCGCTCCGCTGCAGACCGCGCTGCGGGATATCGACAAGAAAGTCCACCAATGCGCGGCCGAGTCGCTGGATAAACTCGGCTGGCATCCCGGGAACGACGAGACGGGCGCGTACTACTGGATCGCGAAACAGAACTGGGTCAAATGCGCCGCCCTCGGCCCGCAAGCCATCACGCCGCTTTTGGACATGCGGAATATTAAAGACCCGGAGATCCGCAAAGCGATCGTCCTGGTTTTCGGAAAGATCAACGACCCGCGCGTCATCGAGCCGCTGGTCCTCTCGCTGGGGGATGAGAACGGTGCCGTGCGCGACACCGCCGCGGAGACGCTCGGAAAAATCGGGCACGGAAAGGCGGTCCGGCCGCTCATCGCCGCCCTGCGGGATGAAAGCTGGTCGGTGCGCAAAGCGGCCGCCGAATCCCTCGGCAACATCGGCGATAAGAACGCCTTCGAACCGCTGCTGGAAGCGTTGGGGGACGCCAACAACCGCGTACGCGAGGCGGCCGCAGAGGCGCTGGGGAAGACCGGCAATCCCTTCGCCGTGGAGCCCTTGATCGGCACGCTCGAAAGCGAAAGCGAGGATCTGCGCAAAGCCGCCGCCGAGGCGCTCGGCCGAATTGGCGATTCGCGCGCCGTCGAACCCCTCATCCGGGCGCTGGAATGGGACTATTACGAATTATTCGAGGCGACGCTCGCCAAGCGCAAAGAGAGGGATCCGGAAGCCGAGAAAGTGCTGATCGGTGAGCTTTCGGAAAAATATATTTTCATCCGCGAAGCCGCCGCCCGGGCCCTCGGGCAAATCGGCGACGCCCGCGCGGTTGAGCCGCTCATCGCCGCGATGAAGTACGTCTCGCAGAATCGTGCGGGTGGCGTCGGTCGAGGCGCTCGGCATGATCGGCGACGCCCGCGCCGTCCTCCCGCTGATCGAAACCCTCAAGGACCACAGCGCCGACGTGCACGACGCCTCGGCCGAGGCGCTGATCAAGCTGGGAGAAGCCGCCGTCGAGCCGCTGATCGACGAACTGAAGGACGAGCGGCCGGAGGTGCGCCTGGCGGCCATCGATGTGCTGGGCAAGATCGGCGACGCCCGCGCCGTCGATCCGCTTATCCTCGCGCTCAAGGATGAAAATATCCCCGTCCGCGAGGTGGCCGCGCTCGCGCTGGGAAAGATCGGCACCGCCGCGATCGAACCGCTGGTGAACACGCTCAGCTTCGAAAACAAGGACGTTCGCCGGGCCGCCGTCGCCATCCTGATCAAGCTCGATTGGCAACCCGCCCAGGATGAAGCCGGCGCCTATTATTGGATCGTCAAGCGCGAGTGGGACCAATGCGTCGCCATCGGAACCCCGGCCGTCGAACCGCTGATCACCGCGCTTGAAAGACCAGGAATCGCTATCGCACGACGAATGGCAGGAACGCCAGGCGGTCGTGGCCGCCTTGGGCGAGATCGGCGAGCCGGCGGTGGAACCGCTGATCGCCACCCTGAAAAGCGAGAACGAGGATTTATGCAAAGCCGCCGTCGACGCGCTGGGCAAAATCGGCGAACCGGCCGTGGAACCGCTGATCGCGTCGCTGGGGGATGAATATTTCGGGGTCTGTATGTCCTGCGCCGAAGCGCTCGGGAAGATCGGCGACTCGCGCGCCGTTGATCCGCTCATCGGCGCCCTGAAAAACGGCGTCTGGTACATGATCCGCAAAGCCGCCGCCGAAGCGCTTGGCAAGATCGGCGACCCGCGCGCCGTCGAACCGCTGATTGCCATGCTCCGCGACGAATATTTCAAAGTGCGCGAGGCCGCCGCCGAGGCACTGATTAAAATCGGCGCGCCGTCGGTCGAGCCGCTGATCAGCGCGCTGCAAGTTCGGGAGTGGCGGATGCGCAAAGCCGCCACCGAGGTGCTGGGGAAGATCGGCGACCCGCGCGCCGTCGAGCCGTTGATCGCCGCGCTTTCCGACGAGGACAGGGACGTCCGCAAATCCGTCGCCTGGGGGCTGGTTTCGCTCTCCCGCGCGGCGCAGTTGGACGACGAGATCAAACAGAGAATTCTATCGGTTCTCTCCTGATCTGGAAGTCGGGTTTTTCCCCGACCCAGACGATGAAACCGGGATTTATTTTGGAGTTATCCGGTTTCCGGATTGCGTTTCGTTTTCTCTGACCGCGTGCAACGGCCTGAAATTTGCAGAAATCATTCTCCTAGGCGCCGGGACTGGCGCCCGGTTGACACCCATTCCAAGAGCGGTATAATGTTCTCTCTTGCCCCGGATGCGGAACGCCGGGGCATGCGTGTGAATACCCTCCCCCGGCGTCCGGGCCCCAGTGGGCGTGGCCGCCGGCCCAAGAAGGAGAGCAGAATGAAGTACGCTATCGTTCAAAGCGGCGGCAAACAATACCGCGCGGTGGAAGGCTCCATCCTCGAAGTTGACCGTCTGACCATCGAACCCGAAAAATCCTGCCAATTTGAGGAAGTGCTGCTCCTGGCCGACGACGGCAAAGTGCAGGTCGGCTCGCCGACTATTACCGGCGCCAAGGTCAAGGGCACGGTGGTGGAACATATCCGCGGTCCGAAGATCAGGGTGTTTCATTACAAAAGCAAGATGCGCTATCGCAAAACCCAGGGCCACCGTCAGGAATACACCCGGGTGCGCGTCGAGAAAATTGTCCCCGGCAAGTAGCGGATCGAAGGAGGAAGGACCATGGCTCATAAAAAAGGCGCCGGCTCCAGCCGGAATAACCGCGACAGCCAGTCCCAACGACTGGGAGTGAAACGATACGGCGGACAATTCATCCACGCCGGCACGATCATCGTCCGCCAGCGCGGGACGCGCATCCATCCCGGCCAAAACGTCGCCTGCGGCAAGGACGACACGCTCTTTGCCACGATCGACGGGGTTGTCACATTCGATTTTGCCCGCGGCGGGCGCAAGCAGGTGAGCGTACTGCCCCGGGAAGCTCAAGCCGCCTAGCGGCATTTCCCGGCCACCAGCGGCCCGGATCCACTTCGGGCTCTGGACGACCGGAACGAGGACCTCATGAAAGAGAAAATCCATCCCAAGTATTTCCCGAACGCCACCGTGATCTGCGCCTGCGGCAACACCTGGCACACCGGATCTACGGTGGAAACGATCCATACCGACATCTGCTCCAAATGCCACCCGCTCTTCACCGGCGAACAACGCATCGTCGATACCGAAGGCCAGGTGGATCGCTTCTATAAAAAATTGGAGGCGCGCTCCGCGTACGTCGCCGATCAGAAGGCGCGCGAATCCGCCAAAACCTCGACCGACCAGCCGGTGGCCATCCTGGAACTCGGCGAGCGGGCCGAAGGCGCGCTGCAAAAAGCCGGAGTCGAGAAGATCAGCCAGGCTTTGGAAAAGCTCGCCCAGGGCGACGATGCTCTGCTGGCCATTGATGGGTTCGGCCGCAAGAGCCTGATCGATCTCAAGAAACGGCTGCGCACGCGCGGGTTCGTGCTGCCGGGCGATGCGGCGCAACCGGAACCGGAAGAAACGAAAGCGGCCTGAGCGCCAAAATCTTTTTCGTAATCGCCGACCGGGCAGTCATGGACTGCCCGGTTTTATTTACCCGCTCGCAATCCAATGCCCTTCCGGGCAAATCACGCGACATATTTTTTTCCTTGAAGGAAAACCATCTTCGCTGATTTGCGGGAGGTCAACCGAGGCCGGAGTGCTTCGGGACAGTTCGCGGTGTGCAAACCGGAAATTTTTTCTGCGGTACACTTGTTTCGGATTGCAAAGAGGAAAACGCATGCCCGCCACGGGTTCCCTGGAAGTGATCACCGGACCGATGTTCAGCGGGAAAACCGACGAACTGATCCGCCGGCTGCGCCGGGCGCGCATCGCCCGCCAGAAGGTCCAGGTGTTCTTTCCGGCGCTGGATGCGCGCTACGCGGGATTGGATTTCGGCAAACTGACTTCGCACGCCGGCGCGGAATTCGACGCCTCCCCCGTCCGCGCCGCCGAAGAAATCCTGCGCGCCGTGGAGGACGACACCAGCGTGGTGGCGATCGACGAAGCGCAATTCTTCGACGACGACATTCTTCCGGCGGTGAGCCGGATGGTCGCCTCCGGATTGCGGGTGATCGTCGCCGGACTGGATACCGACTTCCGCGGCGAACCCTTCGGCCCGATGCCGATGCTCATGGCCGAAGCCGAACGGCTCGACAAACTCCAAGCCATCTGCATGGTCTGCGGCGAACCCGCTTCGCGCACCCAGCGCCTGGTCAACGGCAAGCCGGCGCGTTTGCTGGACTCCGGTGGTCGTGGTGGGAGCCGGCGAACTCTATGAAGCACGCTGCCGCGCGCATCATTCGGTGCCCCGCGAATGACACCCTCCCAAAAGATTCCCGCTCTGAATCCGGAAATGCTGATTTCCTCCAGCCAGCTGCAATCCCGGGTGGCGGAATTGGCCGCGGAGATCAGCCGCGATTACGCCGATGCGGATTTGCTTTTACTTTGCATCCTGCGCGGCGCGGTGATCTTCCTTTCGGACCTGATGCGCTGCCTGACCATCCCGCATGCCGTGG
Source organism: uncultured Chloroflexia bacterium (assembly GCA_963780865.1). Lineage (GTDB taxonomy): Bacteria > Chloroflexota > Anaerolineae > Anaerolineales > RBG-16-64-43 > FEN-1073. The sequence goes on along the minus strand of CAWADT010000031.1, from coordinate 30,741 downwards.
ATTTTATGGCGGTCTCCTCCTATGGAATCGGCGCGCGCGCAGTCGCCCGGACAAGCGCGGATCACCCTCGACCTCACGGCGTCCATCGCCGGGCGGGACGTCCTGCTCGTGGAAGACATCGTCGATAGCGGCCGAACGCTGGCAACAGTGTTGGAACTGCTGCGCGCGCGAAAACCGCGGACCTTGGAAGTTTGCGTCCTGCTGGATAAAACCCAGCGGCGGGAGGTGGCCGTTCCGCTGCGCTATCGGGGATTTGCCATCCCGGATCGTTTTGTGTTCGGGTACGGGCTGGATATCGACGAGTATTTTCGGAATCTGCCGTTCATCGCGGTAACGGGAAAGCCGGCGGAGGAACCGGTCTGAAATGGAAACCGAACGGGAGAACCCTCCGCGGGCAAGCGGCTCCTCTCACGCGGGAAGCATTCCGCTTCCCGCGATCGTGGAACAAATCCGGGCGCACCTGCCGCCGGACGAAGCGTACCTGGTGGGGGGAGCGGTCCGCGATTCGCTCCTGGGACGATCCTCCACCGACATCGACATCATCCTGAGGGGCGACGGCATCCAAGCGGCCAAAGCGGCGGCCGGCGCGCTCCGAGCGGCTTTTTATGCGCTGGATGCGCAGCGCGGGATCGGCCGCGTCATCCTGGTCCGTGGATCAACGGCTCCCGATTCCCGCCCCTCTGTGCGCTACACGCTGGATTTCGCCTCGCTCCGCGCGGCCACCATCCGCGAGGATCTGCAGGCGCGCGATTTTACCGTCAATGCGATTGCCGTCCCGCTCGCCGATCCGGGGACGATGATCGATCCGCTCGGAGGGGAACGCGACGTGCGCGCGGGAATTCTCCGCGCGTGTTCGCCCCATGCCGTGGCCGACGACCCGGTGCGCGTCATTCGCGCCATCCGCCTCGCCACGCAGCTTGGATTCCGTTTGGAGAAGGAAACCAAGGAACAGCTGCGGGCCGGGGCCGCGCTGCTTCGGAAGGTTTCCGCCGAGCGGGTCCGCGACGAATTCTTCCGCATCCTGGCCGGGAAGAACGTCGGTGCGGCGATCCACTCCCTCGAAGCGCTCGGGATTCTGCGGGTTATCCTTCCCGAGACGGCCGGCCTGGCGGAAACGCGAGTCCCTCCTCCGCAGCGCCAAAACATTTGGGAACACACGCTGCGGACGGTCGAGAACCTCGAAGTGCTCGCCGATGTCCTCGCCGCTCCCCCGGAGACGGAGCGCGCGGCCGACCTCAAGCTGGGTCTGGCGCGTCACCGGCTCCGCCGATTTCAACCGGCGCTCGAAGAGTATTTGACGCGCCCGCTTTCCGACGAGCGTTCCGCGCGCGGGCTGCTGTTCCTGGCGGCCGTTCTCCACGACGCCGCCAAACCGGAAACGGAAAGCATCGATATCGCGGGCCAGACCCATTACCTCGGGCACGAACAATTGGGGGCGGAATGGGCGCTGAGGCGCGCCGCCGCGCTACGTTTCTCCAATGAGGAAATCCAGTACGTCTCCCAGATCGTCCGAAACCACATGCGGCCGCTTCTGCTGCAGTCCGGCGGGCCGGTCACCCGCAGGGCGGTGTTCCGTTTCTTCCGCGCCACCGGACCGAGCGGAGTTGCCGTCTGTCTTCTTTTTCTAGCCGATACGCTCGCCACCTTCGGCCCGGAGATGCCGGCGGAGACATGGCAATCCGCGGTGGAGACGGCGCACTCGCTCTTGGAAGGGTATTTCGAACGCGCGGAGGAAATGATCCGGCCGGCGCCGCTGCTTTCGGGGGACGATTTAATCCTCCGCTTCGGGCTTGCCCCCGGCCCGAATATCGGGGAACTCCTGGATGCTCTGCGGGAAGCCCAGGCGGCCGGGGAAGTGACGTCAAAGGATGATGCCATTGTCCTTATCGAACGCGGATTGGGGAGGAAGGAATCCTCATAATATTGTTCAATCCCTGCCGGTGAAATAATCCTTGGGGAAAATTTTTTTACCGCTGAGATGGGCTCATCAAATTCTTAAAAAAAAGCGCCAGCCGAGGGGGGCGGCCGGCGCCCGGTCGTAGGGGTTAACCCCCCCGTACCAAAATTCATTATACCATAAAAAACTCGTTTGTATTATCCGGAAACATGGATTTCTTCTCTCGTTTGGAAAAAGAAGCCGGGATTACTGAGTGATCCTTCGATTACCCATTCCACTTTGTCTTCTTCAATGATAAACATTCGCATAGGGAAAAATATGGATCGATGGAAAAAGTGCCCCCGACGAGATTCGGACTCGTGTCTTGGCCTTGAGAGGGCCACGTCCTGGGCCGCTAGACAACGGGGGCCAGCGCGCGGAGCATTCTACCATCCGGAAGCGTGACGGTCAAACGAATGCACGTTTTTCGCGGTTTTTTCAACTCATAGCTGAAATTCTCCATGATTTTTTTGCGTCTTCCTGCCAGAAAGAGAGCCTTTTCCACCCGACCGAGAAAATCCAGGCGCCCAGCCGAGCGAATAGAATGAAATCTTCGTAAAAGATTACGTCCCTGTTTGACCTTCATTGGAACTTATGGGTATAATCTTCTGCAAGGTTCCGGGAATATCCACGGAAGCTTTCTTATTCCCTCGGATCGGATAATAAGCATGGCCCTCCAGGGCAATTTACGCGATTTCAGCGTCACCAAACTGTTGAACCTGATACACATCGCCAAGAAAAGCGGGACCCTGACCATACAGGGACCGAACGAATTGGCCAGTTTGGCGTTTCTGGACGGCAAACTCATCTACGGCCAGCGCGGAGACGAAGGGGGACGGCTTGTTTCCATCCTGCGCTATAACCAGCAACTCACCGAAGAACAAGCTCAAAGCCTGCAGCAACGCCCGGAGGCCGCGAACGACAAGGAACTCGGCCTGCTCCTGATCCACGCCAATTACCTGACTCAGCAGGCGATCCTCCAGGCGTTGCACAAATACCTTAACGATCTGGTCTTCCGACTCTTCACCTGGAGCGAAGGGGTATTTCAATTCTACGTCGGCATCCTCCCGCCCGACGACCGAATCACGGTGCGCATCGATCTGGAGAACCTGATCATGGAAGGCGCGCGGCGGATGCGGGAATTCGAACAGCTGCAGGAGGAAATCCCCAACCTGGATCTGGCGCTGAAATTCACCGACCGGCCGGATGCCAGGCTGCGCAACATTAATCTGAGCGTGGAAGAGTGGCGCGTGGTTTCCTATATTTCGCCGAAGAACACCATGCGGCAGATCGCGCGGGCCAACCGGCTGAGTGAAATCGATTTGCGCCGGATCGTCTACGGACTGCTGCAGGCGGGCGTGGTGGAAATCCTGCTTCCGGAGGGCATGCCTCCGCCGCCGGCGTTTGCCAAGATCCAACCGATGCCCAAGACACCCGAGCAGGCCGGCCTGATCAGGCGCCTCGCCGAGCGTATCCGCTCGTTATAAGGAGCGTTAGCTATCATGCAAACCGTCAAAATGGTGGTGACCGGCCCGTTCAACTCCGGAAAAACGGCTTTCATCCGGTCAATCAGCGAAATCGAAGTGGTCTCCACGGAACGCAAGATTTCGCTCGAAGTGGAGAAGGTGAAGGAAACGACGACGGTAGCCATGGACTTCGGCCGGATTACGGTCGACGACGATCTGGTTCTGTACCTGTTCGGCACGCCCGGGCAGAAGCGGTTCGATTTCATGTGGGAGATCCTCTCGGAAGGCATGCTCGGATTTGTGGTGATCGTCGACAGTTCCCGCCCGGAGACTTTTCGGGAGGCGAGATTTATCCTCGACACCTTCCGCGCCTACGCCCCCACGCCGTATGTCGTGGCGGCCAACAAGCAGGACATTCCGGAAGCCTGGTCGGTCGAGGATCTGCGCATCGCACTGAAATTGGACCCGAGTGTCCGCTGCATTCCCTGCGTCGCCAGCGACAAGGAAAAGGTCAAAGGGGTACTGCTCGAACTTCTCAACAGCATCCTGCAGGAAATAGAATCCGGCGGGAAATCCTGAACCAAAATCTCCTCCACGCGGTTTCCGCACCGGAGAAAGAATCCCCTTTATGGATCTTGTCGCATCCTGGCCCATTCCCCCCAAGGCGTTGCCCGACATCTATCCGGCGAAAATCGGAAATCTGCTGGCAGCTTCCTTCGAAGAAGTCCTGGGAAAGCAGAAGTTCGAAAAGGCGCTCCTCCGCGCCGGCCTGGATTTTTCCGCCGACGATGTGCCGGACCTGCCGTTCGGGGCGCCGGCCATGCTGTCGGGGGCGCTGGAGGAGATTTACGGTGAGCAAGCGGGACGCGGGCTGTGTTTGCGCGCCGGCCGCGTGATGTTCCATCGCGGATTGCGTGTATTCTCCGGCATCCTCGGCCTTTCGCACCGGAGCTTCCGGCTCCTGCCGCCTTCGCAGAAGGTGCTGCGGGGAATGGACTTGCTGGCTTGGCTGCTGAACCATTACAGCGATCAGCGCGTGCGCGTGGAAAAACATTCGCGGGAGCTTCTTTTCATCAACGAAAAATGCCCCCATTGTTGGAACTTGGAAAAAACCTCCCCTTGCTGCCAATTGACGGTCGGCGTGCTTCAGGAAGGGTTGGCCTGGGCCTGCAACGGAAAACAGTATTCGGTGGATGAAATCACCTGCCGAGCCAAGGGCGACCCCGCGTGCACGTACCGCATCCTGCGAAAACCCCTCACTCGGTAGGAAGAACCGTCCATGGCTATGCCGGCACAGGCTCGATTAGGCTTGCAGCCGGGATCGCCGATCCCGGCTACACTTTTCAGGCTACAGCCAGAAATCCCACACAGCCTCTTTGCAGTACAATCAAATCTGTCCTTTCCGCCGGCAAGACGCCTCCAGGAGGCTCGATGGGAAAGAGCAGAATATTAATCGTCGAAGACGATCCCGACATTGGCAGCATGCTGCGGGTCTATTTTGAAAACCAGGGATTCGAGATCTCCCTGGCGACCCGCGGCCGGGACGCGCTCGCCCTCACCCGCCACTCCCTGCCCCAATTGATCGTGCTCGATATCATGCTCCCGGACATGGACGGGTATGAGGTTTGCCGGTCGCTGCGGGCCTCGTCCCGCACCAGCCACATCCCCGTGCTTTTTCTCACCCAGCGCGACGAACGCCGCGATCGAATCGCGGGGTTGGAGCTCGGCGCGGACGATTACATCACCAAACCGTTCGATATCGAGGAGCTCCGGCTGCGGGTCCAAAACGCCATGGCGCGGTCGGAACGTGAACTCATGACCGATCCGCGGACGGGGTTGCCCGCCAGCGGCCAGATCCAAACGCGCCTCCAAGCCAGCCTGGAACGCACCGGCTGGTCCATGTTGAGCTGCCGATTGATGAATTTCGACGCCTACCGGGAGGTCTACGGGGATTCCGCCGGCGACGATCTGCTGCGTTTTGCCGCTGATCTTATTCTGAAGACGGTGGACGAGCTGGGAGCCCCGGACGATTTCCTCGGCTATTCGGGGGGAGACAGTTTCATCATCCTCACCGAGGATTCGCGGGCGGCGGTGATGGAGGCGCAGGTAAAGGCGCGCCTGCAGGAGGCGATCCCGAGTAAATATTCCTATCTCGACCAGCAGCGCGGTTATGTCCTGATGCGCAGCCCTTCCGGCGCGGAGACACGCGCCCCGCTGATCCGCCTCGCCGTGAGCTTGATCCGCTCGTCGGACCATCACTTCAGCGACATCCGCCAGATTACGGAGCTCGCCGCGGCGGCCGGAGCGAAAAACCCCTAGCGGCCGAACCCGCGCCACTCCCACCGATGCCGATTTCCCTGCAACTTCTTCCCTTCAGCTTATCGATCCTGATCCTGGGAGGTTTATTCTGGCTGGGCGCGCTTTTCTACCGCCGCTGGATCTCCCCGCCGCCCGCGGCTGAAAAAAACCTGTGGGATGAATCCGATTCCAAGGAAGAAGCCCGGTGGGTGGTGGCGGCCGACGGCCGGACCTTGAGCGCCGATCTCATGGCGCGGCACTGGTTCGCCCGCCCCGGGGTTCCGCTCTCGCTAAAGAGTCTATCGGCCGCGGCTTCGCCGGCGCAGGAATTGACCACCCTGGCCTGCCGCGAAGGCAGCGCCGTGGTCAGGATTTATCAAAAGCTGTACACCGTTTCCTCGCACCGGATCGGATCGAACGGCCGGACCTCCATGGAGATCCGTTTTCATCCGCTTCCGAGCGCGGAAAAATTTCTCGCATCGGCGGTAAACGAATCGCCGCCCGGTTTTCTGCGCTCCACGTTTTCCAGCCTGGATGTTTCCAAATCCGCCCAAAGCCTGCTCCTCCATCTGTTGCCGCTGTCCGGCGCCGATTGGTCGATGATCACCCTGTGGGATCCGACCCGGCGCTCGCTGATTCCGATCGGCTCGCGGGCGGCCGGCCCGCTCGATCCGTCGCTCGAGCTTCCCCACGGCGGGATCCCTTTCGGAGAAGGACCTTCCGGCTTTCTCGCCCGCCAGCGCACACCGCTGCGGATATCGGATCTGGACCGGCACCCCGGGTTGGGGAACCGCCTTCCGCCGGGCGGCGCGCACTTCCGCTCCTTCCTCGGATACCCGCTGGAAATCTCCGGTGAATTGCTGGGGACATTCGAATTTTATTCGATCAATCCATCCGAATTTTCGGAGGAAATCCTTTCTCAACTGGCCGGGCCGATGGAGACGGCGGCGCTTTCCCTGCAAAACGCTTTGGTCCATGAAAATGAAATCCGGCGGGAGGCCGAAGCGCAAGCGCTGGCCGAAATCTCGCGGACGGTCACCGTGCTATCGGAACCGGAGACTTTCTTCGACCAGCTCGCGCGGGCCTTGGCGCCGATTCTGGACGCGCAATACATCGGCTTCCTGCTCTACGATGAATCGACCGAAACCCTCGAACCCCGCAAACCCTTCCTGGGGATACCCGCAACCATGCTGCCGCTTTTTCGCATTTCGCTCGCGGCGGGCAGCCGGGCCAGAATCCGCTGGCAAAGCATGGAGAGCGTGATCGCCAACGGCCCGGAAGCCCAAGCGCTTCTGCGCGAGTTGGACCTATTGGCGCTGGTTAAGGCGCTCGATCTTCGCAGCGTGGGAATTTTTCCCCTGGGACCTCCGGGAGATACCACCGGGTGGCTGTGGATCGCCAACAAGCTGGGCGGACCGATGGAGGAAGGGGATATCCGCCGGTGGACGCCGCTGGTGATCCAGTCGGGACGCCTGATCCGGAACCTGATCATGCTGGAGGAATACCGGCGCCAGTCCGACCGCGCCGATTTCGTCCGCCGGCTGTCGACCTTCGCCGCATCGCCGTCCCCGCTGGATGATTTCCTCGGCCATGCGCTGGACGAACTGAGACGCATTCTCGAATGCGACCAGACGGCGCTTTTTCTTCTCGATGAATCGCACGACGAGATCCAACTTCACGCTGCCTCGGCTTCCGGCCTGAGCGCGGAGGATAAAAACCGGTTCGCCACGTTTTCCACCGCAGACCCCCTGAGCCGGTACGCAACAACCTTTACCTTGCAACCGCTGCTGATCCGGGGCGCCCGCCGTTCGCGCGACCTGCCGCCCTTCTACCAGCCCTGGGTGGAACGCTTCCAGCACGACCAATTGATCGTGGCGCCCCTGGTGGTTCGGGGCCACGGGATCGGGGAGCTCGTCGCCGGGCGCAAAACGGCGGCCTTCACACCCGATCAGCTCCATTTTCTCTCCGGCGTCGGCGGACAGCTGGCCGGCACCATTGAGCGGGAACAACTCTTCTCGGCGACCGACGCCTCCCTGCGCCGGAGAGTGGATCAACTCACTTCGCTCACCCGGGTCGCCCGCGAATTGAACACCACCATCGACCTGCGTTACATGCTGCGGCTGGTCTACGATGAATCGATCCGGGTGACGGGAGCGGAATGCGGACGGATAGCGCTGATGGATCCGGATCGAAAAGGCAATCCCATGCGCCCGCTGTTCCTTCTGGGAGAGGAACTCCCCGCCGGAACGCTTTCCGCGCTGGAGTCGGAAGTCCTCGATAGCGGAAAGCCGCACCTGGTCCGGGATATGAACGCCGAGCAAAAGGAGCCCGATCATTCCGGGGTCAACTCCGCAATTCTGGTGCCCGTGGTCTACCAGCAGCGATCCGTCGGCTTGATCGATCTGCATTCTCGCAAGCCGGGATGGTTCGACCGCGAATCGCTCGAAATCGTCCAGGCCTACGGAATACAAATCGCGATCGCCGTGGGAAACGCCCAGCGGCTCGAGGAACAAGCCCAGACGAGCGAGATCCTCCGGCGCCGGGCGCGTCTGCTCTCCACTATCCACCAGACCGGAAAGACCGCCCTTTCCCATATCCCCCTGGCCAGACGGCTGGAAGCCATCACCCAAAGCATTCACGATACTCTGGGCCTGACCCCGGTCCTCATCGGGTTGCTGCAGGGAGATGAGCTCGAGTGGCAGGCCCGGTCCGGTTTGTCCGAGCGGGCGTGGCAGGCGGTCCAATCCCGGTCTATTCCGCGCGAGATTGTCCTCCGCTGGATTTCCGCCCGGCCGGACGCCGCGGGGATCATTCCGCTGCCGGTCCTTCTCGGCGACGATCCGACCCGGCAATTTGCCGCTGAGTTGGAAGACGACCTTGGACCGCAGGAAATCCTCCTCCTGCCGCTGCGGACCTCGGAAAGCGAATTGATCGGCCTGGTGGCCGCCGCGGCGATTCCGAAAACGCGTCCCGGAACCGAATACTCCTTTTTTGAAATTTTCGCCTCACAGGCGACGGTCGCCATTCAGACGGATATCCTCCAACGGGCGCTCGCCCGGGAACGCGCGCCCCGCCCGGCCGCGGGCAAGGGCAAACGGCCGCTTCCGCCCGGGGCGCTGCCGCCGGTCGAAACGCAGGATCTGCGATTGCGGCTCAATCGGCTGATGGCGCTGATCCGGGTGGCCGAGTTCCTTTCCACCCAGGAGGAGCCTCAAGCTTTACTCGATACGTTCGCTCAAAAAATCCTTGAGAGTTTTTCCTTCGATATCGTGTTGGTGGCGGAAGAAGGGCCGGGAGGACCGAAACTACGGCTTGGCAAGGGAAAACTGCCCGCCCAAGCGCAGGTGGAGATGCTGCTGGGCCAACGCAATCCGATCCTAAGCATGTTCCAGCGCGGCCAGCCGATCCTGGTGCTCTCCCTCGACGACGCGTCCACCTGGCAGAATTCCCCGCTGCTCCAGGCGCTCAAGGCCCGTTCCTTCCTGTGTTTCCCGATCCGCACGCGGCAAAAAATCGAAGCCGTCACCTTGCTGGTTTCTCAGGAGATCCGCTTCGCCCCTCCAGCCGGGGGACGAGGATTTATTCCAGTTGATGGGCGAACAGGTGGCCATCTACCTGGAAAATGCCCGGTTGTTGGAAGAAACCCGGCGCCGGCTGCGCGAAGGAAACGTCCTGCTGGAATTCAGCCGGCGCGTTTCCGGACTCGAAATTCCATCGATCTTGCAGGCGGTCGTCGATGAAACCCGCAACGCCATCCCGGAAGCCGAAGGGGCGATGGTCGCGCTCTGGGATGCGGATCGTTCCGCCGTCAACGATCCGCGCCGTCTCCGGATACGCGAGCGCAAACTTCCTCCACCAGATAGCGTGCGCAGCGGGCGAGGGGCTGCCCGGGCGCGCGTATCAGGCCGCCAAACCGGTGCATTGGGCGCACGTCGACATGGCGTCGGACTTCAACCTCTCTCCGGAAAACCTGGAAGCCTACCGCAACGGCACGATGGGATTGATTCCGGCTTCGGCGATGGGGGTGCCTTTGCAGGCCGGCGATCGATTGCTGGGAATTCTGCTGCTGGAAAATTTCACCGCGGCGGAGGCGTTTTCCCGAAACACCGAGGAAGTGGCGCTCTCGCTGGCCAACCAGACCGCGCTGGCGCTGGAAAAAGCCAGACTCTTCCAGGAGATGACCGACCGCACGCGGGAACTGGACGAACGCGCATCGCACCTGGCGCTTCTCAACCGGCTGACCAACGCCGCGATCACCACCAGCAACGAGCGCACCCTCCTGCAAATCGCCTGCCGGGAATTGGCCGCCGCGTTCGACGTTCCCCAATCGGCCGCGGCGCATGATCGAAAACGGGCGGACCGAAGCCGCCGTCGTGGCGGAATATATCTACCCTGGACGCCCCTCCGCCATGAGCCTGAGCGTCCCGCTCAGCGGTTCCTCCGTCGTCGAGACGGTCCTGCAGACGCGTTCCCCGCTGCAGGTGGAAAACGCGCCCGCCGACGAACGAGTGGGAGCCTTCGCCCGCTGGATCGAACAACGCCAGGTGACTTCGGTGCTGATCATGCCGCTGCTGATGGGCGGCGAAGCGGCCGGCCTAATCCTGATTGAGAGCCCGGAGGGGCATTCCTTTTCGTTTGCGGATCTCTCGCTGGCGCAGACCGTTTCGGCCCAGCTCGGCCAGGCGCTGGAAAACGTCCGCCTGCACTCAGTCGGCGCGCGCCCTGACCACCGATCTGGAGCATCGCGTGGTGGAACGCACCACCGCCCTCGAACGCGAGCACCAGCGCGCGGAAACCCTCCTGCGGATCAGCACCGAACTCGTGACCAGCCTGGACCTGGACCAGGTGCTCACCCGCGCCTTGCAACTGGTTAACGAGGCGATCGGCGCCGATCAGGCGGCGATCGTACTACTCGATCCGGAAACCCAGCTGCTGGTGTACCGCGCCTCGCTGGAAAAAGACGCTCCCCTGGCGCGAGGCGGCCGCTCCCTGCCCTTCCGCGCCGGCGAGGGACTGGCCGGCTGGGTGATCCAGCAGCGCCAGTCGGTCATTCTGCCGGACCTGGCCAACGACCCGCGCTGGGTCCACCTTTACCCGCAAGAGCCGATGCGCTATCACAGCGCGCTGGCGGTGCCGCTGATGGTGGGAGCGGACGCGCTCGGCGCGTTGCTGCTGATGAGCCAGGATCCTTCGGTTTTCAATCCGGATCAATTGCGGCTGGCTTCGGCGGCGGCCAATCAGGTGGCGGCCGCGATCAACAATGCCGAGCTGTACCGGCTGATCCGCGACCAGGCGGAACGTCTGGGCGGGCTGGTGCGCAGCCAGCAGGTAGAAAGCCGCAAATCGCGCGCCATGCTCGAAGCCATCGCCGACGGCGTGATGGTAACCGACGACGAAAACCGGATCGTGCTGTTCAACGACGCCGCCGAACGGTTGCTGGGGCTTCGGCGCGAACAGGTGGACGGACGCGCCGCGGGCGAGTTCATCGGCCTATTTGGAAAAGCCGGCCGCGCCTGGCAGGAGAAATTGCGGCGCTGGCAGTCCGCCCCGGCGGAAATCACCGGCGGCGAATATCTCGCCGAACGGATCACGCTCGACAGCGGCAAAGTGTTGTCGGTGCATCTGGCTCCCGTCTCCAGCCGCGAGGAGTTCATCGGAACCGTGGCGGTCTTCCGCGACATTACCCAGGATGTGGAAGTGGACCGGCTGAAATCGGAATTCGTCGCCACCGTATCCCACGAACTGCGCACGCCGATGACCGCCATCAAAGGGTATACGGAAATTCTGATGATGGGAGCCACCGGCCCGCTCAACGACGCTCAGCGGCAATTCCTGAATATCGTCAAGGACAATTCCGACCGGCTGGGTTTGCTGGTCAACGACCTGCTGGATATCTCGCGGATCGAATCCGGCCAAACCCGCCTGAACCTTGACGTGGTGGATATTCACAAGTTGCTGGAAGAGATCGCCGCCGGGCTGCGCGAACGGTGCCGCTCCGGCGGAAAATCACTCGAGATTGCGGTGGACGCCGAGCCGGACCTGCCGCTTGATCCAGGCCGATCCGGCCGGGGTTGGCGAAATTCTTGGGAACCTCGCGGAGAACGCCTTCCTGTACACTCCCGAAGGCGGAAAGATTACGCTGCAGGCGCGGACGCATGCCGACGGGGTGCAGATCGATGTGTCCGACACGGGCATCGGCATTCGCCCGGCCGAACAGGAGCGGGTATTCGAGCGGTTCTACCGCGGCGAGAATCCGCTGGTGATGGCCATCGCCCGGCACCGGGCTGGGCCTGCCGATCACCAAGAGACTTGTGGAAATGCACGGGGGATCGATCGATGTGGAAAGCGAGGGAGTGCCCGGAAAGGGAAGCACCTTCCATGTCATTCTTCCGCGGGACGCGGTACAATCCTGATAAGGACGGTACCCATGGCCAAGATACTGATCGCCGAAGACGAACGGGATATTCGCGACCTGATTATTTTCACCCTCACCTACGCCAAACACGAAGTCATTGCGGTGGCCAACGGCGAAGAGGTGCTGGAAAGCGTGCGTCGCGAACAACCGGATCTCATCCTGCTCGACGTCCGCATGCCCCGCATGACGGGCTATGAAGCCTGCCGCCGCCTGAAAGCCGACCCCACCCTGCGGCATATCCCGGTGGTGTTTCTCTCCGCCAAAGGCCAGGAAACCGAAGTTCAAACCGGATTGGAAGCCGGCGCCGCGGAATATATTCTTAAACCCTTTTCTCCGGATCAACTCAACAAACGCATTGTGGAAATTTTAAAAAAAGCTCCGGAAGCCTGAAGAAACGGAGTTGTCCTTCCGCGTTTCTGCGCGGCGGTACCGCGGGATATCCCTGCGCCGCGGAACAGCGCAACGCTTTTTTATCCCGCTTTTTCGGAATGGGGAATCCTCCGCCGATAGCCGCGCATGCTCTTGGGTGATGCGCTGCGCGACGCCGCGCGGAATTCTAGCCGGATGGTTCTCCCCGCTGGAACGCATCCAACCGTCCCAAAGGAGATCTCAGACCAGTCGGCGAACGTGGACGCGCGTTTTTTATGCTGAAGGCGTTCGAGAGAGCAGCTTGCGGAGTGAGGAAAAAACGGCCCAAGAAATGAACGGGGGTTACTCCTCGAGGTAGAACGTCATTCGTTGCATGTGGGCGCCCGGATCGATATTTTGCACGTAGACACCTTTGGGCACCACGAGGGACGTTGGAGCGTAGTTCAGAATCGCCTGCACTCCGGATTGCACCAATAATTCAGAAACGGATTGCGCGGCGGCCGCCGGAACGGCGAGCATCGCCACGCGAATCTTTGCCGCCCGGACTTTCTCCACCAGACTCGCCATGTCCTGAATCGTATAATGCGATAACGATTGGCGGATCTTGGCCGGATCGCTGTCGAAGACAAATCGGATTTCGAAGCCCCGGTCGTGAAACCCGTGGTAGTTCGCGATCGCCCGCCCTAGGTCTCCGGCCCCGACGAGCACCACTTCCCAAATCCGGTCCACTTTGAGGATTCGCCGCAATTGGACGATTAAAAAAGAAATGTTGTATCCCAACCCCTGTTTGCCGAACTCCCCGAAGTACGAAAGATCCTTTCGGATTTGGGCTGAGGTCAATCCCAAACGGTCGCCAAGCTCGGACGATGAGGTTATTTCGTACCCCTCGGTGGAGAGCGATCGGAGCGTGCGCAGGTAGAAAGGCAATCGCCCGACGACAATATCCGGAATAGGTCTGACGGTAGGTTGTTTGTGGGGCATGGATTTCTCCGCTAGGGGATTAAATATCCTTTATGATATAAGGGATAATCGCGTTCCACCATTTGGGAAATGTATCACAATTGAAGGGTTTGGGCAAACAATGTTTTTGGATGAAGCGGAAATTACCATTCGCGCCGGCCGGGGCGGAAATGGGATGATGCATTTTCATAGGGAAAAATTCGTCACCCGCGGCGGACCCGACGGCGGGGACGGCGGCAAGGGCGGGAGCGTTTTTCTGCGGGTGGACCGGAATCTAAACACCCTGTATCGCTTCCGGCACACGCGGGTGTTCCAGGCCGAAGACGGGGTGAACGGCAGTATCAACGACCGGACCGGAAAATCCGGAGCCGACCTGGTCATCCCGGTCCCGCCCGGAACGGTGGTGCGGGAACTTTCCCCGGACAGGCTGCTGGGCGATTTAATCGAGGAAAACCAGCAGTTGGCCATCGCCCGCGGCGGACGCGGGGGTCGCGGGAACCCGCATTTCGCCTCGTCGCATAACCAGGCGCCGCACGTCGCCGAGAAGGGCGAGCCGGGCGAGGAGCGCCGACTGCGGCTCGAATTGAAGTTGATCGCCGATGTCGGCCTGGTCGGATCGCCCAACGCGGGCAAATCCACCTTCCTGGCCGCGGTCACCGCAGCCCAACCGAAGATCGCCCCCTACCCCTTCACCACCACCGAACCCAACCTCGGGGTGGCCGCCCTGGACGAGTTCCAAACCATCGTGCTGGCCGACATCCCCGGCCTGATCGAAGGGGCGCATGCCGGGGTTGGCCTTGGGTTTACGTTTCTTCGCCATATCCAACGCACGCGCGTCCTGATCCATCTGCTGGACGGAGCGGGCGCCGACCCGCTTGCGGACTTCTCCCAAATTAACACCGAACTGGCGCTGTTCGACCCGGATCTGGGCCGCAAGCCGCAGATCGTTGCGGTCAATAAAATAGACCTTCCGGAAGCCAAGGCGCGCTGGACGTCGCTGAAGGAAGAATTAAAGGAACGGGGATTTGAGGCCTACGCGGTTTCGGCGCTAACTCGCCGTGGCACACGTGAAATAGTCCAACGGGCCGCCCAACTCCTCCGGGAGGCTCCACCGCCCGCCGCGGACGGAACCGGAGGTTCCACTCTATCAAGCGCAGGATGATCCGACCGCGTTTTCGATCGTGCAGGAGAACGACGGCGGATGGCGGGTGAAGGGAAAACGGATCGAACGCGCGGCGGAAATGACGTATTGGGAGTTGGAGGAGGCGGTGGCCCGCTTCCAGCGCATCCTTGAGGCGCTCGGGATCTATCAGGCGCTAAAAGAGGCCGGCGTGAAGCAAGGCGATATTGTCCGGATCGGAAAGCACGAATTGGAATGGAACGATTAGGGATTCTAGGCGGAACATTCGATCCTCCGCACAACGGCCATTGTGCGCTGGCCGCCCAATCGTTGCGTCAACTTCATTTGACAAGCGTTTACTGGGTGCTCACGCCGGATCCGCCGCATAAAGAATTTCCGGAGATCACAGCGTACCCCTTGCGGCGGGAGATGGTGCGAGCCGCGATCGGCGGAAATCCGGCCTTCCATCTCTGCGAGGTGGAATCCGAGCGACCCGGCCCGCATTATATGGCCGATACCATTCCCATTCTTCAAAAGCGAAACCCGAATGCGGAATTTATACTGCTTCTGGGAGAGGATTCACTTGCGCGATCTACCCACCTGGCACCGACCGCGGGATCTGCTCGCACTGTGCGAGCTGGCCGTTCTGCGGCGGCCAAACCGCATGGCAGACATGACCACGCTCGAATCCAAATTGCCGGGCATCGGGAAGCGGACAACTTTTTTGGATGCCGCACCGATCGATATTTCCTCAACCAAAATTCGCGATCGAATCCGGTACGGGGAATCCATCGAAGGGATGGTTCCGGCCGCCGTGGAAAAGATCATCCGGCAGGAATCACTGTATAGATAAGTTTTGTTTTATAGATTGAATACTCTATTCTAAAAGAAAATTTATTACAAACCATTAACGCAAAGGCGCAAAGGCGCGAAGACGTAAAGAAAATAATTTCAAGATTTTCTTTGCGTCCTCCGGCCCGACCCCCGGGGGCGGGCTTTGCGACTTTGCGTTAAGATTTAATAACCGATATCCACAAAAATCGAATTAATAAAACAAAATGTGTTATTTCCAATCTTCCAGGATCATTTTCGCCGCTTCGCGGCCCAGGCGCACGGCGTAATTCGTCCCGCGATCCCATGGATATACCTGGCTCATAGAGGCAAAATACAAACCCGGCACGGGAGTCCGGACGGCGGGAAGGTTGCGCGAGTGGCGGATCCCGGGAACAGGTTGGGCGTACTCCGTTTTAAACAGCCAGGTTTTCTTCACCCAAGAAGGCTGGAATTCCGGATTGATCCGGCGGAGCGCCGGAAGGAATCGCTTCTCCAATTCGACTTGAGGCAGCGAGAAATATTCGTGCCCCAGGGGCAGGTAATCTCCGCAATAAACAATGTGATACCCGCCGAAATTTTCCGGGGGCAGGAAGTTGGTATGTTCGACCAAACCCAGAAAGGGAAATCCGGCGTCTTTGGGGAGGTTGTGCCAATACACGCCCTGGGTGGAGAGGCGATGGGTTAGCTCAACCACCATCACCACCGCGCCCATATGGCGGAGCGAAAGCAGTCGGGCGCGATAATCCGCCGGGAGCGCGGGTGTCAGCGCGGCCAGCTGATGAGGTGAAAAAGTCGCCAGGCAGACGTCGAACCGCTCTTTGCCGGACGGCAGCCGGAATTCCAATCCGCCCTCCGGAATAGCAACGATCCCTTCGGCCCGAGTCTGATACCGCAACCGGACTCCCATTTCACCCAGCCGCGAGGAGAGTTGATCGAAGAACGCCTGCATCCCCCCCTGGTAGGTAACCAAATTCGGCGTACGGGAATGCATCCGGGCCCAAAACCACGCCATGTTGATCAACCGATAATTTTCCTCGCCAAATTTTCCAACCAGAAGCGGCTTCCAAACTTTCTCGTAAATGCGACGGCCGAACCAGCGCCGCATCCAATCGTCGGCCGCGTACTCTTCCAGCGGCTTCCAAAAAGGATTTACTTTCAGAACCACGCCGGCGACCAGTAAATTCCACACGCGATGCGGGAAGGGCAAACCCGGGAACGCCAGCCAGGAAAGGATGCTGTCGTAGGCGTAGAATTTTTCCTCGTGAAAAATGGCCGTCACCGGCCGACGGACGACGATGTTTTTTTCCAACCCGAGTTCGCGGATAAACCCGAGAACGTCCCGGTCGGAGGTGAACCAATGCCGATAATATTTCTCGACGCTCCATTCCCATTCCGGGTCGCGAAACCCGCCCCCCAGTCCGCCGGGTGTCGGTTCCGCCTCGAAAACCGTCACCTCCTGCCCGGCGCGCGCCAGATCGTGCGCCGCCGCCAGTCCACCCGCACCCGCTCCGATGATCGCCACCCGCATGGAAGATCCTCCTTACCGCGGCAGGAATAATATCATTTGGCAGCCGAACACACCCATTCCATTTCCTTTGGGGTATAAAAGTCGAAAACCCATGCTCCGTCAGGTTTATACACGCGGCACAACCGATCTCCCATTCCCTGCAGGGATTCACGAATCCCGTCCTGCCATGTTTGGGGCAGCGTGGGGACCACAAAAACAATACTTTTGGAATCCGTCACGATCGGAACGGCTGAATCCGGAAGTATGGCGCCATCCATCACAACCATATCCGGGTTCAACCCAATCCAGTCCTGCGGGAAAATCTCCTTAAACTCCAGGAATTGATTCAAACTCCAACCCGAATAGGCCAGAAAAATAAATTTCTCCGGCGCGCCGGACGGCCGGCCGCGGGTTTCCCCGGCCAGTCGCAGAACATCGGCTTCAAATATTTCGCGATCCATCCAGCGGGTATACGCGACCACGGTCGCTTGAATGAGATTTATTCCCGCCACGGTGAGGAGAATCCCGCCGATCAGGAATCCCCCCAGGTGCGGTCCCCAATGCAAACCCACTGGAATCCGGTCCAGAATCCACTCCAAACCGAAGGCTGCGGCGGCCGCCCACCAAGGAAGAACAACGAACATTCTGGTTGTGGATGGCAAAGAGGGCGATCCAAGAATTGCCGCAACTGCGAGAAGAATTCCCCACCCGATGAGAAAGAAGAAGGCAAAACGGCTGCGCCGAATCTGAAACAAAATCGCGAAAAATCCGATTCCTATCAGGATCGCGGTTCCCCAATCCACGAAGGAGACCGCCACAAAATGGCTTTCATTCGGTGAATACAGATACGAGAACCAAGCCGTGACTACCCGATTAAAGATTATCTGCAGGAGGCTGTCGGACGGCGAGCCGCCCTCGAAACCTCCAAAAACTGTAAAACGAAAACCCGTCTCCCAGTAGGCGGGTTGAAGCAGAAGCGGAAAAAAGAGCACCCCAAAACCGGCAGTAAGCACTCCCCATCTTCGCCACGCCAGGCGGGTAAGCGGCGGAACGAACCAAAGCACGAGCAGGCCCGCCAGGGGGATGCCGACCAGGGCGACACCGAAGAAATAGAAATTCATGGCCAGTGCCGCGCCTGCCGCCGCGAACGCCGCCATTTTGCCCGACCGCACCGCCCAGGTGGCTGCGGCCATCGAAACCGAGAGGGCGAACAAGGATTGCAGGCTGACATACCCGATCTTGCTGAAATTGATGAGATATTCCGAAACGGCCAGAAAGAAACAAGCCGTAAGTGCCGTCCGGCGATTTAGAAATTCTTTGAAGAAAAAATAAAAAAAAGGAATGGAAAGGGCGGCCAAGTAGATGTTGCTGAATTGCCATCCGAAGCTCTGGGTGCCGAAAACCCGCATGAACAGCGATTGAACGACGGAGCCCAAATAGGGATTCTGTCCATAGACCCCCATTTCATCGAACAGGCGCGCAGCAATGGTAGACAGACCGGTCTTTTCAAGAATCTCCCGAGCATTGACGTAGAACCCATACTCGTCGCCGGTGAGCGCCACCCACCAGGAGTTGAGATTGATGGAAAAAAGCGCCAACCCCAGGGAGAATACCCAATAGATCGCCGGAACGCGATGACGGAAACGGAAGAGAAGAATCCCCGTTAACGCCAATCCCGCGGCGGCCACCGCCACGTAATTCGGAAAGGAAAAATAAACGTACAGGGCGCCGACCAAAGCCACATGAAACAACAGGCAAGGGATTTCCCATTCGCGATTTTCCCGGATGACCATCCACAATCGAGAAAAGGAAATATCCCGGAGGAACCACCCCAGAAGATACATCCACGCCACCAAGGCCAGTTCCCACCCGGGGATCCTCCCTTCCGCAACGCTGAGCGCGGCCACTGCGAGAAAACCCGGCAGCGAAGCCCAGCGGAGCAGCCGGCTGATTCGGATTTGCGCGCCGGAGATCCCTTCCTCGGCCTCGAGGAATTCCCCACGGCGATCATTGAAGGCATCCCTCGCCAGCGGGAAGAGGGCGATCAACAAACCTGCGGCCAACAGACATACGACGAGAAAAAGAAAGTAGGGAGGCAACTCCAGGCTGCATAGAAGGGGAAGCTTGCACCGGAATTCGGCCAAGGGAATATGGACGATGTTCCGGTTCAACCAACGATCCTCAACGACAAGATAGGAGGGAACCGCAGCGAGGGCCAGGATCGCGCAGAATAAAATCGCGCGGATCACCCGGATCGGCATTCGCCAACGGATTTCCCAAACCCCCTTTTTTCGATTCCATTCGCGAATCAACCGATCCAGTAAATTGGGGGAACCAGCCTCTGAAAATTGTTTTTCCGCCGGCGGGGTTCCGGAACCTCTCCAGCGATTCCGGGATCGGGATTGTGCCATCACCCATACCAACTCGAACAGGACGGCGAGCAGGAGAGTTATCCCCAGTAAAATTAATATTCTCGTATTTTGTCCCAAGGTCATCCCACTTCCCTATTCCTCCGCGCTCGAGCAGTGTTTCCGCATGGATTAAATCACCCCCGCGTGTTTGCCGTCCTCCAAATAGTGGCAGCCGATGCTCACCCGGTTGTGCTTGGCGGCGGTGGCCACGATCAGCGCGGTCTGAATGCTGTGGCGCAAACCGACGAGCGAATCGTTGAGGCGCGTGGTTCTGTAAAATCCTTCAATTTCCTCTTTGAGATGATAGAGATCGCTCAATGCCCGGTCCAACCGGACCGCGGAGCGGATTAATCCCACATAATGCCACATGGTGTATTGAATGGTGCGGATGTCGCGCCAGATGAGCGCCGGGTCGGCGTCCTCGCTGACGCCCGGTTCCCAGGAAGGCACACCATCCGGGTCCGTTTCCGGGAGTGCGCCCGTTTCCTTGATATCCTGCGCCGCGCGTTCCCCCCACACCAACCCTTCCAGCAGCGAGGTGCTGGCCAGCCGGTTGGCTCCATGCACTCCGGTGCAGGCCACCTCGCCGACGGCGTACAAACCGGGAATGGTGGTCCGGCCCCAGGCGTCCGTCCACACCCCGCCGCAAGAGTAATGTTCGGCCGGCACCACCGGGATCGGCTGGCGGGTAATGTCGATCCCAGCTTCCAGACAGCGCGAGTAAATATTCGGGAACCGGGTGCGGATAAGCTCCGCCGGAAGGAAGGAGATGTCCAGAAGAACATGCGGGTAATCATGCTCGACCATCTCGCGGTGGATTGCCCGCGCGACGATGTCGCGCGGCGCCAGGTCCCTCCACTCCGGAGAATACTCCTCCATGAACGGTTTTCCCTCCGGGGTCAGCAACCGTCCGCCCTCGCCGCGCACGGCTTCGGAAATCAGAAACCCCTCGGCCTCGGGAGCCGCCAAAACCGTCGGATGGAATTGGATGAACTCGGCGTTGAGCACTCGGGCGCCGGCGCGGTACGCCATCGCCAACCCGTCGCCGCGGGCTCCTTCGGGATTCGTCGTATAGCGGTATATTCGCCCAAGCCCGCCGGTAGCCAGGATCGTGGCCCCCGCCAGGTAGCGATGCACGGTGGCGTCGGCCTGATCGAAAACGTACGCGCCGTGGCAGGTGATCGGTTGATACACGGCCAGCGGATCGCGGGCGTGGTGCGGGAAGGTGATCAGGTCCACGCCGGTGGCGGAATTCACGAAACGGATATTGGGCCGCGCGCGCATCAACCGGTGCAGCCCGTCGAATGATGGCCCGGCCGGTTGAATCCCCGACGTGCAGGATTCGCGCGACAGGAATGGGCGCCTTCAACCCCATAGTCCAATTCGCCGTCGGGAGTCCGGTCGAACGCCACACCGGCCTGGCCGATCAACACATCCCGCACCAGAACGGGCCCTTCTTCGGCCAGGATTCTCGCCGCGGACGGCAGGCTCAATCCCGCGCCGGCTTCGAGGATATCCTGCACGATCCGGTCCACGCTGTCCCCCTTCCCCAGCGTGACAATTCCGCCCTGGGCATATCTTGTATTGCTCTCTTCGGGGTCGGAGGCGCGCGTGACGATGGTGATCTGACGCTGCCGGTCCTCCGATAGACGGAGCGCCGCGCTGGCGCCGGCTATTCCGCAGCCGACAATCAAGACATCGGATTCGACAGGACTCATGCGCTTGCCTCCAGCATCCTTTGCAGCGCCGCGCTCGCCGGGCGGGCAATGGCGTCGGGCACGCGGATCGGGTTAACGAGTTCCCCGCGCAGGAGTCCGTCCGTTACTTTCGCCAGCGACTCCACGGTGGTCTTGTTCATGGTAATGCAGTTGTTGGGAGAAGGCGAGAGCAGGTGGATTTCCTGTTCGGGATGGGAGCGCGCCAGCCTATTGACAAGATTTTCTTCGGTGCCGATCGCCCATTTTGTCCCCGGCGGGGCGGCGTCCACCATCCGGAGGATATCCGTGGTGGACCCCGCATCGTCCGCCAGGCGCACCACTTCCTGGGTGCATTCCAGATGCACCCAGATGCGGACTGCCGGGAATCGTTTTCGCGCCTCCAAAATATGAGTGGGGAGGAAGCGCTGGTGGACGTAGCACCATCCCTTCCACAGAATGATCTCGCGCAGCCAGGAGTGCTTCGCAGTCATTGCCGCCCAGGGGTTCGCGCGGATCCCAAAGCGGCATCCGCTCCGGGGGAATGCCCATCCTGACGCCGCTATTCCGTCCCAAATGCTGATCGGGGAAGAATAAGCGTCCGCGGGCGCCGCTGCCGGGCCCACTCCAGGACCTTGCGCGCGCATTGGAGGAGGTGCATACCGATCCGCCGTGCGTTCCGCAAAAGGCTTTCAGATCCGCCTCGGAATTAATATAGGTGACCGGCATCACGTCCCGCTCGGGGGACAGACACTCCTCCAATTGCCGCCAGGCATCCTCCACCAGCAGCCGGTCCGCCTTTTCCGCCAGCGGGCAGAGCGCATCCGCCTCCGGCAACAACACCGTTTGGCTCGGGCGCGGCGAGGATCGCCGCCGTTTCGGCCATGAAGTGCACGCCGCAGAAGATGATGAATTTTGCTTTTTGATTTTCGGCGGATAGTCGCGCCAGCTGGAGTGAATCCCCGCGGAAGTCGGCGAACCGGATCACCTCATCCTTCTGATAATGATGGCCGAGGATGAGTAATTCGCCGCCGAGGCGTTCCTTGGCGGAAAGAATGCGCTGTTCCGGTGCGGAGGATTCGTTCATGGCGTGGGCAACGGGCGCGGAGAATTCAACCGACGAGTTCCAGGCTGATATCCAGCGCCGGAGCTGAATGGGTCAGTGCTCCGATGGAAATGTAATCCACGCCGGTGGCGGCGATATCGCGGATGTTCTCCAGCCGCACACCGCCGGAAACTTCGAGCGGAACCCGGTGATTGACCAGAGCCACGGCTTGACGGATCGTGCTGAGATTCATATTGTCCAGCTGGATCGTATCCACAGGAAGCGATAAGGCTTCCTTCAACTCCTCCAGGGTCGTGACTTCTACTTCGAGTGGAAGCGAGGGATAACACTCTCTCGCGCGGCGAACCGCCAGCGAGATCGATCCAGCGGCGCGGATATGGTTGTCTTTCACCAGCAGCATATCATACAGCCCTTGCCGGTGATTTTGCGCTCCGCCGATTCGCACGGCGTATTTTTCGAGCATGCGGTAACCCGGAGTGGTCTTCCGGGTATCCAGAATGATGGCCCGCGTGCCTTGGACGGCTTCGACAAAAGCGGCGGCGCACGTGGCAATTCCGGAGAGACGCTGCAGAAAATTCAACGCAATCCGTTCGAATGAAAGTATGGAAATGCACGGTCCCTCAAGGTTTGCCAGAACGTCGGCGGGCTTCACGCGCGCTCCGTCGTTGATCACGGGAGCTACCTTCACCTGCGAGTCACCCCTGGCATACACTGCCTTGACCACCGGCAACCCGGCCGCGACTCCTTCCGCTTTGGCGACAATCACAGCTTTGGCCATCATCCCCTTTGGAATTACGGCGAGGCTGGTGGCATCTCCGGTTCCGATATCCTCTCCAATCGCCGCAGCGATCAGTCGTTCCGCCGATTGAAGGACATCCGCCAGCGAGGGGGAAAAATTCATCCTTATCTCCTGCTCATGAAATAGCTCTGATTATAATATCGGAAACGAGATTGCGGTTTTCGGCGGGCTCCGGAACCGGGGTTGAGGCGACGGGTTTGCGAACGCTATCGCCGGGTTCTCTCCCGGCATGCAGGTTGGAGGGAGTGTGGCGGTAATTTTATTCCGGGGATTGCGGAGCTTTTCGGCAAACGGCCAGATCCTGCACGCCGACCGGACTTTTTTCTCGCCCATGAGTGACAGCGGTGGAACCCGGACTCTGAAGGGACTGGATTTTCGCAACTCTTTCGAATAGAGTCCGTCAATAATCAGAGTCGCAATTGTCAACCCCGTCGGCCATTCGATGGATACATCGATGGAAGGCCGCCGCTGTGCCCTCGGTGCCGGCCCGCCGGGTAAAAATCAGCCTGCCTCGTCGGTCCCCGCTGCCTTAACTCCCTCCGCCCGTAAAGCCCAACCTCCACCGGTCGTCGGGCAACTTTCGCGTGGAATTTTCCTCTCCCCGCCCGCTGCCTTGCTCATCCTGCCGTTGACGCATCGCCTCCGCTATGGTATAAATTCCGCCCGCACACCGGGGGCGTGGTGTAGCTGGTTAACACGCGGCCCTGTCAAGGCCGAGACCGCGGGTTCGAACCCCGTCGCTCCCGCACGATGTACAACTCTCCGGAGTTGTACTTTTTTTAACTCAAACTTGTAATCCAAAGTTCCGTCTGTTCCAAAAACCCCGCCTTTCTCCCGTGAATTCCAGGCACTTTTCCGGAGTATCGGGGTTATATATATTGCCGCAGGATTCTTCCCGTGATATTATCGCGCCCAATGCCGCGCGGAGTGAAAAAGATCGATCCATGATTCGTCACAAGATCATCGTAAATCCAATCTCCGGCCATGGGCAAGGGAAAGCCGACCTTCCCCGGGTGGAGGCGCTGCTTCGGACGCTTGGCATTTCCTTCGACCTGGTGTGCACCGAAGGACCGATGCACGCCGTGACGATTGCGCGCACCGCGGCGGCGGAAGGATATGGAGTGGTGGCCGCGATGGGCGGCGATGGAACAGCGAATGAAGTGCTGAACGGGCTGATGCTGGCCCGGAATGCCGGCGAGGGCGCGCCGGCAATGGGGATCATCGCCGTCGGACGTGGAAATGATTTCGCGGACGGAATTGGCGTTCCGCAAGGATGGGATTCCTCCTGCCGCGTGCTGGCGGCGGGAAAACGCCGTTGGATCGACGTGGGCAAAGTTCAGGGAGGATTATTTCCGGAAGGAAGGTTTTTTGGCAACGGCATCGGGGTCGGATTCGACGCGGTGGTCGGGCTGGAAGCGGCGAAACTCACCTGGCTTTCCGGATTCCCCTGTTACCTTGTTGCTGCCCTGAAAACGATTTTTCTTTATTACCGCGCGCCGATGTTGCGCATCCGGTATGACGGCGGCGTCCTGGAACAACCCTGCCTGATGGTCTCGGTGATGAACGGCCGGCGGATGGGAGGCGCCTTCCACATGGCGCCGCAATCGCAATCTGATGACGGTTTGTTCACTGTTTGCCTGGCCGGCCAGGTCAGCCGCTTGGGGATCTTTTTCCTCATCCCGCGGTTTATCCAGGGTGGTCAAGCCGGACATCCGGCCATCCGTTTTTTTGACACGACGCATCTGGAAGTCGATGCGCTGAGTGGAACCTTCGCGGCGCACGCCGACGGAGAAACCCTTTGCACCCAAGGGACGGCGATCGCGGCGGAAATCCTCCCGCGCTCGATCGAGGTTGTCTGCGGCGGAAAGGATTGACCTCATGAACCTGGCCCAGATTGCCGTCTATTACCCCATGCGGATCCTCGGCCGGATTCTCTTCCGGGTGCATGACGAGGAACTGGCGAAGATTCCGCAGCAAGGGCCGATGATCATTGTGGCCAATCACGTTAATTTCGCGGACGTGCCGGTTTTTTACACTCACCTGATACCCCGTCCAGTGACGGGTTTTGCGAAGATCGAAAATTGGGACAATCCGGCTCTGGGGTTTCTCTTCAGCCTGGGCGGCGCGATTCCCATCCGCCGCGGCGCAGTCGACCGGACGGCGATCGTCGGCGCGCTCGAAGTCCTGCGCTCCGGACGAATTCTGGCCATCGCGCCGGAAGGTACGCGCAGCGGGGACGGCCGGCTGCAAAAAGCGCATACCGGCGTAGCGGTGCTCGCGCTTGATAGCGGCGCGCCGTTGTGGCCGGTGGCCTACTATGGGCTGGAAAATTTCTGGCGCAATCTGCCGCGGTTTCGGCGGACCGACTTTTATTTCCGCGTTGGCGCGCCCTTTCACGTGCGGATTGGAGACGAACGCCTGACCCGCGCGGTGCGCGAGCGGATCGCGGAGGAGATCATGTACCGGATCGCGGCGCTGCTTCCAGCGGAATACCGCGGATACTATTCGGATCTATCCAAAGCGACAGACCAATACCTCGTCGACGACAACTGATTCTTGCCGAGGCTTGTTTTGGAAATTCACCTCTAAGAGAAAAAAGGGACGGAGAATACTCTCCGTCCCTTTCACCAATGCCTGGGTTTCCTTGCAAATGTTACTTATGGCACGCCAAGAGTTCCACATCCCAGAGTACATCGGTTCTTGCCACCTCGGTATTGCTCTTATCGTACGCCACAAATTGATATTGAACCCATGCATCTTCGTATTTAACAAAGCCCGGAATGCTTTCAGACAAAAGCTTGTAGGAGTACCATCCTGAACCCATCGGGGCCATATTGAGGCCTTCGCTCCAGTCCGTAATCCCATCCCCGCCCTTATTCTTCAATCGAACAAAGAGTCCGACGCTGGCGACCTTCGCCGGTTCCGCCACTTGAACCTGGAATACTTCCTGCTTGTCGCCGCAACCCGTCCCGCGGTAAAAGATCTGGCTGGCGGAAAGCTTCACCGTAAAGAACGGCTTCCCCGCTTTGTAGGGAACCATGATCGTGGGGGTCAAGGTGATCGTCGGGGTAAGCGTGATGCTGGGTGTCGGCGTAGCGTCCTGCACCTGAATGCAATTGGAAAATTCCGAAGTATTTCCGTTAGGATCTGTCGCCGTCGCAGTGATGTAGTTGCCAGTGGAGAAGTATGTGCTCGGGAAATTGGCGATAGCCAGCGCATTGCCGCTGACATCTGTCGTCACCGACACGTTTTTAATCCAGCGCTGCCCTTCCCCGTAACCCGAAGGGTCGCACGCGTTGTTGGTGAAGAAATCCACCCTATAGGCGGTTCCCGGCGCCGCGTTCAGGCTGGCGCGGAACTGGCTGTTGAACATCGAAATCGCCGAGATCATGGCCGGGTAATTCTGCAACAGGTTGGGGCCGGTATCTGCATCCCCCGGATCGTTGGCCAGAGGGGTGGCGCTGTTTCCCAGCTGAACGCCCAGACCGCCGTTATCGTGGATGGAATTGGCCTGGATCAGGTTGCCCGTCCCCGCGTCATCGAACAACACAACGCCCGGTCCCGTGTTGAACGCGATGAAATTGCCGGCGGTATCCGTGCCGATGCTGTTCTGGGCGGCGCCGCCCTCCAGACGAACGCCGTTGTATCCGTTCCCCAGTGGATTTGTGCCGCCAATGTCCGTGCCAATGTAGTTGTTCTGAACGATATTTGAAGAACCAGAGATGCGAATGCCGTCGCCGTAGTTTCCGGAAATCAGGTTGCGCGCGTCGATCGACGGGCCGCCGATCGTGTTGCCGTTTCCAGTGATATAGATCCCGACCTGATTGGCGATTCCCGCCGTGCCGCCGGCGTTGGTCCCGATTTTATTGCCCTGAATTCCGTTGCCCGTCGCGGCGGCGCCGGGATCGGCCGCAATCTTGATCCCCGCGTTCTCATTGCCCGAAATCACGTTCCCCACACCGGCGCCCCCGCCGCCGATCCAGTTATTGGATGCGTTATGGAGCAGAATTCCACATGCGATGTTGTTGATATACGCGGATCCGAGGGAATTAACGCCAATAAAATTACCCGTGAAAAGCGTTCCCTGGTGGCCTTCCACGATAACTCCATTCAAATTGCCGGAGATGG
This sequence comes from uncultured Chloroflexia bacterium, assembly GCA_963780865.1. Classification (GTDB taxonomy): domain Bacteria; phylum Chloroflexota; class Anaerolineae; order Anaerolineales; family RBG-16-64-43; genus FEN-1073. The sequence continues at coordinate 3,738 of CAWADT010000031.1, read as the reverse complement.
TATTGCCCGAGAGAATCGTACCGTCGGCGGTGATATACACCCCGCTCTGCCCGTTCCCAAAACCGTTCATCCCGATCGCATCCGTTCCGATCTTATTGTGGACGAGCTGGTTGCCTGTGGCGGTATACGCCGCCCCGGATCCTGCTTGAATCTCCACGCCGTTTCCGGTGTTGCCGGAAATTACGTTCCCCGCCAGCGCGTCGTCACCGCCGACGGTGTTGGATTTTCCACAGATGTGGATTCCGTAGGTGGCGTTCGCCACCGCAGCGGTTCCGGCCGCGTTCAAGCCGATGAAATTATTTTGGATTTGGTTTTTGTCGGACCCACAATTTATTTCCACGCCGGAGGTATTTCCGGAAATGAAATTGCGATAGCCGGGTTGGGGACCTCCGATATGATTTTCCCCGGACCAAATATCCACCGCATAATGATTCCCTTCCGCCGTCACACCGTCCGGTTGGATCCCGATGTAATTGCCGATGACCCAGTTGTTGCCTTGACCCGTGATTTCCACCGCGACATTAAAACCCACGATCGAGAATCCCTCGATCGTGCTCGATCCACCGTGAACCAAGAGCGCCATCAGATTCGGCGCCCCGCTCGAGCGCAGTTCGATCAGCGGGGTTCCGGTCCAGCCCGGCTGAGTGGTTGCGTCGATCACGACCGGATCGGCAATCATCGGGAATCCGGTATCGGTTTCGATGATATGCACACCGGGGCCAGGGATATTAAAATAAATCCCATTAAACCCAGGGCTTGCATTGGCGGCGTGGATGGCTTCCCGCAGGCTGCAGTGGGCCGCGGTGCAGGAGCCGGAGTCCGTTTCATCCGTCGTGTTAACCGTGAAATGGACGGCCGGGGGACCGCCGCCGTAGACGATCGTGGATTTTCCGCCGCAGGCCGTAAAGGTTGCGGCGATCATCAGGAGCGATCCAGACAAGATACATTTCCGTAAATTCATCTTTCCTCCTTGAAGGCATGGCTTCCATTTCGCAAAGGGCGCGATTAATATTCCACAATTTTATCGAGCGCTTATGCGAGACGCCTCAACACGGAATCATTTTCCGCAGGCCGAGAGTTCGACCTCCCAGAAAGCGTCGCTAGATGCCAGCCGGGCATAGCTCTTATCGCACGCCGCAAATTGGCGCAGCCTCCCGGCGTTGGAATATGCGGGGGACCCGCCGCAGTCGCTCGGCGATGGGAATAAATTGCGCCATCCCTTGTTTCCGGATTTGCAAATCCGTTGTCATCATGACTTCCCGGGAAGGCAACCGGTTGCTTGGATACTGGGATTGTAGGGTAACACAGCCGTGAGGGCAAGTCACGAAGAGAATCCCTGGAGGTTTTCTAGAGGAAATTCATTTTTCCGCCCGGATACACATCTGCATTCCGCCGGTGGTCAAATCCGCCCGGCCGCTCCTCCGGGTGTAGTAGTTCATTCCCCCGCAGTTATCCCCATTCGTCCGAAGGCGGCTTCGAACCCACGGTGATGCAGACGTCGAACCGTGACAAAAAAACCGTTTTCAGACAGAAAACGGTTTTTTTTTGAGATATGATTTATCCCGCTCTCGCGGGATAATGAATACCGTGCCGCTTGCCTGCTTTCCTCATAAAGCCAAATTGCAGAATGCGGGGCTTGCCCCGCACTCCTCTTTATTAATCGAAGAGTGCGGGGCTTACTGCGTATGTTCCTGGGGGGAACCCTCACGGAACATCACCGCTCGGTTTTGCATTTGGAGCGGTGATGGTTGTGAAGTGGGGGTTGCGTTCCCCCGGCCTCGCCCGGCGAAGCCGGGACGGGGCTTGATACCGCGCGGCAAGCCGCGCGGTAGTTCATTCCTCGCCCAAGTAGGCTTTCCGCACCATCTCGTTCTTGCGGAGCTTGGCCGCCTTATCCTGGAGGACGATCCGACCGGTTTGAACGACGTACCCCCGGTCGGCGATGGACAGGGCCATAAGGGCATTCTGCTCCACAAGCAGGACGGTGGTGCCTTCTTTGTTGATGGCTCGAATCGTCTCAAAAATGTTTTCCACGAGTAGTGGCGCCAATCCCATCGACGGCTCGTCCAGAAGCATCAGGCGCGGGTGGGCCATGAGCGCCCGGCCGATGGCCAGCATTTGCTGCTCGCCGCCGGAGAGCGTCCCGCCGACCTGATTTCGGCGTTCCTTGAGACGGGGAAAGATTGTATAAACCCGTTCCAGGTCTTCCTGAATCCCATTTCGATCTTTGCGGGAATAAGCTCCCATATCAAGATTTTCCGCCACCGTCAGGCGGGCAAAAATCCCGCGGCCCTCCGGCACCATGGCAACTCCCTTATTGACGATTTGATGGGCTTTGTAATGGGTAAGCTCTTCGCCGTCCAGGACAATGCGCCCCTGGCGCGGTTTGAGCAGGCCAACGATCGTGCGCAGCGTGGTGGTTTTACCGGCGCCGTTCCCGCCGATCAGGGTGACGATTTCCCCTTTTTCGACGCTGATTGAAATCCCGTCCAAAGCATGAATGTTTCCATAATACGTATGGACGTCGATCACTTCCAGCATGGACATAAAAAATCCTCTATGGACCGGATTATGCCGCCGCCGCAGCAGCACGCCCGAGGTAGGCTTCGATCACCTGGGCATTCCCTTGAATCTCGCTCGGGGTCCCTTCCGCGATTTTGACGCCATAATCCAAAACGGCAATCTGTTCGCTTATTCCCATCACCACGCGCATGTCGTGTTCGATCAGCAGAATGGTGATTTCCAATTCATCGCGGAGATTCTGGATGAAACGCATCATCTCCATCGTTTCCATCGGATTCATGCCCGCGGTCGGCTCGTCCAGAAGAAGCATTCTGGGCTTGAGCGCGAGGGCCCGGGCCACTTCCAGCCGGCGCTGCGCGCCGTAAGGGAGGTTTCGGGCAACCTGGTCTCCCAAACCCCCCAAACCGACGAAACGCAGCAGGCGCATGGCTTCGCCCAACGCATCCATTTCTTCCCTCCGCATGCGCGCCGTCTGCAGGATGGCTTCGACCCAGCCGGTTTTCAATAAATGGTGTTGGCCGATCAATATATTTTCCAGAGCAGTCATATTAGCGAACAAACGGATATTTTGATACGTGCGGGCAATGCCCATTTGGGCAATCCGGTCCGGGGCGAGTCCGACCAGCGACTTATTGAAAAATAAGATCTCGCCGTCCTCAGGCGCATAGAAACCCGTGATGCAGTTGTAGAACGTTGTTTTTCCAGCTCCATTGGGCCCGATGACGCTGAAAATGGATTTTTCGGGGATGGCCAGGTCGACGGCATTTACGGCGATCAGGCCGCCAAAGCGTTTGCTCAGACCGCGGGTCTCGAGGGCGATCGTATCCATCAGGATGTTCCTCCGGATGTTCCCCCGGCTTCCTTCTCGTCCGGATTGTGGATTTCCTTGATCTCCATTTTTCGCCTTGAAGTTGGCAGCAATCCTTCCGGCCGGATTAGCATCATCACGACCAGAAGAGCGCCGAAAGCCAGGACCCGGTAGTTTTCCAATTCGCGCAGCACCTCAGGCAGACCTTTCAAGGTAAAGGCGCCGCCGATCACTCCCGGAATGCTGCCCATGCCCCCGACGATGACGGATGCGAGGACGTTGAACGAAACCATCAGGTTGTAATCTTCGGGGCCGGTAAATTGATTGCGCGAGGCGAAGATCACGCCGCCCAGTCCGGCAAAGGCGGCCCCAATCGCAAAGGCCAGGAGCTTATGAAACCACGTATT
>CAWADT010000030.1:0-117532 GCA_963780865.1 uncultured Chloroflexia bacterium | reverse complement strand
CGGCCCGGCGGGACGAGCTGCTTCAATCCGCGGGGGCACTGTTTGAGATGGTGCGCGCGGGCCGGGTGCGCGTGCGGACCGACCACGTCTACCCGCTCGCCGACGCCGCCCGGGCCCACGCCGACCTGAAGGGCCGGCGGACGGCCGGGTCGGTGGTCCTGCGGATCGGGTCCGCGCCTTGACCTTCCTCGACTTCGGGGACCAGAATATCCCGCCTGCGACGGGAACCTGCTGAATGGAAGGTACAGGCGGCGGCTCGTGGCTCCCGCTCCAGCCGACACCAGCCGGCGACCGCTGGAAGGCGCGTACGTTCCTGTGCCTCGGCCTTGTCTCGATGATGCTGCTCGTGGGGCTCGCGATGCGGGAGTTCAGGCCGCAGAGCAACCGGGCAGGGTACGACGAGGCCGAGCACATCCACGTCGTGTACGCGCTGGACCGCGGCGAGACACCGTACCGGGACTTCTTCGAGAACCACCCGGTCCTCCCCACGTCCTTCTGCTCCACGCGACCCGAGCGCTGGGCATCCTGGACGACTCGACCGCCGTGTTCGGGCTTGTTTCCGTCACGCCGTCCATGGAATTAGGATTCTTCCCGGCCGATGACGAAATATAAAATCGGCCCAAGCATCTCGCCCAAGACGACGATGAGCACCCACAGCCATTTCGGACCGCGGGTTTTCTCCCGCTTCAGGATGTCCACCAGCGCGACAATCATCAAGACTAGCTGGATAACGATGATTGGAATCAGCAGGGGGAGATATTTTTGAAGTATTTCCATCAAAGGACTCCTTTCCAAGCACTGAAATTGTTTCAAAGTAACAAATGTATTATTGAACTAATTGTATCATCGAGGGACGTTTTGTCAAGAGTTCGGAAAACGACCACGGATTACACGGAATAAAAAGGATTTCACGGAGGGAAAATTATGCTTTCTATTTTGGTATGTAAAAAATTCATCCGTGAAATCCGTGAGTAGGCCGGTGTAATCCGTGGTTATCTATATCATCCGGAGTTTACGCTCCGCGCCGACCGTGGTTTTTCCGCCATGGCCGGGGAAGATCTCCGTCCCGTCCGGCAAATGCAGGATCGTATCGACGCTCGTTGAGAGCGTGGACTCGTCGCCGCCCATGAGGTCCGAGCGGCCCACGCCGCCCTCGGCGAAAATCACATCGCCGGAGAATAGCCACCCCTGTTGCTTGAGAAAAAATCCGACGTGTCCCGGCGAATGGCCGGGGAGATGCAGAACCTCGAATCGCAGCTCGCCCACGGGGATGATTTCGCCCCCCACCAGCGGATGCTGCGGCACGGGAAGGTCGGGGATCTTGATCCCCAGCTGGTCGGCGACACCGTGCATCCACCACAGGGGGAGGTCCGCCGGATGCAGCGCGATGGGGCAGCCGGCTTGCTCGGAGAGCTCCCCGCAGGCGGCGATGTGGTCGAAATGCGCGTGAGTCACCAGCACCCAGGCGAGGGTCCATTCGTGCATGGCGAGCGAATGCTGGATGCGCCAGGTTTCGTCGCCCGGATCGATCGCCACCGCCGTTCCGGAGTTGACGTCCGCAACCAGATAGCAGTTCGTTTCGAGCGGTCCGACGCTCAATCTCACCATTTCAGCCTTGGCCGGTTCCTGCGCGAACTTTCCACCCATGGTCAGTCGCTGATCTTTCCGCTCGCCGCAGGCCGCCCTCGACCGGAATTTCGCGGCAGCGAGTTCATCAACAGGAAACCCAACCCGAAAAGGATCCCGAAGGAGGATAGGTAAAGGATGGGCACCCGCATCCCCCCCGGTCCGGTGAAGGTGTTAAAGGAAGGGAGCGCGCCCACAGCGGCTGTTGGAGAAAGACACCGTTGGCCTGCTCGGCTCCCTCGCGGAAGAGGAACAGATTGATGTGCCCTTCCCCCGGCGTTTGCGACCGCGCGCTCCAGGACAAGTGCAATGTCTTCCCGGCGGTAAGGGCGGTGAGGATTTGGCCGGAGGGGTCGACCGCCACCGTGGGCGATTGCACTTCCGCCGCCAATGCGGGGCTAAAGCCCGGATTGGGTGAGGATGCCGGCGCGGCGCCGGCGGGCTTGAGGGTTACCTTGAGGGTGACCAGATCGCCCGAAGGACCGAGCGCCGGATACTGCACTTCCAATTGATATTCCTGCGGCAGAAGATCCGAACGAAGAGGAAAAGTTTCCGTGCGGTAGATGGTGGGCCACAGCGCGAACCCGGCAAAGAGAAGGGAGACGGTAAAAAGGATCGCGCCGATGATGCGGTTCCGTTTTCGGGATCGCTGCCGGATTTCCATGCCGGGATTATACGCCCGGCCATCGGGGAAATAACAGGCTGATATAATCGTCGCATGAACGAGGAGCGGCTGGTATCTCCGCAACGGCGCGGCGATGAATCCTTCGATCCCGCTTTGCGGCCAACCACGTTGGCCGAGATCATCGGGCAGAATCGGGTTAAGGAAAATCTGGCCGTGCAAATCGGCGCCGCCCGCGAACGGGGCGAGCCGCTCGACCATACCCTTTTCTACGGCCCCCCGGGTTTGGGAAAAACCACTTTCGCCCACGTGCTGGCCCACGAAATGGGCGTGTCGATAAAAATCACCTCCGGCCCGGCGATTGAGCGCGCCGGCGACCTGGCGGCCATTCTGACCAACCTGCAGCAGGGGGATATCCTCTTTATCGACGAAGTCCACCGGCTGGGCCGCCCGATCGAAGAGGTGCTCTATCCGGCGATGGAGGATTTCTCGCTCGATATCATCATCGGCAAAGGACCCAGCGCGCGCTCGATCCGGCTGCACCTGCCGCCGTTTACCGTCGTCGGCGCCACGACGCGCCTGGCGATGGTCAGCTCGCCGCTGCGCGGACGGTTCGGCGCGGTCTACCGGCTGGATTTCTATGATCCGGAATCAATCGCCGAGATCGTCCGCCGCGGTGCCTGGTTGTTGGGGGTGGAGATCGACGAGAGCGGTGTGCGCGAAATCGCCGGGCGGGCGCGCGGCACGCCGCGCGTGGCGCTGCGGCTTCTGCGGCGGGTGCGGGATTACGCCCAGGTGCGCGCCGGCGGCGCCATCAACCTCGAGGTCGCCCGCGCCGGGCTGGACCTGCTCAACGTAGACCCGCTGGGCTTGGACGAGATCGACCTGCGCGTGCTGCGCACGATCGTCGAGAAGTATGACGGCGGGCCGGTTGGCCTGGCGACGATCGCCGCCTCGATCAGCGAGGAGCCGGACACGATCATGGACGTGTACGAACCCTACTTGCTGCAGCTGGGGTTCCTCGACCGCACTTCGCAGGGACGGATCGCCACCCGCCGCGCCTACGAGCACCTCGGGCTGGAGTTCCGCCGTCCGGATCAGCCGGGGCTGTTTGAGGAAGGGGAGAACGGAAGATAGGGGGACTATCGACCATGGACCATGGACCATGGACCATAGAGAACGAATACTCATTGATCCCCTAAGAATAGTTACTCGAAAATAATGATTGTCATCCCCGCTAACGATTTGTTCGACTACCTATTTCGTAAACCGAAAAAATCGATAGAATTGCTTTCAATTTTTCCCGAAAGATAATATACGCTGGCGGAAGATAAATTCGAGACGGTTCTATGCAAAAATACCAATGGAGAAAAAGAAAATTCCGGTTGAAGATTGCCAATTGCTTGACAGGATTATTCCCGATTCCACCTCACGCTTGAACACCACATACGGTCCGAACACAGCCACCGCCGAATATCCCGGCCAGGGGGAAGCGACGTCCAGCGATGGCGTTTTCGACTCATACACGCGCCAGACATCTCCTTCTTCGACCCCGGTCGGGCTTTGATCCAGGTTGCGAATCCCCCATCGGGTTTCCAGGATCAGATCAAAATAGGAACCGTTTCTCAGACGGGTGTCCAACGGCTGAGCCCGGTCGTTTGCTGACGTATACAGGCTGTACCCAAGCGAGATGGTCTGTTGGCCTTCCAATTCCATCTCGTGGTGCAAATAATCCACCACCTGAATTTGGGCGCTATCCTTCCCGCTGAAACCGTTTTCGATCCATCCGTTGATGGACGGGAGGTAGAAGGATAGCGGGAAAACGAGGACGGCCAGGATGAGTACGGCGCCCCTTTTTATCCAGATTGAATTTGCCGTCGCTTCAATGATCTGAAAAACGGCGAATACTACAAGGGCTGCCTGCAACGACCAAATCCACCAAAATCGTTCCAGGCGGGATGGCTCGGCGACGATCATCAAAATCAACCAGGGGATCCATATGACGAGGAAAGGCGCAACGTCCTGCAGCGGACGTTTTGGCGCCCGCAAGCCGAGAAACAATCCCAGAATAATTGCCGTGAAGATCAGCGGAGCATAATACCTAAGTTGTTCCACGACCAGGCGCGTTTCGGCATGAAGTTCCCCGGTGGCGGAAAATCTTCCCAGGATGTCCGGATTCATGATCCCGTATAAAGCGAGTGATCCAACCAGGCAAACGCCGAGAATGATTTTCGGATCGAGGGTTCGAATTTTTTCCAGCAGGCCGATTTTATCTTCCCAGTGGATCAAGGCCATGCCGGCCGAGAGGAACAATCCGATCAGGAACAGCTCCCAAAGCGCGGCGGCGATCACGGGATTTGTGGAAAGAAAATACCCGCCGTCGAAATTGCGGTCCAGGTTGGAAAGCAGCACGCAAAACGTGTGGTATTGTTCAAACCCCGGTTCGGAAAATACCACCCTGTCCATCGACCCGGGCGCTCCCGTGAAGGGAATATAAATATCATTGATACTGTCCTTTTCGCCCGGAAGCGAGGCATAGCAGTAATCAGGGGTCGTCGGCTCCGATCCGGCCGCGGGTTTCAAAAACAGAATGGACTTTAGATCCGCGAACCCGTCGGTGGATTCATAATGGAGATAGGGAGCCCAAATTAAAAGGCTGATCACGCACGCCAGGAGAATCGGAACGGCCCGCAGGGGCGGGCGGAAGAGGAGCCAGAGGACAGGGATGATAAACAGGGAGGGAAGAATCGCCAGGTCAACATATAACCCGAAGGCTTCAATGACCAATGCTCCAAATAGCCACCAGGCCGATCGCTTTCGAATCCATTGCATGAGGAACCACAACATGCCCAGGACGTAAGCCGGATTCCCGATCGGCCACAGTCCCATAAACACTAATCGGGAACAGCCAAAAACGATACAGATCGCCAAAGCCAAGCCCTTGCCAAAGGCTTGGCGGAAAATTAAAAATAAAAAAACCATGGCGGAAATATTAACCAGAAGATCGCCTGGAAGGGTAAAGAGACGCGCATCTTTTAATACGGCGATCGCCGGCAATACCAAGTACACCGTGCCGGGTGGTTGATAGGATTGATAGCTGGAGAGATCCCCTTTCTCCATGAGGGGGCCGTTATGCAGCATCGAGTCCGCGCTCTGGAAATATACAACCATATCCCAGTCGCCCAGCGTGGCGCTCCGCCAGCCTCGATAGCGCATCAGGAATGAAAATAAAACCAGGGAGAGGAGAATGGGAAGGATCAGGAAGATTTCTTTGCGGTTGGCCGCGATGGTCCCTCTTCCATTTGGGCTAATTTGCATTCTGTCCTCAGGGCGGATAACCACGGTCGAGTGCCCGCAATAAAGCAAGATTATATCAGGAGATAATCCGGCGAGATTTGGGCGATAGATTCCTTCGGCAGGCCGCGAGGATTTTTTCTTTCCCGCCAGGAGCGCCGTTCCTTGGTCGGTGTTTTTTTTCGTGCCGGGTATGGTATAAAAGCTTTGGATGCCGCTCCTTATGCTGCGATTAAGCGATTTCGATTACCCGCTGCCGCAGGAATTCATCGCGCAATCCCCAGCCGAACCGCGGGATTCTTCGCGGTTGATGGTACTCGATCGGTCATCCGGCGAGATTCACCACGCAATCTTCCGCGACATCGGCGAATATCTTGCGCCCGGCGATCTGCTTGTGTTCAATGATACGCGCGTCATCCCCGCCAGGTTAAACGCCCGCAAGCGGGGAAGCGGCGGCAAAGTGGAAATCCTGCTCCTCCGTAGGCTGGAACCACAGATGTGGGAGGCGCTCGTCGGCGGGAAGCACGTGCGGCCCGGCGCGCTGCTGGAAGTGTCGACTCCCGAGGGGCAGGCCGGGTCGGCCGATCCCGTGCTGGCCGAAGTGACGGGCGATCTCGGCGAGTTGCGCAGGGTGCTCCGCTTTTCCCGGCCGGTAACCCCCGAGCTGGCCTCCCTCGGATCCACCCCGCTTCCTCCCTACATTCATAAAGCGCTTGAGGATCCCGAGCGGTATCAAACGGTCTATGCCCGCGATCCCGGCTCGGCGGCGGCGCCCACCGCCGGATTGCATTTCACGCCCGAGTTAATCGGCGCGCTTCGCGGCCGTGGGATCCGCACCGCGTTCGTCACCTTGCACATCGGCCTGGACACCTTCGCGCCGATCACGGAGGAGAATGTGGAGACGCACAAGATCCACGCGGAGTGGATTTCCGTATCGGAAGAAACGGCGCAGGCCGCGCGCGAAGCCCGGGCGCAAGCACGCCGCGTCATCGCCGCCGGAACAACATCCGTCCGCGCGCTGGAAACAGCCGCCGCGGCGACCGGGGAAGTTGCCGCTTTCGAAGGCGATACGCGCCTTTACATCACGCCCCCCTACCGCTTCCGCGCCACCGATGGCATGATCACCAACTTCCATCTTCCCCGCTCGACGCTGCTGGTCATGGTCAGCGCGTTCGCGGGCCGGGAAAGCATCCTCCGAGCGTACGACGAAGCCCGGCGCAGCGGATACCGGTTTTATTCCTTCGGCGATGCGATGCTCATCCTCTGACGGATCGGCTTCGCCGGACTAAAAGAGTACGCGGATTTCACAGATTTCGCGGATTTTCCATCTCCTATTAATTCATCTTGAGATTTATTATTCCTCGTAATCGGGCTCATCCGCGCCCCCGGCCCGCACGGCGGAACCGGGGCGGGCTGCCCCGGGAATGCGGAGCTGACCGGGGAAATCCGCGCAATATGCTTCTTCGTTGAGATGTCGTATTTTAGGTATTGTATAATCCGGGTGGATAAAGAAGACGTTCCAACCATCGGTCCAAAATGGAAAAAGAGCCGGGCCTGCGAAAACGATGACGTCATCCTTCCTGACCTTCGAAGATTTTGAACGCGCCGCGGATTCCATCCGCAGACGGACACGCGTCCTCCCGACGATGGCAATCATCCTCGGCTCCGGGATGGGATCGATCGCGGATTTAATCGATTTGCCCGTGGTCATTCCGTATGCTGCCATTCCCGGTTGGCCCGAATCAACGGTCGAAGGGCACCCCGGCCGATGGATCTCCGGCATGCTCGCGGGCAGGAACGTGGCGATGCTGCAGGGGCGGGCGCACTATTACGAAGGCTATTCGATCGACCGCGTCGCCTTTTCCGTCGGCGTCCTGCAGCGGCTGGGGATCAAGGATCTGATCGTTACCAACGCCGCCGGCGGGATAAACCCGGACTTCCTGCCCGGCGACCTGATGCTCATCACCGACCATCTCAACCTGCCGGGCATGGGCGGAGCCAATCCCCTGCGCGGGCCGAACGACAACCGACTCGGGCCACGCTTCCCGGATATGAGCCAGGCCTATGATCGCGACCTGCGCGAGCTTGCCAAGCGGGCCGCGGCCGAGGCCGGATGGACGCTGCGCGAAGGCGTTTACGCCTGTGTGGCTGGGCCGTCGTTCGAAACTCCCGCCGAATTGCGCTTTCTTCGGATGATCGGCGCGGACGCGGTGGGAATGTCGACCGTCCCGGAGGTTATCGTTGCCCGCCATGGCGGGATGCGTGTACTGGGAATCTCGGTCATCAGCAACCGCGCAAGCGTCGACGGGTCGTCCCCGGCAAGCCACGCGGATGTGCTGGCCGCCACGGGTAGGGCGGTCCCCGCTCTGCTCAAGCTGCTGAAAAACCTCATTGGAAAACCGGCTTTTTCATGCTGACCTTTCTGACCTTCCTGCGGGATTACGAGATCGCAGGTTACTACCTGCTGGGATTGATTTCCCTGTGGTACATCTATCTCTTGATCGCCGCGCAAATTCAACTTTCCAAAACAATTTTCGGATTGGAGCGGACGCTGTTCCTCAGGCGCAGAACCGGCGCGCTCGGGCGGCTGGCGCTCGTGGCGGTGATCGTCGGCGCGATCTACGCTGCGGTCCACATCGGCCTGCCGCAGGCGCAGATCGCGGAGCAGATCCATCAGGCTACGATCGCCGCCCATCAACCCACCCCGACCCTGACGCCCACGCCGATCGAGCAGTTTGGAGTGGACGTCAGCGGCTGCACCAATCCCAAGGCGGCCATTCTTCAACCCAAAGCGGGGGACACGGTCAAAGGGAAGATCTCCATCCGGATCACGGCCGATATTGATAATTTTGCATTTTATAAAATTGAATTGAGCCGGGCCGATGAGCCTGACGTGTGGAGCACGCTCTACAACGACAACGCTGCGGCTACCGCCGCCGAGCCGAGCAACTGGACCTGGGACAGTGCGACCGTCCCGCCCGGCGTATATCATCTTCGCCTGACGGTTATGGCCGCCGACCTTACTTTTCCAACGCCATGCGTCATTCCCATCCAGGTGCTGGCTCCCGGGCCGTAGGGAATTTTCTCCGCCTTGGCCGGTTGGAGGGCGCCGGGATCTTTTCCCGGTTCACTCGCAGTTTTGGAAAGCGTCGGGGATTCCGGTTGACCCCGCGGAGAATTTTTTTAATGGAGCTTTTTCCGGATCATCAGTAGTAGCTTCTGAAAAAGTCCGTTCGTCGGGGGGCCTGCCCCCGACTATTAACAGCGCCGGTCCCCGCTTCCCCCGCTTCCCTCGCTTCGCAAGGGCAAGCGCGAGGGCAGGCGCAGGGATAAAATAAATCCGGCTTTAATACCCGGCTTTGGACCGTGCGGCTCCCCTCGCGTTCTTGGCGAGGGCTGCTGAAAATTCGGAACGCCCCCGGCCCGCCCGGTGGGCTGACCCGGGCGGCCTGTCCCGCGAGAACGCGGGATTATCTCCTGACCAACGATGATTTTCAGAAGTTTCAATTTTTCGCTTGCCCAGTCGTGGCAGGTGATCCCGGAAATCTAAATATTTTTATCGAAGGACAATGAGCGCTATGCTCACTCCGATCAAAGATAGACCGGGACAAAAAAACTTGATCTGTCCGCATCCTGCCGGCGGGATAGGCCGAAGTTCCTCAATTTCTGAATCTAATTCTTAAAAGTGGATTAATAATTTAGGAACGCAAATTCTCAAAAAATGCCATCGCTAAATTTTCCCGGCCAATGGGAGCGTAAAGAATTCATGAAAGGGAAATAATGAAGTTTGATGTGTATGGGAGATTTTTCATTGAAGTGATTCGACGGGGTGGGGATTGGGAAATTTATAGGGTGGAAGAGGGCCGTCGGATCAGGTTCTCCGAAATCGCCATTCCATCGGATATGCCCATCGATAAAATCCCCTATTTTTTACAGGATTTATGGCATGAATCCGCCTCGCCGGGAAAAACAATTCGCCGTCTGGATTGAATTCGTCCGGGAGACTGAAAGCGCCTCCAACCGTCCTATACCGGTCTCTAGGGTTTTCAGTTTAAAGAATCCCATCCGACCGACGGGTGAACATTCCCGGCTGTTCCGGCCCGTGACGGGGCTGTACGCAGGGCTTGCGCGCACAAGGTAAACCTCGGCTTCGAAATTACGGCCTCTTCAGTTTCCCGGCGATATCTGGTAAAATGCCAATCAGAAAATATTGAATGGCGTAAAAGCACAACCCTGAAACAGGGCGGTACAGTTGTAGGGTATTCAATATCATCATAGCAGGTTGAATGGTAGAGTTTCTCCTAAGCGCTTTGCCGATCCTCAACCGAATCCTGGTAGCCGGCATCGCCATCACAGCGTTCTCCCTTCTTCTCTATGCGCTGACGTTTAGCCTGCGCGAACGGGTGGCGCGCGTCTTCGCCCTGATCCTGGGCTGCATCGTCGTCATCGCCGTAGCCGACGGGTTGGCTTCAACCGCGCGCGATCTTTCGGAAGCGGAAATCTGGCTGCGCGTCCAATGGATCGGGACGGCGCTCCTGCCGGCGGCTTACCTGCATTTTTCGGACGCCTTGCTGGCCTCAACCGGCCGGCCTTCGCGCGGGCGGCGCAGAGCCGCCGTGCGCGCGACATACCTGATCGCCGCCGCCATGATCTACCTGGCCACCGTCACCAAGGTGCTCCTGGATGATGTCACCCTCGACGGCGGACTCGCGCATCTTCGGGCGGGCCCGTATTTCTGGGTATTCATCGCCTACGCCGTTCCATTGCTCGCCTGGACGGGAATCAACTTATACCGCGCCTATCGCCGGTGCCAGACGGCTACCAGCCGCCGGCGAATGATCTACCTGTTGATCGGCAGCCTGGCGCCGGCGATGGCCGCCTTTCCCTACCTGTTGCTTCTGGGCCGCGAGACCACCTTGCATCCGCTGCTCGTGCGCATCGCGATGGTGCAAACCAATTTGCTGGAGGTCGGTCTGCTGGTCGTGCTGGCGTACGCCACCGCGTATTTCGGCGTCACCTATTCCGACCGCGTCGTGAAAGGCAGACTCTTCCAATGGCTGCTGCGCGGCCCGCTCGTTGCCGCCGCCGCGCTTGGGGTGCTGATCGCCACGTCGACCTTTTTCGACCGGGTGGGAATGCCCGATTCGCGGTTGATCCTCGTGGCGGTGGTGGTGGCAATCATTCTCTTGCAGTTTGCCGTCACCGTGGGCCGCGTGCCGCTCGAGCGCATGCTGTTTCTGGAAACTCGCTCCGACCGGGAGGAGATCCGGCGGCTGCAGTGGCTGGAAGAAAGGCTGCTCACCGGCTCGGACCTGCGCCAGTTTCTGGAATCCCTCCTGGCCGCCCTGTGCGATGTGACCCTCTCTCCGGCCGCTTTTATCATCGAGTGGAATCAGGACGGCGCGACATTCCTCGCAGGCGTTGGAACCAGGAACCTGCTGCCGCTGGAAAAAGATCTTTCTTCCCTGCCCAAGCCGGAGGTGCTCGAATACATTCCCGGCACCGGAAGTCTGTTTCGCTGGGGAGGATTCTGGCTGCTGCCGCTGCACACACCGGACCGCGAAGAAATGGTCGGTTTGATCGGATTGGCCGCCCTCGCGGACCATTTGGAATTGACTCCGGAGCAGCATGAGCCTCTGGCGCGGCTGATGGAACGCGCCGCCGGAGCGCTGGCCGACGAGCGGTTGCAGCGGGAAGTATTTTCCGCCCTCGACCAATTGATGCCGGATGTGGAAAAAATCCAGCGGCTCAGCGCGGCGGCCCGTTACGGGCAGGCGGATTTGCTCGCCGCCCCGGCCAACGGCGCCAACGCCGGCGCGGATCTGGCGCAATGGGTGCGCGAAGCGCTCAGCCATTACTGGGGCGGTCCGAAGCTGACAACCTCTCCGCTGCTGGGGCTGCGCGTGGTTCGCGAGGAATTGGATTCCCACGACGGGAACGCGGTCAACGCGCTGCGCGCCGTTCTGCACCGGGCCGTCGAACGGGTGCGCCCGGAAGGGGAACGGCGGTTCACCAGCGAGTGGCTGCTGTACAACATTCTCGAGATGAAATTTTTGGAGGGCAAACGGGTCCGGGACGTGGCGCTGCGTCTGTCCGTATCCGAAGCGGATCTGTACCGGAAGCAAAAATTGGCGATCGAAGAAGTGGCGCGCGCGATCGCCGTTATGGAAAAACAGTCGAACGAACCGGCGACCGATTACGAGGTCGTGGGCTAATCTGCACTTAGTGCAAATTCTTACAAGGATGGAAATAGCATGAAAAATCTGTACTCCCTTACCCCCAAACATCTGAACTCGATTACGCGAAATGCTCGCCCTCCCGCGCCCCCCGCGCCGTCTCCCGTTCCCTCCGCGCCGCCCGCGGCCGTTTCCGCTCCGCGCGCTCCGCGCCCGCCGGAATCCAAGCACGCCCGCGATGCCTCGTCGCCCGATCAGCCCAGCGAATCCTGGTGGTCGGCCGTCCTGTCGGAGGAGGTCGGTGATCGGCGCCCGCCGTCGCAGGAATCCGTTCCCTATGAACGGAACCAGGCCTCCTACGATTGGGCGGCGGCGCGCGAACTCTACGAGAGCGACGGCATCACCGACCTCACGGTGACGGGCGTAAACCGCGGCGGCCTCCTGGTGGAGGGCGATCACATCCGCGGGTTCATTCCGCTCTCGCACCTCATCGGCGTTCCGTCGCTCACCAGCGACGAGGAGCGCCAGACGGTGATGTACCGCAAGATCGGCCAGCCGATCCGCGCGAAGATCATCGAGTTCGATCCGGAGAAGGGGCGGGTGGTATTTTCCGAACGGGCGGCGCAGGCCGCGCCCGGACGCCGCGCCGAACTGCTGGCCAAGGTCCAGGTCGGCGACCGCGTCCAGGGCGAGGTGACCAACATCACCACCTTCGGCGTGTTCATCGACCTCGGCGGCATGGAAGGGCTGGTCCACCTCTCCGAGATCTCGTGGGGACGCGTGCACAACCCCGCCGATTTTGTAACGATCGGCCAACAGGTGGACGTGGAAGTGATCAGCGTCGACCGCGAACAGGGGCGCATCGCGCTCAGCCTCAAGCGGCTGCAGGCCGATCCGTGGCTGACCGTCCCCGAACGGTACGTTCCCGGAAAGTGGGTGACGTGCCGGATTACCCACGTCACCAGTTTCGGCGCGTTCGCCTCGCTCGAAGAAGGGGTGGAGGGATTGATCCACATTTCCGAACTCTCCGACGGGCCGTTTTCCCACCCGCGCAACATCGTCACCGAAGGGGAAGAAGTGACGGCCCGGGTCATCTCGGTGGAGAGCGGGGCGCGCCGGTTGGCGCTCAGCCTGCGCCACGGTCTGAAGGCGGAGGAAACTCAGCCGCCCATTCCGTACGATCCGTCCGAGGAAGCCGGCTCCACCGCCGCACCGGAGACGGATCCTGAGGGATGAAAACTTCCGCGGGCGGGCCGACTTCGAACGGTTCCTCCGGGAGAAGCGGAGGAGAGGGATTCCCGGCGCTCCTCCGGCCGTACGCGGAGGACGAACTCATCGTCGGCCTGGGGCTGCTGGCCTCGCTGGGCCTGATCGCATTGACCGGGTGGACCCATGGAACCCTGATCGACGCGCTCCGCGGAGTAATGATCCGCTGGATGGGATGGGGCGCCGTTTTATTTCCGCTGGCGCTGGCGTGGATAGCGGTTCGAATGCTGCTCGGGCGGCTGGGAAGGGCGCCGGCCGTCTTGTGGACGCGCGTCATCGCGCTCGAAATGGCAGCCATCGCGCTGCTGGCCTTGGGCTCGCGGCTGGCCGCGTCCACCCTGGTCGAATCCGAGGCCGGACGCGGCGGCGGCCTGATCGGCTGGGGGATTCTCATCCTGTTCGGATATCTCCTGCCGCCTTTCTGGCAGGGGCTGCTGCTCGTATCGGTTGTCCTCGCTTTTTCCTGGTACGGTTTCGGAATTTCACTCAGTAAGCTCATCGGCTTTGCGTCGGGAAGTGGCGGTCGGAACAATCCTGAGTTCACCGTGGAGGCGCCGTCGCGACGGGAAGCTTCCGCCGCCCGCTTGGATCCTCGCGGGGAACCGGCCCGCTCCGCTCCCCTCCCGGGCACCGGCCAAAAGCAAACGCCGGAATTGGCAACCCGTGCAACCCCCCCTCCGCCTTCCCCGGCGTTGCCTCCGCAGTTTAGGAAAAACCTCAAGCCCGGTCCCGCCCTGAAGGAAAAACAAATCACGCCCCGCGCCAAACGCGAAAAGGGACTGCCGTCGATCGAGATCTTCGAGGGCGGGGAACTGTCCGCGCCCACGATTCGCGAAATCAACCAGATTGCCGGCACGATCGAAAAGACCCTGGATGAATTCGGCATCCCCGCGCGGGTGATCTCTTTCCGCACCGGCCCGACCGTCACCCAGTTCGGCGTGGAGCCGGGGTTCGTGGAGAAACCCGGCGCCGACGGGGAAATCCGCCGCGCGAAGGTGCGCGTATCGCAAATTTCCTCCCTGGCCAACGATCTGGCCCTCGCGCTCTCCGCGCCCACGCTGCGGATCGAAGCGCCGGTTCCGGGACAATCCTACGTCGGGATCGAGGTTCCCCACCGGCGTTCGTCGCTGGTGCGCCTGCGCATGGTGATGCAGTCGGCCGCGTTCCAGAAGGTCCGATCGCCGCTGGCCGTCGCGCTCGGCCTCGACGTGGCCGGGCAGCCGCTGTGCGCCGACCTGGCCGCCATGCCCCATCTGCTCATCGGCGGGACCACCGGGTCCGGAAAGTCGGTGTGCATTACCGCGATCACCGCCTGCCTGGTGGCCAACAACCCTCCCGAGCGGCTGCGGCTGGTGATGATCGACCCGAAGATGGTGGAACTCGTGCGCTTCAACGGCCTGCCGCACATTCTCGGCAAGGTGGAAACCGAGCTCGAACGGATCGTTTCAGTGCTGCGCTGGTGCACCCGCGAGATGGACCGGCGCTACAAACTGCTCGAAGCGCTGCACGCGCGCCACATCGACGATTACAACCGCAAGGCGGCCTCCGGCGGCGACGGGGAGATTCTGCCGAGGTTGGTCGTGCTGCTGGATGAGATGGCCGACCTGATGATGACCGCCCCGGACGAAACCGAACGGCATCTGATCCGCCTGGCGCAAATGGCGCGGGCCGTCGGAATTCACTTGATCGTGGCCACCCAGCGGCCCAGCGCCGACGTGGTGACCGGATTGATCAAGGCCAACTTCCCGGCCCGGATCGCCTTCGCCGTACCGTCTTCGATTGAAAGCCGCGTGATCCTCGATACGCCCGGCGCCGAATCGCTCCTGGGGCGGGGGGACATGCTATATCTCTCGCCGGAAGCCGGGGCGCCGGTGCGGCTCCAGGGATGCTTCGTCTCCGACCGAGAGATTACGCGCCTGATCGATTTTTGGAAGGAGCAAGCCGCCGATGAAACGGAGGCGGCGCCGAAGCCGGAAAAGGAACTCGCCCGGACTCCCGTCGAAAAGGCGGCGCCGCGCGGCCTGCCCGGGGTGGAGGAGCAAGCTCCCTGGGAGGATTTGGTGAAGGGGCTGGGCGAAGGCGTCGAGGCGGCCGAGGAAGACGAGCTCGAAGAGGCCGCGCGCGTCGTGCAGCAATATGGAAGAGCGAGCGCCTCGCTCCTGCAGCGCAAAATGCGCCTGGGCTATCCGAAGGCGGCGCGGCTGATGGATGAACTGCAAAAACGCGGGATCATCGGCCGGGAGCGGGCGGGGGGTAAAACCCGCGAAGTGCTGCGGCGGGCCGAGGACGAAGAGGAAGAGGAATAACGCCCAGTGGCGGCCTGTCCCCTCCGGTTCACGGGCGCGGGGTAAAATCCGGCGAATTTCCAGGCCGGCGATGCAGGACGAGCCGGTTGAGATTTTCGCAAAACAGCGCCCTCGGGGTTGACAGAACGCGTTCGCACCGGTAGCATCGTGACGGGAAAGGGTCGCTTTTTCGGCCACTATGGGAGTCCAAAGCGTGGGTTCATCCGTTCCGCAATCCATCACCTTCACCGACCGGATGCGCGCGCGGTTTAAGGGGGTGCTGGACGCCGGCGGAAGGTTCTTCGTCCGGTTGGGACTCTCGCCGAATGCGATGACGGTGCTGGGATTTGCCGGCTCCATCGCGGGGGCGGTTCTGCTGGGTTTTGGCGCCATCTCCCTCGGCGGGATCGTAATCCTCGTCAGCGGGACGGCCGATGCGCTCGATGGCACTATGGCGCGGTTGCGGGGAGAAGCCACGCGCTTCGGCGCCTTTCTGGATTCCACCCTGGACCGGGTCTCGGAATTGTTCCTTTTCAGCGGCCTGGCGATCCATTTTGCGCTGGGGAACAACGTCCTGGGCGTAGCGCTGGCGCTGGCCGCCGCCATCGGATCGATCATGGTCTCGTATGAGAAAGCGCGCGCCGAAGCGCTCGGGTTCGACTGCAAGGTTGGATTGCTCACGCGCATGGAACGGTATCTGGTCTTGTGCCCGGCCCTGATCCTCGATCTGCCGCTGATCGGATTGGGGCTGGTGGCGCTGCTGGGCAACTTCACCGCCTGGCAGCGTTTCGCGCACGTGTACCGCCAGAGCCGGGGCGTACCGTAAGATAAAATCTCTTTGGGAGAAGAAACCTATGAGTTTTGACTCGCTGGGAATTCACATCGGCATTTTCTACATCCGCTATTACGGCCTCATCCTCATGACCGCCGCGCTCATCGTGGCGTTCGTCGCCGAGACCCTCGCCCGCCGGCGCCATCTGGATACGGAAATCGTCTGGGACGTTTTCCTGTGGGTCGTCATTGGCGCGGTCGTCGGCGCGCGCATCTGGCACATCCTGACCCCTCCGGAAAGCATGCAGGAGATGAACCCGCCCATCACCACGTTCTGGTATCTGACCCATCCCTTCGACGCCATCAACCTGACCAAGGGCGGGCTGGGCCTTCCCGGGGCGCTGATCGCCGGCGCGCTGACCTTGTGGATCTACGTCCGCCGGAAGAAACTCTCCTTCGGCGTGTGGGGCGACATCGCCGTTCCGGGCATCGCGCTGGGGCTGGCCTTCGGTAGGCTTGGAAATTTCGTCAACCACGAACTGTACGGGCTGCCCTCCAACCTGCCCTGGGCGATTTACATTCCGCCCGAAGCGCGCCTTCCGCAATACCTCACCGTGGCCAGATACCATCCCTTGTTCCTGTATGAATCCCTGCTCAACATCGTCAATTTCGGAATCCTGCTCTGGCTTGGTGAAAAGTTCCGCGATCGCCTGAAAGCCGGCGATCTTATCCTGGTGTTTTTCTTGAACTACGGGATCATCCGCTTCGGACTGGAATTTCTGCGGCTGGACCAGTCGCCGGTGTTCGGCTTCGATATCAACCAGGTGCTGGCTGCCGTGACGGCGATCGCCGCCGCCGGGTGGCTGCTCTGGCGCCACGGCATCGGCGATTGGGTAAAAAGCCGCCGGCCGACAAAGGCGGTTTCCTAGAACACACGCCCAAGGGAGAGACGAACCGCTCGTCTCTCCCTTTTTTTATCCCGCATTCGCGGGATGTTGAATACCCCGCAGCTTGCCCCGCATTCCTCCTTTTCAATCGAAGAATGCGGGACTTGCTTCGTTGTTCTGGGGATTTCGAGCCGTGATGCCACGCGGCTTGACGGGCGGCTGTTCATTTTGACACGCGGTCGGGAAAGGAATCCATGATCGAGGCTTACGGATTGACCAAACGGTACGAGCGCGTGACCGCAGTCGACCGGCTGACGCTGCGGGTTGGGCGGGGGGAAATCCTCGCCCTGCTCGGGCCCAACGGCGCCGGGAAAACAACCACTACTCGCATGCTGGCTGGGATTTTGCGGCCGGATGCCGGAGGCGCCAAGGTGGCGGGGTTTGATATCCTCACCCAGACCGAGTACGTGCGCTCCGTGGTGGGCGTGCTCACTGAACAGCACGGGTTGTACAACCGCATGCGGTGCGGCGAATATCTGGATTTCTACGGCGCGCTCTACGGGCTTTCGGCGGCCGAGCGAAAACAGCGGGCCGACCAGCTGCTGCGCGACCTGGACCTGGACGTGGATTTGGACGCCTGGCTCGCGGAATTCTCCAAGGGCATGCGCCAGCGGCTGGCCCTGGTCCGGGCGCTGATGCATTCCCCAAGCGTGCTGCTCCTAGACGAGCCCACCTCCGCGCTCGATCCGGAATCCGCGCGCACGGTTCGCAATCTGCTGCGGACCCTGCGCGATCAAGGCGCGACCATCCTGGTGTGCACCCACAATCTCTCGGAAGCCGAGGAACTCGCGGACCGGATCGCGATCATCCGCCATGGGCGTCTGATCGCCGAGGGAACCGCCGCCGAGCTTCGCGCCCGAATGTTGGGGCCGGCCGTGTTTGAATTGAAGCTGGCCGAGCCGTCGGACGATCTGGAGGGGGCGATGGGCGAAGGGGTCGAGGTGATCGACCGCCGGGCCAACGGCATCCGTTTTCGCGCTGCCGATCCGCAGTCGGCCAATCCGGAAATCCTGCGCCGGGCGATCCGGCGCGGGATGAAGGTGGTCGAATTGCGGGAAGTGACTCCCTCGCTCGAGACCATCTATCTTCAGGCGGTGGCCGAGGAAGAACCGAAGGCCTCGGAAGGAGCGGTGCGATGAACGCCGCGCTCCCGGCTTTTTCCCTGCGTTTCCGGGCCGCCCGGCTCGGCGCTCTGGTCCGCCGCGAAGTGCGGGATCAGTTTCGCGATTGGCGGGTGGTGCTCCCGCTGGCCATCCTCACCTTGTTCTTCCCCGTGCTGATGAACTACGCCGCTCACCTGGTGATCAACTATGTCAATCAGTACGGCGGGAACGTCATCGCCCAGGCGATCTTCCCCTTCCTGCTCATGATCGTGGGCTTCTTCCCCACCTCGGTTTCGCTGGTTATCGCGCTCGAAAGCTTTGTCGGCGAGAAGGAACGCTACAGTTTGGAACCGCTGCTGGCCACGCCGCTGACCGATACCGAGTTGTTCCTCGGCAAGGTGCTGGCTTCGGTGCTCACGCCGCTTTGCGCCGCGGGTTTGGGGATTGCGGCCTACCTGACCGGGATGTATTTTCTGGCGGGTTGGTTTCCTCCGCTGCCGCTATTATTTGAGATCCTGGTGCTGACGATCGCCCATGCGGCCTGCATGGTGTCGGCGGCGGTGGTGATCTCGGCCCAGACCAATTCCGTGCGCGCCGCCAATCTGCTGGCCTCATTTGTCATCGTTCCGGCCGCCCTGCTCATGCAGGGCGAGAGTATCGTCATGTTCTACCGGATGTACAACGAATTGTGGTGGATCATCGCCGGGGTGAGCCTTCTGACGCTGATCTTCCTGAGGATCGGGTTGCGCCAATTCCGGCGCGAGGAGCTGCTTTCGCGCGAGGTGGAGGAAATCCGCTTCGACCGGATCGGCTCCTTCTTCTGGCAGTCGTTCACGGGAGGCGCGCGAAATCCCGCGCAGTGGTACCGCCAAGCCGTCCGCCCCGCGCTGCGGCGAACGCTGCCCGCCATTCCCTGGACGGCCGCCGCACTCAGTTTCGGCGCCATCGCGGGCATCCTCCTCGCGGACCGCTATCCCTTCCCGCCGGGTCTGCTGCATTTGCAGAACTACCGCCAGAACTTCCTCGATTCACTCGGGGCGCTCGGCTTCTTCACCCCGGGGGGAACCCTGCAGATTTTCTATCACAACGCTCAAGCGATCTTCCTAGCGTCGCTGCTGGGAGGAATCTCCCTCGGGGTCGTGGGGCTGGTGATCATGATGCTGCCGATCGGGATTATCAGCTATGCCACGGCGATCCTGGCCCGCGGCGGGTTCGCGCCGGGGTTGTTTCTCCTCGGGCTCGTGCTTCCGCATGGGATCGTCGAAATCCCGGCGATGGTGCTGGCGGGCGCCGCGATTCTGCGTTGCGGCAACTGTTTGCTGGCCAAACCGGAGGGCCGCTCGCTGGGCGAGTTATGGCTGCAGGCGCTGGCGGATTGGGTGATCATCCTGCTCGGCGTGGTAATGCCGATGCTGCTCGTGTCCGCCATCCTGGAAACGTGGGTAACCCCGCTCGTCGCCTCCTGGGTGCTGGGATGGTGAAGCTCTTCATCCTCGGATCGTCGTGCCTGGTATCGACCGAAAAAAGCCGGCCGACGCAATTGCTTTGCCTGGGCCGGAAACACGGGCTGCTCGTCGATTGCGGGGTGTCTCCGCGCGGGCGGATGGAAGCCCTCGGGATCGGACGGGACGCGGTCGACGATATTTTCATCACCCATTTTCATCCCGATCACGTCGCGGGGTTGCCCGTTTTCCTCATGGAGCTTGCGCTGCGGAACCGCCGCAAGCCGATCCGGATTTACGCCGGACGGCTGACGCTTTCCCGGATTCGGAGGATGATGGAAATGTACCGGTGGCGCAAGCTCCCCGCGCAATTTCCGATCTCCTACCGGCCGGTGAATTATCGGCCGCAAACCAGAGTGCTTTCGAATCCGGAGTTCCGCGTGGAGGCCACTCCGGTTCGCCACGTGGTGCCGGCGTTGGGGGTGCGCGTGGACACGGTTAAAAACGGAAAGAGCTTCGTCTACTCGTCGGATACCGAACCGTCCGCAAACCTCACGGCGCTCGCCCGGGGCGCCGGAGTGCTGATCCACGAGGCGACGGGAAAGGGGCCGGGCCACAGCAGCGCCGCCCAAGCGGCTGCGGTCGCCCGCGAAGCGCAAGCAGCCAAGCTTTTACTGATCCACACCGATCCATACGCCGACCGCCGGGCGCTGTTAAAACAAGCGCGGGCTGTGTTCCCCGGCGAAGTGGAGATCGCCGCCGACCGGATGGAGGTCGAATGGTGAGACAGAGATTCGAGCGCGAGAGGTTCCTCTTCGGGAGGTGAGGCTTCGCCGCGTGATACAATAGTCCTAGCGACAAGAAAGGCGGTTTTTTATGGGTCCTTCCTCCGTCGACCTCCAGGAATATCAATGTGAATCAGACAGCCGGAGCACCATTCCGCGCCACCGGCATGCATTCATCACCAGCCGCTACATTTGGATCCACCATACGCACGTCTGGCGGCCGCCGACGGACGTCTTCGAAACCGACGGATCCATCCGGGTGCAAGTGGAAGTGGCGGGGATGGAAACTGCGGATTTTGCCGTGGTATTGGACGGAAACCTGCTGAGAATTTCCGGCACCCGCAAGGATCATTCGGAACGGCGGGTCTATCACCAGATGGAAATCCATACCGGAGAATTCCTTTCGGAAGTGGAACTCCCGGTTAAAGTGGATCCGGATTATATCCGCGCCCATTACCACGACGGATTTTTGGCTATCGAGCTTCATAAATCGCAAGAAACTCAGAAAGGCGTAGCCTGAAGGGTATTCTTCAGGCTGAGGGGTAAACGTTTCCATGCCCGCATCCCGGTGGTTGAACTCCGCGGAAGAATTAATGGATCTGCTCGCCTCCTCCCGGAGCGCAGAACAACCGCACGCTCCGATCGAGATAGCTCTGCCTTCGATCACAACCCAGGTGCAGGAAAATCCCGTCCTGCTTCCCGCCGCCAATTCGGAATCGGAGGAGGGCAAGTTCCGCATTCCGGATTCGCTGCCCATCCTTCCGCTGCGCGGCATCGTGGTGTATCCGCAGACGGTGGTGCCGTTGACGGTGGGCCAGCCGCGCTCGATCCGGCTGGTGGACGACGCCACGTCCGGCGAGAGAATTATCGGGTTGGTGACCGCCAAGGATCCGGAACTGGCCACGCCCGGACCGGCGGACCTCTTCCCCCTCGGGACGGCGGCCATCGTCCACCGCCTGTTCCGCGCCCCGGACGGGACGATCCGGATCGTCGTGCAAGGCCTCTCCCGCATCCGCATCCGGGAATACACCGAGGAAGAACCCTACCTGAAGGCGCGCGTCGAGCTGGCTCCGGAAACGGTGGAAGAAGGGATCGAAACCGAAGCCCTCTCGCGCAACGTGCGCGACCAGTTCGCCAAGATCGCCGATCTGATTCCTTCCGTGCCGCGCGAACTCGTGACCACGATCGTCAGCCTGGAAGACCCGCTGCAGGTGGCCTATACCATTTCCAATTATCAGCGCATGGAGCTCGATGCGGGGCAGAAAATCCTGGAATTGGACTCGGTCACCGCAAAACTCAAACTGCTCCTGGGGCTGCTGACCAAGGAACTCGATGTGCTCCAGCTCGGAGCGAAGATCCAGGAAGAAGCGCGCTCCGAAATCGAGAAAGTGCAGCGCTCGTACTTCCTGCGCGAACAGATGAAGGCGATTCAGAAGGAGCTTGGCGAAACCGACGAACAAACCGCCGAGATCGACGACCTGCGCAAAAAAATCGAAGCCGCCCGGATGCCCGAGGAGGCGGCCGACCAGGCCAAACGCGAGCTGGAACGGCTCTCCAAGCTTCCTTCCTCCAGCGCCGAATACGGTGTGATCCGCAGCTACCTGGATTGGCTGATCGAACTGCCGTGGAGCAAGGTCACCGAAGATCATCTCGACATCGGCGACGCGCGGAAAGTCCTCAACGAAGACCACTACGCGCTCGACGACGTAAAAAAACGGATCCTGGAATACCTCGCCATCCGCAAACTGCGGCTGGAACGCAAAGGGGAACACGTGGAGGCGCAAGAACCGCGGGATCTGATCCGGCGGGAGCGGGAGGGGGCGATCCTGTGTTTCATCGGCCCGCCCGGAGTGGGCAAAACCTCGCTCGGCCGGTCGATCGCGCGCGCGATGGGCCGCAAGTTCATCCGCATCTCGCTCGGCGGAACCCACGACGAAGCCGAAATCCGCGGGCACCGGCGCACCTACATCGGCTCGATGCCGGGGCGCATTTTGCAGGCGCTGCGCCGGGTGGAGAGCCGCAACCCCATCTTCATGCTCGACGAGGTGGATAAATTGGGGGCCGACTTCCGCGGCGATCCGGCCGCGGCGCTTCTGGAAGTGCTCGATCCGGAACAGAACCGCGAATTCCGAGACAACTACCTCGAGGTGGCGTTCGATCTCTCGCAGGTGCTGTTCATCACCACGGCCAACCAGATGGAGACGATCCCCGGTCCCCTGATCGACCGGATGGAAGTCATCGCCATCTCGTCCTACACCGAGCGCGAGAAGGCGGAAATCGCCAAGGGGTATTTGATCCCGCGCCAGATCCGCGAGAACAGCCTGCATCCGGACGAGGTGCAGTTCAGCGACGACGCCCTGAGCATGCTCATCCGCAACTATACCCGCGAGGCGGGCGTGCGCAGCCTCGAGCGCGAGATCGGATCGATCTGCCGCAAAGTGGCCACCGGCGTGGCCGAGGGGCGGCAGATGCGCGAGGAAATCACGCCGCAGAAGGTGCAGGAGTATCTCGGACCGATCCGGTTCCTGTATGCCGAGGAAGTGCAGGAGCGCACGTCGATCCCCGGCGTGGCCACCGCGCTGGCCTGGACGCCCATCGGCGGCGATTTGCTCTTCATCGAAGCCACCCAGATGGCCGGGCGGCACGGGTTTCAGCTCACGGGATCGCTCGGGCAGGTGATGCAGGAATCCGCGCACGCGGCGCTTTCTTTCGTCCGGTCCAAAGCGGAGGAACTGCATATCCCCGCGAACTATTTCGACCGCCACGACATCCACCTTCACATTCCCGGGGGGGCGCAGCCCAAGGACGGCCCTTCGGCCGGGATTACCATCGCCACGGCGCTGGTTTCGCTGATCACGGGCCGGCCGGTCCGCTCCGATCTGGCCATGACGGGAGAGATCACCCTGCGCGGAAAGGTGCTGCCCATCGGCGGGGTGAAGGAAAAAGTGCTGGCCGCGCACCGGGCCGGCCTGAAAACGGTTTTGCTGCCGCGCCGGAACGACCGCGACCTGCAGGATATTCCGGCCGAAGTGCGCAACGACTTGCAGATAATCCTGGTGGATACAGTCGACGACGTGCTGAAGCTTGCGCTTCGGCCCGCCTCGACGGCGCCTGGCAACGGCCGGAAGCCAAAGACCACCGCCAAAGCCCGCAAGCGCTGAGGCTCCGGCCGTCCCTCGAGGGAAGGTCGGCCGGAAGAATCGGAAAGAATTTCCGGGAGGACGGGAGAAACAGGATGCCAAAAATTTTGCTCCTGGAAGACGACCACGACATGAGCATGCTGCTGCAAACGCTTCTGGAGATCGAGGGGTACCAGGTCTGGTCGTACGATCCGAAGCGGCCCGTCGTGGAACAGGCGATGGAAAAAATCCCGGACTTGGTTCTGCTCGACGTCCACCTGGGAGGGCAGGACGGGATCGATATCCTGCGCCAGCTCCGGCAAGCGCCCGCCCTGGAGGAGGTCCGCGTGGTCATGACGTCCGGCATCAACGTATCGGAAGAATGCCTGCGCGACGGGGCCAACGCGTTCATCGTCAAGCCCTATATGCCTGAGCACCTTTTGGAGATTCTCCGCGCGGTGCTCGCCGCGCCGGCGGACAAAAAGTACAAGGAAGAGAATCCGAAACCCTCCTCCTCCGTTTCCTATCAGAAATTCCTATAAACCGACATGAGCCGAAAAAACCATCAGTGGTACACCCTGGATCTTCACCTCCATACGCCCGCATCCTCCGATTACCAGGAGACGGGCGTGACGATGCTGGACGTATTGCGCCGCGCCGAAGCGCGGGGGCTTTCCGCCATCGCGCTCACCGACCACAACACCGTGGCCGGATTCCGCCGGATGTCGGAGGAGATCGCCTTCCTCGAAATGCTCGAGAAGGGAGGCCGGCTGACCGGGGAGGAACGCGCGCGCCTCGAGGAATACCGGCGCCTGCTTGGGCGGCTGGTCGTCTTCCCCGGATTCGAATTCACCGCCACGCTGGGGTTCCATCTGCTGGCGGTCTTCCCGCCGGAGAAAAGCGTGCGGGAGATCGAACACATCTTGCTTGACCTGAACATCCCGGCTTCGCAGATCGATCTGGGGTCCTCGACGGTGGGCGCAACCGCAGACGTGATCACCGCCTACCGCCGGATCGACGAGGCGGGCGGGCTGGTGATCGCGGCGCACGCCAACAGCACCAACGGCGTGGCAATGCGGGGGTTCGATTTCGGCGGGCAAACAAAGATCGCCTACACCCAGGATCCGCACCTGCACGCGCTTGAGGTGACCGACCTCGAACTGCCCGGACGGAGATCCACCGCGGCCTTCTTCAACGGCGCCAAGCCGGAATATCCGCGCCGCATGCACTGCATTCAGGGATCCGATTGCCACCGCCTGCGGGCCGATCCCGGCAACCGCAAGAACCTGGGCGTGGGGGATCGCGCCACGGATGTGCTGCTGGGCGAGCTTTCGTTTTCCGCGCTGCACGAGCTGTTCCTGGGCAACGATTTTTCGCGCACGCGCGCGCATCGCGCCTCCAAAGAAGAAGAGGTGTTCGATTTCATCCAGAGCGCGCGCGAGGAAGGGCCGACCATCGTCCAGGGTTTCCACGAAAGCATGGTGGAAAAAGGCGGGAAACTGTACGACGTCATCGCCGATGTGTGCGCGTTCGCCAATACCAACGGGGGGACGCTCTTTATCGGCGTCGGACCGGATCCGAAGAGTCCGCCGGCGGGCGTGCCTGACGCCGCCAAGGCGGTCGAACTGCTGGAGCGCGAGATCGGAAGAAAAATTTCCCCGGCGCTGGCGCCCACGGTGGACGTCAAGGAGACCGGCGGCAAGCAGATCATCCGCGTCATCGTTCCGCGCGGAGACGACCCGCCCTACGCCGTGGAAGGAAGCAAGATCTACGTCCGCGACGAGGATGAGACAGGCTTGGCCGTCCGCGATGAGATTGTGACGCTCGTCGAGCGCAAACAAAAAGCGCGGACCGCACCCCCTCCCGCCCCGGAAGCGCCCCCCGCGCCCGAAGCGGCGCCAGCGGCGGTAAGCGGCGTGGACGCGCCGCGGACGGGCGTGGAAGTGGTGACCTACGAGGAACGCGACGGCGTCCGGTACTACACCGTGCGCGATCTGCGCAATGGGAGCATGGTCAAGAATGTCACCCTGGCTTCCGCGCGGCGCCTTTGGCATTACGCGATCGTCGAGCACGACAAACTACCCTCGGCGGAGACGATCGCCTGGCAGGGCGATCTGGCGATGGTGAAGAAACGCTCGCACCGCGGCGAATCCCATTACGACTTGCTGCAGCGCACGCCCAGTGGCATCCGTTCCTATTACGGGGTGAGCGAAGATGGAATCCACGGCGAGTGGAAGCGGTTGGTGGGGGCGGAAGAGGAGTAGGGCCGGGGTCCACCGCCAGGCGGCGCTTTCATTCCCACGTGTTCCTGCTTGCCCCCGAGTGTTCTTATCGGGGGGCGAGAATCCAGAATCAATTTTTGCGAAAGATTTTACAAATCGTTGATGCCCGATTAGTCCACTCGGGCATGACGAGCCGGCTCTGGATGCGCGACAAGGACACTCGGGCATGACGAGCCAACCCTGGACGCCCGACCCCCGAGAATTTCACTCGAGGGCAGGTAAGTCCACTCGGGCATGACAGGCCAGGCCTGGATGCCCGAGTAGAACTCTCGGGTATGAGAGGGAACCCAATGACGGATTTAAGGACTGCTGTCATTCCCGCGTGTACTTAGCGGGAATCCAAAACCAACAATCGCACAGTATCTCCTAAATCGTGGATGCCCGACAAGGACACTCGGGCATGACGAGCCAACCCTGGATGCCCGAGTGGAACTCTCGGGTATGAGGGGGAATCCAATGACGGATTTAAAGACTGCTGTCATTCCCGCGTGTACTTAGCGGGAATCCATTAACACCATCCGGCCTTTGATCTCGAATCTTGTTATATAAATCTTCCCAACGAGAATTCGTTTTCTCAATAAGTCTTATCTTCCAGGCGCGGTTCCATTTCTTTATTTGTTTCTCGCGCAAAATGGCCATCCGCATGGTTTTATGCACTTCGTAATAGACAAGAAGATGGATTTGATATCTCTTGGTGAAACCTGGCAGGATATCTGACTTGTGTTGCCAACCGCGAGCGAGTAGATCACTGGTCACCCCGACGTACAATGTTCCATGTATTTGGCTTGCCATAATATAGACAATTGGATTCTTCATGCTAATTTGTCATCCCCCTTGTTGAAAAGAGTTATCAGTTGCCGTGTAGTTTATTTTACATTTTATTTCGGAATACCGTGGATGCCCGATTAGTTCACTCGGGCATGACGAGCCAGAAGGCGCCCGTCATTCCCGCGTGTTCCTAGCGGGAATCCAGAATCAACTGATGCGAAAGATTTTACAAATCGTGGATGCCCGATTAGTTCACTCGGGCATGACGAGCAAACCTGGATGCCCGATTAGTCCACTCGGGCATGACGAGAAAACCTGGATGCCCAATTAGTCCACTCGGGCATGACGAGCCAACCCTGGATGCCCGACCCCCGAGAAGTTCACTCGAAGGCAGGTAGGGACACTCGGGCAGGACGTTCCCACAGATTGCTGTCATACCCGCGTATGCGTGGCGGGAATCCAAAACCAATCCAGCAGGTAATATTTTTGGACGATGGCATTGCAGGAAATCAAAGCTCGTGGTCTGGTAAAAACGAACGCGGAGGACGCAGAAGAAGAAGTTCCGCGGTCGTCTGCCACCGGCAGGAAAATGGTCTGAGGGCTGACCTGCCATCCGGTCAGAGGGACCGGAGCGGACGCAGAGGGAAGCACCTCCGTCTGCGCGGAATAATTCGTATCCAACCCATAGAGAAAATTCCACTCCCCGGCGCCATCAAGAATAATCTCACTAAATTGATGGTTGCGGACGGCGTCGGTGATCGAGCGGATGAGGATTTCCTTTCCGCGGTTTGACCCCTGGCCGCGCAGGACGTCCCACAGCGCGGCTTGGTGCGCGTAGGTCTGCTTGCCCGCCATGGCGGCGTATTCCGGATGATAGGGGATATATACCTCGCCGGGGAGGCCGGATACATATTGAAGGAACTGCTGTCCGGCCTGGTAGTTGCCCGGCGTGGGGATTTGATCCAGCGGGTTGTAGCGCAAGTGATAGAACTGGTAGCCAGCGGCGACCATCATGAGGATTACCGCCCCGGAGCGCAGAGCCGTCGGGAGACGGGGCAGACTCTTTACCGTTCGATCCCAACCGATGCCCAGCAGGACGGCGAGCATGGCCGCCGCGGGCAGGAGAACGTTGTCGTACCCGCCTTCCTTGATGCGCGCGATAAAAGAACACAATACGGTTCCGACCAGCAGGGTGAGCCACTTCCAGAATTGCGCGCGGTCCCGCCGCGCGAGGAGGAAAATTCCCGCCAGGGAGATGAAAATCGCCACCGCGTAATGGCGGAAGAGGTCGTTGGTCCAGAAGCCGACGATGACATCCCTCCCCAACCAGTCCGTTTGTTGCGCCAGGAGGTCGATGGTGTAGAAAGAATACCAGCCGCCCGTGGCGAGATTAAGGAGGAGGGTTGCGGCCGCGACCGGGACCACAAATCCAGCCGCCAACCACACCGCCCCCCTCCGGAATTGGACGAGGTGGAGCAGGAAGAACGGCAGCAGCGCGGCGAGCATCGTCTGTTTGGTGAGGAACATCAGCGCGGCCAGGGCCCCGGTCAATGCCCACCGCCCGCGATCCGCGTTCCGCGGAATGGAAAGCCAGAAAAAAACCAGGAGCGCGATCGAAAGCAAATCCACGCGGGCGGCGTCGAGCCAGGCGCCGGTGACCCGGTAGGATGCGGCGAATAATCCAGCCGCGAGAATTGAGGCCAGAAGGCTCCGGCCGTCGCGATAAACGATCCAGAATATCCCCCCGATGGCCGCCAGCGACGCGAGAAATGAGATCAAGCGCAGGGGGAAAAAGCCGACCCCAAAAATCTTTGCCGGGATTGCGGCCAGATAAAAAAACAACGGGGTGTATAGGAAAGGGGTGAACGAAATACTGGGCGGGCCGTACACGCTCCGGCCGGCGAGGATCCGCCCGACCTGATCGACCAGACCTCCCTCGATCCATTCCAGTTCGTACGGGTAGCGCAGGCGGTGAAGTGCGATGTAGACATAGATCACAAGATAGGCCGCGGCTGCCAACACCAGAATAGACGCCAGGACTAGTTCACCTGCGCGCAGGAGGAGATTGGTCCGTGAGGCCGGCGCTAGCATGTGAATATTCCCAACATACGGATTCCGTCCACGCAAAAGCCCTCCCTTAGGAATATCCGATCTCCGGGAAATTGATTTGGAAATTATAACATCGCGCTTTGCATGAAAAATCACATAAGGAACGCATCCATGGGAATGCGATGGCCGGGCATAGCGAAAAAACCGCTAGAGATCACAGCCGGCGGTTTTTTTCACTGTGGATCATGGAGGAGAGTTGGAAAGCTTAGGCGGTTTTCCTCTTCGACGATACAATTCGATAAACGACCCAAACGATCAGAATCGGCACCACGAACGGAAGCCAAACGACGAGGTAAATCGCCACATCCAACAGGAACTGCGCCGCCTGAATGGCGAGCCCGCCTGCTTTTTCAAATGTGCGGCCGGGATTCCAACCCGAGGGCGCCGGCGTGGGTACGGCCACGGGGGGCAGTTCGGGATCCAATTGCACGGTGATGGTGGAATACGCCGCCCGGTTGGAGAGGTAGTTCATTCTGCCCTTCACCTGCTCGATCTGGTCTTCGATGGCGGAAAGCTCCTGGTTGATCCGCAGCGAATTGTCGACGGTCTGGGCCTGGTCCAGGAATCCGCGGATCCGATTGGCGGTCGATTCCAAATTGTTCAACCGCGACTGCAGATCGACATATTCCCCCGACACATCCTGACCCCCGGCGCTTTCATCCACCACCCGGAGGGAGAGATCGCGCAGGCGCAGCAGCGCGCTTTCAAACTGATCGGCCGGAATGGCAAGGGTGTAGGCGGCGTATTTATAGTTCGAATTTTGATACGGCTCGAGCCAAACGCGATTGCTGACGATGTATCCGCCGCTGTCGGAAACGAGTTGTGTGAGCCGGTCGATCGACTGGTCGGTATCCTTCACCAGCAGATGGATCTGGGCTTGTTTGATAATCAGAGGAACGCCGCCGGCGGCGCTCCCGGAATCGGAGGGCGCCCCGCCGGAAGCGCCGGACACGGCGGCGGGGGCCGAGACCATGGTGGCGGCGGCTACTGATGTATCGCCCCCGAGGGAAAGACCCGCTTTACCCTGGGACGGTACCTGCGTGCCGGCGGCGATCCCGGTATGGACGCGCGGTAACTCGAGCGCGCCCTTGATCGCCGCGCTGCGCAACGCCAAACCGCCGAGCAGAGCGACGAGAAGCAGAAAGGCAAAGACGAGGGTGGGGATTCGTTTCTTCATGGCGTCCTCCCGAAAAGTATTCTGCGGATATTTATAAAGACGCCATGGAGAGGCAGGTGGTTCCGCAGGACAGGATCCGGCAAAACGCACGACGAGGACATCCCTGCACATAGAATTTGTCGGGAGGAAGAGCACGCGAGGTGGGTTCAGGTATTTGCTTCAATAAGCAGGTACCGCTCCCGCGGGACGAACCGGCACCCGCCGGGGAAAGCCGGGACGCATCGTGCTCCATGAAGCGGTGGCGTGATTGGTAAACCAGCACGATTTTCGAGAAGGGAGAGCGGGGGAAGAGTACGATCAGCATG
This sequence comes from uncultured Chloroflexia bacterium, assembly GCA_963780865.1. GTDB lineage: Bacteria > Chloroflexota > Anaerolineae > Anaerolineales > RBG-16-64-43 > FEN-1073. The sequence goes on along the minus strand of CAWADT010000030.1, from coordinate 87,455 downwards.
CGGGCAGGTGGTTTTAACGTTGAAGGGAACTGAATTATCTACAAAAGTTCCGGCATGCAAAGATTGAATCCAGGGCTGAGCTTGAGGAGGCTGGACGCAGAAAAAGTGGATCTTCTATAGTAAATACCTAGGTCGGGGAAAACGTACACCGAAACACGGAAAAACCCGAAGTCACCGAAAAATTTTCTTTAGTGAAATGCTTACCAAATGTTTTTCAGTGGATTCGGCTCTATTCGGTGTAATCCGTGTACGAAGCCGGAAAACCCGCCGAGTAATTACCTTCTATCTTATAATGGGCGATTATTAAAGGAAGTTAAATCACCGTCGAGCCGGTCGTCTCAATTTAAAGGGCGCGAACCCTTGACCAAGGACCATTCGAACGGTAAAATACTGACACTAAGCTATATCTCCTGAAGACGAGCGCGTGGGCGATGCCCCATGCGCTTGTTTTGCCTGCTTTAATCCACACGGCATCTCAACCGTTGCAGTTCCTCAGCTTTTCCAGTGGAGAGTGAATTGTGGAAGCCAAAGGCATAACTTCGCTGAAGGTTACCCTTGCCTCCCCCGATACGATCCGAAGTTGGTCCTACGGAGAGGTCACGCGCCCGGAGACGATCAATTACCGGCGCCTTCGGCCGGAGAAAGACGGCCTGTTCTGCGAGGCGATCTTCGGACCGACCCGCGATTGGCAATGTTATTGCGGAAAATACAAGAACGTTCGCCATCGGGGCGTCATCTGCGATAAATGCGGCGTGGAAGTCACCCGCTCCTCGGTCCGCCGCGAACGGATGGGGCACATTGAACTGGCGGCCCCGGTGGCGCACGTATGGTACACCCGCCGCGTTCCCTCCTACCTCGGCCTGCTCCTGGACATCAGCCGCCGGAACCTCGACCGCGTGCTGTATTTCGCTCAATACGTGATCACCCACGTCGACGAGGACGCGCGCCAGAAGGCGCTGAAACGACTCGACGACGATCTGGCCAAGGCCGAGGACAAGCAGGGGGCCGAGATCAACCAGAAGATCAAACAAGTGAAGCTCGCGCACGAAAAGCACATCGCGGAACTGGATGAGAAGATCCAGCACACCCGGGAAAAATTCGATGAAGACGTGAGCGAACGCCTCGACCCGCTGATCAAAGAAGGCCAGCGGATGGAGCAGTCGTTAAAGGAAAAGCAGGGCAGCACCATCCGGGTGCCGATCGAATTCTCACCCACTTCCACGCTGATCGTCGACAAGGGCGAAACGGTCGCCCCCAAGCACACCGCCGTTTTGCAAAAGGCGGTGAAGACGCGCTTGGAGGAAATTGAAAGCGAACTGAAGGAAAAGCGCGACCGGGCCATCGAAAAGATCCGCATGGAAAAAGAGAAGGCCAAGGCGGAAACCGACGAGACGCTCGGCCAGCTCCGCAACCAGATCGAGGATCAAACCCAGGAAGCGCGCGAATCCCTGCTGCAACAGCGGGAAGAACTGATGGAGATCCAGCAACTCAACTTCATCGGCGAGAGCCGCTACCGCGAGCTGAAGACCCGCTGGGGCCAGGTGTTCAAAGCGGAAATGGGCGCGGAAGCCTTCTACGAAATTCTGCGCGTGCTGGACCTGGATAAAATGGCCGAGACGCTCTGGAAGGACGTCCGCACCACCAAGAGCAAGCAGCGGAAGAAGAAAGCCTCCAAGCGGCTGAAGGTGGTGGAAGCCTTCCGGCGTTCCCACAACAAAGCGGAATGGATGATTCTCACGGTGCTGCCGGTCATCCCGCCCGAACTGCGCCCGATGGTGCAGCTCGACGGCGGCCGGTTTGCCACTTCCGACCTCAACGACCTCTACCGCCGGGTGATCAACCGCAACAACCGGCTCAAGCGGCTGATCGAGCTGGGCGCGCCGGATGTGATCGTGCGCAACGAGAAACGCATGCTGCAGGAGGCAGTCGACAGCCTGATCGACAATTCGCAGCGCGGCAAAGCGCTTTCCCGCCGCGGCCGCCGCGAGCTGAAATCCCTCTCCGACATGCTCAAGGGCAAGAAGGGCCGCTTCCGCCGCAACCTGCTCGGGAAGCGCGTGGATTATTCCGGCCGGTCGGTGATCGTCGTCGGCCCCAAACTCAAACTCTACCAGTGCGGTCTCCCCAAGGTGATGGCGCTGGAGTTGTACCGCCCCTTTGTGATCGCCAAACTTGTGGCCTATGGATACGCCAACAACGTTAAGGGCGCGCGACGCTTCATCGAGCGCGAACGGCCCGAAGTGTGGGAAGTGCTCGAAGAAGTAATCCGCGACCGGCCCGTGCTTCTCAACCGGGCGCCCACGCTGCACCGCCTGGGCATCCAGGCCTTCGAGCCGGTGCTGGTGGAAGGGAAAGCCATCCACATCCATCCGCTGGTGTGCGCCGCGTTCAACGCCGATTTCGACGGGGACCAGATGGCCGTGCACCTGCCGCTCTCGGAACGGGCGGTGACGGAAGCCCGAACGCTGATGCTCTCGACCAAGAATTCTGCTCAAACCGGCCGACGGCGAGCCGATCGTCGGCCCGACGAAGGATATGGTCTTGGGCGTGTATTACCTCACGCTGACCGACCCGCGGCTGGAGGGCGTGGAACCCGCCAAGCGTCCGCACTTTGGCAGCATGGAAGAAGTGGAACTGGCCTACCGGCTGGGAAAATTGAATCTGCACACCCCGATCATCCTTCAGGCTCCGACCTGGTTCAGCGACAAGGGCGAACGCTTCGCCCGCGCCCAGAAACGCCTGCTGCAAACCACGGCCGGACGCGTGCTGTTCAACATGATCCTGCCGGAGAACATGCGCTTCGTAAACCAGAACCTGGACAAGGGTTCTCTGCAGAAGCTGGTGGCCCAGTGCTACCAAGTGCTGGGATCGGAAACCACGATCGAAGTGGTGGACCGGATCAAGGACATCGGCTTTCAATATGCCACGCGGTCCGGAACGACGATCGCGGTGTCCGACATCACCATTCCCCCTGAAAAGATTCAAATCATCAACCTCGCGATGGCCGAACAGGAACGGATGGAGAAGGACTACCGCCGCGGGCTGCTGACCGAACAGGAACAGAACGAGCGCATCATCGACTTGTGGCAGAAAGCCCTCGGCGAAGTGACCGACGCCGTCCGCCGCCACATGGATCCGACCGGCAATCTGAGCACCATGGCGATGTCGGGCGCGACCAAGGGCGGGTTCGGACCGATCTCCCAGCTGGCCGGAATGCGCGGCTTGATGGCGGATCCGGCGGGGCGCATCATCCCGCTGCCCATCCGCTCCAACTTCCGCGACGGCCTGACCGCGCTGGAATACTTCATCTCCACCCACGGCGCTCGCAAAGGCCTGGCCGACACCGCGCTGCGCACGGCCGACGCCGGATATCTCACCCGCAGATTGGTGGACGTGGCCCAGGACCTGATCATTATGGACGCCGACTGCGGAACGGAAGAAGGCATCCACATCCGCCGCCGGGACGACGTGGCGGGACAGACGTTCGACTCGCGCCTCTTCGGGCGCATTGCGGCGCAAAAAGTGGTGGATCCGCATACCGGCGAGCTGATCGTCGGGCAGACCGAAATCATCACGATGGAAGAGGCCAAGCGCATCACGGCCTCCGGCTTGGAAGAGGTGGTCGTCCGCTCCCCGCTGACGTGCAACCTTCGCCACGGGCTGTGCCAGACGTGCTACGGCCTGGATTTGGGACGCGGCGCGTTGGTGGATATGGGCGTTGCGGTGGGGATCGTCGCCGCGCAATCCATCGGCGAGCCGGGCACCCAGCTCACCCTGCGCACCTTCCACACCGGCGGCGTTGCCGCCGGCGGAGACATCACTTCGGGACTCCCGCGCGTCGAGGAGCTGTTCGAGGCGCGCAAGAAACCGAAGGGCGAGGCGATCGTCACCGAAATCGGCGGACTGGTGGAAATCCACCGCTCGGAAACCGGGCACCGCACGATCAAGATCGTTTCGAGCGAAATTCTCCGCGACGAATATCAAGTGCCGGGGAACTGGTCGTTGAAAATCGAAGACAACATCGCGGTGGAAGCCGGGGTGGTGCTGGCCACGCGCGGCGACGCCGAGATCGTTGCGGAACACGCCGGCAAAGCCCGCGTACGGGAACACAAGGTGGTGATCACCTACGAGCACCGCGAAGAAGCGGAGTATGAAATCCCGAGCGGCGCCCGGCTGATCATCGCCGAGGGTTCGCGCGTGGAAGCCGGCCAAAACCTGACTGAGGGCTCGCTCAACCCGCACCGGATTTTGCGCATTCAGGGCCGGGAAGCCTGCCAACTGTATCTGCTCACCGAAATTCAAAAGGTATACCGCGCCCAGGGGCAGAACATCAACGATAAACACTTCGAAGTTGTTCTGCGCAAGATGCTGGCCAAGGTGCAGGTGGTTCGGCCCGGCGATACAGATTTCCTGCCGGGAGAACTGGTGGAACGGTTCCGCCTCCAGGACATCAACGAGAAATTGCTCTCCGACGGGAAACAGCCTGCCACGGCGGCTCCGGTGTTGCTGGGCGTCACCAAGGCTTCCTTGAGCACCGACTCCTTCCTCTCGGCATCTTCCTTCCAGCACACCATCAAAGTGCTGGCGGGGGCGGCCATCGAAGGCCGGCTCGATCCGCTGCTGGGCTTGAAAGAGAACGTGATCATCGGTAAACTTATCCCTGCCGGGACAGGTTACCGGTTGATGGAGGAAGCGGCCGGAGAAGTGGCCGCTCCCAACACCGTCACCGAATGAAAAAAGGCCGGGGGAAACCCCGGCTTTTTATCCCGCTTTCGCGGGATGAGGAATACCCTGCAGCTTACCCCGCTTTCTTCATAAATCCAAATTGTAGAAAGCGGGGCTTGCTGCTTATGTTCTTGGGGGTTGTGCCGCTGGATACCGCGCGGCTTGCCGCGCGGTCGTTCATTGTCGTAACCGTAGAAGCGAGGTGGAAACGGGGCAATGTCGTTTGAGTAAATTCGCCGATCATTCCATGAAGAAAGGAATGGGAGAACCGAAGAGGTTCTTCCACGCGAGGTGAACCATGAAAGCCAAGAAGATTATCCGGACTCGCCGCAATCGGGCGCCCTTCCGAGCCGAGGCGCAAAGCAACAATTCCACCGGGATTAACGGTGTCAGCGTGACCTATACCAAGGGCAACAAAGGCCGCACCCTGATGCCCGTCGTGAGCGTGTACTACAAGCTGGAAGGGAAAGTGCACAACAAGCGGTTTTACATCCATCTCTACAAATCGAAGAAGGAAGCCATCGCCGTCGCGGCGAAATTCCGCCGGAAGATGGAAAAGGAAATGCTCCGCGAGCGCAAGGCCAGGGCGGGCAAGAAAAGCAAACGCTAGATCGAAATAGATTGAAGATCCAAAAGCGGCCGCAGCGGCCGCTTTTGTTTTTAATCCCGGAGCAAGATAGGGTAATAATGAAAGATTGAAAAACAGCAACTACTCAACCTTTCCCCTCATCCCGTCCTTCTCCCAGCATAAGCTGGGAGAAGGTGGCCGAAGGCCGGATGAGGGAGAGTGATGCCAGGTCATCAATTTTGTGGAATTCCTTCCAGCTTTTCTCGGGCTGAGTAGATACGAACAACAGATCTCTTACCGCAAAGCCGCAAAGAACGCAAAGCTCATTAATAAATTTCTTTGCGCCCTTTGCGCCCCCCGGCCCGACCGCCGAGGGCGGGCTTTGCGGTGAGATTTTTATAAAAGGGTTTTATTAACCCGGAACGGATTTCAGCCGCAGGAATCCACGGCGGAGGAGCGTGGAGCGGGCATCTACGGCGTACCCGCAATCGGAGAAAAGCAGGCGGGCGGCGAGCGAGAATTGGAGCCGCCGATCATCCCCGCCCCGGGCGCGGGCCCGCTGCCAGCATTTCTCCCAATCGCCGAAAAAGGCGTCGAGCGCGCTTCCAGGTTCGGCATGATGGATGTAATTTTTAGGAAGCACCGCCTGAAGCGAGCGCGGCTCGAACGCGTGGCGCAGGCGCGCGAAGAAAATCAGTCCCTCGAAGGCGAGGGATTCCCCTTCGCGGCGGCACAGGGTGAATGCCATCAAGGAGCCCGGCGGGTTGCTGGTACCCTCGAGCAGCAGTCCGCCTTCCGTCAACGATTGCGCGAGCACGCCGATCGAGGCGGCATATTCGCCTTCCGGATATTGGCGGAGGACGTTCATCGCGCGGATGACCGCCGCCGGCTCCGATTGGCTCAGCGGCATGTTGAACCCCCCCAGGCGAAAATCCAAACCCGGACCGGACCGCGGCTCCGCGGCGGCGACGCGCTCCGGATCGATCTCCACGCCGACAACTCTCAGGCCGGGGTTCAGACGGCGCAAGCGGAAGGCCGTCTCGACGGTCGTGGAAGGGGATTTGCCGAAACCCAAATCAACGTAGATCCCCGGAAGGGACCGGATGAAATCAGGATAACAAAGCGCCAGATAGGTATCGGTTGGACGCAGCCGGTTGGGCGCCGTCTTTCCGCGAGTGGGAAGGCCGAGCGGTTTCTTCGAGTGCGGGTTGAAACGCCGACGGGTTTCTATCGATCGTTCCTTGGAAATGGTATCTACCGGTTGGGGGATGTTTTTCTTCCGAGCCATCATTCCATTGCCTGCCGGAATTCACCCATGGGATGCATTATCCACCGGATAGGCGATCACAGGCAAACATACTCATTCAGCTAATCCTGCATCAGCCCGGCATCCCTTAAGCGGCGTTCCAGAATTTTATTTTCCGAGAAATTTTCAATCAAAAGCTCGGCCGGATCGATCCCGGACATGGCGCGACGCGGCACCAGCCCGATCAATTCCGAGCGGTCGACGCGGGTCCCGAGTGTTTGGGCTTCGTCACGGACAGCGGTGAAGGCGGCTTTGAGCGAGGTAATGGTGTAATCGGTCAGGTTCATAGACACTTGGGCTTGTCCGGCAACCGGCAGACCCAGCGCCTTCAGTTCGGGAAGACCGCCGGAGGAAGCGCGGATGCGGCCGGCAATCGCGCGGGCAATTTCCACATCGGCGGTGTCGAGGTAAATGTTAAAAGCCACAAGCGGGCCGCGCGCCCCGACCGCCGTGGCGCCCGCCGGCCCGATCCGCGCCGGCCCGTAATCCGGCGCCCGGGCGGGATCGCTGCCGATCGCCGCTGCCAGCGCTTCGTATTGCCCCTTGCGGATCACGGAAAGGTCTTTTCGTTCGGGGCGCGTCGCGGCTTGCGCGTAAAGGTATACCGGCAAACCAAGTTCTTCCCCGATTCGACTCCCGAGCCGGCGGGCCAGCGCGATGCACTCTTCCATCGGAAAATCGGCCAGCGGGATAAAGGGGACTACGTCCGTGGCTCCGATCCGCGCGTGCACGCCCCTGTGCCCCCGCAGGTCGATTCAAGTCGCGGCGCAAGCGACGGCGGAAAAGGCGGCTGCTTCCATCGCGGCGGGCGTTCCGGCCAGCGTGACCACGCTGCGGTTGTGGTCGGGATCGCTGCTCCACTCCAGGATGGATGCGCCGGGAATCCGGCGGATGGAAGCGAGAATGGCTTCCACCACATCCGCCCGGCGCCCTTCGGAAAAATTCGGCACGCACTCGACTAGGGGTCCCGTCACGGAGCCGCCTCCGAGCAAGAAAAAGCACCGCGTTCCGCGGTGCCGGTGGCGGAGAGGGTGGGATTTGAACCCACGGAGCCTTGCGGCTCACGCGCTCTCCAAGCGCGCGCATTAGACCGGACTATGCAACCTCTCCGTGAAATGCGCCGGTGTTCCTCCCGGCGCGCGAGGATTATACCCTAGACGGTTGCGATGGAAAAGAAGCGTGGATTCCTCCCTATATCCCGGGGGGATGCCCGAATTCAATCCTATCCTGTCCACGGAGAACACGAAGGGTACGAAGAGAAGCGAATCCGCATTTCTCCGTGCCCCTTCGTGCCCTTCGTGGAGAGTGTTCTTGTGCTCTTCGATCTATGTAAAAACAAACGAAATCACCATGATACGAAGTCGCCCTAATACTCATGCAGATGTCTATTTCGCGAGCATCTTCTTGAGCGATTCAATCACCATCACGGGGGTCGGGTCCGTTCCATAGGCCATCGCCAGATAGAAGGCGAAGTAATCGCCGAAGTGCAGGCAGGTGAACATCTGTGCCAGCCTTGTTCCTCCGGCGGTCTTCACTTCCTCGGTCTGCCATCCCTGGCGCGTAAAAAGCTTGCGCGTGAAATCCGCCCGTAGCTGGTTGCGCGGGTGGTTGAATTTCGAGCGCAGGAAGACCACGATCGAGCGTTCGATCACCTCTTTGGGCTGAACCGTGCCGGCGACCGTGTTGTGATCCAGCTCGGGAAGCTCCTCGAACTGGGCCCAGGCTTTGGCGACCTCGGAAATCTGTCCCTTCCAGCGGCGGGCGATCGGCGCCAGACAATCGGCTCCGAACACGATGACGGATTTTCCCACGCACATCGCGGCCAGGCGCTTGGCCGCGTTCTTGGCGGAAGGCACGGCGGCGCCGATTTCCTTTTGCTGGCGGCGCATCGCCGCCGCGGCGCCGGCCACGTCCCGGGTTGGATCGGGCAGCAGCCCCAGCCGGGCGACGATCGCGCACGGCAGGGCAAAGGTGTACCCCACCGCGCTGCGGGGCTGGGCGGCGTAGTTAAACTTCCACAACGGGATTCCATCCTTCTCCGCGTCCTGGGCCAGCTTTCCGCCGGTCGCTATGGCTATGATCGCGCATTTATTCTTTTTCGCAAGCTGATAGGCCGATAGGGCCTCTTCGGTGTTTCCGGATTTGGACGAAGCGATCACGAGCGTCTCCGGTCCGGCGGCCCACCCCGGAAGCAGATAATCGCGCCAGACCGTCATGGGCGCATCGGAAATGGGCGAGGCATACGCCGAGAGGATCGCCCCGCCGATAGCGGAGCCGCCCATGCCGGCGATGACGACCTGGCGGATGCCGCGCAGGGAAGGGGGCAGCGGATAGTTTTGCCCCGCCCTCCAGGCTTCCTCCAGCTGATCCGGAAGCCGGTCGATGTGCCCGAGCATGTCCTGCGGGTCGAGGGATTGCATTTGACGGATGGCGTCTAAAATCATTTGTCCTCACTTGGAAAGAAAAATTTGCCGGCCAAACCTCATCACCCCCGGTTCCCCTCTTCCTCATCCTCTTCCCTTCTGGCCTGTCTCCGAGTGTAGCGAGGGGAGAAGAGGTTAAGTTCTTTTCTCATGAATCAATTTATAGACGTCGCGTTTGGTCCATCCGCTGCAGGCGGCGATTTCCTCCGCGGTTTGAGCGGCAGGGAGGTTGCGCTTGGCCCCGCGTTTCGCTTCCGCGCGGACTTTGGCTTCGGTCCATTTTTCGGATTCTTCCGCGCCGCCGATGACGAGCGTGATTTCCCCCAGCGGCGGATGCTCGCTGAAGTGTTCCCGCGCCTGCCGGATAGTGCCGCGCACGAATTCTTCGTGCACTTTAGTCAGTTCCCTGGCCACCGCCAATTTGCGGTCGCCCAGGACGGAGAGGAGATCCTCCAGCGCTTCCAAGAGACGGTGGGGGGCTTCGAGCGCGATCAGCGTGCGCCGCTCCTCCCGCCAGGGAGCCAGAAACGTTCTGCGCGCGGCGGACCGGCGCGGTAGATATCCCAGGTACACAAACGAATCGGTGGCTAGTCCGGAAGCGGTGAGCGCGGCGATCGGCGCGCACGCACCGGGAACGGGGGATACATCGTACCCGGCCGCGAGCGCGGCTTGGACGAGCTCGAAGCCGGGATCGTTCAACCCCGGAGTGCCGGCGTCGCTCACCAGCGCCACGTCACCCGCTGCCAGTCTGTTCAGAATAGCGTCGATCCGAGTCAGCTTGTTATGCTCGTGGTATGAGATCATCGGCGTGCGGATCTCGAAGTGCGCGAGCAGTTTCCCGGTCTGGCGCGTATCCTCCGCGGCCACGCAAACGGCTTCCCGGAGAATCCGCAACGCGCGGGCGGAAATATCCTCGAGGTTGCCGATCGGAGTCGCCACCAGGTAAAGCCTGCCCATGTCGGCGGGATTTTAGCACATCTTGCTTGACCGCGGCTTTTTTTCGTCGTATTCTTGCGCTTCATGCGGAAATCGGCGTTCCTCGGCGGTATCCTGTTGTGCGGGTTGTTCCTGCTTGCCGGCTGCCACCCTGCCGCATTGGGAACGGCTGCGGTCGAAACCGCGTCGCGGGCGGCAACCGATTCCGCGGGGCGCAGCATCATGCCCACGATGCCCGCGTCACCGGCGGATACAAAGCCGTCGACCCGCACGCAATCCCCGGCATTCACTCCTGCGCAACCCACCGGAACGGGAACTCACATAACTCAAACGCCAACCTATTGTTCGACCGGCGGTGCGCGAGCGGACGGCAGGACGATCCCCACGCTCCCAGCAATCGCTTCCGTTCAAAACATCCGCGGCCAGGAGCAATCCCTGCCGCTGGATTGCGAATCCCGTTCCGCGGTGGATTTTGCCGGCTACTTCGGGGTAAAGATCAACGAGCTGGAATTCTTCAACAAGCTGCCCCTCTCCGGCGATCCCAACCTGGGATTTGTGGGGAACGTGCGCGGGCAGTGGGGCAACCTGCCGCCGAACGCGTACGGCGTGTATGCCGGGCCGGTGGCCCTGCTGCTGCGATACTACAGCGTGGAGGCGTACGCCTATCGCGGGATGACCTGGGATCAATTGCGCCTGGAAGTGGCGGCCGGCCGGCCGGTGATTGTGTGGGTGGTGGGCCACATCGCGCGCTCGACCCCCGTCACCATGACCGTCACGGGCGGCGAGGATATCCTCGCCGCGCGCTATGAGCACACGGTAATCCTGGTCGGGTACGACGAGAAGCATGCCGCCGTCCTCGACGGCAGCATGCGCTACACAGTTCCGCAAGACGCCTTTCTCACGTCGTGGGGGACACTCGGGAATATGGCCGTGGTCGGACGGGCGCTTCCCGCGCGGGCGGATTGCACGGGAAACACAGTGGAGCTTATACCATAGTTGTTATCCGCGAGTATTATTTTTAATAAATTCTAGCAGATACCTATAGACCGCGTCGGTCTAGTAGACCGACGCGGTCTATATTAATTCATTCGGCCTTCGGCCCCGGCTGCGAGAGGACCTTGGCCACCGTGCGGAGATCCATCCACCACTGTTCCTTCGGACGCGAAAAAGTCATATCCGCCATGCGCGGGATATCCCGGATGTCGAAGAACTGCATTTGCCCGCATCGCGTGCCGATGAACATCACCGGCGGGTTCTCCTTCTCGGATTCTTCGATGAGGTGTTCGATGCAGCGCGCGGCCAGCCTCGTGGCCTGGATCCGGTCGAACGGGGAGGGATTGCCGCCCTGCTGCAGGTGGCCGAGAATCGCCTGGCGGACGTCGAATAAATTCCGCCCCTCTTCCTCGAACAGCGCGTACATAAAGGCGGTGGTGTAGAGCGGATTGGCGTTCTCGTTGCGGATCATCAGGCTGATGCGTTTGCCGGCCTCAAAGCCGAGCTTGAGCGCGGCCAAATCCTGCTCGAGATCCTTGAGCGTGACGCCCTCTTCGTGCATGTAAATCCGTTCGGCGCCGGTGGCCAGGCCGCTCATCAGGGCCAGGTATCCGCAGTAGCGGCCCATTACCTCCACCACGAAACAGCGGTGCAGGGAGCCGCTGGATTGCTTGATTTTATCCACCGCTTCGACGATGTTGTTGACCGCGGTGTCGGCTCCGATCGAGAGCTCCGAGCCGGGCATGTTGTTATTGATCGTCGCCGGCAGGCAGACGATGGGAATGTTGAAGGCGGGAAAATTTTCACGCTCTCTGCAGAGTTTATAGGCGGCCTCGTATCCCGACCAGCCGCCGATGATCAGCAGCCCGTGGAGGTCCAATTCCTCGATGTTGCGCGCGATGGCGTAGAGTTCCTTCCCGGAAGGGATCTTGCGGCCGGTGCCAAGTTCCGATCCGCCGCGCGGGGCCCAGCCGGTCACGCTCATCCAGTTCATCTCGCGGATGTCGCCTTCGATCAGCCCGCGGATCCCCCCGCGCACGCCGAGCATCGTGTGGCCCTTGTCGATTCCCAGCCGCACCGCGGCGCGCACGGCGGTGTTCATCCCCGGGGCGGGGGCGCCGGCGTTGAGCACGGCCAGCCGCAGGCGCTTATGGCCGGGCTGGGTCGCGTGCGGGAGCGAGCGGACCATCGTCCGCAGCGTGCGGAAGCCGTCTTTGAAGGAGCTTCCGCGCAAAGTCATCGCCTGCTCGTAATCCTTCGCGGCGATCACTTCCCCCACCTTTTGGGTTTTTTCCACGCATTCCATCAGCGGTGTATGGGAGATGACGTTGCCGCACCAGCCGACCACCGTCGGCTCGGAGCGGGCGGTGCTTTTTTCTATCTGCTCGATGGCGGCGTAGCCCATCATCGTGCCCAGGTTGCGGTCGAACGCGCTGGGCGAGCCGCCGCGCTGAACGTGGCCGAGGATCGTCACGCGGCAATCCTCGCCGAGTTTTTCCTCGAGCACCTGTTTGACGTAGGCGCTGCTGATCGGATTTCCGTCGCGGTCGGTGGCTCCCTCGGCGACGACCACGGTGCTGTCGCGCCGGCCGGCCGCGCGGCCCGCCTTGAGCACCTCGCACATCACGTCTTCCCAGTGCTCCACGTCCGGCGGGCTTTCGGGGATGAGCACCCAGTCGGCGCCGGTCGCGAGGGCGCTCATCAGCGCCAGGTACCCGCAATGGCGCCCCATCACCTCCACCACGAACGTGCGCTGATGGCTGGTGGCGGTGGAGGAAATGGCGTCGACCGCCTCGACGATGCGGTGCAGGGCGGTGTCGGCGCCGATGGTCATATCGGTGCCGTAGAAATCGTTGTCAATCGAACCGACCAGGCCGGTGATCGTCAGGTACGGATGATGCTTGGGGATTTCCTTGCCGATCTTGCCCGTGCGGGCGAGTTCCTCCAGGAGCGAAGGCCATTCCTGGCGGAAGAGGTTTGCGCCGGTCAGGCTGCCGTCGCCGCCCACCACCACCAGCGCGTCGATCCCGCACGCCAGCAGGTTGGCGGCGGCTTGGAGCCGCCCTTCGCGCGTGCGGAACGCGGCGCAACGCGCGGTGCCGATGATCGTCCCGCCGAGCTGTAGGATTCCGCCCACGGAGTTCCAGGTCATCGGGCGGATCGCCTCCCCGCCGTCGACCATGCCCTGATACCCCTCGGTGATGGCGAACACTTCCATGCCGTGGTCGAGGGCGGTGCGCACCACCGCGCGGATGGCGGCGTTCATTCCCGGAGAATCTCCGCCGCTGGTGAGCACGGCCAATTTTCGCTTTTCCATTGCTGTCATTCCATTCCTCTTTGATCGCCCGGATCGGAGAATCGGGATCGGGTGGGGTTGCTTTTTTGCCGGCTGGAAGGAATCGCTAAAGCTTTTTCCGACCGCAAGCGTAAGTATACTCCCGCAATTTTTCGGCATCCGCCGCAGTATAGAACGAAGGAAGGCCGTGCCCGCCATCTGTTGCCAGGCATCCCGGCCTTCCTTCGTTGGGTTATGGTGCCCCCACAGAGATTTGGACTTCTGGTTTAGGCCTTGAAAGGGCCGCGTCCTGGTCCACTAGACGATGGGGGCTTGCCTTCGTTGGAGCGGGCGGCATTGTACCATGAGGTGCGGGCGGGACTCAAGCGAATTTCCGGCGGAAAGCAGGTCTTGGAAACGGCGGAAACCGGTGCGGACTCCTTTTTGATACAATCCATGGCGGAAGATGGAAAACCGGAATGGAGGCAAACGGCTTATGGAATTCAAAGTATCCACCGTGATCAAAGCGCCGGCTGGGAAGATCTACGATGCTTGGCTCAATTCCAAGGGGCACGCGGCCATGACGGGCGGCACCGCCAAAATCACCCCGAAAGTGGGAGCGGAATTTGAGGCCTGGGACGGCTATATCCGCGGCAAAAATCTGATCCTGGAACCAGGCAAGCGAATTGTTCAATCGTGGCGGACGACCGAATTTGCCAAAGAGGAAAAAGATTTGCAGATCGAGATTACGTTCGAAAAGGCGGCGGCCGGAACGAAGGTTACCCTCCATCATACCGGCCTCCCGCCCCATGGGACGGAATACAAACAAGGTTGGGTCGATAATTATTTTATTCCGATGAAAAAATATTTTGAGGGCTAATCCCCGGTTTCTTTTCGCCCGGTTGACCGCCGGGGTCCGCGGTCAGGAAAGCGATCTCCTCCGCCAGCCAGTCGCTCATCCGGCCCTCGCGACCCCCGTCGCGGAAGCAGCCGCCCTCCTCCGCTAGGAGTTCCTCGTCGGAGGGGAGAGTGAATTCGCCGCTGTCCGTGGCGATCGGATGGATGATGCAATGAAACGGTTTCCATCGCCAGGGATCTTCCCCCGCGGCGATGGCGGCAACCTGAAGCGCGCACAACCAATCCGGCCGGAGGAAGACGCATTCCGTTCCGCCGTAGTGCGCGGTGTTGGCAACTACCGCGGAAGGAACGACGCACCCTGATGGAAAATCGGCATCCGCCTCGCGTGTGTCCCCAAACCATCGATTCAAATCCGTTCTACCCTGAGCCATGTGGGGGAGGATGATATCCGCATGGCGCAGGACATCGTCCTTTTCGATCGGGTCCACCCATACGCCGTGCAGGCAGCAAGCGGCATGGCATTCCTCCAACCGGCAACGCCGCAACCGGGTGGCCCGGAACAGCGATTCGGATAAAACAACGGATTGCGGAAAACGCAGGATGGTCATTGCCCGCCGGCTCCGCCCGCATCCCGCAGCGCCTGCAGGACGCCGAAGAAAGCCGGTTTTTCGCCGAATTGACCGTCGAACAACAGCGGCTGCGGATCGGTGAATTCGTTTCCAGGAAGGTGGGCCAGCCAGGTATATCGGTCGGAGATTCCCCAAAAGATCAACCGGTTGCAGATTGGGGATTGTAGACAAATTTTGGCAATTGTTGCAAAGATATTTTTTTGGACATCCAAAGGATTTTGCACTGTCCCGGGATCGCCTTGGTAGACGTCCATTTCCGTGATCCAGACCCCCAACCCAAGATTCTTCGCCTGATCCAGAAAATACTGGAATTCATCCGGATAGGTCGGCCGTAGGGTGTCGGCCCGCAAATGCATTTGAACGCCCACTACGTCTATCGGGACGCCGGCCGCCTGCAAACGCCGGACGAGCGCAAAAAATTGATCCGCCAAGGTCTTATCCACTCCATCCCAGCCGAAGGCTTCGTTGAGCATGAGCAAAGCATCCGGATTGGCCGCATGCGCATATTGGAAGGCCCGATCGATGTATTGATCCCCGAGCACCTTGTGCCAACAATTATCGCCACTCGTGAGCGGCTCGTTGACCACTTCCCAGCCCGCCACCTGATCGCCGAACTTCGAGACAACGGTTTGAATATAATTTTGCATCATGGCTTCCAGATCGCCGGGAGCCCATCCACCGCAATCCGGAGTGTCAAATTTAAGCCATGCCGGCGCGGTGACGTTGTCGTAGACAAGCGGTCCACCGATGATCGTTTGATGATTCGGCTGGGCTTGATCCAGCGCGGCTTCGGTCAGGGACCAGTCAAATCGATCGCGTTGCGGCTGTGTTCTCTTCATGAAGGTGGTCATCATCGCCGTGTTGAACTCCGAGGAAAACATGGGAGGGAACAGCGGATCAATGCTTTCCGCCTGTTGGAAAACGGTTCCAATTCCAAAACCGATCCGGTCCGCGGCGGCGCGCAGCGTGTCCAACTTCAAGGGAGAAATCGTCGGCGTGGGAGACGGCTCCGCGGTCGGGCTGGCTGTCACGGTCGGGGATGGGGCTTCCGGTTGAAACGGGGAAGCGCTGGGCGTGCGGCCAAGCTCCGGAGTGCGATCTATGGAGAGGGGATAATGGAAGAGGGAACCGCTTCCGGCGCAGCTGCTAAGGAACATCACCAGGCAGCCAATGGCGGATGCCGCCACGACATGAAACCTCTGAAAAAATCCGCTCGTCGGGGGATTTATCCCCCGACGATTAACAACGTTTGCGCTCGCAAAGCGAAGGCCGGTCCCCGCTTCCCCCGCTTCCCTCGCTTCGCAAGGACAGGCGCAGGGATAAAATAAATCCGGCTTCGAAGCCCGGCTTAATGCCGGGCGCGGTTGAGAGTTCGGAGCTTTAGCTACGGACGAGCGCTGATTTTCAGAGGTTTCGCCTTTTGCGCGAACTCTAGGACAATTAATCTTTCCGCTGATTGCGGTTTCGGAATCCATGGGCATTGGGTCGAATATAACATAGGTTTAAAAACAAGCGATAGGTATTTCGTCCGTTTTCTCTGGACAAGAAATATCCCGCCGGCTGTCATCCGTGAATTCAGGGGTTGAACTCGGGGATACCGCGCAGTTATTTATTAACTCTCAAAACCACTGCCTTTGGCTGTGTGTAGTCTGAATAGGTTCTACCGGTGTAGTAATTTTTCCTTTGCATAAATACAGCAAAGGTACCGTGTGGGCGGGTATCTTGCCATCCCATCCTACCTCTCCCATCAAATTATCGTCCTTTCACAATGTATCTTTTTCCCCCTCCTCCCCTCCCGTATTACGGGAGGGGAGGAGGGGTGACAGGCGAAGATAATCAGCGTTTGGAATTCATAGGGGAGGAAGGGTGGGATGGAACCGTAGAATCGCACCTTCCAGGTGCAGCATTACAAAGCCGCTGCCTCTGGCGGCGGTAATTTATTTCTTTTTCGAGGGTGGCCGCGTCACTCCGGCGATTTTCTTCCGCGCAGCGGCGGGACGAGGCCGGGGTTTTTCCAGCAGAGTTTTGAGAAACTGGCTAGTGGGCGTGTGGAAATGTTCTGCCACGGCTTCGGGCGTACCCTCGGCGACGATCCGGCCGCCCTCTTCGCCGCCCCCCGGCCCGAGATCGATCAGATAATCGGCCGCCAGAAGGATATCCGGGTTGTGTTCGATTACGCATACGGTGTGTCCTTCTTCCACCAGGCGCTCGAGCACCGCGATCAAACCCGCCACATCCGCGGCGTGGAGCCCGACCGACGGCTCGTCGAGGATATAGAGCGTGTGTCCCGCGCTCCGGCGCGAGAGTTCCCGCGCCAGCTTGATGCGCTGCGCCTCGCCGCCCGAGAGCGTCGTGGCCGGCTGGCCGATGCGGATGTACCCCAGCCCGACGTCATGCAGGGTGTCGAGCCGGCGGGCAATCGAGGGGATGGCGGCGAAGAGCTCGCGCGCCTCGTCGACCGTCGCGTCGAGCACGTCGGCGATCGTCCGGTCCTTGAACCGCACCTGCAGCGTTTCGCGGTTGAAGCGCGCGCCGCCGCACTGATCGCAGGGTATGAATACGTCCGGCAGGAATTGCATCGACACTTCCAACTGCCCCTGGCCTTGGCAAGCTTCGCAGCGCCCGCCCCGCGAATTGAAGGAGAACCGCCCGGGTTTGTACCCGCGCACTTTGGATTCCGGAAGCGAAGCGAACAGCTCGCGGACGTCGCCGTACAGGCCGACGTAGGACGCCGGATTGGAGCGGGGGGTGCGGCCGATCGGCGAGGGATCGATGGGGATCACTTTGTCGACGAATTCCCGGCCTTCGATTCCTTCCCACGGACCGGTTTCGCCCGCTTCCCCTAAAAGCGATCGAAGCACCACGTCAAAGAGCAGCGAGGATTTGCCCGAGCCGGAAACCCCCGTGACGCACACGAGCATCCCGAGCGGAAGGCGCGCGGTAATTCGCTTCAAGTTGTTGGCCTGAGCGCCGTGAACGGTGAGGGAACGGCCGTTGCCGCTCCGCCGGCGCTTGGGCGGTTTGTACCGGAAGGCTCCGGCCAAAAAACGGCCGGTGAGCGATTTTCGATCGGCTTCCATCGCCCGCGGTGTCCCTTCGGCGGTGAGGAACCCGCCCCGCGGTCCGGCGCCCGGGCCGAGCTCCACAATCCAATCCGCCGCGCGCACGATCTCCTCGTCGTGTTCGACCACCAGCACCGTGTTGCCCAGATCGCGCAGCCGCAGCAGGCTCCCGAGCAGCCGGTGGACGTCGTGCGGGTGCAGGCCGATCGTCGGCTCGTCGAGCACGTACAGCACGCCGCTGAGCCGCGAGCCGATCTGGGTGGCCATGCGCACCCGCTGGCCTTCGCCTCCGGAAAGCGTGGAGGCCGCGCGCGAGAGGGCGATATACCCGACGCCGACCTCCTCCAAATAGTCGAGCCGGTGGCCCACTTCGGCCAGGATCGGTCCGGCCACGGCGCGCTCGCGCGCGGCGTCGGTTTCGCGTCCCGCCCCCAGCCGGTCGAGCAGATCGCGCATCCACACCCGCAGGCGGGAAACCGTCTCCGCGCACACTTCGATGATATTCCGGCCGTCGACCGTTACGGCGAGCAATTCTTTGCGCAGCCGTTTCCCGCCGCATTCCTCGCAGACCCGCTCGCTCATCAAGCTTTCCACCCGGCCGCGAAACACCTCGCTGCCGCTTTCGGCATACCTTCGCTGAAGGCCGGGGATTAATCCTTCGTAAGGGGATTCGAAGAATGAGTGTTTGCCTTCCCGCCCCGAAAATTCCACTCGAATTTTCTCCGCGCCGGTTCCATACAGGATCGGCTTCAGCTGGGCGGGGGAAAGTTGCCCGACCGGAAATTCCGGATCGAATCCGGAATGGGCCGCGAGCAATTCCAGCCAAAGCGACTGGGAGCGCTGGCTTTCTCCGCCCTCGAAAGCAAATAGCGAAAGCAGCGCTTCGTCGAGCGGCTGGGAGGGATCCGGGAAAAGGCGCGCCGGATCGATCTCGAGCCGCGCCCCCAGGCCCTGGCAGGTGGGGCAGGCCCCGTGGGGTGAATTGAAGGAAAAAGAATTCGGCTGGATGTCCGGCAGGCTGATCCCGTCCACCGGGCAGGCGAACCGTTCGGAGAAGAGGATGTCCTCGGGAGGGGCGGCGGAAAGGTTCTGCGCGATGAGGAACCCGCCGCCGGTGCGCAGCGCGGTCTCGACTGAATCGGTCAGGCGGCTGAGGAAATCCTCCGTGGATTGCTCGGGGACGACCAGCCGGTCGATCACCGCTTCCACATCGTGGACGGCATGCGGATCGAGGGCGAGCTCGGCGTCGGTCTCGTACATCCGGCCGTCGACGCGCATGCGCACGAACCCCGAGCGGCGCATTTCTTCGACGGCGGCCTCGTGCACCCCTTTGCGCGCGCGCACCACCGGCGCCAGCAGCGTCCACTTCGTGCCGGCCGGACGAGCGGCGATGGCGGCGGCGATTTCCTGCGCGGATTGTTTTTGCACCTCGCGCCCGCAGATCGGGCAGTGCGGAACGCCGGCGCGCGCGTACAGCAGCCGCAGGTAGTCGTAGATTTCGGTGATCGTGCCCACCGTCGAGCGCGGATTCGAACCAAGCCCGCGCTGGTCGATGGCCACCGCCGGGGAGAGCCCGTCGATCAGATCCACGTCGGGAGGGCGCAGCTGCCCGAGGAATTGGCGCGCGTAGGCCGAGAGGGATTCCACATACCGGCGCTGGCCTTCGGCAAACAGCGTGTCGAAGGCCAGCGAGGATTTTCCAGAGCCGGAAATCCCGGTGACCACCACCAGCTTGTTCTTGGGGATCGTCACCGAGAGGTTTTTAAGATTGTGCTCCCGAGCGCCGGAGATGCGAAGAACGTCGCCGGTCATCGATCCGGTTCCTTCTCAGGAAGCGGACCCGCTTCGCCCTCGGCGTACTCGATCATCGACGAGGTGATGTGGATGCCGCATTCTCCGCCCGCCTTGGAAGTGCCAGCCCAGCGCCCGGCGCGTTCGAACCGGCCCCAGGTTCCGGCGAGCGTGCACGGCCGGCAGCCGAGGCTGACGAAGCCGCGGTCGTAGAGCGGATTGTAGGGGACGCGGTTTTCGCGGAGATAGCGCCACACGTCGTCGGCGGTCCAGGCGGCGAGCGGATTGACCTTCATCAGATTGTTCGCCACTTCCACCACGCGAATTCCGCGCCGGTGCTCGGTCTCATCGCGCCGCAGCCCCGTGATCCAGACGTCGTAATTGCGCAAGGCGCGGGCCATCGGTTCCACTTTGCGGATTCCGCAGCAGCGGTCCGGATCGGTACGGTACAAATCCGGCCCGAGCGTCCGCTCCTGTTCCTCCACGCTGATCCGCGGGGAGAATTCGATCACACGCAGGTTCCATTCCTTTTCCATGCGATGGATGTATTCGACCGTTTCTGGAAAGTCGTATCCGGTGTTGAGGTAGACCACGTCGATCTCCGGGCGGATCTCGCGCACCATATGGAGCAGGGTGATGCTGTCTTTGCCGAAGGAAGCCGCCAGGCAGATGCATTGGAACTCCGAACACGCCCAACGCAGGATGTCCTGCGGAGCGGATTTTTCCAACTGTGCCATTTTTTCAACAGAAATATCGGCGATCTTGGCCATGATCGTTTCTGATTCACTCCTAACAACCAATTAAATCAGGAAAAATATAACATAGTTTAGGATATAAATTCCCTTAATTCCGCCGTTCCACGGTATTCCTGGAAAGTTTTATCCCGGTTCCGCGGGATTGAATACCGCGCAGCTTGCCCCGCTTTCTTCGTTTGCGAAAGGTGTAGAAAGCGGGGCTTGCTACGTAGTTCTTGGGGGTTGAGTTTTTTGATACCGCGCGGTAATCCATTTACCACTTCCGCTGGAGCAAAAAGGATTCTTGGTTTAATGCCGGACCGACGCGGGCTCTGCTACGGCACCGGTTTCTTCCGTTTACTTATCCGGCTCCGGCGAAGGTTTCGCTTCCGGCGTTTCTCCCGCTTCCGGCATGCGGATCGTCCCTTTTAAAAAGCCGCCTTCTTCGGTGGAGAGGTTCGACGTGGTCACGTCGCCATAAACTCGGCCGGAACGCGTTACCTGGACTTTATCGGCGATGATATTGGCTTGCACCGTTCCGCCGGCCACCACCGACGGCGCGCGGATTTCCTCCGAAACCACCTTGCCCTGTTCGCCCACCACCAGGATTCCTTCGATATCGATCTTGCCCTCGAAGACGCCCTCGATGCGGACTCCACCCTTGCCGGTGAGGAATCCTTTGATCGAAATCCCCGGCCCTAGGACGGTTTCTATCTTGCCGGTGGTGCGGAGAACCTCGGGTAGCGCGGTGGTTTCTTTTTTCTGGAACATAGGACTCCTAACTTTGACGAGCAGGAAAATTATCCACGAAAGGCACGAAGTTCACGAATAAATTTAGTTATTACCACTTCGTGTCCTTCGTGTCCTTTGTGGATTCGTTAATCGCTTTCTCTTGCTGAAGGTCGGCCGCCGCGGGCAGCCCGCCGGCGGCACTCGCGGCGAGCGCGGCTTTCACCACCGCGCGGGCAAACGTTTCCGCCGCGCAGGCCCCCACCAGACTGACATCCGCGCCTCGCTCACCGGTGGCAAGGGAGAAGATGGTGTCGCCGTCGAGCATGGTATGCGCGGGGCGGATCGCGCGCCCTAGGCCATCCTGCGCCATTTGAGCCATCTTACCCGCCTGTTCTTTATTCAGCCGGGCGTTGGTGGCCACCACGCCGATCACGGTGTTTCCGCCGGCCGCCAGGCGAAGAACCAGCCGGCCTGGAAGGCTGCGCATCACCGCGAGCGTATCCGCAAACGCTTGTTTATGGCCCAGCCGAAACGGGCCTTTGGCCAGCGGTCGAGAGCCGGCAATAATTCTCCCGTCTGTCGGATCGATGACGTCTCCGAACGCGTTGACCGCGACGATCGCGCCAACCACGATGCCGCCGCCGCAGTCCATGCTCGCCGTGCCGATTCCGGATTTCATAGCGCCGTCCATGCCAAAAATCTTACCCACCGTGCAGCCGGTTCCCGCGCCCACGTTTCCCTCGGCCGGAGGATCGGAGGTTGCCAGCCGGCAGGCGCGGTATCCCATCTCGGCATCCGGCCGCACTTTTGAGGATCCAATGGCGAGGTCGAAGAGAATGGCGGACGCGACGATCGGCACTTTCACCACGCCGGTTGGGAATCCGACCTTGCGCTCTTCGAGGTAGCGCATCGCGCCGGAGGCGGCGTCGAGTCCGAAGGCCGAGCCGCCCGCGAGCATCACGGCGTGCGCCTTCTGCACCAGGTGCATCGGCCGGAGCGCGTCGGTCTCGCGCGTGCCGGGCGCGCCGCCGCGCTGGTCCACGCCGGCCACCGCCCCCTGGGGGCACAGGATCACCGTGCAGCCCGTGAGCGCGGCCAGATCCTGCGCGTGGCCGACGGTTATCCCGGGAACGTCGGTGATCGCATCGCGGAGCTTATTCATTGTCCATCCCCATTCCCTGGCCGGTAGTCATGCCGTTATTCCGTAATGACAACTGAAAATTTCCGCAGCCTGTTGTGGATTCCAGGAATTCTCTCTTCCTATTCTTTCAAACCCAACAGAACAATCAGCCAATGGATCACGGTTTCGGCGATCGCGGATTTTTCCGTCTTCGGCAGACACTGGGCCGTCCCGTCGACGGTAAAAATCGTAACATAGTTGGTATCGCTTTCGAATCCTGAGTCCGGCAGGCTCACTTCGTTGGCGACGATCAGATCGAGATGTTTGGCCGCGAGTTTCTTGCGGGCGTTCTTCTCGAGGTCTTCGGTCTCGGCGGCGAATCCGATCGTCACCTGAGGATACCCGCTTGCGGCTTTGGCGCGCGAGACTTCCGCCAGGATATCCTCCGTGCGCTCCAAGGTAATTTTGTTGAAGGAAGAATCCTTTTTGATTTTTTGAGGAGCCGTCTGGGAGGGGCGGAAATCGGCCACGGCGGCGGCCATGATCAGCCCGTGCGCGTCTGAAATTTCCGCCAGGACCGCTTTTTCCATCTCCGCCGCGGTGCGGACATCGATCCGCCGCGCGCCATATGGGGTGGGCAGCGCGCCGGGGCCGGCGATCAGAACCACGTCCGCTCCTGCGTCGAGCGCGGCGCGGGCCAGCGCGAATCCCTGTTTACCCGACGATCGGTTGGTGATCGAGCGCACCGGATCCACCGGCTCCTGGGTTCCGCCGGCCGTGACGACCACTTTGCGGGAGTGGAGCGGCCCGCCGCGCGAAAGCAAGTAGCGCGCCCGGTCGAGGATCTCCGCCGGTTCGGTCATCCGGCCTTGATCGGAAAGCCCCGACGCCAAATGCCCTTCCTCCGGTCCGACAACGATCGTTCCCCGCGCGATCAGCGTTTGCAGATTCGTCTGGTTGGCGGGGGAGGCGAACATCCCGCCGTCCATGGCCGGGGCGATCATCAGCGGGCAGCGGGCCGAAAGCGCGGTCAGCGAAAGCAGGTTATCGGCTAGCCCGAGCGCTAGCTTCGCGATCGTGTTGGCGGTGACCGGCGCGATCAGCAGCAGATCCGCCGGGCGGCCCAGATTCACATGCAGCACATGCGCCTCGGCGCCCCACAGTTCGGCGTCGGTGTGGGCGGCGCGGCCGGTGACGGATTGAAAGCTGATCGGGGCGACGAATTGAGCGGCGGCCTCGGTCATCAGAACGTCCACCTCGGCGCCGGCCTGGGTGAGCTTGCTGGCCAGGTCGACCGCCTTGTAGGCTGCGACGGATCCGGTGACTCCCAGCAGGATGCGTTTGCCAGTTAAAGGATTCATTGATTCATCTCGTAGATCATGCGCAGGCCGTCGAGCGTGAGCCACGGCGCGAGGATTTCGATCACGCGGGTCTCATGGGCGATCAGATCCGCCTGGCCTCCGGTGCCGATGACTTTCATATCGCGGCCGAGTTCCCCGCGGAAACGCGCGACCATGCCCTCCACCAATCCGACGTAACCAAAGAGCAGGCCGGATTGTATCGCGTGCACGGTATTCCGTCCGATCGCGGCGGGCGGGCGGGCGACGTCGACCCGCGGAAGTTTGGCGGTGCGCTGGAAGAGCGCCTGGGCCGCGATTCCGATTCCGGGCGCGATCGCCCCGCCCAGGTATTCGCCGTCGGACGAGATCGCGTCGAACGTGGTGGCGGTGCCGAAATCCACGATGCAGGCCGGCCCGCCGTAGAGCCGGAAGGCCGCGGCCGCATCCACGATGCGGTCGGCGCCCACCGCGCGCGGATCCTCGTAGCGGATCTTCACGCCCGTGCGCACGCCGGCGTCCACCACGAGCGGATCGCACTTGAGGTAGACGCGGCAGGTTTCGATCCAGCGGCCGGTGAGCGGCGGAACGACCGAGGCGATCGCCACTCCGCTGACGTCGGCCGGGGATTTGCCGGCGAGGGAGAGCAAGCCGGTCACTTGCAAGCCGAATTCGTCCGGCATGCGTTCGCTCTCGGTGGCTAGGCGCCAGCGCGGGCCGAGCGCCGCTCCCTCGTACATTCCCAGGGTGATGTTGGTGTTGCCGATGTCAATGCACAGAAGCATGCCCCACCTCGCGAATTCGGTTGTTCTCGTCCACCAGGACGATTTCCGGTTTCCACCCGGCCGGGAGCGGCTCCTCGGCTTGGCCGTAGGCCATGATGATGATTTTATCGCCGACGTTCACCATTCGCGCCGCGGCGCCGTTCATGCGGATCACGCCCGAGCCCGCCGGGCCGGTCATCACGTAGGTTTCGAGCCGCGCGCCGCTGTCGACGTCGGCGATGTGAACCAGCTCGTATTCCGCCAGCCCGGCCGCTCGCATCAGATCCGAATCGATTGTGATGCTGCCCTCGTAGTCGACCTTGGCGTCGGTCACGGTGGCGCGGTGGATTTTCGATCTGAGTAAGGTACGTTTCATTTGCTAAAAATCCTTTCTGCTTCCCCTCATCCCCTTATCCCCCTTCTCCCAGCATAAGCTGGGAGAGGGGTCAGGGGTTGAGTTGCGGAATTTCGCCTGTTTCCCATGTTCCATCCTTCAGCATGAAGTTATCGATCAACCTCGTTTTCCCGAACCGCACGGCCATCGAGAACAGCGCGTTGCCGTCGACGCGGTCGAGTTCCAGCAGCGTATCCGGATCGGCCGCGGAAACGTATTCCATTTTCGCGAGCGCTTCGGCGGCCAGGGCGTCGCGCATCGCCGCCCGGAGGATCTCCGCATTCCGCTGGCCGCGGTGGTAGGCCGCTTGCGCCGCGGAAAGCGCGCGATACAGCGCGGCCGCGGCCCGCCGCTCTTCCGGATCGAGATAAGTATTGCGGGACGACATCGCCAGCCCGTCGCTTTCGCGCACCGTCGGGCAGGCGACGATCTCGAGCGGAAAATTGAGATCCCGCGCCATCCGGCGGATGACCGCCAGTTGCTGCGCGTCCTTCTGCCCGAAGTAGGCGCGGTCGGGCGTGAACGCGTTGAACAGCTTGGCCACGATCGTCGCCACGCCGCGAAAGTGCCCGGGCCGCGCGGCGCCTTCGAGCGGTAGCGCAACTTCCTCGACGGAGACGTAGGTTTGGTAGCCGGGCGGATACACTTCGTCCGCTTCCGGCGCCCAGACGAGGTCCGCGCCGGCCGCTTCCAATAGCCGCAAATCGCGCGGAAGGTTGCGCGGATAGCGCACGAGATCCTCCTGCGGCCCGAACTGGGCGGGATTGACGAAGATGCTCACGCCGACGGAGGCGCATTCGGCGCGCGTGCGCCGCACGAGCGCGAGATGCCCTTCATGAAGATAACCCATCGTCGGCACCAGCCCCAGCGGTCGGGGCAGGGCGGCAATGAATTTCGAAGTTCGGGCAATTTTGCACAAGTCCTAGTTCCATTGATCCCGTAGGGGCGGACAGCGGTCCGCCCTTACATATTCGCCGCCTTCAACAACCGGTAGAGCATCCGGTTCAGCGGGGCGTCGTACCCGGCGCGGTCGGCGGTTTTCAATACGGCGCCGGTAATGGATTCGATTTCCAAAGCCCGACCGGCCTCCATATCCTGCAGCATCGAAGAATGGTTGCCCGCCGTGCGTGTGGCAACTTCGAGCGCCATCTTCGCGGGATCGTCGTACGGCAATCCAATCCCCGCCGCCTTGGCTACCGCGGCCGTTTCCGCGATCACGTCGAGGTACAACGCGCGCAGGGCGGGGCGGTCGGCCAGGCAGCCGTTCGGGACGCGCAGC
Source organism: uncultured Chloroflexia bacterium (assembly GCA_963780865.1). GTDB lineage: Bacteria > Chloroflexota > Anaerolineae > Anaerolineales > RBG-16-64-43 > FEN-1073. The sequence goes on along the minus strand of CAWADT010000030.1, from coordinate 61,529 downwards.
AAGGCCGTCAGCGTGTTCATCCCGGAGTTGACCACCAATTTGCCCCATTGCAGGGAAGGAAGATCGTCTGTGATGCCAACCTCGAAACCCGCCTGGCGGAAGAGATCGTACGCGGGCTGAATTCGCGGATGGCGCTCCAGCCAGACGACACCTTCCCCGCCGAAGCGGATCGCGCCGGGCGATTCCACATACGCGCCGAGCGTCGTCACGCCCGCGGCGGAACGCTCGCTTCCAAAAACATCGGCCAGCGAATCGCAATTTCCCAATCCGTTCTGAAGCGTCAGCGCTAACCCGTCGGGCCTGAGAATATCCTTGGCGCGCTCGACCGCGCCCCGGGTTTGTTGCGATTTGACCAGCACAATCGCCAGATCGGAATCGCGGCAGGCTTCCGGGGAATCGGTGGCGCGAACAGCCGCGGTCTTCACCCCGTCGTCGTAGCGCACGCGGATTCCGTCGCGCCGGATTGCCTGAATCGCATCCAGCCAGGTGCCGAGGAGCGTGACGTCGGCGTCGACGGTGAGCCGCGCGCCGAACAGGCAGGCCATTGCGCCGGTGCCAAGGATGGTAACTTTCATTTTGAATCTCCTCACTTAAATAAAAAAGAAAAAATCTCACCGCAAAGTCGCAAAGACGCGAAGAACAACAAATCTTTTATTTTTTTCTTTGCGGCCTTTGCGGCTTTGCGGTAAGAACGTGATTTTTTTTACAGTTTAGTCATGGTTACATACAAGACCCCTTTTCATAGTTGATTCTCCAGCAATTTCTGCAGCTTCTGCCATTCCTCATCCGCCATGTCAGTTTCATGCTCGCGGGCAGGAAAAGCGCGGGATTGCACTTCGGCGCTGTAGGATTGAAAGGCGCGGTCCATCTCTTCGAGCAGGTTCGCGTAGCGTTTGACGAAACGCGGCGTGAAGCGGTCGTAGAGCCCGAGCATATCGCTCGTCACCAGCACTTGGCCGTCGCAACCGGAGCCCGCGCCGATGCCGATCGTCGGGATGGCGAGCCGCTGACTGACGAGCGCTGCCAGACGCGCCGGAATGGATTCCAGGACGATCCCGAAAACGCCGGCCTGTTCGAGGAGCAGCGCGTCCTCAAGCAGGCGGCGCGCGGTCTCAGCCGTGCGGCCCTGCGGTCGCATCCCGCCGAACTTGTGGACCGATTGCGGCGTAAGGCCGAGGTGCCCCAGCACCGGGAATCCCCGCTTCGAGTACGGCTTGGACGGCGGGCAGCATCTCCCGCCCGCCTTCGAGCTTCACCGCCTCCATTCCCCCCTCCTGCAGGAATCGCCCGGCGTTGCGGACCGCGTCGACCGGGCTGGTCTGGTAGGAAAGGAACGGCAGATCGCCGACAAGGAGCGGACGGGATGCGCCGCGCGCCACCGCTTTGCAATGGTGGATCATCTCGTCCATCGTCACCGGCAAGGTGTTGGCGTATCCGAGCGCGACCATGCCGAGCGAATCCCCGACCAGGATCGCGTCGATTCCGGCCCGGTCGAGCGCGCGCGCGACGGGATAATCGTAGGCGGTGAGCATCGCAATCGGCTCGCCTTTTTCCTTCTTCAGGCGGAAATCGCGCACCGTGATTTTTTTATCGTCGGACGAATAGACGGACATGCGATCCTCTTTACCTGTCGGTGGTCAAGCACGCCACTAGGGGGTACTGGTGGTCGAGTAGGCCGAGTGTTTTTCAAGGCTGTATCGAGACCACGCCTTCGTTTTAACGATCGAGGTCTCGATACGGGCCTTCGGCCCTACTCGACCGTCCTTTTGGTGCAGTAAACAAAACGCCCTCGCGGGCAGACCGGGAGGGCGGAAACAGGCGCCAAAAGGCGAACTCGCTTTTTCCTGCCGTCTCGGTCGTTGCCCGATCCAAGCGGCAAAAGCGAGTATATCATTAATTGGATATGATAGTGGAAGGGTTTACAGGTCTATTCGCAGGTCAGTTTTTGGGGGGATTTGGGGATTTGACAACCTGTCGTGAAATAGAATACAATTGATAACAGGAAGTAGGAGGGAGTAATGACAAATAAAAAAAATATTTTTATAATCATCTGCATTCTTGCGTTTATCCTTTCCGGTTGTGCAATTTTCAATAAGTCAACAAAATCATTTACTACTGCGACAAAATCTATTAATAAATCACGAACCACTACCGAATTGTCAACGCAAACTCTATTTGCTACTTTGGGTCCAATAATTATTGGTAAAAACCTAGATGTTCAGGAAATGAAATTAGACAATGATAACATCTTTGTAATAACGAAAATTAAAAACGAACAAGGTAATAATACTTTAGTAAATAATAGAATAGAACGGGTTTCAATAAATGGTGGAAAAATAATAACGCTTAGTGAAGATAATTCTTTATATCAAAGCCTGTTCCTTGATGATGATTATGCCTACTGGTTATCAATAAATAATTCGGATCCATTCATCCTCTTTAGTCTCTGAATAGGATTAATAAAAACGGGGGTAAACCAAATATTTTATTCAAGAAGAAGGTAATTTACTTCTCCCTGAAACACAAGATAATAATTATATTATTATATTTTCATATCCGGCTGATGATTCAAGTTTACTCAAAATAATTCAAATAAATAAAAAAGACAATAGTAAAATAATAGTCTCTGAAGGAAGAGAAGACATTTATCATCTAATTGTTCATAATGGTTATATATATTGGTCAGCTTGCGCACTTGATAGTGCACAAAAGAAATTATTAGGAATAATAAAAAGAAATAAAATTGGAGGAAGTGAGATTGATACAATTGTTTCGGATAATTGCTACGAACTACCGTTTGTAAGTGATAGGGGGATTTATTGGCTTGGTCAGTATATTATATTCATCGACAATTCATCAAAAACAGTTATAAAAGTTATTGATCGATCCATTTTGGAAGGAGGGAGTGAAGTTTCAAGCACGAGTGTTTACCAATCCTATAAAGGGATTACAGATATCATTTCCATAGACGAAAAATTTATTTATTTCTCAATTTCCCAGAACATAAATCCGGGATTTTCATCTTGTACAGACGAAAGTGAAGCGTTGTGGAAATATTCTTTCGCCAGCGGAGAAATGAAACAAATTGTTTCCTTGAGTGGTACTGCAACCAATTACAAATATAAAAATTATGTTTATATTATTAGTTATTGCAACGGAAATAATTCCAAATGTTTAATTTGGACGATGATAAATTGACGAACGTACCCCTGGGGATAGTAAAATTATTTACATTGGACAATTCGAGAATTTATTGGTGCGATCAGAATGGATCGATTTATGTCATGGAAAGAGGTGATAAAAATTAATTTATTGAATATTCGTTTTTATAATAGGATTTTGTGTACAAAACAGTAAGGAAATGATGGAAGGGAGAGAAATTATGAAAAAACATATCGCATTTTCGCTTTTTTGATGACGGTTATCATATTTACTTCCTTCTATTATGGAGTTATTTATACCAAAGCACAGTCGAGTAATGGTCCATTGGTTCCGGTGAATCAATTGAAGATCAAATGAGAAGCGCTTGGGCGCGTGGTGAAAAACCGATTTTAGAATCCCCCCAAAAAATTAATAAGAGTGTTTATGCAAATAATGTGACGAATACCGTAACAAAAAAAGTTCGAATAATTATTTATAACCCGATTAATACAAATATAAGTACAACGACGTATCTTTCGGATAGCGCTGCGATCGTTGCGAACGACCATCACTCGTGGATGAGTGAAGCAGATATGATTACGCAATCACAAATATTAATAAATCTTATTTTTATAGATAGCGGCGGTACAATCAATTTACTCTTGGAAAAAGCAATTCATGTTTCAGAATTTCCTAAGAAAATCGGTACTAAGGAATTTGTAGGTATGCAACCGGATAACCAGGGTGGTATGGGTTATTCAACCATTTTCATTTTATCTTCAAAATATCTCCCTTACTCCGGACGAAATTGGCTCACTCTGTGAGTTTCCAGGCACGGGATCGTTTGATTTATATGCGAGCTTGAATACGTCATATAGTGGTGATGGTAATGAAAGCGCTTGCCAAGCATTAAATAATGGAGATATAGATGAAGTCTGGTTTTGGGAAATGCCTGGCGCTACAGCTCTGGAATGGTATGTAAAGAGTACGGCAGATTTGTGTGGAGCAGATAAATCATCATCGCGTTATTTCGGAATGCATGCATTTAGTTATGAAAGAGGTTATAGCGAGATGCTAGAAGATCTTGGCCATAGAATGGAATATACTCTAACAAATTTCAAAAATGTTAATGGACCCTCTTTATGCCGATGGATATTCAATTCCGGATAATGTTGAATATATTGCTGAAAATGATTTTATGGGAAATTATGATAGATATACAATCGATAAAGATGCTTACAGTAATATTTCAACATTGTCCTATTCAACCCGGAAATTCTGCATCCAGAAGCAAATCCCAATGGTCATATTGGTACTATGCACTTCCCGCCAAATGCATATTGCAATTATCAATGGGACCTGAATTATCAAGTAAATTCGGATGAAAGTGAATGGTTGACGAATTATCCGGCATTTATAATAAATAATTCATATATTCCTAGACTTATAAACCGTGAAGATTGGGGCTGCACGGAAACTTTATATAAATCAAAATATAGCAACAGATCCTCATTGTGGAATCCCTTATAAGAAATGGTGGTTACAGCACATTCCGCATCAAGATTCACAGGATAGCCAATTAAATTGGTGGAGATACATTTTCTTTGCATCGTCCGATCCGAATGCGACACCTATATATTCGATAACACCGACGGAAACTTCAACTCCCACGTCTACCGAAACCCTTACTCCTACAATAACTCCCACGCCAACCGCAACCCCAACGTTGGCTTCCAATAACGGTTATTTCTTATCGCCCGAATATGATTTCAGCGTCTCCAATAATGGGAACCAATATGGTTATTACGTCCTAGATTTTCCTCAGCCCAATGCCCAATTCGTAGGATATTTCCTATGGACAAGCCACAACATCTCTTTCCTGGAAAATATTCCGCTAATTGATCCCAATGTCCCTAATGTAATACTCGGAGGCAGTTCAATTTTCGGACACGGTTCGAATTGGTATTGCTATGGCATCGAAACTGGAGCGTCCATCCGCATCGGTAATATTAAGCCGAACATCTGGGAATATACCGCCGACGTTTTTAAATAGAAATGGATGGCCCGAGCAAATGGTTAATGCGGGCTTTGGAATTCAAGGTCAATTAATAAAGGAGGAGAATAAAAACCCTAGTAGAATTATGAAACCGAAATATTAAAGTATAATTAATATGGAAATGCATATGTCCGGCGGATTATGTCAAACAATTATGCCCTCCATCAAATTACACTGGGCTTCAATCTTCCCCTCAATTGCCAGTTTCTGATAATGGGATCTTCGGCAATCAAGTTCAAGGAGCGATGTATGATTTTAGTGTTTATTATCGGGTAAGAAATGAATTATTAAATAGCACGCCGGCGGGCCAAGCCCTAAATCAATTATATAGTCAATATGGATGGGAAATAACCTATGTCTTGGGAACTCATCCGGACTTGGTCACTAGAGGATCCAATCTAATCGATTATTGGCAATCTAAATTACAGGCATTATTAGATGGGCAGGGGGATAGTGTCCTAATATCACAGGATGAAGCCAACGCCGTAAACCAGTATATTACCGATTTGGCTAATGTCTCTCCCGGTGATTTGAAGTCTGCGTTGATATCGGAACAAGCAAAAATTAATTTACCATCTTGAGTGGATTGACCATGAGCCAGGCTTGGGCAAAGATCAACCAGCCACCAACCCCCACGCCAACCATAACATCCACCAAGACATCGACACTAACTCCAACACCAACCAATTCACGTACTAGTACATCTACGCCAACTGGAACGAGTACTTTGACTATCACGCCAACACCAACACCGACGGAAACAAACACGCTGACACAAATGCCAACGCCAACACCAACCGAAATACCTTTGCCGACAAATACGCCAACACCTACTAACACTCCCACGTTACATCTACTGAAACCGCAACGAGCACGCTAACCCTCATCCCAACACAAACATCAACAGAAACGCTTGAACCAACCGAGACGACAACTCCGACACCAACTAAGACACTTTCACCGACTGAAACACCAACGGCAACTGGAACACCGTTACCCACACCCTTCCGCCGGATACGAAGATGACTGATTGCGGGCGCTGCTGGTCCTTTTTGCCATTCTCCGTTTCTTGCCGTATGCCATCGATTGGTGCTCCCACAATTACGCGCACACCTACGGTGACACGTACTCCCACAAAAACTCGTACTGTGAGATCGACGCCGACACCTACCATCACCCCCACTCCGCCAATGACGCGAACCTTGACGCCTTCCGGAACCCCAACTCCCACAGTTTCTCCAACCATAACCCCATCACCATTAAGAACACGCCGACTCGAACGTTAACCCCTTCCCCAACCACGACATTGGTCTCCGTACCCCAGTGGCTACCTGTCCACAGAAGGTATAATTGATCAAATTCTTTCCTTCCCGCCATTTGGTGTCCATCGTAAAAATGGTCCCGGGTTCATCTTCTAGGGGTGGAAAAACCAATATTGGATACATGGAATCAGATGAGTAATAGAAATATCAAATTATTTAGGGAGAGTTTCCAAAAAAGATATGACTTCTAGGATAAAGAACATCCCGATCACCGATAGAACTCGATCGCTCTTTGGTTTTCTCCTCGGATTGATAATCATGTTCGCCATCGTCCGGGTATTTTCCGTGAACAGCTTTGATTTTAATGATCTGCAACGCGGTTTTCGTTTGCTGCTGTCCGGAGTAAATCCCTGGTCGGTTCAACCCCACATTCCGAATTTCTATAATCCGCCCTTTGCTGTGTTATTCATGTGGCCGATGCTTTTTGCCTCCCCCCAAATATATCTTGTCCTTGGCGGGGCGCTCCTCTTTGCCGTGGTTTTTTACCAACGGGCCTGGGTGGGATTGGCTTGGTTCGCGACCAATACCATGCTTTGGGTGCTCGCTTCCGGCGGAATCGATCTGTTTGTCATCGGCGCAGGCCTGATGCTCCTCTTTATCGGGGATAAAAAATACAATTCCAAGTTTGGCCTGATCTGCAGGGTGATGGGTTACGGATTGCTTATGGTCAAACCGCAGGGCGCCATTTTTATCGTAGCGCTATATATTCTTCTCCGCCGTGATTGGAAAGGGCTGCTGGTTTCCCTCTTTGTCTACGGAGTATTGTTTATACCTTTGTATCCATCCTGGCTCAATGTGCTGTTGCATGATCCGCCGCTTGCCCAAACCGAAGCATCGCATACCATCTGGGGAAAGTTCGGACCCTGGGTTGCTGGTATTATCGCTCTGTTGGTTATCATGGCACGCCGCTGGAAGTATTGGCAACTAGGCGGCGCATTGGCCGGCATAATAACTCCCTACGGAATGCCGGGTCTCCCTATATTCATTACCCTGTGCAGCGTCAAAACGTTAAAAGCAATCCCAATCGTTATTATCTGGTCGGGTTGTTTGGCGGTCCTTACATGGGTGACACCGCCGGCAGGCGTGGATTTTTATGGTTTTCTCAGCCCCTATATGGCGATCTATCATTTGGGGATGATAGGCCTGGCTTTGGTCTTGGCCTGTCTTTCTCCCATGACGGATGAATCCGACACATTTTCGTTCAGGCCGTGGGATCTTTTGCGATCTTATAAATTTAAGAAATCGGCCGAAAGGTCTACCCCTGATTGATTTAAAAATCCCATTTAAAAAGTATTTATTAAAAAGTCTCTTATTTTCAACGGTTTTCGAAAGGCATTGATATAATTGAAGAAATGGCTTGTAAATTAAATCGTACACAGCCGAAGTCCTAGTGAATTTCCGAATAAAATTTATCAAAGGAAAGAAAAACTCATGATAAAAACCCATCGATATTTTCTATTGCTGATCCTGGTTATCCTTATATCGGTCTTTATCGTCGTTTGGATCCATCCGTCGTCAATAATGAGCTTCCGGTTATTGGATTTCGAGAATTTCGTGACCGCTTCGCGTATGATCTGGCATGGAATAAATCCATACGGATCAGTTGAATACTTTGCTCCTCCGTGGTTGGCTATCCTGATTGGACCGTTCCTTCTGATTCCGCTTCCTACTGCATCATTTCTATGGTTGCTTATTAATTTTATCTGCATATTATTGACATCTGTGGTTTCAATCTATTGGATGAAAACGCCAAGGTCTGGTTATAGGAGAATGTTGCTAATCATAGGATTTTCCGTCATGCCTGCTTCCTTTTTTAGTTTAATCACGGGGCAAATTTCGCCGTTAATAGGTTTATTCTTATTGCTATGCGCGTGGCAAATTAGCACAGGAAAAGGAAAACCCTTGTTAATCGTATTCTGTATAATTATGACTACATTAAAACCAAATATTATTTATTTGCCGATTGCTCTTTGCTTATTGGAGCTTTTCTTCCATCGCAATTGGAAAACCGTAATATATTTACTACTAGGTCTTCTATTGGTTATGTTATTTGCCTTTATTACGAATCAATATTGGATTAAGGATTTGCTGTTGGCATGGCGCTCCGGAGATTATTTGGGGGGAAAACCGGGTCTTGTCGCATCGGGATATACGGGTTTGGAATCATTCGGGATTCCTTTGTGGATATTTTTACCGTTTGTTGGATACTTAATTTATCATTGGAGGAAATACGGCTTTACCGGCAATACGGTTTCGTTCGCCATATTGATCGGTTTTCTACTCTTCCCGTATAGCCGAAGCTATGATTACGTGCTTTTTATTCTACCTGGATGCGTAATAATAAAGGATATCGCTTGGCGCAATTGGCTGCCGGTGAGTTTGGCGATTATATCGCTGATAATTATTCCCTATTCGATATTTTCCCTATTGACACCGGTTTTATTGACAATTGGTCTTCTTTTACTCCATCCTGCATCAGCGATGGATAACAATTACTCTTTGTAGCGCAAAGACCTTAAAGGCAATCCCCATCGTGATCATTTGGTCGGGTTGTTTGGCGGTCCTTACATGGGTGACACCGCCGACCGGAGTGGATTTTTACGGTTTTCTCAGCCCTTATATGGCGATTTATCATTTAGGGATGATCGGCCTAGCCTTGGTCCTGGCCTGTCTTTCTCCCATGACGGATGAAGCCGACAGTTATTCTTTCAGACCGTGGGATCATTTGCAATCCTTTAAATTGAAGAAATCCGTAGAAAAATCTACCTCTGATTAATTTAAAAAAAACGTTATCTTAACAAGGTTAATTGCTTTTCGGTTTGGGAATTATCGAAGGAAAAATTTTCGCTTTACCATAGGTTTATTTCTTTTTCTTCGCCGCCGGTTTTGCAGTCTCTTCGCCTGCGGTAGCCGCCGTCGCCGGTGCGGCTGAGAATTCCGCCGGCAAATCGCACAGGTCGATCTCCTCGCCCTCGCACATCATCGCCGCGCGTTCCACCACGTAGCGCAGTTCGCGGATGTTGCCCGGCCAGGAGTGCGCCACCAGCGCCTGCAGCGCGCGCGGGTTCACGCCCGTCAGGCTGGTCCCGGTGCGCTGGTTGTACTTGCGCACAAATAACCCCACCAGTGCGGGAATGTCTTCCTTGCGCTCGGCGAGCGTGGGCATGCGCAGATCGGCCACCTTCAACCGGTAATATAGATCTTCACGGAACTGCCCGGCTTCGACCAGCGCGGGCAGGTCGCGGTTGGTGGCGGCGACCACTTGCACGTCGGTGGTCAGTTCGCTCACGCCGCCCACGCGGCGGAAGGTGTGGTCGTCGAGGAACCGCAGCAGCTTGGCCTGCAGGTCCAGGCGCAGGGTTCCGATCTCGTCGAGGAACAGCACGCCGCCGTCGGCGGCTTCGACCACGCCCGGCTTGCGCTTGGAAGCGTCGGTGAAGGCGCCCGCCTCGTGGCCGAACAGTTCCGATTCGATCACCTCCGCCGGCAGCGCGGCGCAGTTGACCGGGATGAAAGGTTTTCCGGCGCGCGGGCCCATCATGTGGATCGCGCGCGCGAGCACGTCCTTGCCGGTTCCGGTCTGCCCCGTGACGAGGACCGGCATGGAGGTGGCGGCGGCGCGGCGCGCCTCGCGCAGCACCTGCTGCATCGGCGGCGTCTCGCCCATCACCCAGTCCAACGCCTCGGCCCGGGCGCTTTGCTGGTAATAATCCAGCTCGCGCTGCAACCGCACCACTTCGGTGGCGCGCTGTACCGTGGCCTTGAGCCGCGCCATGTCGACCGGCTTTTCCAGAAGGTCGGCCGCGCCCAGCTGCAGCGCCTCGACCGCGGTGGGAATGTTGGCCGTGCCGGTTACGACCACCACCTGCGGACGAGGCTTCGTGGCGGAAAGTTTGCGCAGTAGGTCCAATCCGTGGCCATCGGGCAGATTAAAATCCAGAAGCAAAATGTCCGGCAGATGGTCTTGCAATGTGGCGACGGCGCGCGCGAGGGAATCGGCTTCGAGGATTTCGTAGCCTTCGGCGGAGAGCAGCCGTCCCATCGAACCCCGGGCTTTGGCTTCGTCGTCGACGATCAGGATCGTGAAGGGCATTCGGTAAACCTCCAAAAAAAATCCACGAAGGACACGAAGAGCACGAAGGAAATAATAACTAACCCCCCGTTTCGTAAGAAGCCGGCGGTCTCTCCTCCCCTCTCTCCCTCAAGGGGGAGAGGGGTTGGAGGGGTGAGGAGGTCAGGTTTCCGTCGCCACGGGGAGGAACACGCGGAAGACCGTCCCGCTCCCCGGGTAGGTTTCGGCGCGCAGCGCGCCGCGGTGCGCATCCAAAATGTGGCGCGAGAGCGCCAGCCCCAACCCGTGCCCGTCGGCACGGGTGGTGACGTACGGCTGGAAAAGTTTTTCACGCACCTGCGGCGGAAGCCCCTGGCCGGTATCGGCCACGCGCACTTCCACCGCCGGAGCGCCGCTTTCGAGCGCCGAAAGCTGCAAGCTCACGCCCAGGTGCCCGCCGTCGGGCATCGCCTTGGCGGCGTTGTCGATCAGATTGAGGATCACCTGCTCGATCGAGAGCGGGTCGGCCATCGCGAGGGGCAGATCCTCCGGCGCGGAGAACATCGCTTTTTACCCCGGCGCGTTCGATCGCGGGCTGCATCCGCGCCAGCACCCGCCGCACGAGCGCGGTCATATCGGTCGGGGCGGGATGAAAATCCTGCCCGCGCGCGAAGTCCAGCATCCGGCGCGAAATTTCCGTCAGCCGGTCGCACTCGGATTTGGCCTCGGCGGCGAGGGCGGCGGCTTCCGGCGGGAGGGCGTAGAGCGTGCGCATCTCCTCGAGCTGAAGCGAAAGGTTGTTGAGCGGATTGCGGATCTCGTGCGCGAACGACGCGGCCATCCACCCGAGCACCGCCTGGCGCTGCAGGTGGCGCGCTTCGAGCCGCGCGTCGCGGCTGGAGGTGAGGTCGGAGATCGTCACCAGCACTTCGTGGAATTCCCCCGCCTTTCCCGGCGCGCAGGGGGATCGCGCGCATCACGGCGGGAAACGCTTCGCCGTCGCGCCGGTAGAGCGTGAGCTCCCCGCTTTCGTTGATCCGCCCGCTTTCGCACGCGGCGCGCACGGCCACCACCGCCTCGGGAGCGGTGAGCCAATCCTCCAGGCGCATGGCATGCAATTCGGCCGACGAATATCCCAGCATCCGTTCGCACGAAAGGCTGGTCTCCGCCACGCGGCCGTCCTGAGCGCGGACCACCACCAGCGCCTGTGGAAGTTCCTCCATCAGAATTTGCAGCGCGGTTTCGGCGCGGCTTCCTTTTGCGCTGCGCGTCGAGCATCTGCTGGCGGGTCTGCCACTCGCGCAGGAGCGCGCCGTGCGATGCGGAGAATGCGGTGAGGAAAAGGCCGAGCGACGCCGGCGCCTCGCCTTCGTTCCATCCCAAGCAGCAGCACGCCCTTGACGGGGAATTCCGGAAGCGGATGAAGCAGCGCCGATTGCAATCCGGCCTGCGCCGCCCAGGAAAAGATATTGGCTGTCGACCTTGGCGTCGTGCTTCCACGGAAGCGATCCCTCGCGGTCGACGGGTGGAAGCGGGCGGCAGTTCGTGCGGCGCGCTTTCCGGCAGGTTCATCTCGAACGCCAGCGACAAGCGTCCGGTGTCGCGGTGGGCGTAGAACAGCCCGGCGCACGAGGCCTGGGTGGAAGCGAGAATCCATTTCAGCAGCGGTTCGGCCGAACCGGCGTCGGCGGATTCCATCGTCGCCGAATTTAATTCCTCCAGATGCGATGCGCCGCCGGCCGGCGCCGCCGGGCGCCGCTCTTCCATCGGACGCAGGGTAAGCAGCGCTTCGCCCTCCGGAGCCGTCGAACGGGCGGCGCGAATATCCCATCCCGTCGGAGGCGCCGTCCGCGCCGAGCGTCAACCGCTGCGACCAGCGCACCGGGCTGCCGACCGGCAAGGTCCTTCAAGGTACAGTGGCGATCTCGGATACCCCGAGCACCTCCGCGAGCGTCCGGCCGACTACCCGGTCGCGGGCCAGCCCGAGCCGGCGCAAGGCGAGCGGGTTGACGTCGGTGATGACGCATTGCGGATACGCGACGGCGAACAGCAGCTCGTGGTGGATTTCTGCGAGCGTGATCGATTGCGGAGAGAGCGTGGCTGAAGAAGGGGCGGGTTTGGCGGGCTTGAGAATCGAGAATATCGGCGGGGTAGCGGTAGATTTGCGGGTTTGCGGCCCGGGGCGGGAACGCGCGGCGGCCGTCCCGTCGATGCCGCCGGATGGGCCGGACGCACTTTACGTTGGGAATTGCGGTTGGAACGTGTATCCGTCACGCAGGATTCCTTTTTTCCCTCGCCTCCTAACCCCCTCTCCCAGCGTAAGCTGGGAGAGGGGGAATATGGGGGTGAGGGGGTGAAAACCTACGCCGCCGCCCGGCTGTGCGCGTGCTGCGAGCGCTGCGCGCGGCGCAGCGACATGGGCAGGATGCCTTCCATGGCGCGGTACTTGGCCACCGTGCGGCGGGCGATGTGCACGCCCTGCTTGTCCAGCAGGGAAACGATTTCCGTGTCGGAAAGCGGTTTGGATTCGTCGGAGACGATCGAGCGGACCATGTCGCGCACCGAGAGCGAGCGGTCGAAGAAGCGCGCGATCGGCACGATCCGTCCGCTGGGCAGCGCGGCGCGTTTGTTGCTGACCGCGCGCGAGACGGTGGACTCGTGCACTTCCAGCCGCCGGGCGAGTTCGGCGCGGGTGAGCGGCCGCAACTCCCGGTCGGTGCCGAGAATGAACGCGCGCTGTTCCCCGGCCAGGGCCGAGGCCAGCCGCAGCAGCGTATTCTGACTCTGGCGCAGGCATTTGTCGATCAGGAGCGCCTCCTCCACCTTTTCGTTCCATTTCTCGCGTTCGGCTCCCGTTAAGGTGCGCACCATCTGGCGGAATTCGGGATTGACCCGCACTCGCCCGGATAGCGGCGCGTACACTTCGACGATCAGCGGCCCGGTCGGATTGTTGGGCTGCACGCGGAAGGTCATTTCCGCCTCGCGGTACAGGTCCGGATCCGATGACGATCGCGCCGGACCGGCTCCGTAGTACGCCCGGCCCGGGTAGGGGGTGAGATTGACTTTAATGAAATGGGCCGCCTCCTCCACCGCGTCGCGGGTCAAATGAAGGCCCTTGGCGATGTTGGCGAATTCGCCGTGCGCCAATTCTTCCAGGTGGCCGGCGACGATCTCGCGCACGCCCGCGGGCACCGATCCGTTCTCGGCGAGGGATTCGATCTGGATCAGCAGCGCTTCCACCGTGCTGAGCGCGCCCACGCCGGGCGGGTCGCAGCGTTGGATGGCGCGCAGCACTTTCTCCACCAACACCGGGGATACATGCAGGAAGCGCGCGCTTTCGAACGGCGGTTCCGGCATCAGGCCGTTGTCGTCCAGCCGGGCCAGCAGATATTGCGCGATCGATCCGCTCCTCGGCGTTCAGTTCCGGCCCGATCTGGCCCATCAGATGATCGGCCAGTGTCTCCGGTTGCGCCACTTCCGGCAGGTTGTCGGCGTCCTCGATATCGGACCGGCGGATCGGCGGGCTGGAGAGGAACACGATCGGCTCGTCCTTCGGCAGGATGGCACACCGGGCACAGCCCGGATTGGTAGAGCGGGCGGTGGCAGGATGGACACGTCTCCGGTTCGACGACCTCCAATGCCGGGATTCGAGGCCAGCGAGGAATTCAGCCATTCGTTAAGTTCGGCGCGGGATAGTTCGAGCAGGCTCATCGTCTGGGTCAGATGGGCTGTGGTGACCTGCCGGATGCGGGGTTGGGCGCGTTGGAGGATTGCCATTTTTACCTTCCTTTGGCGCCTTGCGACCGGCTGCCGGAAAATAGACGGCCGATCGGGATCGAGTATAGATGCAAAGCGCTGAGAAGGCAAGGTGCAATATTCATGCCATTGGCATGGGAATTGCAAAGGGCAAGAGGGAAATTGCTGGAATAACTGGATTTTATGAGATTTCCGATAGGCTTTAGTTTCCAGCAACCATTGGGAAGGGAAGCTTTGCATCTCCGATCGAAATTTGCCACCTAGAGTGCATCGGATCGATATGGTTCTTTAGGGGAAATAGGAATCGATAGATGCATAAGAAAACGCTAAAATTCCGACGGTGATTCTCCGGCATAAGATTTCCCTGAGCTAAAGCCCCGGGCTTCCAACAGCGCCGGGTAAACCCGGCTTCAGATCATTTATTCCGCCGAGTAATTCAATCCGCGTGATAGAGACTCTTGCTGATGGGAGGATATCTCTAGTTAATTCGCGACAATGGAATGGCCGTTGGTCAACAGCCCGGCTTTAGCCGGGCGTCGCTAATAGCCCGGGGCTTTAGCCCCGGGGGAAAGTTGTTTCCGAGATCTGGAATTTATTCCAAACAATTTCCTGACCGTATCTGAAAATGAACGGCAGTTTTTTTTAAAATCCTGTCAATCCTGTCTATTCTTCCCCGCCATTTCAACGTAATCCTCGCGGAAGGCCGCGGCCTTCTCCGCGCCAAGTAGACGTACTAGCTCGACGATTAACCCGGCTTTGTTTTCCGCGTCCTTGCGGGACCAGGTTCGGGATTTGACCTCCAGAAAACGTCCGGGCAGGGCGGGCTTGGAGACGCAGTCAAAGTTGATGAAGAATTCCGTATTGCGGTAACGGATCTTCCATCGCAGCCGATCCTTGGCCACTTCGATTTCCTGCGCCGGCCGGAAGTATTCCCGGTAGAAACGGAGGCCATGCGTGGCGGGAGCCAGGAACCGCGATCGCGAGAGCAGCACCGCGCCGGTGAACTCGCGCTCCCGGGTCGGCCCTGTGAGTGTCAGACGGTAGCGGGCGTTGGCCGCCTCGCCGTTTTCCCCGACGTATTGGTCTTCGCGGTAACGCAGCCGGCCCTGATCCGGCGCCGTAAACTCGAAGTAGGTATCGTATTCCCGGTAGCGCCGGTTATAGAGAATTTCCAGCTCCGGCCGGCTCAGCCGCTGGAGCAGCGGAAAATCCTCCACCAGCTTGACCTTCACCTGGATCTCGAAGGATTCCTCCTCCGTAGCGGTTTCGATGGCGATCAGTTTCGAAAGCACCGACGATTCCCGTTCGGTGAGGAAATCGTCCAGCCGGAGCGCCATCTCCGACGCCTGCGCCAATAGTTCGGTTTCCGGCAGGGTCTGCAATGCCCGGTTCCGCATCAGCCATTTTCCGTTGACCATAAGGTCGGTCACGTCGCAGGCTTTGGCGGAATACACGATCCGCGAGTACACCATATCCGGATTGCGCTCGAACTTCGGGCTGGAATGAACCCCGGCCAGATCCAGAAGAAGAAGATCCGCGCGCTTGCCCTTTTCCAGCGATCCGGTGAGGTCGCCGATGTGGATGGCGTTTGCGCCCATCCGGGTGGCCATGGTCAGGGCGGTGCGGGCCGGCACGACCACGGGATTGCCGCTGATCCCCTTGGCGAGCAGCGCCGCCAGGCGCATCTCCTCGAACATGTCGAGGTCGTTGTTGGAGGCGGCGCCGTCGGTGCCGATGCCGATGTTCAGCCCTGTTTCGAGCATTTTGGAGACGGGGGCGATTCCCGAAGCGAGCTTGAGATTGCTGGTGGGAGCGTGCGCCACGCCGGCACCGGCTTTCATAAGAGTGCGCATCTCCCCTTCGTCGAGGTAGACGCAGTGCGCAGCGATTACTTTGGCGGCGAGAAGCCCCAGGTTTCGGAGGTAGGGAACTTCCGGCATCCCGTACTCCCGGCGCGCGTTCTCCACCTCCTGCGCAGTCTCCGCCAGATGGATGTGCAGCGGGGCGTCGTGCTCGATGGCTAGCGCGGCGCAGGCGCGCAGGATTTCCTCGGTGCAGGTATAGGGGGCGTGCGCCGCCACCGCCGGCACGATCAGCGCGTGGTTTTTCCACTTCACGAGGAAGGCCCGCGCTCGTTCGAGGCCGTCTTCGAAGGAATCCGAATCCGGCGTGGGATATTTCATCACAGTCTGCGAACACACCGCGCGCAAGCCGGCCTCCGCCGTGGCCGAGGAGACGTCGTCTTCGAAATAATACATGTCGGCGAAGGTTCCCACGCCGCCGCGGATCATCTCCGCGCACGCTAGGCGCGTTCCCAAGCGGATGAAATCCGGCGCAACGAAACGGCGTTCGACCGGCATCATGTATCCGAGCAGCCAGACGTCCAGCCGCAAGTCGTCGGCCAGCCCGCGTAAAAGCGCCATCGGCGCGTGGGTGTGGGCGTTGACCAGCGCGGGCATCACGATCGATCCGCCGCAATCGACGGTCTCGCGCGGCTGGAACGCGTTACGCACGTCGGAGGATGGTCCGACCGCAAGAATGCTGTCCCCGCGGATCGCCACCGCGCCGTCGGGGAAAGCGCGGAACTCCTTGTCCATCGTGAGCACGTGGGCGTTGACGATCAGCAGATCGGCGTTTTCCATTGGAGCCATCTCCCGGGAATCGGAAAAAGATACCTCGATTATACTTGCGGCGAGAATTGGCCATCCCATCCTCTCACCCCTTCATCCCTCCCTCCTTCTCCCCTCGCTTCCCTTCGCTTCGCTCAGGGCAGGCGCTCGAGGACAGGCCGTATCACGGGAAGGAGGGAGGGGCAGGGGGAGGAAGGAAAGGATGGTCGCAGGAGGGCCATGCGCGCCGTCGATATCATCATTCGCAAGCGGGATGGGGGGGAACTAACCGCCGAGGAAATCGGGTTCCTGGTTAAAGGAATGGCCGGCGGCGAGATCCCCGATTACCAGATTGCCGCTTGGGCGATGGCGGTTCTGTGGCGCGGGATGACGATCCGCGAGACCATCGAGCTCACTCAGGCGATGGCCAATTCGGGCGAGCGGCTTGATCTGGAAAAGTGGGCGCCAGGCGCGGTCGACAAGCACTCCACTGGAGGGGTTGGCGATAAAACCACCCTGGTGGTGGGGCCGATCGTCGCCGCCTGCGGCGTTCCAGTGGTGAAGATGTCCGGCCGGAGCCTTGGGAATTCGGGCGGGACGATCGACAAATGGGAATCCATCCCCGGTTTCCGGACAGCTCTTTCGCGTGAAGAGATTCTGCGCCAGGTGAAAGAAATCGGGCTGGTGGCCTGCGCTCAGACGGCGGAACTCGCGCCCGCCGACGGCCGGCTCTACGCGCTGCGCGACGCGACCGGCACTGTGCCTTCCCTGCCGCTGATCGCCGCGAGCATCATGAGCAAGAAGCTCGCCACCGGCGCGCGGGCGATCGTGCTGGACGTAAAGGCCGGGTCCGGCGCGTTTATGGAAACCGTCCCGGAGGCGGCGACGCTCGCGCGCTGGATGGTGCGCATCGGCCGCGGCGCGGGGTGCCGGACGGTCGCGCTGGTGTCGGGGATGTTCCAGCCGCTGGGGCTGGCGGTGGGGAATGCGCTCGAAGTGCGTGAGGCGATCGAGACGCTGCGCGGGGCAGGACCGGCCGATTTCCGCGAGCACTGCCTGACGATCGCCGCCGTCATGCTGCAAACCGGCGGGCGTGTGCGCGACGCGCGACTAGGGCGGGCGCTGGCCGCGGAAAAACTTGATCGCGGCGAGGCGCTGGCAAAATTCCGCGCGCTGGTGCGCGCCCAGGGCGGCGACGAACGCGTCTGCGACGACCTCTCGCGGCTGCCGGCGGCGAAGTGCCGCGGGATTCTCGCGGCGGAAAAAACCGGATACATCGCGGAAGCTCGCGCCGGAAGGATCGGACTGGCGAGCGTGCGCCTCGGCGCCGGTCGCGCCAGGAAAGGGGATGCGATCGACCCGTCCGTCGGCGTCGTCCTGCGGCTCAAGGTCGGCGACCGGGTGAAGCAGGGCGAGCCGTTATGTGAGGTGCACGCCGCGTCTCCGGACGCGCTTTCCCAGGCGCTAAACGAGCTAACAATTGCTTTTCGCATTGTGCATGGCAAAGTAAAACCGCTGCCGCTGTTTTATAAAACCATCAGAAAGTAAAAAAAATCTTTTGCAGCTTCGAAAATCATCCGCAAGGGATAGCATCCATGTTGTATCTTTGGTTAGGAATTTATTTTCTGTCGAATTGATATCCACTTCCGCGCTCAAAACCAGGAAGCGAAGTGAATCGGGAATATAAAAAAACCTACCACAGCCTTGCAGACAGAGGAATCGCATTACCCGTAGAAATGGCATTGATAGCTGGGATTGCTTTCTTGCCATTTCCGGGGAACCCTAGCAGGGTGCTGAAAAAGTCTGGATTTGTCATTGCGAGCCCCGCCCCGGCTTCGCCGCGAGGCCGGGGGAGCGAAGCGACCCCGGCCCACCCCAACCGGGGCGGGCGAAGCAATCTGGTTTTTCACGCGAAAACCGAGATTGCTTCGCTCCCTTCGGTCGCTCGCAATGACATCTATCTTGTTTTTCAGCAACATGCTAGACCATTGCTAATGAACATACAAGTAAAGTAGTAATTTTCACAACTGCCCCGATTTTTTTAGTAACTTCAACGTTTTGGTTTTTCCAGGTTGTAAACGTGAATGAGGACCCATTCTTGACATCAATTCACGGTGAATTATAATTATATTTATCCTTTTTGTCGGAAAGCAGGAAGAATCGCGTGAAGAAATTCTTTCAGAATAAAATAGTCCTCTTTGTACTTATCTTCGGTTCGGGCATTCTCCTGGGGGGGTTTGGGCATCGTCTTTACGTCATCGTATCGCCCTACCTTGCCAAATTGCAGCAATGTCCGACGGTTCCGACCCCGTCCGTCGCGGATCTACAGCCGATTACCGGAGATGCCAGGAATATAGTGCTCGTCACCCGGACGTATATCCCCGCGGGAGGAGGAGAAGGATATACCACGGAAAGCGAAGGCAAATACGATTACCAGCAATCGAATTTGGATCTTAATAAAACTGCTTTACTTCTAATGGACGTTTGGGCCGACCATCCCGATGATGAATTGGCCGCGCGGATGCACGAGAATATATTATCCAAAATTGTGCCACTCCTCGCGCTCGCAAGAAAACATAATATGACCATTATCTATTCTCCCAACGGAGGCACCATTTGTCCTGACGTCTGCCCTCGGGCGGGGGAAATCGTCCTGGATTTCGCGGGGATTAACACTACGGAAGAATTTAATCAGTTGCTCAAAGACAAGGGGATCGATACTCTCCTTTACGCGGGGTATGACTTTAATTGGTGTCTTCTCAACCGGCCCTCGGGAATCTTCTGGATGTCGCAGCTTGACTACAATATTATTCTCATCCGGGATGCCACGATTGCGTTGGAAACTGCTGAAACGTTCGATGGACAGTGGGCCAACAAAGTGGTTATTAACATGGTCGAATCCGAGTGGGGGCGTTCAACAACGGTGACCGATCTCCAAACCGCTTTCGGTGAATAGGCATGGTGGGTAAGGCCGAGTAGGGTAACCTGCTCAATCCCGCGGTTGGGATCGTGCCGATAGTGAAGCCAGACAATAAAATGGAGAAGGGGATCCGCCGAAGGAGATTTGCCCGCCCTCGCGGGAAGCGCCTCCCCAGACACGGGACGAACTGAAAAGCACAGTTACGCTTGGGATGAGAAAAGCAAAAACCGCCGCGGTTATTGTTGAATATGATTCGAAAACGATTCAAGTTTGTAGTGTCGACACGAAGGATTTAAGGAAAAAACGCTTGCGTCGTCATTGATCCGTTTTTCGGTCTTTCAATCCGGCAATGAAGAATAACTGTGCTCTGACAATCCAGTAATTTATCAGAAAATGGGCCGCTTGGATCACGACCCTGAATAGATTAAGGGGCTGAAGGAATCCAAAAAGCCCCTGATTCAAATCAAACCCAAGCAATAGATTGAGAATCGAATAAGGCGGCTGCCCGAATAGAAATTCCTTAACCTGGGATTCGAACCAGCCAGCAAAGCCGGTGCGGCCCTGCAGTAAGGCAAAGCCGAACCAGCGCTCGGCCACGTACAATGCCAACGCGATGATCACGATCGCGAATTCGAATCTTTCGAGATCGGTTTTGCGATAATCACGCATTTCTTTTGCCGCAGAGGAAATTTAATATTCTGTTCAATCTCATCGACTCTCATCTCGGACGGGCCGCGGCCCGCTTGCGAGCCAGATCTTGAAGGAAAAACGGGAGATAAAGCGCTCCGGCAATCGCGGCGCCGAGCGCTTCCATCCCCAGGATGTACCAGGGCCAGGGACCGAGCCAATCCAGAAGAGTCGGCGTTTCCGGTTTGCGCGCGATAAAAAGATAATTGCTGCCGAGCCACCGGTTGACGACCGCCATCAGCAGCAGATAAGTGTTCATGCCCACCGCCACCTTGAGCAGGGATTTCGGGTACGGACGGAATTTTTCGATCACCGTCATATAGATCGCGGCGATCACAACCAGCCCGTGGGAAATGGAGGTTTGAAAGAAGAGGAAGTGAGGGTACTGGATCACTCCCAGGTCCGGATTTACCAGGACTTGGGAGGCGGCGCCGATCCCAAGAAAATAACAAAACTCGTATGCGGGGTAGCTCCGCGCGGCAAGCATATAGGCGCTCGCAAACACCAGCACGCTGCAGATGTTCAGCGGCAGCATGGTTTGAGCCGACCACAAGCCGGAATATATGTTCCAGGCGTGGTAGGAGAGTTCGTTTGTCAGGAGCAGGACGGCGGCGAAGTAGCGGAAAAAGATCCGCTGCTGCGGGGAAAACCGGTTGCGAAGCAGATACAGGCAGAAGCAGATCAGAAGAACGAGGACCAGCGCGGCGATATGCGGAACGCTGAAAAGCGCCGGGGAGGGAACTATTCGGCCCCCCAAAGCCATTCCCACCACACCATCCAATTGGGAGGGGCGTTGCTCGTTGGTTCGGAGGCCGCCGGCGCGGGGGTGGATGCGGCGGGGGCGATCGGCTGGATAAGCACCTCGCTGGGCAGCACCATCTTGCCGTGGCTGCGCGCCCACTCCGCCACCGCCTGGTCGCTCTGGGCGCCCGCGATCAAGGTTGCCATGCGGTTGGATTCAGCCGCCAGTTCCGTCACCTGGGCGCCGATTTTGTGTTCGAGGTTGCGCAAATCCGCCGCCTGGCTGATCCGCCGCCACAGCTCGCCAAACACAAGCAGAAAAATGATGATCCCGGCGGCGATGAGAATCCGGTTCTGCCGCGAGGAAGACTGGGGAGAAATGGGGGAAGGAGGAGTGGGAGGTTGCATGATAATCGCCGGTTGAATGATACGATGGTTTACGGTGCAAAACAAGTGCCTGACCGGCGGGTATTCCCCGGAAGCAGCCTTCTGCATGGATTAAATACAACGTGTGCTTCGGGAATCGAAATCTTTATTAATTATTCCTAGTTCACGGAATGAATTGAGTGTTGGGTTGTGTCAAAACCTTCAACGCAAAGACGCAGAGGCGCCAAGAAATGGAAAAAGGGAAGATGGATGACATCCCCGGGCCGTAACGCGGGGGGCCGGGTGGTAAAGCCGGATTGATTCTGCGCGGTTAATCGTTGGGGAATTTATCTCACCGCCGAGCGGGCTTGTTCAGAGTTTTCACTTATTCCAAACGGCGGGTTGGGCTCTCCCCCTGGGGGAATAATAAAGTGATTGGCAGGTATTGATCGACTTGCGGTTTATGCTATTTGGTGTATCCTCCATGGAAAGGAAAAGATTCTCCGAATTGGCGTAAACCGGATTTCTTCCGGAGCGCCAGCCGTCCGGCGAAGAGGTTAATCGATCTTGTTGGAGGAGGTGAGCCATGGAGACCAAAGTCGGCGAGGTGACCCATTATTTCAACCACCTGAGCGTGGCGGTGCTCGACCTCAGCGGGGAATTAAAAGTGGGCGAGACGATTTATTTTCACGGACCCAATGTCGACTTTACGCAACCGGTTGATTCGCTGGAGATCGAGCATCAGAAAGTGCAATCGGCCGGCCCCATAAAAGAGGTGGCGCTCAAGGTGGCCCAGCCTGTGCATAAGGGGGCCGAGGTTTTCAAGGTATCGTAATCGGTAGGTTTGGTTTTCTGTTTTTCCCGCGCGCGGGTTTTTCAACCGCCTGCCGTTTCCACGCCGGGATGTCGCCCCTTGCCGCCCTTCCCCCGATTATTCGAAAATGATCGTGCGCTGTCCGCAGAGGAATACGCGCTCGTCGAAGACCAGCTTCACGGCCCGGGCCAGAACGGCCTTTTCGACGTCGCGCCCGGCCTGAATCATATCCTCGACGGTGTCGTTGTGATCCACGGGGATCACCCCCTGGGCGAGGATCGGCCCCTCGTCGAGGTTCTCGGTGACGAAGTGCGCCGTGGCGCCGATGATTTTCACCCCGCGCTTGTAGGCCTGGTGATAGGGGCTGGCCCCCGCAAAGGCCGGGAGGAACGAATGATGAATGTTGATGATCCTATTCCGGTAGCGGTCGATGAAAGGAGAGGATAGCACGCGCATATATTTGGCGAGGATGACATATTCCGGATCGTACCGGTCGAGCGCGGCGAGGATCTCCTCCTCGTGTTCGGTCCGGGTTTTATTCTCGTGGGGGATGGAATGATACGGGACGTCGAAGCGGCGGACAAGCTCCCCCAGCTCCTCGTGGTTGGAGATCACGGCCAGGATGGCCGCGTTCAGGTCGCCGAAGGCGTTGCGCAACAGCAGATCGCCCAGGCAGTGGTATTCCTTCGTCGCGAGGATCACCACCCGCCGTTTCTCCCGGCTGGGAAACCGCACGATCGCCGCGGGAGGAAGCGCGGCGGTCAATTCGCCGGAAAGCAATTTCTGGTCCAACTCGCCCTCGACCGCCGTGCGCATATAGAACCGGCCGCTCTCGCGATCCACGAATTCGTCGTTGCGGATGATGTTCAAGCCGCGCCGGTATAGCGCGCCCGTGATGGCGTGAATTAATCCCGGTTGGTCGCTGCACTCGATCAGGATAATTTGATGGTTCATGGGCGTCCCCGCAGTGGGAAATATTCCCGCTGCCTTCGCTGCATTATACAGTGAACGCCGGTCGACGGGCCGGGAAGGGAACCGCCGCGCCCTCCTGGATTCGATGCGGGAAGCAGCCAGCTATCTGTGGAATATTTTCTCGCCCGCCCGGATGGGGATTTTTATGTGGTTTTCCAACGGCGTGATCGGACACGACCAACTGTCGTTGTAGGCGCAGTACGGGTTGTAGGCGTAGTTGAAATCGACGACCAACCGTCCGCCGCCGGTCGTCTTCGGTTCGAGATACCGCCCCGCCGGATAGGTTTCTTTCCCGGCGAGTGAATCCACAAATGGAAGAAAATAGCTCCGCTCGTCTTTATAGACCGTCAACTCGGCAGTCTGCCCTTCCGCTTCCACGGCGATCTTTCCAAAGCGCCGGTAATGCTGAACGCTTCCGGTTGTGGTTTGAATTGCGATGGAATCTTTGGTTGGAAATTCCCTTACCGCAACCTCCAGACGGAGCTTCGGGTCCGGGGGAAAATAAATCAACCCTTGGAACTCGCGTTTTTGTTCGGGAGTCAGCGGGCTGTCCGGCTCACGGGCAAAAAATTCATCCTTGGCTTTCCGGAACCTAGCGAGCTCATCCATGACAACCGGTCCTTTCCGTTCAGTGGTCAAGGCTATCAAGCCGGACCTTTTCGGGGTCCCTATACAATATTCCACCGGAAGATAAGAATTTCATCAGAGCCGGGCAGACGCGCCCATAGATAGTTTACGCGGGTCCCGGAGCAGGGGCGGTTTAGAAAAAATCAGGAATAGTATGAAACGGTCCCACTTACCAGCGGGAAGCGAGGAAAAAACCATATTCGAAGGCGTCGGGGAACGACGGTTATAAAGAAAAATGTCCGGAAAGCGGAGAGACAATTCGCCTTCCGGGTAGGTGACGCCTCGAAATATACGGTTTTGTTCGCGGCTTACCGGACGGCCAATCCCAGGTAGTATGGCCAGATGACGAGCGAAAAGAGGATCGTCCACCCGGTGAGTTTGGCAAAAGCCAGGGTAAAAAGCCAGCCAATGAACCAAATCGGCCCGAGGATGCTGCCAACCTGCACCTGGTTGATGATTGGTTTGTTTTCAGAAGTCATTTTTCTCTCCTAGCCTTCCGTTGAGTGGGAGTATGGTCAATCCATTCAAATGGTCTCGCCATTATATATACGCCCGATTGCGAAAAAAAGCGCAAGTTTTATGGGCGGGGATTCCTTAACGAATATCAAATCGATGACCAAATCTGATATGGATTAACGCATTCGAGTCCGGGATGCCCGCGGGACTTTTCGGTTGGTCGGAAATCCTCCAGACCTTCCTGTCCGCAGTCGTATTCCGAAGTACCCGATAGGAATATAATAATCCTCGAGTTCAATATTCACTCGGCGAAATTACTCAGGTCGGGGAAAACGTACACCGAAACACAAAAAAATCCGAAATCGCCGAAAAATATTCTTGGGTATTGAAGCACAACGAATGGTTTCAGTGCATTCGGCTCTTTTCGGTGCAATCCGTGTACAAAGGCTTAAGTCCCGCTAAGTAGATTCCACTTGGCGAAATAATACCGCCGATAGAATAGGTTTTTCAGGATTGAAGTAAACTTGGAAAGAAAATTATCTAGGAGCGGTTCGCGGGCTTTGCTCGGTTGAGTCATCAGCTCTTATTTTGCACCCGTAAAAAAGGAGGAACCCCATGAGCTTGCTGACGATTTACGTTACGTTCCATACGTTCGGGATCGTCCTTTGGACCGGAATGGCGCTCTTGCTGCCTCTGGTTATTCTTCCTGGTTTTCAATCCATGGAGGAAACCGAGCGGATGAAAAACATGGCTGGCCTTACTCGCCGGTACCTGCCATGGTTCATTATTGGAGGCTTGACGGTCGGTGCGACAGGCTGGGCGCAAACCATTTGGTTGACCAACCTTTTCGCGGGAACCTATATCATCTACTATAAACACGTCGCCGTGGTCGTGTTGATTGCGATCAGCGCCTACATTTGGTTTTATCTGGCGCCAAAACTCTCCAAGCCCCAATCCAATTCCGCCGGGTTGTGGAATCAGATGATGATCTTCTCGTGGCTGCAACTCGTGGCCAGCGCCGCCGTGCTCTTCCTTTGCGCTTGGATGATCACGTAATCCGGCCGGATTTGCAGCTTTCTCTCCCGCCCAACTTTACCTCAGGCCCGGAGACGCGCCTCTCCTTGCCGATGCTTCCCCCTTGATGGGAAGCAGGTTTTTCATCCCGTCTTATTTCATCCAGGGCAAAGGGGTCGATCCTCACTCGTGACCGGGTTCTTCAACCAATTGCGATAGTTGATTCGTTTTGCACACGGATTTCACTGAGTTGATCAATAAGATTTAATGAAGCTGCTCAGCCTCTCCCTCATCCCGTCCTTCTCCCAGCTTATGCTGGGAGAAGGTGACCGGAGGTCGGATGAGGGTGGGGGAAAAGAGGAGTTTTTCTTGGTGATTGTTTATTCAAATAGAACAAGCTGAGCAGATACGAATTAATAATAACAGGATGTTGAAAAACTCAATTCATGCTGGTGTCATCTTCTCTGTGGTAAACCATCCCCCCTCGCTCCCCCCATTTTCTATTGGAAAATGGGGGGATGACAGGGGGGCGGGAGTGCATTGCGAAAACAAAATCAACGTTTTTCAACAGCCTGATAATTAAAATTCCGTGTCATCCGTGTTCCGCTTTGGACATACGAAACCACTTACCCCCTATCCCCCAAAAGTAAACGAGAAGGCCCGCACTCCGGGCGAATTAAATTCCAAGATAATGGTCCCTTCTACGGCTTGGCTGAAATGCGCCAGATGGTATAGCCGCGATGCGCTCACTGTGATCTCGCCCTGGGGATTAACATCTTCGCTGGTGTTGGCTAAAGCGGGTGTCAGACCGGTAATTGTGACGATCGATGGTTGGTCGCTCGTCATCACCAAATAGACGTCCTGCGCATAGAAGTGCAAGGTCAATTTGGCTCCGGCGGATGTCTCCTGGGCGAATTGCGGTTCAAAATCCCAGCTTCCGGAGACGGCAAAAGTGTTTAGCGCAACGAAGCCCGGGAAGGTGTAATTCGAAACCTTTCCCGCTGCCACAGGCTCAGGCGACGCAAAGCCCGATTGCCGGTCCGTCCCGATGTACGTCTCGGGGCTTTCGTTTTGGGAAAAATTCACCGCCGGACCGTTGGTCAGCGCGGCCAACACCGGATGGCCGGCCTCAGACAGCAAAGCCTGAATGGCCATTTCCGTTTTGTCATAGTTGCCTTCTCCAAACTGGTAATGACGAATCTGCCCCTGGGCATCGATCAGATACTCCGCCGGCCAGTAACTGTTTGAGTAAGCGTTCCAGATGGCGTAGTTGTTGTCCTGCGCGACGGGATAGGTAATTCCGAATTGATGGACCGCCTGGAGTACGTTCGCGGGGTCGTGCTCGAAAGCGAATTCCGGCGCGTGCACGCCGACGATCACGAATCCGTAATCCTTGTACTTGGCGTACCAGTCCAACAAATACGGGAAGGTGCGGATGCAGTTGATGCATGAATAGGTCCAAAAATCCACCAGGACAACTTTCCCCCTCAAGCCGTCCAATGTTAAGGGAGCGCTGTTGATCCAACCGGTGGCCCCGGCAAAATCCTGGGCGGGGCCGTACTTCCCGAGCAGCTCGGAGTTGCCGGTCAAGAGCGTTCCGCCCGGCCCGCGGAGCAGAGCCAGTTGCTGTTGAACCACCGGGCTGTTTTCGAACGCATCAATGCCGGCGGTCCAGCCGGCCGGGATCGCGCTGGTCGCCCAGGCGGTGAATTGGGTATCGAGATTGAAGCCAATCATCACCGCGGTGAGGATCACGATCACGCCGAAAATTTGTTGAACGCGGACGAGGTTTCCGGAAAGCGCGCGAATCCTCTGAATGAGCGCCCGGCCGCCGTAAGTCACCCCCAGCAGGGGAATACCGACCCCGATGGAGAAAGCGAAGATGACCAGGGCGGAGTTGAGCGTCAGAGTTTGGGTGGCCGCCACGATGATCACCGCCGAGAGGATCGGACCGGCGCACGGCGCCCAGACCAATCCAAGCGTTGCGCCGGTGAGAAATCCCTGCCCGAACCCGGATCCCTGGGCGTTTGACTTCACCAGCCCTGGAAGAAAGCCGACGAGCCGGTCGAAGAGGACCGTGAGCGCCGGAATCAGCATGGTCAGGCCGATAACGATCAGTAAAGCAACGGAAAGCAGCCGCAGGGTATTGGCGCCTAATCCCAGGGCTGAAACGATTTTGGTGACGATCAGAGTGAACAAGGTAAAGCTGACCACCAAGCCGCTGATCAAACCCAGAGGACGCGCTTTTTGATTGGATGCCGACGAGGAGAGCACAATCGGCAATATCGGAAGGATGCAGGGGGAAAGAAAGGTGACTACGCCCGAGAGTAAGGAAAAAAACAATAACACAACCATAGCCCGCCTCAGAGCGCCTATCCGCGCGTTCTTATTAGCCATTCTAGATTTGATCGCATTAATATTATATTAGCGGGGTGTTGAAAAAAGCACCGTAGGTGGTCGAGTAGCGGTTTTTGCGTATCGAGACCGCCGGATTTCAGCGGGGTCTCAATACGCCCGCATAAAACGCGGGCTACCCCGGCCTCGCTCCGCGAAGCGGGGCGGGGCTCGACCAGCTTCTTCAACACCCTGTTAGTTCGCTTCCGGCTCATGGAGTGAATGAAAGGCGGGCTGATTCCTTATGCTCCATGCGGCGATGGCAAGGATGGTAGGGGGTCTGCGCATTTGGGTCTGCGCGCCGGTGAGAATTGCCGGACCGACCGTCGGCGGGGTTACAATGCCAAAGATGGATCCGTATATATCGACTCTACTGTAAAAACCCTAATCCTAACCGCAAAGCCCGCCCCGGAAAGCCCGCCGGTCGGGCCGGGGCCGCAAAGAACGCCAAGTTTTATTGGTTTTTCTTTGCACCATTTGTGTCTTTGCGGTGAGAAAATGCCTTTTTGCAGTAGGCCATATATTTCTTTTCGAAAGGGGAAATACGCTATACCTTATAGCACGCGGCGAAATGGCCGGCGCCTTTGTCCTCCAGCGGCGGGTGGTCGTTGTTCAGACAATAATCGTCGCGGATCGGACAGCGGTCGTAGAACCGGCAGCGGGCCGGCGGGTCGATCGGCGCGGCGACCGCGCCTCGGAGATGGACGGCCGGCCGCTTCACCCGCGGATCCGGAACCGGAACCGCCGAAAGCAGGGCCTGGGTATACGGATGCAACCCGTGCGAAAGCATCTCCTCGGTATTCCCTTTTTCGACGATCTTCCCCAGGTACATCACCGCGAGGCTTTGGCCCATGTGACGCGCCACGGCGAGATCGTGGGTGATGAAAAGATAACTGACTTGGAACCGCCCGCCAAGCTCGAGCATGAGGTTCATCACGCCGGCGCGGACCGACGCGTCCAGCATTGAGGTCGGTTCGTCCGCCACAACGAAGATCGGGTCGATCACCATGGCCCGGGCGATCGCCACGCGCTGGCGCTGGCCGCCGGAAAGTTCGTGCGGGAATCGGAAACAAAAGGCGGACGGCGGGGTGAGGCCGACCAGCGCCAGGATGTCCGCCACCCGCTGTTCGCGTTCCAGCCGGTTGCCGATCTGTTGGACATCGAGCGGCTCGGCGATGGCGTCCAGCGCCGTCATCCGCGGATTGAGCAATTCGTATGGATCCTGGAAGATCATCTGCGCCTTGCGCCGGAAGCGGCGCAGGTCCTTCCGTTTCAGGCGCGCCAGATCCATGCTCTCCGGACCGACCTCGAGCCGCATGCTTCCTTCCGTGGGCTCGCACAACTTCACGAGCAGCTTTCCTGTGGTGGTTTTGCCGCATCCGGATTCCCCGACCAGGCTCAGCGATTCTCCGGCGGGGATGGAAAAGGCCACGTCGTCCACCGCGTGAAGGAAACCCCGGAGTGGGCGAAACATTCCCTGTTCCACAGGAAAATATTTTTTCAATCCGGAAACCGTGATCAGATCCTTCGGAGTCATGATCCCGTTTCCATGGGGTTATAGCAGGCGGCCAAATGCCCGCCGCCGTAATCCGTATCCGGCGGCATCTCGCCGAGGCAAATGTCCAACGCTCGCCCGCAGCGGGGGTGGAAGGGGCACCCGGAAGGCGGGTGCAGCGGATCCGGCAATTCGCCGGGAATGGAGGCAAGCGCACGTTTTGGCCCAATGACGCTTGGGAACGCGTTCCACAGCGCGCCGGTGTACGGATGCCGCGGTCGGAGAAACAAATCCTTCGCTGCGGCGATTTCCAGAATCCGGCCCGCGTACAGAACCGCGATCCGCTGCGAGACCTCGGAAAGGACGGCGATGTCGTGCGAGATATAGATCATCCCAAGCTTGTCTCGCTCTTGCAGCTGTTGCAATTGGCGCAGGAGGGTATCCTGCACGATCACGTCCAGGGCGGTGGTGGGTTCATCGGCGATAAGGAGGTCGGGGTCGCACGAAAGCGCCATGGCGATTACCGTGCGCTGGCGCATGCCGCCCGATAATTGATGCGGAAACCTATCCATCAATCCCGCCTCCAAACCCACCAGTTCGAACAATTCCGCCGCCCGCACCCGGGCCGCGGCGCTGGTCAATCCTGGGTTGTGGTTCTGGAGCGCTTCGACGATCTGATCGCCGGCGCGATAGACCGGGTTAAGCGAACCCATGGCCGCCTGGAAGATCATCGCGAGATGGCGCCCGCGGTACGGGCGGATCTCCGCTTCCGAAAGCTGCGCCAGGTCCTTCCCGCGCAGGCGGATCTTCCCGCCCAGGATGCGCGCGTTCTCCGGCAAGAGCTTCATCAGGCTGAGGGCAAGCGACGATTTTCCGGATCCGGATTCGCCTACGATCCCCAAGCTCTCCCCTTCGTCCACTGAAAACGAAACATTTTCCACCGCGAATACCTCGCCGCCGCGGGTGTTGTAATGCACCGTCAAGCCTGTCACTTCCAATACCGGATTGCCCACGAAACCTCCGGGCTTTAGCGCCGGCGCAGGTGCGGGTTGACCACTTCCTCCAGCGCGCGGCCCACGAGATAAAACGACGAGCACAGCAGGGTGATGCACACTCCGGGCGGGATGACCAGCCACCAGGTGTCCAGGCGCAACAAATATCCATTCACTTCCGTCAGGTGGATCATCAAGCCCCATGACATGCGGAGGTTGAGCAGCCCGAAAAAGGAAAGCACGGCTTCGGAAAATACGGCGTCGGTCACGGTGAACATCATGTACAGGAAGGAAATCGGAAGCAGATTGGGGAGGATGTGGCGGAAAATGATATGCAGGTCGTTTCCGCCGGCCACCCGGGCCGCCTCGACGTACGGCCGCACTTTGATCGACAGCGCCTGGGCTTTGATCACGATGGTCACTCCCCCGAATCCGGCGAGGATTCCGATCACGATGGCCAGTTCGAGGATCTGAAGGTCCAGCAGCGCGGAGACGACAATCAGGATCGAAATGAACGGCAGCATCATGATCAAGTCGGCGAGGCGCATGAACAGGGCGTCGATCCATCCGCCGAAATACGCCGTGACGGCGCCGACGGATGTGGCGATGACGACCGTCACCAGGGCGGCAAGGATCCCGAGGCCGAATTCCGACCGCGCGCCGTACATCAACTGGCTCAACACATCCCGCCCCTGCGGATCCGTTCCCAGCAGGTGCCGGGCGGAGGGCGGGGCGGGGTTGGACGCAATCGACGGATCAAAACCCCTCACGGGATCGTAGATGCTGTGGTTCCAGGTGGTGGCCATCAAGATCGGCTGGGCCATCGTTAGCAGCAAGAATCCGATGATGATGCTTAACCCGAGGATGCCGATCCAGTTTTCGAGAAAGATCCGTCCATTCTCGCGAAGCTGCCTTCCGGCGTTTTGCAGCCGCATGCTCCGCATGGCGGCGGCGCCCGGCGGAAGGAGCGGGCTGGAGGCGGAGGATGGAGAGGCGGTTGCGGTGGGCATAGGCGACTGTTGATCCTGCGATCGTTACGAATACCGGATGCGCGGATCGAGAAAAACGTACAGGACGTCCGCCACGATATGCGCGGTCAGCGCCAGGATCCCGATGAAAGCCAAAGCGCCAATGGCCAGCGGAATATCCTCCGCCTGAGCGGCCATGAGCAGCGTGCGGCCCATCCCCGGCCAGGAAAAAATGGTTTCGGTGATGATGCCGCCACCGAGCGAGAACGCGAGGGAAAACACGAGCGAGGTCATCACGGGGAGCATCGCATTGCGGGCCGCGTGCTTATCGCGGATGACTCCCTCCGGTAGCCCCATTGACCGTGCGGTGGTAATGTAATCCTCGCGCAGGGTTTCCAGCATGCTCGTCCGGGTGAGCAGCATCGTCCCGGCAAAAGAAATCAGGGTAAGCGTGATTACCGGCAAAGCCAAATGATAGAGAATATCCAGCGCGTATATTCCCAAACCGCTCAGGGAAAAGAGGGCAACGGGGAGGAGTAAGCAGGTCGCGGCGCCGGCCCAAAAAGCGGCGGTCCTCCGGTTCGGGGAAAAACGCTGAACGAGTTGGCTCCACATCAACAGGAAGGCGGCCATCGCGATCCCGGTCAGAAGCATCGGAAGGATCACAATGTTGGCCGTGAGGAAGGCGGGGGCGGAGCTCCATAACCCCACGCTGATGAATTTTCCGGTGGGGAACAACCCCAGCGCCACGGCGAAGAGCCAGATCATCATCAGTCCGAACCAAGGCGTGAATACGGTATACAACATCACCCCGCCCACTGTGGACGCGTAATCCAGCGCTCCGCCGCGTTTCCACGCCACGAGCTTTCCCGCCAGGAATCCCAGATAGAAGGAAAGCACCACGGCGGTGAGAAAAAGGATCAACGTGCGCGGAGCCCGCTCCAGAAGGATGGAGCTCACCGTCCGGGGATATTCCGACAGCGAGACGCCGAGGTTCCCTCGCAGGAAATCGCCGAGCCACTGCAGGTAGCGCACCGGCGCGGGCTGGTCGAGCCCCATCTCCGCGCGGATGGTCTCGCGCTGCTGCGCGGTGAGCGTGGGATTGTCGTAATACACGCTGCCGAAGTCGCCGGGCTGCGCGTCGATGAGGAAATAGACGGCTGTCAGGAAAAGGAAATAGGTTACGACGGCTTGCGCCAACCGGATAATCAGATACCGCTTCATCCGCACCTTGCGTTCCGGGATACAAAGGGAGGGCGGAAATTCCCTCGTCCTCCGACTTCGTCCGGACGGTTAATTAACATGCACCGCCCACGGCATTCCCAAAACCATTTGCTGCAGACCGCCGAGGGTGGAGGTATACGGAAAGGTCAGGTTCCGGCGGTAGGCTTCGTAAATCCCCGTGTCGAAGAGGCCGATCCAGGGCAGATCGCTCGCCACCAGTTTCTGGATCTGGTTGGCGAGCTCATGGCAGGTATCGTAGGTCTCGCACGTTAGCAGCTGGTCCGAAAGCGCATCGAATGGCTGGCTTTTATATCCGCCGGCGTTGTTCCCTCCCGGCACGGCCTGGTCGCTGTGCCAATAATCCCGCAGGTACGAGGGGAAGATGCCCGCCGAGGACCCAAGCATATAGAGGTCGAAATCCTGCTTGGTGAAGACCTCCTCTACGATCACATTGAAGCTGGTGAGCTTGACCTTGACGGGAATCCCCATTTCGTTGGCCCAGGATTCGATCCAGAGCGCGAAAGTGGAGCGCATGGGGTCGTAACTCGGGCTGGGAGCGAGCAGTTCGAGCGCTGGCACCGGTTTCCCGTTGGGCATGATCAATGCGCCGCCGGGAACCACCTGAAGGTTGCTCGCGTCCCAGGCCGGCTGCTTGCCGCCCTGCCAAGTGTAGCCGGCCTGGGTGAGAATGCCGATCGCCGCGTTGACTCGCTGCTCGCGCGTCATGGAGGTGCCGTCCGGGTTGTATCCCCACTTGTCCACGTCGTTGGAATACCAGGCAGTATTGGACGCCGGGACGAAGCTGTTCACCGGATACGCCACGCCCTGGAGAATCGATTTGGTCACGAACTCCTTATCGATCAGGGTGGCGAAAGCCTGCCGGAAAGCTACGTCGCCCATCGGAGCCCGGCGGGTATTAAAGGCAAGGAACCGGAAACTGAGCGACGGGTTCTGGATGACGCGAAGGTTCGGATCGTTTTTCACCTGATCCGCAAGCCCTTTGGGCAGACCGCTGGGGTTGAGGATGAAATCGATCTCCCCCTTTTGCAGCGCCAGCAGCGCGGCATTCTGGTCGCTGTAAAGAATGTATTGGACGTATTTTACGAACGGGCCGACCGTGTAATCGAGAACTTTGGCGCCGGTCGGGTCGCCGTAGGCCGTGAAATCGTAAACGTTGGCTTTGGATTCGTGATACGCGCCGTTCGCGTACTCGGTGACCTCCGCGCCTGAGAAGAAGTAACCGGGATTGGCCATCGATTGCAGATAGGCGCCCGGTTCCCATTTGGAGAACAGAAAGGCGCCGGCTAGCGGCTCGCCGTTCGGATCGATGGCAAACATCGCCTTCTGGGCTTCCGCCGCTCTGGCCTGAAACTCTGTTTGATCGGCATCCGGCGCCGGCCGGACCATCCCCGCGAGCGGCGCCGCTGCGGCGGCGACCTTGGGCGCCCAGAAGCGCTCGCATAATATGGGCGCTTGCAACACGCCCCAGTCGGTGCGGGCGATTCCCGGCTTGGCATGGTAGATGATTTTCACCATGTAGTCATCCACGGCGATTGCGCTGTCGATGTAGTTGTAGTCGACCCAGGCCTGCCAGTTCCCAGAGACCAGGCCGAATTGCAGAACTGTGTTGATGGTGAAGGCGACGTCGTGGGCGGTGAACGGAGTTCCGTCGGACCAGATGATGCCCTTTTTGAGGGGGACGGTCTGAGTCCATTGGTCGCCTTCCTGTGCGAGGGGCGAAGCCCAATCACTGGCGGCCGAAAGGATCAGTTGGTTCCGTTGGTCGGAGAGCGCATACAGGGAGAGCCGCATGGGGAGCAGAACGTAGGCGTTCCACACCGTATTGCCTGGTCCGTTGGCTTGCCAAAAATTAGTGGAGGTCGGTTCCGCAAATATCCCCATTCTGTACACTTTGTTGTTTGCGGCCGGAGTTGCCGTGGCGGGCGGCGAAGTGTCCGTTGCCGGCGCGGCGGTAAACTTCCCGGCGGCTTCCGGAGTTTTTACGCCGGCGCAGGCGGAGAACCAAACCGCGGCGAGCATGGTTGAGCCGATAATCAATAATCTATGATTCCGGATCATGTTCTTCCTCCATTAAAAAAGAAAGTGACGAGGCAATACCCGGCACAACGAATTCGCTTTCCCACAACCCGCCTTCCCATGAATACAAAGTTACGGAGGGAAAAAAATTGCCCGGTAGTTTTGTAAAGTACAGCTCCGACAGGCGCAACGGCTTTTTCAGAATGGTTTATGGCCATCCGTGAATGGATCGATTGCCGGAAAATAATTGGATCCGAGCCGGAAAACGAAATGCTTTGACTATTTTAGCATCGGCCGTCGTTTTCCGCGAAGCGGAAAAAATCAATTCCTGGAATCCTTCGATGGTTCCGTCTGCAGATAGCCCGATTTGCCAATGCACCGCTGGGCTTCCTTCGCCGGGATATAATTCTCGCCGATGATGAAGCCAATCCGGACTCTGATTTGGTTCTTCCTCCTGGCCGCCTGCGCGTCACACCCGGTTCCCGCAACGAAGACGCCAACGGAATCCGGATTCGAACGGACAAAGCTTTTTCAAATCACGGCCGAAGCGGAAACGCAAACCAGCGGGTATCCGTCCAACGACGCCACCGTCACGGCTATTATGGGGAAGAAATATTCGCTGTGGACTGCCGTGGCTGCCACGATGACCGCCCAGCCGACCACAACGCCCCTCCCAATCCTCCCGACGATCCCACCCGGCTCACTGTACTGCGGCCCCGATAGTCTTAAAGCAACGTTCGGATGGGACGGCGCGGCCGGAACGATCCTCTTCGGCGCAGTGTTGACCAATATCAGTTCGGCTCCTTGTTTTTTGCAGGCCTGGCCGCGTGTCCTTCTAGTAAACCGGCAGGGCAAACCGCTGGATTCAGACTACGGATATTTTAACGCGAGCGCGGGCGATGCGGCATCCGCTGCAACCGCGCAGGCGCGGGAATCCGACACGGATAAAATCGGGGTCTGGCCGGGTTGGACGGCCTCGCTAAGCCTCATCTGGCAAAATTGGTGCTAGGCGGGGGTTCAAGACGGAGTGTTTATTCGGTTGACACTATTTAATCACCTGGGAATACTTAATATTCCCGCGGATTTTGGATGGACGGGGAAATGTAATGCTCTTCCCGGCGTGCGTTCCTACGTTGGTATTTCCAAGTTTGGACCCGCTTCGCCGCCGCAATAGGGAGCGTTGATTGGATTTCCATCGGAAACACGCTGACGGGAAATCTATCTTCCAAACCGTGGGCAGCGGACGATAGACCATGGACCATAGACCATCGACGATCGACCATCGACCAAAGCACCTCCCAATAGTTTATGGGCGAATAAAAAAAATGGTAGCTTTCGGACGAATGTCGCGGAATGATACCGGCACTATAATCAATAGCAATGGAAAAGAATAATACCCGTTCAATGGAAAACGCTCCTATGGGTGAATCAAGCCGCGGATGGCGCGCGTTGCTCGAGGGGTACTCCCGTTTCCCCGGCGAGAACAGTTTTCCGCTGCCCGCCTATTCGGAGTTCATGCCGCC
The DNA here is from genome assembly GCA_963780865.1 of uncultured Chloroflexia bacterium. Lineage (GTDB taxonomy): Bacteria > Chloroflexota > Anaerolineae > Anaerolineales > RBG-16-64-43 > FEN-1073. The sequence continues at coordinate 25,364 of CAWADT010000030.1, read as the reverse complement.
GCCGCGGCTGGGACGCCGACCGTACGGCGCATCCGACCCGGGGCTCTTCCCGCCGGATGATCCCTATGGATGGAATATTTCTGAAGCCGAAGAGGAATGGGAACTTCGACCGGGGCTGAGCCTGCTGGCCGAACATATCCTGACCGAGTTGATAAAGCTTGGGCGGGGCGAACCGGCTTACGCCATTAGCGGGCATGGCGGGCGCAATCTGGAAGGAAATCCGTATTGGCCGCGCGAACTCGCCGAGCGCGCCGGAAGGCTCGGGCACGAACGGTTCGTCATTCTGCTACCGCTCGCGCTTTCCCGCACGCAGGATGACCTGGGGCGTATCCGCTGGACTCTCTTCGGGGGATCCGAGCAGGGCCCGGAGCGGGCATTCTGGAAAAGCTACGCTTTTGGCCGGGCGGAAGAAACCGCTTCCGCGGACGTCTTGGATTTTTTCTTCCGTCTGCTGGCAGACGTTTACGAAGAGCGCGCATCCTCGCTGCAGGATTTGCTTCACCTGGGATTCCGATTTCTTCCGACCGATCCCAATGAATTATTTTCCTATTGGACGCCGGAGCGTCTCCCCGCAGGGATCAAACCATTCCTGGTTTCCGACCAGGCGGATTGGGAGAGGGTGCGCTACTTGTTTACGTTTCGCCCCTTCGCCGATCTTCCGGCCGCGGTTCGCGAGCGGTATCTCGCCGGCCGAGTGCAGTTGATCCCCTTCCCCGGCAGCCTGGTTTTTTGGGGCATGCCCTCCTACCGAAAATTGGCTGCCGAGTTGCCGCTGGCGATTCAAATTCCGTTGCTCCGGATCGTTCCCCGCTGCGGCGGGCCGGACGGCATCCGGGTTCCGCAATCCGGCTGGCTGCACGAACCGCGCCCGGGAATGGATCCGGGCGTCATCCAAAAAGAATTGCTCGCACCCGTCTATCAACGCACCCACCGCTGGAGTCGGACTCACCGGTACGAGGACGAGCTGGCGCTCAACCGGCGCGCGGATCGCATGGCGCATGTGCTCTTCGATGCTTCGCTTGAGGCGATGGGTCTGTACGACAAACCGATGGCGCGCAACTGCCAGATGTGGACGGACAATTTCGATCTGCTCCTCGACGGGCCGCACGCCGGCCGCGAGGCGTTACGCCGCGCCGAAGCCGCGTTGATCGAAGGCGGCCTCTTCGGATACCGGTTCCAATTTCCGGCCATGCGGGTGGGAGAGCACGAGGTGTATTGGCACCGCCCCTTAGTTGCCTATCTATCCCGCCGGGAGGAGAAGATCCGGGTGCTGGCGGATGCGCCGCTCGGGTTTCTCACGGCCTACCCCGCCGAGTCGCCGGAGCTGGCCCGCCCGCTCGAACTCCATCCGAAGTTGCTCCGGCGCGAACTGTTCCTCGATGCCGTGCGGGAGTTCGGAAAGGGCGATCATTTCCAGCGGCAGACGGCGCATAACCTGCTCTCGCTCTTGGATACCGGCGAGCGGCTTGGAGATCGGCCGCTCACGCGAGCCTTCGCACGGAATTTGGCGCTCATCGCCAAAGATGAATCGCTCGAAACCTGGCTCGATTCGCTTCCGCAGCGGTCGCTTGCGCCGGAAGCCGGGCAGCGGATGAAGGCGGGGCTCGCCGCGCGGATTTCGCCGTCTCCCGATGTCCTTCCGGCCCCCGTCACCTTCGAAGCCACCGCCAACCGCGAATTCGAGGTGGCGTATTGGAACGATATCGCCTCGCTTTCCGACGGGCGCTACCGCACGACCGACAATGCCGACGTTGTGCTTGACCGCGTCACCCAGAACCATGTAACGCATCACCATCGGGATTTGGAGGCGCTCGGGGATTACTTGCTGGAGCGGCATCGCGCCGCGATCGCCGCCGCCGGAATGGAGGGGCGGGCGGTTTGCGGGGAGCTGCCGTTCCGGTGGGAGACCGATTTTGATTTTCCGGAATACGGCGGCTGGCGCGCGGATCACGCAGGCCGCGCTGCGGAGCGCGATTTGCTGGTGGTCATCCCCGGCAGGAACCGCAACGAGGCGGTGGTCCTGGCCGACCATTACGACACGGCTTATATGGAGGACGTGTTCGATCCGTCCCGGGGCGGGTCGGGCGCGCGGCTGGCGTCCGCTGGCGCCGACGACAATCATTCGGCCACCGCCGTGCTGCTCCAGGCGGCGCCGGTCTACCTGCGCCTGGCGAAGGCCGGACAGCTTGCGCGCGACGTCTGGCTGCTGCATCTGACGGGCGAGGAATTCCCGGCCGATTGCCTCGGCGCGCGTTTCTTTTGCCGCGCGTTGATCGAGCGGTCGCTTCGCTTGCGTTTGGCCGACGGGAAGGAAATGGATTTATCGGCGGTGCGGGTGAGGGGCGTGGTGGTGATGGATATGATCGCGCACAACCGCGAAAACGAGTTGGATGTATTTCAGATCGCTCCCGGCGGCGGGCGCGAGTCGCTCCTTGTTGCGCGCGAGGCGCATATGGCCAACCGCTTGTGGAATGAACTCGCGCGCGGATGGAATCGGTCCCCCGAGCGGCTCGGGAGCGGTCGGGGAAAACGAAGCCGCGACGGAATTGCGATTCCGCCGATCGCGCTGCATCCGAGTTTGCGGGGTGAAGTCCGCACCGTGGAGCATCCGCAAAGCACGCTCTACAACACCGACGGCCAGATCTTCTCCGACTGCGGCATCCCGGTGGCGCTGATCATGGAAGATTACGATATCGACCGGAGCGGATACCACGATTCGCTCGATACGATGGAAAACATCGATTTGGATTACGGCAGCGCGGTGGCTGCAATCGCCATTGAAACCGTCGCCCGGCTGGCCACTATCGCGATGGAATAGCCGCCCACTCGCCTGGAATGTAAAAAAAATTGCCCAACTGTTCTCCGTCGGGCAACTCACCCCATTTTTGTGGGCTTCGTGGAATCACTTTCCGCGATCCGCGCGGCGGGGAAAATTGGGTTGGAAAAACGGGCATATAATTATTCGGATCCTTCGGAATAACACCAGCAGACGACATCCCCTATCCTCCTATCCGAAAGGTTTTCCTCCTATGGCTGAAAAACTCTCCCGCCGCAAAAAGTGGATGTACGGATCCGGCGACATCAGCTTCAGCCTGACATCGACGATCATTGGCGCATATTTCGCCATCTATCTGACGGACGTGGTCGGCGTTTCCCCGGCTATCGCGGCCCTCGCCATTTTTGTCGGCAGCACCTGGGATTACATCAACGATCCGATTGTCGGATACATTTCCGACCGCACGCGCTCGCGCTGGGGGCGCCGGCGGCCGTTTCTGCTCTTCGCCGCGCTGCCCTTGGCGCTGGCCTTTGGGTTGATGTGGTGGCGCCCGCCCATCACCGCGCCGCTCGCGCTGGGAATTTACTACGCGCTGATCTACGCCTTGTATGATACGGTGGCCACCTTTGCCTACATGCCGTATTACGCGCTGACTCCGGAACTGACTTCCGATTACGACGAACGCACGTCGCTCACCACCACCCGCATGTTCTTTTCCATTCTCGGGAGTTTGATCGCCTTCACCGTTCCGCTGCTGATCGTGGACGGGTTCAATCCCTCTCACGCGGGAAGGGTGCTGCTGATGGGCGGCGCGTTCGGGCTGATCTCGGCCGTCCCGCTGCTGGTGGTATTCTTCGGGACGCGCGAGCGGGAGGAGTTCATGAACCAGGAACCCTCCGGGATCCGCGAGGCGATCCGGGCGGCGTCGAAAAACCGGCCCTTTATCTTTGGCATGGTGATTTTCCTTTTCACCTGGGTGACGATCAGCATCATCCAGTTGATCATGCTGTATTACATTAAGTATGTGGTCCAGCGCGAGGCGGTGAGCGATCTGATCATGGCGACCATTTTCGTGACGGCGATGTTCGCCCTGCCGTTTTGGGAATGGCTCTCCCGCCGATGGAATAAACGGCTGGCCTACATCGCCGGGGTGGCTTTCCTCGCGCTGGTTTTGCTCAGCCTGGCTTCGCTCAACCCGGCGACGGGGATGGCCGTCATCCTGGTTCTATGCGTGCTGGCGGGGATCGGCGTAGCGGCCGCGCACGTTCTGCCCTGGTCGATCATTCCCGACGCCATCGAATTCGGCGAGATGCAGACCGGCGAACGGCATGAAGGCATGTTTTACAGTCTGATCACGCTGGCGCAAAAGGTGGCTGTTTCCATCGCCCTGCCGCTGGCGCTGCTGGTCCTGAATTATTCCGGATACGTAGCTAACAGCTCCGTCCAGCCGGCGTCCGCCGTGAATGGCATCCGCATCGTCGCCGGTCCGATCCCGACGATCCTTTTAGGGTTGGGGATTCTTTTCGCCGCCCTGTATCCGCTGGGGCGCGAGAATTACAGCCAGATCGCCCGCGACCTGGAAGCGCGCCGCAAGGCCGCCGCGCCAAAATCCAAATGACAAATTCCGATATCGAAATCAGTCTCGTGCGCACGCCTCTGGAGCGACGCTCGTTTCTCACCTTCCCGTGGACCATCTACCGGAACGATCCGCTGTGGGTGCCGCCGCTGCTTTCCGACCGGGAAAAAGCGACCGACCCGAAGCGCGGATTATTCTTTAAAAACGGATACGCCGATTTCTTCCTCTCCCGGAAGGGCGGCCGGATCGCCGGGACGATTTGCTGCGCGGAGGACACCGCCGAAACGCGCGACCGCGGCCACGGCGAATGCATGTTCGGCTTTTTCGAGTGCGTCGAGGATTACGCCGTGGCCGAAGCGTTGTTCCATTGCGCCGAGGAGTGGGCCCGCGCGCACGGGCTCTCGGCGATCTACGGGACGTACAACCTCGACCGCGAGGATTCGCGCGGGATCCTGGTCGAAGGCCGCGACCGGCCGGCGCCGATCCTGTGCGGCCACAACCCCCCGTATTATCAGGATTTTTGCGAACGCTTCGGCATGGTCAAACGCGAATCCGACAACCTGGCCTACGCGATCGACGTCGATCCGGATGCTCCTCCCATTCGGAGGCTGGCGCGATTGGCCGAGCGCGTCCGGCGGCGGAAGAACATCGTCATCCGGAACGCGAATTTAAAAGACGTGGACGGCGAAATTGACCGCATTTGGGAATTGGAAAACCGGGCGCTGGCGCACCTGAACAACTTCGTCCCCTACCCCCGTGAATCCATCGAAAGCCTGGTGATGCCGCTCAAGGATCTGGCGGATCCGGAGTTGATTCTGTTTGCGGAAATCGATGGCACGACCGTCGGCTGGTTTCCCGGCATTCCGAACTTCAACGAAATTCTGATCCACCTCAATGGGTTGCGCTACCCGTGGGATTATTTGCGCGCACTGCGCTATCGCAACCTGCATCCGCAGTGCGTCTCTATCAAGAGCGTCGTCGTGCCCCCCCAGTACTGGGATACCGGCGTGGCGGTTCTGCTGTTCGATGAAATGGCCCGGCGCGTCGCGGCCAAAGGGTACCGTTGGGCGGATCTTTCGCTCACCGGCGAGGATAATCCCGACACCTGGGATCTGGCCCACCATATGGGCGCCAAGATTTACAAACGCTACCGCTTCTATCGAAAGCCGGTTCCGTCGGACCTATAGGACCCATTGTCATTTAATGCTCTGCGGCTTATCGATGCCAAGGAAAAACTCAATCCACAGAAGGCACGGAGTACACGGAAAAAATGAATAATTTTTGTGTTAAATCGGTGAAATCCGGATCTTCTTCCGTGAAATCCGTGTACCAAAACTAGCCATAAAAATCCAATAGGTTGACTAAAGTGTCTCAGGCTTCTGTTCGCGCCGGGAGAGGGCCCGGGCCGAGAGCTTCGACAATTTGACCGCCGCGTGGTGCAGGAAGACCGGAAGGCTCAACCCGGCGATGCGGATCCAAGTGCCCAGGTTTTTCCGTTCCGGATAGTCCGCGCGCAGCCGGTAGCCGTCGCGTTCGATCAGATCCAGGACGCGTTCGAACCGCGCGCAATACCAGATCCCGGCCAGTTTGCAGCGCAGCACATCGAGCGAATCGATGTAGCGCCGGCCGTCCCGCAGCAAGCGCCGCGCGCGCGCCACTTCCCCGCGCACCCAGGCGCGGGAACATTCCGCGTCGAGATCGTCCGCGCAGGGAGCGGCGGAAGGAAAATATTCGGCGGGGAGGTTGACATATCCGGAGGCGAGATCCTCGCGCATGTCGCGCAGCATGTGCGTGATGTGGGCGCCGAGGACCGCCAGGGTCCGGTCCGGCGACATGGGATAGCGGTGGGAATTGCCGATGAAATATTGGAACCCGTCCATGACCGCTTTGGCCAGATGAGCCGAATAGGCGTCCAGATCCTGCGCCCGGACTCGTTTGCCTCTCCGCCCAGCGTCGAATTCAAGTACCCAGAGGAAGTTGCGGATGAACGATTGCAACCCGTCCGGAGATCCGCGGTCGTGCGCGATGAGCTCGGCGAGCATCCCTTCTTCAGGAGTCAGGTCGGCCGGCTGTTCGCGGCGGTAGCAGCTCTCCGCCAGCTTTTTCTGCCGCTCGAGAAACCGGGTTCGGTCGGCGTTGGAGGAAAAATCCAGATCGATCCGGTCGTCGGCCCAGCGAAAATAAGCGTAGGCTCGAAGGCAATCATCGACCAGATCCCGGTCCGCGAGGAGTACGGCTGTCAGGTACGATTGCTTGCTGCTGCGCCAGGTGATCGCGCGCGCCAAACCCGCTGTATCGTTCATCTCTTCATCGCTCTCCAGACAGTAAGCATTCGATTTCGTCCGGCGGATCGGTTCGATTCCTATCGTCCCTGCTCGCGGAGAATTCGTTCCGCGACAAATCGGGAGGAAGTCAGCGCCATGGGAACGCTGGTCCCGGGATGGGTGCTGGCGCCCGTGAAGTAGAGATTCCTATATCGGCTGTGTCGGTTGTGGGGACGGAAGTATCCCATCTGAAGGAGTGTGTGGCTCAATCCGTGGGAAGCTCCCCGCGTCAGATTGTACCGGTTTTGCCAGTCTTCAGGAAGGAAGCTTCGCTCGATGGTGATGTGCGATTCCACGTCCGCCAGGCCGGCCTGAGCCAGCCGGCGCAGGACGAAAGCCCTCGCGCGGGATTGGATGGCCGGCCAATCCTGCGACCCGTCCCCGCGGATGTTTCCGACCGGAACCGCAAGCACCCAGGCGTCGTGGCCGGCTGGAGCCGTCGAAGGATCCAGGAGGCCTGTGGCATGAAGATAAAAATTCGGCTCCTCCGCCAGGGTGCCTTCCTTCAGCACGGCGTCGAAATTACGCCGGTAATCTCCAGAGAACAACACGTTGTGCGGCCCCAATCCGGGGTATTGTCGATCGATGCCCCAATAGAACATCACCGTGGAACAACCGTATTCCATCCGGTCGATGCGGTTGGCCGTTCCATCGGCCGGCAGCAGGCGGCGGTAGACGTATCCCAAATCCGCGTTCGCCACGACGAGGCCGGCCGAAAGCGTTTCGCCGCTCGCGAGGGCCACGCCGGTGGCCCGCTGCCCGTCCACGAGGATTCTTTCGACCGGCGCGGTGAACCGGAACGTTGCTCCCCTTTTTTCGGCGATGGCCATCAACGCTTCGACGATGCCGTACATTCCTCCCCGCGGATACCACATCCCGTCCGCCAGTTCCGCGTATTGCAGGAGCGAGTAGGTGGCGGGGGAATTGTACGGGCTGAGCGCCATGTACAAATCCTGGAACGTGAAGGCCATTTGCAAGCGGGGATCGTGGAAGAACGTCGCGGCGTAGCGCGAATGTGGAATTAAAGTCCTCATCCGCAGGAATCGCAACAAGTTGGCGGGGCCGGCGAATTCGCCAAAATTCCGGAAATCCCGCTGGACGATATGCTCCATGGAGATCCGGTAATGGCCTTCCGCTTCCCCTAAATAGCGCAGCATCCGCCCGAAGCTGCCCGGTTCGATGGCCTCCAGCTGCGATTGCATCTGTTGCAGGTCGGACGTCAGATGCAGTTGCGAATCGTCCTGGAAAAAAAGACGGTAGGTGGGGTCGATTTGGCGCAGCTCCAGATAATCTTCCATTCGCTCGCCGAAATCCGCAAAAACCCGCCGGTAGAGATCGGGCATCAGGAAAATGGTCGCTCCGGTATCGAAGGTATATCCGTCGACCGTCAGGCGTCCGCAACGGCCGCCGGGAAGCGCATTTTTCTCCAGGACCGTGACCGCGTACCCAACAGCCGCCAGGCGGGCAGCGGCGGCGATTCCGCCGACGCCGGCGCCGATGACAAGGACCTTGGGTTTCCCACTACTCTGGCTCATGCTCTCATTCCCGGGCATCCGAAAACGGATGCGATCGACCGGAGAGGGATTCGTCTCTCCCGCTTGCGCGGAATGAAAAATACCCCGCCGTTTGCGACGAGACAACTTGTGAGTTGCGCTCTGGAGTTCAAACAGCCTTCCGGAGACTGTTCATTTTAACCTATGTATACGTGCAAAAAGGAAAATCCTCTCATTTTGGTAAATCTAGCGGTACACCGATCCTTGGAACCGCGCGGCTCCCAGGCGGTTACCTCCAAGCGAAAGAAACACGGGTGCGGACCTATTTGCTCATTGGAGTGCCAGAATAGATCGACGGCGCCGGTTTTTACCATCCGGAGTGAACGGCTATAATGTCTATCGGGAATATTTTGCTCGATATTCAGCGAAAGGCCGCGCAGATGACGTGAATTTGTTTTGGGAAGATACCTTTGCCGTTGGAAAAACCTGCCGAATCAGAATTTAGGCGCTAGATGCCTGGTCAGGAAAGCGAGGAGAACATGGTAACAAAAATAGATGGGAAGCTGAAGTGGGCGGTTGTGGGCACCGTGATTCTTGCCTCCGCACTGTTGGGAGCGGGCCTGCTGAATTCCGGCCAGGATTGGGGTGATGATTTTGCGTCTTATATCATGCAGGCCCAGAGCATCGTCCACGGCAACCCTTCGCAATTTATGCAGGCGAATGCCTTCACCATCCATCAATCCACCATAAACCTTGGACCGGTCGCGTATCCATGGGGCATGCCGGCGTTGCTGGCTCCTTTGGTCGCCGTATTCGGCGTAAATCTACTCGCATTAAAATCCCTCAATCTGGTTTGCTATCTTCTCTTCCTGATAACCCTTGCCGTGGGATTGCGCTCCAAACTTTCCCCTTTATCCCTGATCGCGCTGATGGCGATTTTGGGATTGGATCCGGCGATCCTCGTATTATTCAACAGCATTCTTTCCGATGTTCCCTTTTTGCTATTTTCCACGCTGACGATCCTCCTGATCGGATCTATCATCGTCCAACGGCGGATCCTGCACGTCGAATGGCTTGGATACGCCCTGCTCGGGGCGGCCCTGGCCGCTTCGTTTTTCATCCGCACGACGGGAATCGTCCTGTTGCTCGTCGCCCTTTTCTCGGAAGCGATCGCATCCCTTTCGGCTCTCTCTCGCGCCCCGCAGTCGGCGGCGGGCCGGGATGGAAAACCGCAGCCGCAATCCGCCTCGCGGATGGAAAATCCTTGGCGGACTATCCTTCTTCGCGCTCTGCCGTATCTCGTTTTCTCCGGCCTGGCGGCTGTTTGGTACCTGCTGCTGCCCAGCGGTGAGGGCGGCTATCTTCAGTCACTGGGGGCAATCTCCATCCGGGAGATCAAGGCCAATATCACCTATTACATTGGAATGTCGCAGAGTTTCTTCTCCGCCATCCCGTTTTTCCCGCTCGTAGTCGGCGCGACGCTCCCGTTGTTTTTCATCGGGCTGGTGAAGACCGCGCGCCGGGAGTATCCGATCGTGATCTATGGAATTCTGACGATGGGAGTGAATATCGTTTGGCCCGCGACGCAGGGGCTGCGGTTCCTTCTGCCTATTTTCCCGTTTTATCTTTTCTTCTTCCTGGTGGGAATGGAATGGGTGATTCGGGCGATGGATGGAATCGACCAATGGGTCGTCTTCGCGGCAGCGGCAGGATGCGTGCTGCTGGTTGCCTTTTTCTTTTCCCGGCAGACGCTGAAATTGGATTTAGCTAACTTCCGGGATCATCGCGAAACCACTAGCGGTCCCTATTCGCCGGCCTCCGGGGAAATGTTCGATTACGTGAAATCCAATACGGACCCCTCCGCGGTGATTGTTTTCTTCAAACCCAGGGCGATGCGGCTTGTCGCCGGACGTCCGTCGCTCGAATGGAACAACGCCTCGGAGCTTCCGCCCGGACAGTACCTTTGCCTGTACCGATTCGAGAACGAAGGCAGCCAACTGTCCGCCGCGGACGCCGCCGCACTCGTGGCGGCGGGGAAACTGAAATTGATTTTTGAAAATTCCGATTTTCAACTGTTCCAGATTCTTGCCGCCGGCGCGGGGTAAGGGGGATCGCTCGGGTTCAAGACATCATTTTATCTTCGCCGATCGGGATGGGATTATCCATAAACGGAATTTCCGATTCCCTTTCGGGTGGACTTTTTCGATGGCGGATTCGGTGATTCGTATCTACTCAGCCCAACCCAAGCTGGAAGGAAGTTCACGGGATTGATGCGCGGTTTTTCTTTCCCTCATCCGACCTTCCCCCCGGAAAATCGCCGAGGGTCCGGCCACCTTCTCCCTGCGCCCGCCCTCGCGCCTGCCCCGCGATCTTTGCGGGGAAGCGGGGGTATGCTGTGAGAACCTGTCCCGGAGCGCCCGTCCTGAGCGGAGCGAGGGATAGCGACGGGAGGGCGGGATGAGGGGGGAAGGCTGAGTAGTTTCGGTGGTTCTGTAAATTGGCCGTTTGGGCTTCCCGATGGACCGATCCGTCCGAGCGGAAAAATAGCAATATTGGTTGATTGGCGCAGCGCACCTGTTGGAACAAGATAATTTACATCCAATAAGTCCAGTAAGGAACCTTTTCCCCTTGTTGGCGTCCTATCCGTAGGTTTAGCACAAACAACAGGAGGAAAAATGAACCGAATTAACCTTGCGGTCCTTTTTCTCGCGGCGGTTGTTTTATTGCTGCAACCGGCCTGTACAATAATCCACCCGACGGTTGCGGTCGTCCAGTCCAATCTCCCGTTTAACAATTCACCCCAAATATCGGATTCGGATTTGGGCGAATTGGTCGGCGGCAATACCGCCTTCACCTTTGATTTGTATCATCAGGCCGCCGTCGGCGGGGATAACCTGATTTATTCGCCCTACAGCATTTCCATCGCGCTCGCCATGACCTTCGCGGGAGCCAGCGGGGATACGGCATCCCAGATGGCGCAGACGCTCCATTTCACCCTGCCCGCAGACCGGCTTCATCCGGCCTTCAACCAACTGGCGCGGACGCTGGAAAGCCGCTCCAAAGTGGAGGGGTTGAAACCCGGCGAAGCCTTTCAATTGAACGCCGCCAATTCCCTCTGGGGTCAGAACGGGGTTCATTTTGAGCAGCCCTTCCTGGACGTGCTCGCGCAGAATTACGCCGCCGGGATGCGCCTGGTGGATTATCGGAAGGATCCCGAAGCCGCGCGGCTCGCTATCAATGATTGGGTCGGGCAATCCACCAACCAGAAAATCAAGGACATCATCCCGGAAGGAGCGCTCGATACGCTCACCCGCCTGGTGCTCGCGAACGCCGTATATTTCAACGCCGCCTGGCAGGAACCTTTCGATAAGAAAATGACGAAGCCGGACACGTTTCACCTGCTCGACGGAAGCAATGTGCCGGTGGAGATGATGCGCCAATCGAGCCGCCTCGAGGCCATGCTGGGGGAGGATTATCGCGCGGTGGCTCTGCCCTATGCGGGCGGACAACTCTCGATGCTCGTGCTGTTGCCGGACGAGGGAAAATTCTCCGACGTGGAAGGGCGCTTGAATGCGGGGATGCTGGCGGAAACCGTGGCCGCTTTGCAGCCGGTGGGAGTGGATCTGAGCCTGCCCAAATTTAAATTCGAGTGGTCGACGGAATTATCGAAGGAGCTGAAGGCGCTGGGGATGACGGACGCCTTCGATCCGGACCGCGCGGATTTTTCCGGAATGGACGCCGCGCGGGATCTCTACCTCAGCCTGATCCTGCATAAGGCGTTCATATCGGTGGATGAGCAGGGGACGGAGGCTGCCGCCGCCACCGCCGTCGTGGTGGAAGCGATGTCCATGCCCGCCCGTCCAGTTCAACCCATGGAGTTCAAGGCGGATCATCCCTTTATCTTCCTCATCCGGGACGTTCCGACCGGATCGATCCTGTTCGTCGGAAGGACGATGAACCCGGCGGCTTTGTAACCGAGGGGTGATCATTCGGCTTTTACGGCACATGGATAGAATTGCGTCCCGTCGGGTCGCGGTTTTTTTTCTTGCCTGGGCGGAAAGTTTTCTGCAATGACCGGGCCGATTCATCCGGGAGGCGTGCGGTTATTTAAAAACGAAGTATGATGGGATAAAGATTTGGTAAACCAGTCGGCAGAGGATTTTTCGTGCGAGGTCTGAGAGTCCGTTTGTCCAGGGAGGAGCGATGCAACCTGTTATCGACGTTCACGAACATATCTTTCGCGGCCGGGATATTCCGCTGCAGGGGTACCTGTTATCCCGCCAGTATGAGTGGTATCTCCGTCCGTTGGCTCCACTCCTGGCGCGGGTGATCGAAAGGGCCATCCGCGGCGAGGAGAAGGACATGCTCGCCAATCTGGTGGAGCAATTCGTATACGCCTATATGGGGCAGGGGTACCACCGCTGGGCGGACATTCTTTCGCTGCGCGACGTGAACGACATCATCGCTCGATTGATTAAAACCTTCGAAAAGGACGGAACCGATTTATTCGTTCCGCTCATGATCGATTTTGAATATTGGTTCAAGGATCCGCCGCGCATCTCGATCGGCAACCAAATCGAAGCCGTCTACCGCGAGGCGGTTCTCGCCTCGCATGGGAGGATCCATCCTTTTGCGCCCTTCGACCCGGCCCGGGAATTGGCGTTCCGGGCGGAGCTGCCCACCCCGAGCGATCCGGACGGCGGTCCGCCGGAAAAATTCAGTTCGCTCCAACTCGCCATGCAAGCCGTCCGCGAACAGGGGTTCATCGGCGTGAAGGTCTACAACACGCTCGGCTACCGGCCGCTCGGAAACGCCGCCGTGGATGAGAAGCGGCGCTGGATCTTCCAGCGCGACGGCCGCAAGCGATATCTCGGCTTTACCGGCGAGCAATTCGATCAGGTGCTCCTGGAGTTGTATGAGTTCTGCGAGCGGGAGGAAGTCCCCATCACCGCCCATTGCGTCTCCAACGGCATCGAAGCCTACCCGGGAGCCAGTTTCGATTTTGCCGATCCAAAATTCTGGCGGCCTGTGCTGGATCGGTTTCCCCGACTGCACCTGAACCTGGCCCATTTTGGATGGGCCGAGCCGGAGGGGTACGTTTCCCGCAAGCGAGGGCGATCCGCCCGGAGGATCGGGGCGGAGGCCGGTGGGGCCGGGAAGGAAAATGAGCAAGGGACGGGAAATTGGGTGGGAGAAATCTGCCGGATGATGGAAAAATACGAGTTCCTGTTTGCGGACGTGGCGCACCATATGATCATGACCGATGGAGACATTCCGAAGTTCCAGGAATCCTACCGGGCGATGCTGGCGGATTTTCCAGGAGTGATCCCCGCCCGGCTTCTGTATGGGATCGATTGGCACATTATCACCCGGGTGGATCGCTTCACCGAATTCAAAGAGCGCTACACCCGGCTGCTTTCGGGCGGAGGGATCTTCAGCGGCACGGAAATGGATAATTTTTTCGGCGGGAACGCGTTGCATTTTCTGGGATTGCTTCCGACCGGAACGAAGCCGAAATCCGGGTGGAGCGGGAATCGCAAACGGCTAAGGGCTTTCTACAAACGGATGAAAATCCGCGAGCCGGATTGGTTCCACGCCACGGACAAATCCGAAACCGGCGGATGATTTTTGGAAACTCGCTTGACCGCTGAATTTAAGTGTGGTAAATTAATAACCGATCAAGGATAAGAGGCGCATTTTATGTTCATCCTCATGGTTAATTCCCGGAAGGCGGCCGATCCCAAGCGGATTGGCATTTTGCCTTCTAGAAGTGCGCCTGCCGGCCGATAGACGTTCCTGTCAGACCTCCGTAGCCACGGGCGCATTTTCCGGCCCGTGGTTTTTTTTTCCAAAACCACGGATTATCGAAAAACCGTGGTTTTTCTATTGTTCGAGGACAAAATGGCGGAACTTCAACCCAAAGAAGGAACTTTCCGGGAACGGCTCGGCATTCTTTGGAATTATTCCAAAGGATATCGCGGCTCCTACGGGCTCGCCATGGCTTCGCAGGCGGGTTCGAGCACGGCCAAAGCGGTGACCTTCTTCCTACTGGGATACCTGGTCGACCAGACGGTCGGCCATAGTACCTTCATGGACTTGCTGCCCCTGCTCGCGGGCGGAATCATCGCGCTGGCGCTCCTGGACGGGGCCTTTTCCTTCCTCAGCGGCCGGTTCGCGGCTAAATCTTCGGAAAACGTCGCCCGCAGGCTGCGCAACACGCTCTACGACCATATCCAGCATCTGCCGTTTACCTACCACGATCACATGGCCGCGGGCGAACTGATCCAGCGCAGCACGTCCGACGTGGACGCGGTGCGCCGCTTTTTCGCCGACCAGGCGATCGGGGTGGTGCGCATCGTGATGCTGTTTGTCGTCAACCTGGGGGCGCTGCTGCTCCTAAACGCGAAGCTGGCGCTTTCATCGGTGGTCGTGGTGCCGGCGGTCGTGGCCGTCTCGGTTTTCTTCTTCCGGCGCGTGTCGAAGGTGTATGACGACTACCAGGATCAGGACGCGATTCTTTCCACCATGCTGCAGGAGAACCTGGCCGGCGTGCGGGTGGTGCGGGCGTTTGCCCGTCAGGATTTTGAAATCGGCCAAGTTCGAAAAGGAGAATACCGAGAAATTCCGCCGCGGGCGCATCCTGCTTCTGATGCATTCGCTCTTTTGGCCGTCCAGTGACATCCTGTGCGCGTCCCAGGTTCTGGCCGGTTTCATTCTCGGAGCGCTCATGACGATCCACGGGGAGATCACGGTCGGCCAGTACATCTCGTACACCGGACTGGTGGTGTATCTGATCTGGCCGATGCGCGATCTCGGCCGGTTGATCGTGCACGCCTCCAACGGAATGGTATCCGCGTTTCGCACCGGCGAGATTTTAAAGGAACGGGTGGAAGACATGGATGCGGGTTCCTATCGGCCCGCGGGTCCGGCCCGCGGCGAAGTGGAATTTCGCAACGTATCGTTCGAATATCGCGGGAACGCCAGCGTGCTGCGCGATATCAGCTTTCACTGCCTGCCGGGGCAGGCCATCGCGCTTTTAGGGCCGACCGGCTCCGGAAAGACAACGCTTGTCAACCTGCTGCCGCGCTTCTACGAATACACCGCCGGCAGCATCCGATTGGACGGGGTCGAACTGCGCGAGTATCCCAAACGCTACCTGCGGCGGCAGATCGGGATTGTGGAGCAGGAGCCGTTCCTGTTCTCCCGCACCATCCGCGAGAATATCGTCTACGGGGTGGAGCGCGAGGTGTCGGACGCAGAGGTGGAAGCCGCCGCGCGCGCCGCCGCGCTGCACGACGTGATCCTGAGCTTTCCGGAAAAATACCGGACGCTGGTGGGGGAAAAAGGGGTGACGCTGTCCGGCGGCCAAAAACAGCGCATGGCCATCGCCCGCGCCATCCTGAAGGACCCGCGTTTGCTGATCCTGGACGATTCCACCTCGTCGGTGGATTCGGAGACGGAAGCGGAAATCCGCGGCGCGCTGGAGCGGCTGATGCAGGGGCGCACCACTTTCATCATCGCCCACCGCGTGCAAAGCGTCATGCACGCCGATCAACTCCTGGTGCTGGACAGGGGCCGGATCATCCAATCCGGCACGCACGAGGAATTAATGAAACAGGAGGGTTTCTACCGGCACATCTTCCTCCTGCAATCCAGGATCGAGGAGGAAGTGCAGGGGGAACTTGAAGGGGAAGCCGGCGGATATGGCGCCGCGGCCGCCGCGGTACCGGAATGACGAGCGACAAGCGCGTCATGCCCGAGTGATCGTACCGTGTCCTCGGGTGGTTTCCCCGGGGATCGGGCATCCAAAATCAACTTACTCGGTCCGAGTATCAGGAATGGATTCCCGCTTAGTACACCCTCGCTTTGCGTTCATCCCGGCTCATGAACCAGAGGCGAGCCGGGATGCTTCGCGAGGGCAGGCGCGGGAATGACGAGCAACAGGTCCGTCATGCCCGAATGATCGTATCGGGCATCCAGAATTCGTGAAGACGTTCCAGGGAAGTAGAAATGGATTCCCGCCTAAGACATGCGGGAATGACGAACAAAATCCTGATAAGTACACGCGGGAAAGTCGAGCGGAACTGAACCGGGAACGGCAAATCAACGGAGCGAATTATGGCTGTCAATGAATGGGAAGAAGAAGATTTTGAAGAATCCTGGGACGGACAGACCCTGGCCCGGATGCTGGGACTCGCAGCCCGTAAAAGGCTCTGGATGGCGGGCTTCCTCACCACCGTTACGCTGGTGGCGGTTTCGGATTCCATCTTCACCTACCTGAAAAAACTGGTCATCGACCAGGCCATCACGCCGGGGAAACCGGAATCGCTCGTATGGATCTTCGCGCTGTTTGCAACCCTCTCCCTTCTTCAGGCGGCCGGCGTGTTCACTTTCATTTACCTGGCCGGGCTGCTCGGAGAACAGATCCAATACGACCTGCGGCGGAGCATGTTCACCCGGCTTCAGGAGCTTTCCTTCAGCTACTTCGACCGCACGCCGGTCGGATGGATCATGTCCCGCGTCACCTCCGATCCGGCCAAGGTGGCGGATCTTGTTACCTGGGGGTTGATGGACGCCACCTGGGCGGCGATGAGCATCCTCTCGTCTTTGGTCTTCATGATCTATCTGCAGTGGACGCTGGGCATCCTCGTCTTCCTGACCATCCCGGTGCTGGTCTTTGCCGGCGCGCTTTTCAAGCAGCGAATCATCCGGCAATACCGCCAGGTGCGCCAGATCAACTCCAAGATCACCGCATCCTTCAACGAGACCATCACCGGTGTGCGCGTGATCAAAGCCCTGGGACGCGAGGAGCGGAACCTGCATGAGTTCCAGGGGCTGACCGATGGAATGTACACCGCCGGATTCCGCGCGGCCTGGCTCTCGGCGCTCTTCCTGCCGGTGGTACAGGGGATCGGCGCGGTGGCCCTGGCCACCGTGGCGTGGTTCGGCGGCGCGCGCGCGATGGCAGGGACGGTTTCGATCGGCACCATCCAGGCGTTCATCGGCTACGTCACCTTCATGCTCTGGCCGGTCCAGGATCTGGCGCGCGTCTTTTCCGAAATGCAGCACGCCATCGCCTCGGCCGAACGCTCCTTCTCGCTGGTCGATTCCCTGCCGGAGATCGTCGACCGGCCGGATTCGGCCGATCCGGGGACGCTGCGCGGCGAGGTCGAGTTCGACCATGTTTCCTTCTGGTACAAAGAAGGCAAACCCGTCCTGGAGGATTTTTCCCTGCGGGTGCGGGAGAACGAGTCCATCGCGCTGGTGGGCCCGACCGGCGGAGGGAAGACCACCATCGCAAGCCTGCTGTGCCGCTTCTACGAACCGCGCCGGGGCGTGATCCGCATCGCCGGGCGCGACTACACCACGCTCACCCAGAAAGCGATCCAATCCCGGATCGGCGTCGTGCTGCAAACCCCGCATCTGTTCTCCGGAACGGTGCGGGAAAACATCCGCTACGGGCGGCTCGACGCGACGGAAGCGGAAGTGGAGGAGGCGGCGCGCGTGGCCGGAGCGGACGAGTTCATCCACCGCCTGGAGAAGGAATACGACACCGAGGTGGGCCAGGGCGGCAACCAGCTCTCGACCGGCCAGAAGCAGCTCATCAGCCTGGCGCGCGCGGTGCTGGCGCAGCCGGACATTCTGGTGATGGACGAGGCAACCAGTTCGGTGGACACGATGACCGAAGCGCTCATTCAGCGCGGGATGGAAAGCCTGATGACGGGGCGCATTTCCTTCGTCATCGCCCACCGGCTTTCGACCATCCGCCGCGCGCACCGGATCGTGGTGGTCGAAGACGGGCGCATCGCCGAAATCGGAACGCACGCCGAACTGCTGCGGTTGCGCGGAAAATACTACCGGTTGTACACCCAGCAATTCCGCTGGGAGCGCATGCGCGAGGTGGATATGGGCTCGGTCCGCGGGCTGCTCGGCGCGCAGGAATAACCCGACCTCCCCCCCGCCCCTCCCCAGAATGGGGAGGGGCGGGGGGAGGGGTCGCTCTTCAGTTACAATATCCCCCGTGCCTTTTCTCGTTTTTCTTTCCGGCGCGATCGTCATTTCCCTTTCGGGCGTGCTCGCGCCCGGGCCGGTGACGGCCGTCACCATCGGCAAGGGAAACGACTCGCCGCATTCCGGCGCCTGGATCGCCGTCGGCCACGGGATCGTCGAGTTCCCCTTGATGATCCTCCTGGCGCTCGGCATCGGGCATTTCCTCACGAACGCTTCGCTCAAGACCGCGCTGGAAATCCTCGGAGGATTGGTTCTCATTTTCATGGCCGTGGGACTACTGCGGGGGATAGCGGGGCAATCGATCCGCTCTTCGTTGTTTTCCGGTTCGCCGGTGGTGGCGGGAACCCTGCTCACGCTTGGCAGCCCGTTTTTCTTTGTATGGTGGGCAACGGTCGGGGCGGCGTTGATCATGCAATCGCTTGCCTTTGGCATAGCGGGGTTCGTTATACTCTGCCTGGCGCACTGGTTGTGCGATTTTCTGTGGGGATATTTTCTTTCGGCGATTTCCTACGCCGGCGGACAATTCTTCGGCCGACGTTTTCAGCAGGTGGTATTCGCAGTCTGTGGAATCGCTCTACTAGCCTTTGGCGGATGGTTTCTCTATAGCGCCGCCGCGTCACTGCTGGCGTGAAAAATCGGCCCTGTGCTTGGTGTCATTCCGAGGAGACCCGTAAGGGTCGACGAGGAATTGGTGAATCTCTCTAGGCGTTCCTAACTTTTATTCCCGCGCAACCGATTCCTCACTCCTCGCTCCGCTCGGGGTTCGGAATGACATATGAAGTTTGGTATTCTGCCTGCTAAGGCTTCAACGGTTGGAATCCCTCGCCGAGCGCTTCGTTCGCCTGGCCGATGACGACAAACGCGTCGGGATCGGCTTCCAGAATGATCGCCTTAAGCTGATTGACTTCCGAGCGGCTGATCGCGCAGAAAAGGACCTGCCGCGGCTTGCCGGAATACATCCCCGTCCCCGACCACATGGTCACCCCGCGCTGCATTTCATGGATGATTTTCTCCGAGACCTCCGCCGGATGTACGGTGACGATGGTGGCGGCTCGCACGATATTCGAACCTTCCGACGCCAGTTCCGCCGCGAGGCCGGACGTATAGAGCGCAACCACCGCGTAGAGCGCAAGCGTCCAACTGAAGGCGAGAGCCGACCCCAGCACGACGGCGGTATCGGTGATCAGGTAGCTCTGGCTGAGAGGAATCCCGCGCCATTTGCCGAGCACCCGGGCGAGGATGTCGGTGCCGCCGGTTGTTCCTTTGGCCCGGAACACCAGCCCCATTCCAATTCCCATGATGACGCCGCCAAAGAGGGCGTTGAGCACCGAGTCCCCGGTGAGGTCTCGGGGCAGGTATCGCGGCAGCAGGTCGATCAAACTAGCGTAGAGCACCACCGCCAGGAAGGTGCGCAGAAGAAAGCGCCGCCCGCCGAGTAACCGCCAGCCGAGGAAAAAGAGCGGTAGGTTGCCCAGGATGATCATCACGCCGATCGGCCAGCCGGTATACCGGTTGATGATCTGTGACAACCCGCTTACCCCGCCGGCCGCGAGCCTGCCCGGGATCAGGAAGAGATCCATGGCCACCGCCTGGAGCACGGCGCCCAGGAGGATGAGGAAAATATCCCGCACAGGAATTTTTTTCATCACATTGTCTCCGGATCGTTCGGTCTACCCACAAACATTGTACACGCAATAACCCGGTCGCACCCCGTGCTTCTGAGTTGGCGCAACCGGTTTGCCGCCCGCTCCACCTCACTTTTTTGGAGTTCGGGAGGGGCGCCGGGCGAAGCCGGGGGGCTCGGATGGGACCTTGGGATAGCTATGGAAAGAGCGGAAGAGATAGATGATCTATTCCAGCGGGAGATTCTGTGCGTAATATTCCGTACCTTCCGTGATCCTCCGGTGTCTTCCGTGTACCCGCCTTTTCCGTTGTAAAGTACAATTCATCAGGAGTTCGAAAAGGAGAACCTATGGTCCACCGCAATCATTTTGCCAGCGACAATTGCTCCGGGATGTGTCCGGAAGCCGTGCAATCCCTGCTCGACGCCAACTCGGGATATGAAGTCTCCTACGGGGATGACCGCTGGACGGCCCAAGTCTGCGACGAACTGCGGGCCGTGTTTGAAACGGAATGCGAGGTATTTTTCGTTTTCAACGGAACCGCGGCCAACTCGCTGGCGCTTTCGGCGCTGTGCCAATCCTACAACAGCATCATTTGCGCAGACACCAGCCACATCGAGACCGACGAATGCGGAGCGCCGGAATTCTTCACCAACGGCGCCAAGCTGCTTCTGGGAAAGGAAATCCGCGGCAAGCTCCAGCCGGAAAGCATTGAAACCATCGCCAGGAGCGGGCGGGGCATCCACTTCCCCAAGCCCCGGGTGGTGAGCATCACCCAGGCAACGGAATTGGGCACGGTGTATTCGCCCGCGGAATTGCACGCGATCCACGCGGCCGCCAAAAAATACAACCTGCGGATCCACATGGACGGCGCGCGGTTCGCCAACGCCCTCGTCAGCCTCAAGGCCAAGCCCAAAGAAATCAGCTGGCAATGCGGGGTGGACGTGCTCTGCCTGGGCGGGACCAAGAACGGGCTGGCGGTGGGCGACGCGATGATCTTTTTCAACAAGGAGCTCGCGGAGGATTTTGCCTACCGCTGCAAGCAAGCCGGGCAGCTCGCGTCGAAGATGCGGTTCCTCGCCGCGCCGTGGATCGGGCTGCTCAAAAATGAAACTTGGTTGAAAAACGCCGCGCATGCCAACGAGAGCGCGGCGGCATTGGAATCCCAATTGAAAAAAATCCCTGAGCTGGAAATCCAGATGCCGCGCCAGGCAAATTCCGTGTTCGTGCGGATGCCGCGCGCGCTGATCGAGAAACTCCGCGCGAAGGGCTGGCATTTCTACAATTTCATCGGGGAGGATGGCGTCCGGTTGATGTGCTCTTGGGATACAAAGGAAGAGGACATTGAGGAGTTTGTCTCGAATATTAAAGCTGCTTTATCCAAGACCTGATCTCCATCTGTGTTCAAAGAAAATAATCGCTTTGTAGATGCCCGATCCCCGGGAAAACCACCCGAGGACAAGCTACAATCACTCGGGCATGACGGACTCCCGTCCCTGCAGTGATTAGTTCGTCATTCCCGCGCCTGCCCTCGCGTAGCATCCCGGCTCGAGTTTGGTTCATGAGCCGGGATGAATGCGAAGCGAGGGTGTTTCTAGCGGGAATCCATTCCTGACATACTCAACAAGTTCTGGATGCCCGACTAGTACACTCGGGCATGACGGACTTACAATCTGGATGCCCGATCCCCGGGAAGATCAACCGAGGACAAGCTACAATCACTCGGGTATGACTAACTCCTGTCCCTGCAGTGATTAGTTCGTCATTCCCGCGCCTGCCCTCGTGTAGCATCCCGGCTCGAGTTTGGTTCATGAGCCGGGATGAATGCGAAGCGAGGGTGTTCCTAGCGGGAATCCATTTTGATTTCCCCCCAATTAGTCATGCAAGTACTGGATGCCCGATTAAACCACTCGGGCATGACGTGCCTGTTGCTCGTCATTCCGCGCCCCCGGCCTCGCCCGGCGCCTGTCCCGAGGAACGAGGGAAAGCCGGGGCGGGGCTGTCCTCGAGTGCACTTCTCGAAGGGCGGGAATCCATTCCTGGTTCTTCCCGGAAAATTTTGCGGATCCTAAAGATAAAAAAAGACCTGGCTTTTTATCGCCAGGTTTTTTTTTTCGATGAGGTTCTATCTTCGGATTTGCCCGCGCAATTTGGGGTCCATGATATCCCGCAGCGCGTCACCCACGAGGTTCCATCCCAAAACGAAGAGGATTAGGGCGATTGCCGGGTAAATAACGATCCACCAGTATGTCGAAAGAACCGGAATCCAATTCCGCGCGAAACTAATCAACTGCCCCCAATCGGCATACCCCACCTCGGTGCCAATCCCGAGAAAACTAAGTGCGGCGAAGCTGATGACCACGGTGCCGATGTCCATCGAGGCGAGAACCAGCGTAGGATAGATGGCGTTGGGGATGATGTGGCGGATGAGGATGCGCCCGTCTCCGGCGCCCACCACCCGGGCTGCGGTGACAAAATCCCGCTCGCGGATGGAAAGAATATCTCCGCGGATCAGGCGGGCATAATACATCCAGCCGAAGACAATCAAGGCGATGGCCGGCGGCCAGATTCCCCTGCCCATGATCGGGGTGAGGATCGCGGAGAGCGTGAGCGCGGCCATGATGAAGGGAAACGCCAGGAAGATTTCGGTGATGCGCATGAGGACTTCATCCAGCCAGCCGCCGTAAAAGGCTGCGATAGCGCCGATGATGATCCCGATGATCAAGGTGAGGCCTTCAACCAGCACGCCTACGATAATGGCCGTCCGTGTGCCCCACACCAGGCCGTAGAAGATATCCCACTGCCCGCTGGTCGTCCCGAGAATGTGGAACCATTTATCGCTCCCGGTCAGCGGCTTCCACCAGAAGGGTAGCGCAGGGGCCTGCCGGAGCCAGGCTGTTCCGGGGGGAAGAGGAGCGTTACTGAATCCGTCGCGCGGGATCGAATAGGGGTTCGTTGGATTGGTTGGCGGGATAATCTGGGGGGCAAAAATGGCCACCAGCACGAAAAACAAAATCAGGCTGGTGCCGACGACCGAAAGTGGATTGGTGATGACGCCCCTGAATATCCGGTAAAACTCGGGACCTAGCAGCCGTTCCATCCGGCCGAGTTTTCGCAGCTCAATGTCCGGTTCCATACCCGCGGTTTCCGGGGGTACGGGAGTTCGATTGGCTCACAGCGCTCATGAAAAATTTTCCTTTCAACCCAGCCGGACCCGGGGATCGAGAACCGCATATAAGAGATCGACAATCAGGTTGGCGATGATGATGATCACACCGGTGACAAGGGTAAAAGCCAGAACGGTAACCACGTCGTAGCGCGCCGCGGCCTCCGCGGCGGCCGAACCCATGCCCGGAAAATTAAAGATCGTTTCGGTGAATACCACGCCGCCCAGCAAACCGGCGACGGTGAGACCGCTGTAGGTGATCACCGGGATGAGCGCGTTGGGGCGGGCATGTTTATTAATTACATCTTTTTCCGGAACGCCCTTGGCCCGGGCCGTGGTAACGTACTCCTGCCGAAGGGTCTCGAGCATCGAGGAACGGGTGATCCGCAGGAATGCCGCCCAGCTGGTGTAGGAGAGAGTCACCACCGGCAGTACCAGGTGCCGGATGGCATCCACGAAGATATCGAAACGCAGGTTCAACAATGCGTCGATGGTGTACAGGTGAGTGTATTGCACGTAATGCGCCTGGGCTACCCAGTCGGAGATGCGTCCGGCTGGAAACCACCTCAGCTTTGCATAAAAGATCATCATCACAAGAATCCCGAAGACAAAAACCGGGAAGGAATATCCAACGATGCTGAATAATCTTGCCGCTTGATCTATCAATTGGTTATGATGGACGGCGGCCGTCACCCCCAACCAGATCCCGATGATGATGATGGGAATAATTGCATATATTGTAAGCTCGAGCGTGGCGGGAAACCGCAACGCCAGGAGCTCGGCCACCGGGCGGCTGGCGGAACGCGAGAAACCGAAGTCGCCTCGCAGGATGCCGCCGATGGTTTTTCCGGTGTCGGGATCCGTCCGCCCCACCAGCCAGTGCCAATACTGGACGTAAATCGGGTCGTTTAAACCGTATTTGAGAATGATGCCCCGCATGACCTCCGCGTTCTTGGGAATATCGCGGACGTACAGCGCCGACCGCGCTTCCGGTCCCAGGAGCTGCAGCATCAAAAAAATGATAACCGTCATGCCGAACAGCGTGATGGGCATTATGAGCAAACGTCGTATGAAATAACTGATCACGGATACTCCCTGTCAATCTGCGGTTTGAAGCTATTCGCCGCCCCCTTCCCCGGGAACGGGGAAGGGGGCGGCGCTGCTGTGCGAGCGGCATTGCCGCTCTCTCGCTGTTTCCGTTAATTCTTCGAAAGCGCGTAGAACGGAGTATCCGAGTCAAGCGGATTGCGGTAGTACCCGTTCACCCAGCGCTGGAAATAACGCCGTGCGCTAGCCTGCGCGAGCAGGATGGTGGGCACGTTATCATAAAACAGCGCGTTGAACTGCTTGTAGATCGCAGCGCGTTTGACCGGATCGGTTTCATGCGCGCCTGCGGCGACGATCGGCGCGAACTGATCCTTCAGCGATTGCGGCATGCCCTGCTTGCCGCCGAAGGCTCCCAGCGAGTAGGTGTACGTCCAGTTGTGCGGATCGGGAATATCCTCGATCCAGCCGATGAGGAAGAAGGGCAGTTTCTTGTGCTGGTAGGCGGTCAGATAGTTCGCCCATTCCAGGCTCTGGGCTTCCACTTTAAACTTCGGGTTAACCTGGGTGATGTCGTTCTGGAAGATCTGGGCGATCGTTTGGCGTTCCGTGTTGCCGGTGTTGTAGCCAATCGTCAGGCGGAAGCCCACGTCCCACAGGCTCTTGCCGTCGGCGGACTTCCACGTCGAGGCCTGGAACTCCGATGCGCACTTCGCAGGATCGTAAGAGTAGTGGGCGCCGTTCGGTTCATCGCCGATTTCTCCTATCAGCATCACGTCGTTGACCTGCACACCTTCGCCCTGCAGCACGTCTTTGATATAGGTGTCCCAATCGAAGCAGTAGGCAAAGGCTTTGCGCACGTGAACGTCGGAGAAGAAGTCCGCGGGAACTCCATTGCCGTCCAGTTTGCCGGAACCGATGAAGGTGTTGCCGCCATCCGTGTTGATCTTGAAATTAAAGAAGGCGTCGTCGCGGTTGGCGACGGGCAGCTTGACATAACGCACAGCCGGTAGGGTGGCGTTATCGATGGTGCAAACACCATTCGCATCGCAGTTCGCGCCTTTGAGCGTATCCAGTTGGGTCCAATCGGCCGCACTACCTGGAACGATGTAATCCCCATCACCCGCCTGGAAGGTGGCAAACCGCGTAGAGAATTCATCGATGTACTTGATAATGACGTTCTTGATCTTCGCTACGCCGGACGGTCCGCCGGGCCAGAGCGGTGTCTTGAGCCAGTAGTTCGGATTGGCCGTCAGGGTGACTTCCGTGTCGCCCCATTCCTTGAGGGTATAGGGGCCGGTGCCATTCTCACCCTTGCCGATCATCTGGCCGCTGGCGGCTTTGCCGTTTTG
>CAWADT010000029.1:0-104948 GCA_963780865.1 uncultured Chloroflexia bacterium | reverse complement strand
ATCTGGATCACATTCTTGGGCTGGCCGGACTGCTTTCCACGTTCATGCGCTGGGAAGCGATCGATAAGCTCGAGATCTGGGCCGGGGTTCCGGCCGCGAACCGCATCCGCGACTTGCTGTACGGGGTGGTGTTGCGCGGCGCTTCTCCGCCCATCCCGCTCGAGATCAACATCATCGAACCGGGCGAATTGATGGAGGACGACACCTTCCGGCTTTCCGCGTTTCCGGTGAGCCATCGCGGCGGCGGCACGTTCGGATTCCTTTTCGAGGAGAAAGCGCGCCGTCCGTTCCTCACCGAAAAGGCCGATGCGCTCGGGGTGCCGGCCGGCCCGCTGCGCGCGAACCTCGTGGCGGGGCAGGCTTGCACGCTGGCCGACGGAACCCTGGTCCGCCCCGACGACGTCCTCGGACCGCTCACGCCCGGCACGCGCCTAGCGCTGGTCGGCGATTGCGGGCGGACCGACAACCTGATCGAGCCGTGCCGCAACGTGGATGGGCTCGTCATCGAAGCCACCTACTTGGAACAAGAGGCGGAACTGGCGCGGGAATTTTCGCACCTGACCGCCCGCCAGGCGGCGCAACTGGCCCGCGAAGTGCAGGCGCGCAAGTTGCTCCTCACCCACATTTCTCGGCGCTACCGCGACCGGGAAGTCCAGGAGGAAGCCCGGGAAGTCTTCCCGGAAACGGTCGTGGCAAAGGATTTCGACCGGTATTCCATCGCCCGGGAAAAATAAAATGATCCGCTGGCTCCGCACATTCCCGATTTTCCTGCGCACGCTGGTGCTTGTAATCATCGCCGTGATCGTCGTGCTTGGAATTTTCGCTTTCCTTGGTACTTATGCGTTGGCTCAAAGCACAGCGGTCATACAGCAGATGGAAATCCGGGACGCCGGGCTGGCGGCGGCGAGCATCGATTCCCGGTTGGAGGATTACTTCGGCGTGCTGGCCAATCGGGCGTCGGCGATAACCGCCGGGGAGGATCTTTCGAAGGCGGCCGGCGGCATCCTCTCGCGGCTGGAGGACACCGGTATGTTCGCGGGAGGGGTTTTTATCCTCGATCGCACGGGCGCTCTGGTGCAATCTTCGCCCGCGATGGACGTGGCCGCCGCGCAGGCGGTTCAAACCTCCGCCGTTGTGCAGACGGCGATGCAAATGAAGCACCGGCAAGCGGGTGGATTTTTCCGGGACGCCGATGGCCAGCCGCAGATCACCTTGGTGGAGCCGGTGCTTGATTCCGGAGGCAATATCGTTGGATGGATCGGCGGATCGGTGGATATTGCCGCTCTGACTATCGAGGATTTCATGCGGTTGCTGGTCGGGAAAGCCGGAGACCGGGCCTTGGTGATCGACACCGCCGGCGACAGCCTGGAGGTGGGAACCGGCGGGACCTTCTCCCTGCAGGCCGCGCCGGAAATCAACCTCTTGCAGTCATTTGTCGAAAAACGGGCATCCGGGATCGTCCGTCTGGACAAGACGCAGCTGCACACGACCGACAATGTCGTGGCGGTGCTCGCGCCGCTGTCGAACGCGCCATGGACGGTTGTCGTCCAGCGGCCGGAGAACGAGGTATTCGGTTTGCTTGTTTCCCTGCGCTGGCAATTTGTGTTTTTTGGCGGGGGCATCCTGATCCTGGCGATCGTCTTCGCCTGGATGGAAGAGGAAATGGTGCTGGGACCGATTCGCGAGCTGCTGAAAGCCACGCGGCGGCTCGCGGCCGGGGACCTAACCACGCCGATGACCATCATCGGGCGCGACGAAACGGCGGAGCTCTCGCGGGAGTTCGAAGCGATGCGGCAGAAGATGGCGGATTGGAGCGGCATCCTCTCCTCCGCCGTGGAGCGCCAGACCCACCGGCTCTCGACGCTCTATGCCATCGACCGGGTCTCCTCCAAAACCCTGGCGCTCGAGGAAGTGCTTACCGTTTCCCTTGGCCGAATTCTGGAGCTCTTGCACATGGACGGGGGCGGGATCCTGCTCGAAGAGGACGGGATGCTGAAACTACGCGTCCATCAGGGTCTGCCTCCCGATCTGATTGGGGCCATGGGCACGGTGGATCCTTCGCAAAGCGCCGTCGGGACGGCCGCCGCGGAAAAACGGGTGGTCGTTTTGCGCCTGGAGGAGATGGCGGGAACTCCCCTCGCCGAGGCCATCCGGCTTTCGAATTTCCGGATCCTGGTCAGTACGCCGTTGATCGCCAAGAGCCGGGCGCTCGGGGTGGTGATCCTGTTCACACAGTCGGAACGCACCTTCGCCGTGGACGACATTGATCTGCTCGAAACCATCGGGCAGCAGATCGGCGGATCGGTGCACAATGCCCAACTCTTCGAATCCGAGCAGCGCCGCCGCGAACTGGCCGAACGGCTCTATGAACTCGGCTCGGAGATTATTTCCCTTTCCACCTTGCAAGACACCGCGCTCGCCATCTGCTCCAAGGTTATCCAATCCGCTCATGCCCATTCGGCCCTCATCATTCTGATCGAACCGGATGGATCGGTGGGGCTGAAAATCGGCGCGGATCGCAACGGGTTGCTAAAGCCGGAACCACCTCCCCGACCGCATGGGCTCACCATGCAAATTTATCAGGAAGGGAAAAATCTGGTCGTGCCGGAGCCGGATTCCGAGCATGAGCTCCTGCCCCTTCGCCTCATAGAAGAGGGAATCCGCGCGCAAATCGGCCTTCCCCTGCGGGCCGCCGGGCGGGTCACCGGCACCTTCTATATCCGCTTTGCCCAGCGGCATCCGTTTACGGAGGAGGAAATTCGCGGGTTGACCATCTTCGCCAACACGGCGGCCACGGCTCTGGAACGGGTTCGCCTGATGGAGGAGACCCAGCGCAGGCTGGAAGAGGTCGGCGCGCTGTACGATCTCTCGGGCATTCTGCGCGGCGCGATGACCCTGCGCGAGATGCTTCCGATGCTGTTGCGCCAGGCGCTGCACATCGCGCGCGCCGACGCGGCCAGCATCTCCCTGGTGGAAGGCAAGGAGATCGTCTGCCGCGCCGCGGAAGGCCTGGCGCCCGAAGTGATCAACCGGCGGGTGCCTTTGGGCGAAGGATTGATCGGAGGGGTGGTGGCCGACGGGGAATTGCGCCTCACGCCGTTCCTGCCGCGGGATCCGCTGCTGGTGCCGCCGCCCGGCTCGGTGGCGGTGGTTCGCGGCGTGGGAGGCGCGCTGTGCCTGCCGTTGCGGACGGCGGATGAAGTGGTCGGCGCGTTGCTGCTGGTGTCCTTTAGCCGGTCGCAATTCAACGAAAATGAAATCCGGTTGCTCACGGCCGCCGCCGATATCGCCGGCGGGTCCATCCACCGGGCGATTCTGTTCGAACAGTTGGAGCACCGGGTGCACGAGTTGGGGTCGCTGTACGAGTTCGGGCGGGCGGTATCCACGAGCCTGCGGCTGGAGGACGTGGTCCGGCTGATCATCGAGACGGTTCCCCCGGCGGTGCACGCCCGGGCGGTGATGGTCTTCCTGTGGAATGAAATCGAGGAGCGGCTCGTGCTCCAACGGGCGGGCGGGACAGACGATTCTCAAAAATCCGAAGTGAAATACCGGACCGGGGAAGGGTTGATCGGCTGGGTCTTCCTCGAGCGGCGGCCGGCGATCGTCCCGGACGTACTTTCCGATCCGCGCTGGAAGCGGGAACCCGAGCTGGAACGGATGCTCACGGGCGTTCCCGCCCGGAACGTGCTCGCCGTTCCCATCATCCACGGGAAAAAAGGCCTGGGCGTGCTGCTGGCGGTCAACCGCGAACCAGGCAGCGGATTTTCCGACACCGATCAATCGCTGTTCTCGACGCTGGCCGGGCAGACCGCGATCGCGCTCGAAAACGCCAAACTCTTCGAAGACGTGCGCGCTATCTCGGTGGCGGCGATCTCCTCGCTGGCCAACGCCATCGACGCGCGCGATCCGTACACCCGCGGCCATTCCGAAGACGTCACCCGGATCGTGGTCCAACTGGCGCGGGAGCTGGGGTGGGAGGGCGCCGATTTGGAAATGATCGAATTCGCGGCGCTCCTGCACGACGTGGGCAAGATCGCCGTTCCCGACAGTATCCTGCGTAAGCCGGAGGAGCTGGTTCCCGAAGAATGGGACGTCATCTACCTGCACCCCTATCACAGCGCGCAGATCGTCCGACCGGTGGAGCCGCTGCGTAAAATTGTTCCCTGGATCTACCACCATCACGAACACTGGGACGGGAGCGGATATCCGGATCACCTGAAAGGCGAGGAAATTCCGGAAGGGGCGCGGATCATCGCGGTGGTGGACGCCTTCAACGCCATGACCACTGACCGTCCGTATCACAAAGCCCTTCCGGAACCCGAAGCCTTGCGGGAGGTCAACCGGTCCGCCGGAAAACAATTCGATCCGCGGATCGTGAAAGCCTTCCTCAAGGTGATAAAAACCGCGAAACGCGAGTGAAGGGGCCGAACGAGGAAAGCCGATGCCGATCTACGAATATATTTGCGAAGGGTGCCGCCGTGAATTCAGCCTGCTGCGGCCGATGAGCGATGCCGATCTTCCGGCCGCCTGCGAAGCCTGCGGCCGCACCCGGATCAAACGCAAGCTCTCCGTGTTTTCCGCCCGCACCGGCGACGGGCAAACCGTCTCCGGAACCGGGGGCGGAAGCTCCTGCTCCGGTTGCGCCGGAGGTTCGTGCGCCTCGTGCGGACACGGATGATTAAGACCAACGCGGTCTTCGTTCCCCGCGTTCCTCACTCAGAATAATATCGAGACCGCATCGGTCTACCTAATAACGCCATCTTGAGCCAAGCTCCAATATCGTGCAGGATCGAGCGTAGGATTGTCTAAGCGCCAGATCACTTCGACATTAAGAAAATACCCCATTTTTTTATAACAATTTATCAAAATTAATTGGACATATTCGACTCCATAAAAACTTATGCTATTATTAATTTGTATACCCCCCCCATGGGGGTGGGGTATAGAGGTGGAATATGAAGGATCAAGAGGACATTCTACGGAGAGCCAAGGTTGCGGTCGGCCATCTCGAAGGGGTGGAGCGGATGATCGAGCGCGAGGAGTATTGCATCGACGTGATCCGTCAAATCCAGGCGGTTCAATCGTCGCTCAACCGGCTGTCGGCCAAGATCCTCGAGAATCATTTGAATACCTGCGTCACCACCGCCGTGCGCGGGGATGACCCCGACGCGCGCGAGAAGGTTCTCGGCGAAATTTCGGAAGTTTTCCAGGCGGCCAACCGGGCGTAAGTCCATTCAAGGAGGAATCATGCAAACCGTAGTCTTGACCATCCCATCCATTTCATGCAGCCATTGCATCCACACGATTACGACGGAACTTATGTCGATCACCGGCGTAAAAAAAGTGAGCGGCGACGAGCAGACGAAAAAGGTTACCATCGAGTTCGGCCCGCCGGCAACGATTGAAATCATCCGCGACGTGCTCACGGAAATCAACTACGAACCGTCGAATGTCTGATCCCGTCCGGGTTCGGAGCGGGGTTAAGCATTCGATAGGCTTTATCTCAACCTTGGAGATCGTTCGACAGGATTTACAGGATTGAAAAAGAAATTGTAACTGATCTGCCTTCCCTTCATCCCTCCCTCCCGTCGCGATGCTCCGGGACAGGTTCTCCCGGTAAAAGCTGGGAGAAGGTGACCGGAGGTCGGATGAGGGTGGGAAAAAAGGGGTAGTTTTTTATGGGTGATTGCTCATTCAAATAGAACAAGGTGAGCAGTAGGAAAAATTTTTTAAATTCAGACTCGGTGTAATCCGGCCTCTTCCCGTGGAATCCGTGGTCGCTTTTTCACTGAATAGAAAAAAATGACGGAGGCTGGAATGGTCCGCCTGGCTAGTAGGAGGTTGGTTTCCAATGTCCATTGAGCAGATGACTCTCCCGGTGACGGGAATGACGTGCGCCAATTGCGTGGCGACGATCGAACGCAACCTCAAGCGCCTGCCGGGCGTGCAATCGGCCGAGGTTAACCTGGCTTCGGAGCGCGCCACGGTGGAGTTCGATCCTGCCGTGGTCGGGCAGGAGGCGATCATCGGGCGGATCCGGCGCGCGGGATATGACGTGGCCCTGGGCGAGGAGATCCTTGTGCTGCGCCGTCTCTCCGACGCGGGACAGGCGCAGCGTCTGGAAAAGCGGCTGCGTTCCCTGCCCGGCGTGCTGGAAGCGACCGTTTCCATTGCCATCGAGCGCGCGAGCGTCAAATACATCCCGACCGTGATATCCGTCGCCGAGATCCGCCGCGCGGCGGCCGCCGCCGGGGTGGAATTGGCGGAACAGGCGGCCGCGGGGGAAGACGCCGAGGCCCGCGCGCGGCGAATGGAGATCGCCCGCCAGAAGCGCCGTCTCATCTGGGGATTGATCTTCACGGTCCCTCTCTTCCTGCTGGGGATGGGGCGGGACCTTATGCTCCTGCCGGCATTCGTCGGAGAGGCGCCGTGGTTCAACCTCCTGCTGTTCCTGCTGGCCACGCCGGTCCAGTTCGGGGTGGGCTGGCAGTACTACACCGGCGCCTTCAAGGCGATTCGCGCTGGTGAAGCGAACATGGACGTGCTGATCGCGATGGGGTCATCCGCGGCGTATTTTTATTCGATCCCGGTGGCTTTCGGGCTGCTCCCGGGGCATGAATATTTCGAGACGGCCGCGGTGATCGTCACGCTGATCGTGCTCGGCAAATTTCTCGAAGCGCGCGCCAAAGGCCGGACCGGCGACGCGCTGCACAAACTCGCCTCCCTGCAGGCGCGGACCGCGCACGTCGTGCGCGGCGGAATCGAACGCGATCTTCCAGTCGAAGAAGTGCTGGCGGGGGACACGCTTTCCGTCCGCCCGGGGGAGAAGATCCCCGCCGACGGCGTGGTCACCGAGGGGCGGTCGTACGTGGACGAATTGATGATCACCGGCGAACCGGTCCCGGCCGCGAAGAGCACGGGCGACAAAGTGATCGGGGCGACGATCAACCGCCAGGGTTCGTTCCGGATGGAAGCGCTCAAAATCGGAAGGGATTCGGTCCTGGCGCAAATCATGCGTCTGGTGGAAGAGGCGCAGGGAAGCAAGGCCCCGATCCAGCGCCTGGCGGATTCGGTCGCGGCGTGGTTTGTCCCGGCGGTGATCGCCGCGGCCGCGGTTGTGTTCTCCGCCTGGCTGATCTACGGCCTGGCGACGGGGGCAACCGGCGCGTTTAGCGTGGCGATGATTCGCGCGGTGGCGGTGCTGGTGATCGCTTGCCCGTGCGCGATGGGCCTGGCTACGCCGACCGCGATCATGGTCGGAACCGGGAAGGGCGCGGAGATGGGAATTCTTTTCCGCAGCGCCGAAGCGCTGGAGACCGCGGGCCGGGTGACGACCGTCGCCTTCGACAAAACCGGCACGCTTACGCGCGGGATGCCCGAGGTGACGGATATTATCCCTGTGAGAGACTTCGGCGATGCGGATGAACTTCTACGACTTGCGGCCTCGGCGGAAAAATCCTCCGAACATCCGCTGGGCAACGCGGTGGTGGCGGCCGCCCAGGCGCGCGGACTGGCGCCCGACGCTCCCGACCGGTTCGAATCCTCGACCGGCATGGGGGTTGTGGCAGTCGTGGCCGGACGCATGGTGCGGGTGGGGAATGAAAGGCTGCTCGCGGCGGCGGGCGTTTCGTCCGAACCGCTGCGGACCGAGATCGACCGGCTGCAAACGCTTGCGCGCACGGTTTTCCTCGTGGCGGTGGACGATCGGTTGGCCGGGCTGATCGCCGTGGCCGATACATTAAAGGAAGGGTCCGTGGAAGCGCTGTCCAAACTGAAAGCGCTCGGCCTCACGCCGGTGCTGATCAGCGGCGATAACCGCCGCTCGGCGGAGGCCGTGGCGCGCGCCGCCGGAATCGACCGGGTGCTGGCGGAGGTGCTGCCGGGCGAAAAAGCGGCCGAGGTAGAGCGGCTGCAGGCCGGGCGCGAGGTCGTCGCGATGGTGGGGGACGGGATCAACGACGCGCCGGCGCTCGCGCAGGCGGATGTGGGGATCGCGCTTGGGAGCGGGACCGACATCGCCATGGCCGCCGCGCCGGTCACGCTGATCTCGGGCGACCTGCGCGGGGTGGCGCGCGCGGTGGCCCTCTCGCGCGGCACACTGCGTACCATCCGGCAAAATCTGTTCTGGGCCTTCTTCTACAACGTCATCCTCATCCCGGCGGCGGCGCTCGGATTTCTCAACCCGATGCTCTCGGCGGGCACGATGGCGTTTTCCTCGGTGTTGGTGGTAACCAATAGCCTGCGGCTGCGTGGGTTTAAAGGATAAGTTCGAGTTCCAAACGCAAAGACGCAAAGACCGCAAAGATTTAATAATTATTTCTTTGCGCCCTTGGCGCCCCCCGGCCCGACCACCGAGGGCGGGCTTTGCGGTGAGATTAGTTTTTACCTATCGCGCGATGGATTCTCACTCCCACGGTATTTCCGGCGAGCGGCAAAAATTCACATTCATGAGTGTCAACCGTGGCCCCTGCGCGGCAAACCATTTGTGACGGTTAATCCAGGTGCGGCTCGCCCAATCCGGAGCTTCCGGTCCGATATTCCCATAGGGGTTTCGGTTCAACGAAGCGCGGGCCTGTAGGGTATGCACAGAAACCAGTTTGTGTTGATCCTTCCAACCCTGCCATATTCCGGTAGCTTCATTGATCACCATCGCCGGACGGGGTTCGAAACCAAACGGCAGTTGTTATACAATATCGGCTGTGGCCCCCACCTACCGGTATCCCGCGAACGTCACCCTTTCCATTGTCCGCGATCTTCTTCTGGAACGGCGGCGGTCCTTTGCGCTTGACGCGGCGAGACTCTCCCAAGGCATCCAACACCTGCGAATCATCGGCGCGGTTCCCGCGGCTCCGGATCCGCTTCTGTTCCTGGTCAATCATTATTCCCGGACGGGGTTCCGCGCCTGGTGGATCTCGATCGCGATTGGGGCGGCCGTCGGCCCCCCGCTTCGCGAGGGCAGGCGCGAGATGCTTTGGCCGATGACATCGGCCTGGACGTTTCCGGATCCGATTGGCTCGCGCCTGATCACCCCTCTCACGGAGTGGCTACTGGCGCGGATCGCCCGGATGTACGCCTTTACCCTGATGCCGCCCATGCCGCCTCGACCGCAGGACCTTGCCGCGCGCGCGGATTCCGTCCGGAGGATTCTCCGCGCGGCGCGCGATTCCCACCCGCCCATGGCGATGGCTCCGGAGGGGATGGATTCTCCCGACGGGCGACTGATGCCGCCGCCGGCGGGCGCGGGACGATTCATCGCGCATCTGGCGCAGGCGGGTTACGCGCTCGCTCCGGTCGGGGCCTATGAGGAGGAGAATGCTTTCTGCCTGAATTTTGGAAAAGTGTTTCGTTTGCTTTCACCCGCTGCGCCGGGTCCGGAGTCGCGCGACCGCGAAACGACAAACCTTGTGATGCAATCCATCGCCGGATTGCTGCCGGAGAGGCTGAGGGGAATCTATAGCTGACCTCTCCCCTATCCCCGGCCCTTTCGGGGTGGGGGGGTGGAGGAGAGGATTTCCACGGGAGGATCAATGCGCAAAATCGCCGCCTGGGAATTTTTCACCGTCAACGTATATTTTTTCGGCCTGTCCTTTATGTGGAACAGCCTGCATTTGATTTTACTGCCCACGATCCTGCTGCTCTATGTGGCCAACGATCAGAAGAATACCGTGCTGGGATTGTTGACCGGGATCGGACTGATCATCGCGATGGTCATCCAGCCGATCGCGGGCGCGGTAAGCGACCGATGGGCATCCCGCTTTGGAAGGCGGCGGCCGCTGATCGCGCTGGGAACGCTTGGCGATTTTCTCTTCCTGGGAGTAATGGCGATCGCCGGCGGAGTGCCCGGCCTGGCAATCGGATACATCGGGCTGCAGTTCACCTCCAACACCGCGCACGGACCGGTGCAAGGGTTGCTCCCGGACCTCGTTCCCCCCGAGCAGTTGGGACGCGGGAGCGCGATGAAAAGCGCGCTCGACATGCTCGGGCTGATCGTCGCCTCGCTGTTCATGGGACGATTTCTCTCGGAAGACGGATCCAACTGGCTTGCAGCGGTGGTCATCGTGGCGGTGGTGCTGGCCTTGACCGCGCTCATCACGCTCGCGGGATCGCAGGGAGGCCGACAGCCGCGAATCCGGCGGCGAAGGCGGCGCCGCGGGAGAAGCTCGGGGAAATGTTCCAGGTGCACTGGAAAACCGCGCCGGGATTTGCCTGGTTGATCGTATCGCGGTTCGTTTTTCTAGCCGGAGTGTACGGCGTGCAGGCCTTCGCGCAGTATTTCATCCGCGATACGCTCGGCGTGGCGGACCCGGTCAAGCTGACCGGCGACCTGATGGCGGTGATCGCGCTTTCGCTGACGGCGTTCGCTTTCGGCAGCGGCTGGCTGTGCGACCGGTTCGGTCGCAAGCCGCTGCACGTCGTCGCGGCGCTCCTGGTGGCCGCCGGCAGCCTGCTGATGATTATGGCGCACTCGCCCAGCGCCGTCCTGGTGTGCGGGACGATCATCGGCGCCGGCGCGGGCATCTTCATTACTTCCAATTGGGCGCTGGCAACCGATCTCGCGCCCCAGGCGGAAGCCGGGAAGTTCCTGGGGCTGACCAACCTGGCTACCGCCGGCGCCGGCGCCTTCAGTCGCTTTACCGGCCCCGTGCTGGATTGGTTGAATAACCTGCAGCCGGGACGGTTCATGGGGTATACCGCGCTGTTCATTAGCAGCGCCTTCTTTGCGCTCCTGGCGCTGGTGGTGCTGCTCCGCGTTCCGGAAGGGTTGCGCAAGAAATCCGCCGGCAGCGCGATTGAAAAAGCATAGCCCATCGGAATTAGGCGCAAGCGAAGAGCGATCCGGTCCAAACAGGACCGGTTCGTTTTAATAGATAAATCTAATTGGATTCAAATAAAGCCCAAAGTAATATAGTTCATAAGATCTTCGTTTTTCACCTGTTTTTTCACAAGTCGCCGCCCGAGAATTTTCAGGGGATCCGTTAGTCCGTGTGCACGTAACCCCTTGGAGGCACGGTGGAAAACATTGACCATCAATCTCGGAGCGCATCGGCCGTTTTGTTCCCGCCGACGCCCCGTAATTTTCCGGAAGTTTTTGGGGCTACGGCGGCGGATACCATCCGGTCGTGGCCCCGCCGTCGAAGCAGAAAGGAAATGGAGCGAAGGGTGACGGAGAATTCGGACAACTCAAGCGGCGGCACTTCCATTTCTGTTCCGGATCCGCTCTTCCCGCTTCTTGATCCCTTCTTTCTTCCTAACAATTCACCCTGACTCCCCGAGCCCTTTCTGATAAAATCATTTTTCGCCGCGCTTTTTTTTCGTGGGAGGGAGAAATGCGTAAAATCCTATTCTTCGCTTTGGCACTGGGCCTGGCCTCATTAGCCTGTTCCATCCCCAACGTTGGCCACGTCGTGGGAACGATCGGCGGACTTAAACAAACCGTCATAACCGGAATAACGGAAGTTCCCCAAACCGTTGAGTCGGCGGCCACATCGATTAAAACCCTCGAGGCGGGCATGACCCAGCCCGCTCCCGCGGGCAACGGGACCATCCGCGGCACGTTAATCTACCCATCTTCCGTCCTCGTTGCGCAACGGATTGTCGCTTTCAAAAAGGCGACCATGACCAAGGTTGCGGAGGTGACGACCAAGCAGGGACAAAGCACGTATGAGCTGAGCGTGCCGGCCGGCGATTATTACATCGTTGCCTACACGCTGGACGGCAAACTCGCCGCCGGATATTCCAAGGCGGTGCCCTGCGGACTTTCCGCCTCCTGCAAAGACCACAGTCTGATCGCAGTCCACGTGAATGCCGGCGAGGTCGTGGAAAACATCGACCCGCAGGATTGGTACGCGCCGGCCGGTACCTTCCCGGCCGCGCCGTAAGATGGAATTCCGTCTCCAATCCTTATATCAGCCGACCGGCGACCAGCCGCAAGCGATTGATTCGCTGGTCGCCGGTCTCCAAAAGGGCGAACGCCACCAGGTTCTGCTCGGCGCGACCGGCACGGGCAAAACCTTCACCATCGCCAATGTGGTGGCGCGGGTGCAGCGGCCCACGCTGGTAATCGCCCACAATAAAACCCTCGCCGCGCAGGACTACGCCGAGTTCCGGGATTTCTTCCCCGAGAACGCGGTGGAGTACTTCGTCTCCTACTACGATTACTACCAGCCCGAAGCCTACGTCCCGCGGCACGACCTCTACATCGAAAAGGAAACCGAAACCAACGACGAGATCGAACGGCTGCGCCTGGCGGCCACCGCGGCGCTGGTTTCGCGGCGCGACGTGCTGATCGTCGCTTCGGTTTCGTGCATCTACGGGCTCGGCTCGCCCGAGGCCTACGGCAAGGTGGTGATCAACCTGGAACGCGGGAAGACCTACCGCCGCACCGCGCTGCTCCGCCAGCTGGTGGAAACCCACTACGAACGCAACGACACCGAGCTCAAACTGGGCACCTTCCGGGTGCGCGGCGACACGATCGAAGTGATGCCGGCCTACGCCGAATCGGTCTACCGGATGTCGTTCTTCGGCGACGAATTGGAGCGGACTGACCGAGCTGCATCCGGTGACGGGGGAAATCCTGAGCGAACCGGAACAGATCGCCATTTATCCCGCGCGGCACTACATCGCCGAGGGCGAAAAACTGCGCGAGGCGATCACCGACATCGAAGCGGAGCTCGACGAGCGAATTAGCTATTACAAAGCGCAGAATAAACCGCTCGAGGCCGAACGGATCGAGCAGCGGACGCGCTACGACCTCGAGATGCTGCGCGAGGTGGGCTACTGCGCCGGGATCGAAAATTATTCGCGCCACCTCGACCGGCGCGCGCAAGGCACCCCGCCGTGGGTGCTGCTGGATTATTTTCCGCCCGATTACCTGCTGGTGATCGACGAGAGCCACATGACCGTGCCGCAGATCCGCGGGATGTCGAGCGGCGACCGCTCGCGCAAACAGACCTTGGTGGATTACGGCTTCCGCATGCCCTCGGCGCTGGACAATCGGCCGCTCTCGTTTTCCGAATTCGAAGCCCACATGGGCCAAACCATCTACACCTCGGCCACGCCGGGACCGTACGAGATGCAGCGCGCCGACCGGGTGGTGCAGCAGATCATCCGGCCGACGGGCATCGTCGACCCGGAGCTCGAAGTGCGCACGGCGCAGGGCCAGGTGGACGACCTGCTGGGGGAAATCCGCGCCCGGGTGGCGCGAAAGGAGCGGGTCCTGGTGACCACGCTCACCAAACGCATGGCCGAGGACCTCTCGGAATATCTGGCCGACCTTGGGATCAAGGTCCATTACCTGCACTCGGAGGTGCAAACGCTGGAACGGGTGGAAATCCTGCGCGACCTGCGCTTGGGCGAGTACGACGTGGTGGTGGGCATCAATCTCCTGCGCGAGGGGCTCGACCTGCCGGAGGTTTCGCTGGTGGCGATCCTAGACGCCGACAAGGAGGGTTTCCTGCGGTCGGACACCTCGCTGATCCAAACCATCGGCCGCGCCGCGCGCCATGTGCAAGGCAAAGTGATCATGTACGCCGACAAGGTGACCGACTCGATGAAGCGCGCGATCGACGAAACCACCCGGCGGCGGAAGATTCAGGCGGAGTACAACCGCGAGCACGGGATCGAACCGGTGAGCATCATTAAAGCCGTGCGCGACCTGACCGAGAGCCTGCGCGCCGGCGCGGTGGAGGAACCCAAGGACGAAGAGGAAAAGCGGCTGGGCCTCTCCACGGCCGAAGCGGAGCGGGTGGCGCGTGACCTGGACCGCGAGATGCGCGCCGCCGCCCAGAACCTAGAGTTCGAGAAAGCCGCCGCGCTGCGCGACCAGCTGTTCGAGCTGCGCGGGCTAATTGAAACGGAGAAAGTAGCGAAGGGAAAAAAAGAGACGTTCCGGAAAACGGACCATCGACCTTAGACCATAGACCATAGCCGATGGTTTGAATGCGAATATCTGTAGGCGAATGCGGTCGATCATACGCAGTAAAATCAACGATCGAGAGTCAACGAACGTTTGATAGGGAGAGTCCATTGACCGTGAACCCTCGGCGATGGTCGATGGTCTGTGGTCCATAGTCCACTGACGACCGCAATGGGTCGATACATTGGAAGTGTGTCACTCCGAGCCCCGGTAGGGGCGAGGAGTCGCGATCTTTCGCTGGTAAAACGTATCTGCATGAATTACGACGGAATCATTTTCGATTTCAATGGTGTCCTGTGGTGGGACGCGCCGCTCATAGAAATCGGCTGGCAGCGGACCGCGATGAAACTCCGCGGCCGTCCGTTTTCGGGCGATGAATTCGCGCGGTTTGTCCTCGGCTGCAACGGACGGGATACGCAGGCATATCTTGCCGGGCGGCGGTTGGAAGAAAAGGAAAACCGGCGGTTGATCGACGAGCGTGAGGCGGCCTACCGGGCACTATGCCTGCAGCAGGGCGAAAAGTTCCGGCTCTCGCCCGGCGCGGAAGACCTGCTGGATTATTTGAAAGCCCGGTCCATTCCGCGCACCATTGCCACCGCGTCGGAGAAAGTGAACGTGGATTTTTTCGTCGAGCACCTCGGGCTCAAGCGCTGGTTCGATCCGCGCCAGTTCGTCCTCGACAACGGCGTTCTTCGCAGCAAACCGGCGCCGGATTTCTATCTACAGGCGGCCGCCAACTTAAAATTGGATTCTTCGCGATGCGTGGTAGTGGAAGACTCGCTTTCCGGAATGAAGGCGGCGCGAACCGCCGGGATCGGCTACCTGATTGCGCTGGGATACGAAACGCCGACAGCCGACGGCTTGAAGGAAATCCCGGTCGATGCGGCGGTGCGCGAGCTGGGGGATTTGGACCGGCAGCGGTTATTCGGCGACACCGGATCGGAGGGACACGCAATATAGACCCAAATCAGGCCGCGCATCAACAATGGCCGGGCGGAAAACCCGTAGAACAGAGAGCGGAACCGAAGCTGGAGTTGACCGAGTTCCCTGCATTTCGATCGTCGGACCATCCCCAAGGGAGGCGCACCGGTCGCGAACGCGAAAATGGAATTCTGCGTGGAAGCGATCGTTCTTTCCTTTTCCGGGAATACCCCGTGCAGCGACCAGCCTTTTAAGAAAGAAACATCGACGGATGCGAATGGAAAATTCTCGATCACCGATCTCCCCGCGGGATATTATGTTTTGACGTTCCAGGTAGGCGAGCAGTGGGTTCAATTGAGTTTCATGGGCGGATCTAGCCGCGTTCTGGTCCAGGAAGGAAAGGAAACCGACGTCGGCGAACTGCAGGTAAAAACCGATTGATCAGCGGTAAAAAAAACAACAGCCCTTCAAGACGGGAGGGGGCTGTTGTTTTTAATGCAACGGTCCTCGTGGAATCATCCCCGGATTCGATTAAGATTTTGTTTTAAATTCCAATCCGCCGGAGATGGCCAGTGTGATGTTGGCGATCACGGCCGTGATGATCCCGCCGATGAAACCGAGAATCGCATAAAGGATCGGGAAGAAAATGCAGGCGCCCACCCCGACCAGGGTGCTGATGATGCCGCTGCTGGAACCGCCGTTGGCGCCGCTTGTCGCGAGCGCGTTTTTAAGAATTCCCCCCGCCAAAATGCTGGACGCCGAAAAGAATAAACCGAAAAGCAGGCCGAACAACCCATACAATATTCCAAGAAATTTCGCGAGCGAAAATATTCCGATGCGGTGGATGACGAGCATGGCTCCTCCTCTTGGGAAATGAGTG
The DNA here is from genome assembly GCA_963780865.1 of uncultured Chloroflexia bacterium. Lineage (GTDB taxonomy): Bacteria > Chloroflexota > Anaerolineae > Anaerolineales > RBG-16-64-43 > FEN-1073. The sequence continues at coordinate 89,232 of CAWADT010000029.1, read as the reverse complement.
CGGGATTATTCCTCATCGGTAATTATAGATGAAATCCCGGAAAGAATTCGCCGATCACTTTGTAGAAATCATGAGCAGCGGAGGAAATGGACTAAGGTTGCAATTCCAGTGAGAAGATGGTCACCGGGCCCGAACGTCCCGACAGGCGCCGGTCGCCCAGGCGGTGCGCGGCCGGCTGGCCGGCCTCCTCGTAGGTGGCCTGGCTGAGCAGCACCTGTCCGGGCCAGGCTTCCTCCTGCAATCGCTTCGCGATGTTGACGGTATCGCCCACCGCCGTGTAATCCATCACCGTCTCGGAGCCGATGTTGCCGACGATCGCCTCGCCGGTATGCAGTCCGATGCCGAGGGCGATCTCGCCCGAGGCGAGATTCATCGACGGCAGCAGCTCGGCGAAGGCCAACTGCATGCGGCGCGCGGTTTCCACCGCGCGGCGGGCGGCGTCCGGCTGCTCCACCGGGGCGCCGAAGAACGCCATGACCGCGTCGCCGATGAATTTGTCGAAGGTGCCGTTGAACTCGAAGATCACTTTGGTGAAGACCGGAAACACCCGGTTGAGCACGTCCACCGCCTCGCGCGCGGAATGGTTCTCGGTGAAGCGGACGAATCCTTTGATATCGGCAAAGACCACCGTCACGCGCCGGATTTCGCCGCCCAACCGCAGATAACGCTCCGGTTCGCCGAGGATCGTGTCGGCCATTTCCTTGGATACGTAGCGGTGCAGCGTGCGCCGAAGCAGCTCATTGCGCTCCTCCAGGTCCAGGTGCAGTTTGCGCAGGCGCAACAGCGACCGCGCCCGGGTGAGGAGGATGCTGGACTGCAGCGGTTTGCCCAGGAATTCGTCGGCTCCGGAATTGACCGCCTCCAGCCGCTCTGACTCGTGAGCGGTGACGATCATCACCGGGATCATTCGGGTTCGTTTATCCTCCTTGATGGCGCGGCATATTTCCAACCCGTTGCCGCCCGGCATTTCAATGTCCAGCAGCACCAGATCGATGGATTCTTTTTCCAGGGTTTCCATGACGGCGGGCCCATTCCCGGCGGAAAATACCCGGCAACCGGAGGCTTCCAGGTGGGTTTGCAGAAGCTCGCGGATATTCCGATCGTCGTCGGCCACCAGTACGTTCGGTGGTCGATTGAGGATGGTTTGAAGGTCCATGGATAGCGCGGGGATGAATCCCTCTCCAAAGGATATTCTACTGGAAAACTCATCTTTTGTCTTGTTTGGGAAAAAACCGTACACGGATTACGCCCGCTGCGCGCGGGCGGGCACGGAATAAAGCGGATTACACCGAAAAGATCCAATAGAAATAATTACCCTATCATGAAGATGCCGGAGGATATCAGAACCTAAAATAAAAAGAGTATTCCGTCATTGTTCTTTCAGTGAGTTCCGCGTTTGTCCGCGGATTCCCTATACCGCAGGGATAGAATGTGGTTTCATTTTCCTGCTAAAATGATTAATTGTAACCCGCAGCCTGGACTGGGCTGAGCTGACAGCCGTTGGGGAGCGAACTCTCCCAGGATCGTGCCCAATAAAGAATGGAAAATTCACCAAGCCCGCCGATCCTCAATGAAGACACGCAGAGCAAATTTTCCGTGCAAAAGAAATCGCTGCCAAATGCCCTATGATCTGGGATAGCGTACGCAAGCATTGGCGCCGGATGCGAATGTCCGCGGAAGCGGGCATAGTGCATCTTATTGCCATCCTCACCGCGGTGACGGGCGCGGTAAACGTCGCGTCGGTGCTCACGCCGGCGTTAGCCGATCGAATGGCCTTGCTGCGACGCTTCCTGCCGTTGGAAGTGCGGCATGGAAGTCATCTGGCGACCACGCTGGCCGGCTTTGCCCTGCTCTTGCTTTCGGTCAACCTCTGGCGGAGGAAACAAACCGCCTGGCTGTTGACGGAAATCGCGCTTCTGGTGGCGGCGGTCGGCAATCTGCTCAAAGGGTTGGATTATGAAGTCGCGATTTTAGCGCTGGCGCTGGGCGTCGTGCTCTTTGCCATGCGCTCGCATTACCATGCGCGGTCCGACCCGCCTTCCATCCGCACCGCAGCACTCGTCGCGCTAGCTTCACTGGGTTTCACGCTGGCCTACGGAACGGTCGGTTTCTTCCTTCTGGACCGGCACATCGGCGTGAAATTCGACCTTCCAGGTGCCCTGCGGCAAACCGTTATCATGTTCACGCAATTCACCAATACCGGTTTGGAACCCGTCACCGGCTTTGGGCGTTACTTCGTCAATTCCATTTATATCGTCGCCGCCGTGACGCTCGGTTACAGCCTGTTGCTGCTCGGCCGGCCGGTATTGGTGCGGAAGCCGTCATTGTCGGAAGATCGAGCCCGGGCACGCGTGATTGTCGAACAATATGGTATTTCGGCGCTGGCGCGGTTTACGCTCTTGGATGACAAATCCTTCTTCTTCAGCCCCGGAGGCTCGATGGTTTCCTATGTCCTCAAAGGGCGAATGGCGCTGGCACTCGGCGATCCGATCGGTCCGGCCGAAGATTTTCCGGAGGCACTGGCAAGGTTTAAAACCTATTGCGAGCGCAACGATTGGCAGCCTGCTTTTTATCAGACGCCGCCCGAGACGCTGGAGCTGTACGCCGCCGCGGGATTTAGCGCGCTGCGCATCGGACAAGAGGCGATTGTGGATTTAGCGACCTTTACCATGGATGGCAGCGCCGGCAAGGAATGGCGCAACACCAACACCCGCTTTGCCAAACTGGGAATGCGGGTCGAGACGCACGTTCCTCCGCTGAACCAGGATTTGATGGAGGAGTTGCGTTTTATAAGTGATGCCTGGCTGACGATGATGGACGGGACCGAACTGCGTTTTGCCAATGGCTGGTTCGACGACGACTATATTCGCCAGAGTACGATCCTGGCGGCGCATCGGCCCGACGGCGACATCAGCGCCTTTGCCTCCCTGGTGCCGGAATACCGGCGCAACGAATCTGCAGTGGATTTAATGCGGCGCCTGCCGGGCGTGGAAAATGGGACGATGGATTATTTGTTCATCGCGCTTTTTTCCTGGGCCAAAGCAAAGGGTTTTGCCACCTTCAGTCTGGGATTAAGCGCACTGGCCGGCGTGGGCGAGCAATCCTCCGCGCCCCGCACCGAGCGCGCGCTGCGGTATCTCTATGACAACGTCAATCGCTTTTATAATTTCAAAGGGCTGCATGCCTATAAGGGAAAATTCCACCCTGCCTGGGAACCCCGCTATCTGATCTATCCCGGAGCGGCCAGCCTGCCGGCGGTCGCCACGGCATTGGTGCGCGCCAACAGCGGCGATAATTTCCTGTGGGCTTATCTCCGGCCGCAAAGCGGATCGGCAACCTCTCCGTCCCCGGCGCAATAGATTTTCGGAATTGGCGCGGATGATATGGATTGCGCCATGTGCGCATTTGGACAACTGCACAGGAAAATATTTCCAAGCCCGGCCAACGCTTGCGGCGAACCGGCAAGGCTGCGGTGAAAATTGGCGGAGGATAAGGATGACATTCCGGGTGGAATATTGGCGGAAAAACCCGGCCAACCGCCAGACAACGGGTTGCCGTCCGGCACGATTCTTCTACGTGAATCTTGCTCGAGGTCGGCTGGATGCCGGCTGAGGAAAGGGAACAGTGAAGAAACTAAATGCCGTCGCCGGATACTCCCATAACCATATTCCCTACAACCGAGTGGGCCACGGACCGCGCACTCTCGTGATCTTTCGAGGATTGTTTTTTAGGAATCGTCCGCTGCCCGAAATTTTGGCTCCCCTCTATAGAAATTATTATCAATACCTGGAAAAGGACTATACGATTTATCTTGTTCTCCGCAAACAAGGATTGCCCGACGGCTACTCTTTAAAGGATATGTCGGATGATTACGCGACGATGATTCGGGAGGAGATTGGTGCGCCGGTCGATGTGATCGGCGTTTCGACCGGAGGATCGATTGCTCAGTATTTTGCCGCCGACCACCCCGATCTTCTGCGGAAATTAATCATCCATTCGAGCGCATATACACTCGGCGAATTAAGCAGGAGTGTACAAATACGGATCGGGCTTCTGGCGCGCCAGCGCCGATGGAGGGCAGCCTACGCCGCCCTGATCGGGCCCATGCTTCCCCGGAGTGGACCGATGATGCACATGGCCAGGCCGTTTACCTGGATCGGATCGCTTTTGGCTGGAATATTGGCCGCGCCAGAAGATCCATCCGATTTGGTTGTCACCATCGAGGCGGAAGACAAACATAACTTTAAAGATCGTCTGAAGCAGATCAAGGCGCCGACGCTCGTGGTAGCGGGGGATAAGGATCCATTTTACCCGGCGGACTTATTCCGCGAAACGGCCGAAGGCATTCCCAACGCCAGGTTGATCCTGTATAAGGGAATGGGCCACCCTGCTTCTGGAAAACAATTTCACCGCGACGTTCTCAATTTTCTACATGAGAGTATCGAGGGTGGGGCGTAAACCCCCAGCGTATGGTTTCAACTGCATGAAGTACCCGGAAGGATTAACTTCGACATCTTCAAAAAACCTCGCCTTGAAAAACCGCCAGGGACCCGCCGCCGAAAAAAGGTGTTATTTTGAACGGGGAAAAAGGGAACACGGATTTCACGGGATAAAACCGGATTCACCGAAGATCAATTGTATTTTTTTACTAATGGGGTCGGTGCTATTGAAAGAAAGTGCCGTTACGGCGAATGAAATTATAAAAGATTTATCGGTGTAATCCGTGCCCCCTCCGAGTAATCCGCGTACAGTTGTTTCCCTTTTCTTGAGGAGACCGGTTTAGTGCCGGTTCTTCCCCAGCACGATCGCCTCTTTCGCCTCGGCGATGGCTTTGGTGATCTGGATTTCGCGCGGGCAGGAGAGCGTGCATTGGAAGATCGTCCGGCAACGCCAGACCCCTTTCATCCCGAGGAGGGCGGCGGTGTGTTCGGCCGCGCCGCGATCGCGGCTGTCGAAGAGGAAGCGGTGCGCCTGCACGATCGCCGCCGGGCCGGCGTATTCCCCGTCCGCCCAGAACACCGGGCAGGCGGCGGTGCAGCACCCACACAGGATGCACTTGGTCGTGTCGTCGAACCGCATCCTTTCGGCCGGGCTCTGCCGCCGCTCGCGCCCGTCTGCGGGAGGCGGCTCGTCGTTGATCAGATACGGCTTCACGCTGCGATAAGCTTCCAGGAACGGTTCCATGTCAACCACCAGGTCCCTCACCACGCGCATCCCCAGCAGTGGCTCGAGCGTGATCCGGGACCCAAGTTCCCGCACCAACGTCTTGCACGCTAGTTTATTGGTTCCGTTGATTCGCATCGCGTCAGACCCGCAAATGCCGTGCGCGCAGGAGCGGCGGAAGGTGAGGCTCCCATCGTGCTCGTCCTTCGCGCGCACCAGCAGATCCAGAACGCGCTCGCCCGGCTCGGCTTCGAGGCTATAGGTGGACCACCACCCGGAAGGTTTTCGTTCCGGATCAAAGCGTTTTATTCTCAGCGTGACCAGCATTATCTCGTTTCTTCCTTCATCGCCCTCATCCCGTCCTTCTCCCAGCTTATGCTGGGAGAAGGTGGCCGGACCCTCGGCGATTTTCCGGGGGGAAGGCCGGATGAGGGTGAATTAATATTCCCTCGCCACCGGCTGGAATTTCGTGATCGAGACCGGCCGTTGGGAAAAATGAACCCCCTCCGTTACGGGGCCGGAACCGGCTGCTTCCGCCGCTCCGGCGCGCAGTGCCAGGGTATGGTTCAGCCACTGCACATCGTCGCGCGCGGGAAAATCCTCGCGGAAATGCGCGCCGCGGCTTTCGGTGCGGTGCAAGGCGCTGGCGGCGGTGGTTTCGGCAAGATCGAGCAGGCAGCCCAGTTCGTAGGCTTCCAATACTTCGGTGTTCCACCTCCGCCCGGCGTCGGCCAGGCCAAGGTTTCGATAGCGCTCCTTTAGTTCGCGCAGAATGGGCAACGCTGCTTCCATTCCTTGCGCGGTGCGGTACAAGCCCACCTTGTCCGTCATGCAGCGCTGCATCGCCGCGCGCAGCACGCCCACACGCTCCGGCCCGCGGCTACGCTGCAGGCGCGCGAGCTCCGCGAACGCTTCCTCAGCGGCGCGCGGGGAGGGTTCCGCCAAGGATGCCCCCGCGCAAAATTCGGCGAGCGCGCGGCCGCTGCGCCGGCCGAAGACGAGCAGGTCGACCAGCGAATTGGTTCCCAGCCGGTTGGCGCCGTGGACCGAGACGCAGGCGCATTCGCCGGCCGCGAACAACCCGGGCACCGATTGCAGCGCGGAGTTGAGCACGCGTCCGTCGCAATCGGTGGGGATTCCGCCCATCGCGTAATGCGCCGTCGGCTGGGTCGGCACCGGCGCCTTCAGCGGATCGATCCCCTGATAGACGCGCATCATCTCGATGATGTCGGGGAGTTTCGCTTCGAGCTGCGCGGCGGTGACCATTTTTCCTCCCGGCGCGCTGTGGCAGCGGTTGATCGTTTCGGGGCGGATGTCGAGGTAGACGTAATCCTGGCCGTCGGCGCCGCGTCCGGCGCGAACCTCCTGGTCGATGGCGCGCGAAATGATGTCGCGCGGGGCGAGGTCGACCAGTTTCGGGGCGTACCGCTCCATGAAACGCTCGCCCGCGCCGTTGATGAGAATTCCGCCCTCTCCGCGCGCGGCCTCCGAAAGCAGGATCCCCATTTTATAAATCCCGGTGGGATGGAATTGGAAGAACTCCATGTCCTCCAGCGGCAGCCCGCGGCGTAGAACCGACGCGACCATATCGCCGCTGAGCGAATGGGCGTTGGAGGTGACGGCGAACATCCTTCCGAACCCGCCGGTGGCCAGCAGCACCGCCTTGGCGAGGAACAGATGAGTTTGGCCGGTGGCGATCTCCACCGCCGACACGCCGCGGGCGATTCCGTCCTCCAGAATTTAAATCGAGCACGAAGAATTCGTCGAAGAAACGGATCCCGCGGCGGATGCAGTTTTGATAGAGGGTCTGCAGGATCATGTGCCCGGTTCGGTCGGCGCTCTTGCACGAGCGCATCACCGGGGATTTGCCGTAGTCGCGGGTGTGCCCGCCGAAGCGGCGCTGTTCGATGCGGCCGTCTTCCGTGCGGTCGAACGGCAGCCCCCAGTGTTCGAGCTCGAGCACCGCGTCGACGGATTTGCGCGCGAGCACTTCAGCCGCGTCCTGGTCGACCAGGTAATCGCCGCCCTTGACGGTATCGTACATATACCATTCCCAGCGGTCCTCTTCCATGTTTCCGAGCGGCGCGGCCACTCCGCCCTGCGCCGTCCCGGTGTGGGAACGGGTCGGATAGAGTTTCGAGATCACCGCTACGTTCGTTCCGCTTTCGGCGTGGAGCGCGGCCATCAGCCCGGCGCCGCCGGCTCCGATGATGATCGCATCGAAGGTATGCACCTGGGGCATCAGCGCACGCCTCCGATCACGGTGATCGCGCCGAGGGTGGTGATGGAGAGCCAGAAGAGGAAGAGGATGACGCGCACTACGCGTCGCGCCGTCCGCCCGTGAATGTAATCCTCGAGCACCTGGCGCAGGCCGTTCGAGCCGTGCGCAAACGCGAAGCACAACAGCGCCGCATCATAAATCCGCCAGCCCACTGAAGCCCAGCGCAGCGCCACGTAGTCCAAGCTGATTTTATGCACGCCTACGAGCATGTCCTGGATGATCACGTGGCCCCACACCAGCGGGACGAGCAGGATCGCGCTCAGGCGCATGAGCGTCCAGGCAACGGTGAGCCAGGAACGGCGGATGGGAGCGGGGGAGGAGGCGGGCGCGGCCATGGCGGGTTTCAATGCCACCCGAGAAATGTGTAGCCGATGAAATTTCCGCCCATGATGATCCCGGCCGGCAGCCAGAGGATGGCGGCAAGCAGGATCGTCAGCCGCACGGAAAGCCGTTCCCACTTGATCGTCCAAGCCGAAGGTAGGATCAGGTCGAACAGCGCAAGACGGAACCCGTTAATCCGTGGTAGATCACTCCCGCCATGAGGGCGATCTCGGCCAGCATGAAGCCGGGCGTGCGGTAGAGGGCGATCGCGTCTTTATACGATGCGGGAAAAAAATACACAAGCGAGGTGTCGAGGATGTGGATCGAAAGAAACAGGAACACGGCCAACCCGCTGATGCGGTGGAGGAGAAAAGCGATCATCCCCTCCCGCGGGCGGTAATGGGTGGAGGCATAAGTGAATTTAATCAGCGATTGCATGCACACTCCGGCGCGCGGCACCGGAACGGTCCGGGTGGCCGCGCGCAGTATAGTAACACCCCAGCGGCTGAAAAAGTCACACCCCAATTTCTCGCCAGCCGGGCCGGATTATAGACGAGGATGCGAAGACAGGCTAGAGGATATCGGAAAGCTGCAACAGGGAGCCTGCCCGCCATATGTCATTCCGAGGCTCCTTTAGGAGCCGAGGAATTGGTAACTAATTCAAAATAATTCAGCCGGAAAGCGCTTGCGGGTTTGCTTCCATGCGCTACCGATCCCTCGCCCTTTCAGGGCTCGGGATGACATACCGCATGTGTCATTCGGACCCCGGTGAGGTCCCGGGGCGAGTGGCCTTAAGGCCACAAGGAATCGGTGACTAGGATGAAAAAATCAATCTTGCAGCGCGTGAATCAGCGCAATCGGATCGAGAATATATCCCAGAGAATATTTTGTGGCTCCGTGAGAAACCTCGATCGTTCGACCGGTTTGGAGCGCCGTGGACCAGAAAACAAAGGGGGTGATATCCGGCTTGACTTGAGCCGCAAGAGCGTACATGCCGGCGATATAAGGGATGCACCAGCTCCATCCGCCCTCGCGGTAGAAAACATAATCGTTGACTCCGGTGGGGCTGGCGGTCGTACGGGCATCCATCGGGACGAGCAATGTATTTTCCGGTTCCCACTTGCCTTGATAGAACTCATTCGCCCACCAAAACCCCGGTCCAAATGAATCAATATTATTCGGGTCCGACATTAACTTGCGGTCCATTCCATCGAATAAAAAACCATAGATTGCCGCTTCGCTTGAGCAGATCACGAAGATCCCAGCATCCTTGGCCTTTTGAACCGCCTCTGTGATTTCCTTGTATCCTTTGCTTTTTGCGTCCCAACCGATGGACATGGAAAGGACGCGGATTTTTCGGTCGGCCGGCAACTGGCGGTTGATTTCGATGATTTGGCGGACCGAGTTGGCCAGGCATCCGAAGTCGATCGTTTCATACGTCCCCTGGCTGCACATGGCGGTTGCGATGAAATATAAATCCGCCTCCGGAGCGACGCCGACGGTTTTTCCCACGGCGATCGAGGCAACGCCCGGGCCGTGCATTTGGGCTTCCAGCCAACCGTCGTGTATGTCTGAGGTTTCCTCATAGAGTTGGATCCGATCAGCGTACTCTTCATGGTCGACCAGCAAAGTCTGATCAATAATTGCAATTCCGATATTTTTCCCGGTGATTCCTTCTGCGTGAAGCGAATTGATATTGAGCCCCGGATTTTTTCCGAGCTTCATGATCTGTTTCCAATCAAACCCCGCGGGCATCCGATCGGCCGGCGGCCAAACCGTTTTATCGTCGAAATCGGCTTGCAGCAGATCGTTAAGGGAATTGCGAAGATCCGCTCCCGATAAATCAAATGAGCGTAAATCGACCTGCCAATCGGCGTCCGAATCGGGATTATAGGTCGGGATTGCGTGCAACGATCCTCTCTGAAAATCCGCCGGCGCTGGGTGCCGGTCGATTTTCGGGAATACGATCGGGGCAGTGGAGATGGTGGTCGTGGGGGTTGGAAGCGGCGTGGGAGAAGAGATGAATGGCTGGCTGGTTGGAGTATTCGTTGGAAGGCTCGTCGCTGTCGAAGACTGAACAATCGGCGGGATGGAGGACGAGGCGGATTTCGAGTTGGCGGGATTTGCGCAAGCGCTTAGCGGAATAATGACTGCAACCACAAGGATAACCCATTTCTTCTTCATGGCATTTCCCTCCCTTTCGGCGGCCTATCGATATTCCGATGATCTCTGTTAGGAGAATATCATAGGACGCATTCTTAAGTCTTTTCATTCGAATGCCAAATGAACCGAATACGGTTACCCGACTGTTTCCTGATGATCAGTCGCCGAACGTATTTTCTATTCCTCAGCTGCATGATTTAGCGCGTTTTTTGCTAAATGGGACAATGCGGGTAAACGATCGCGGGCTATGGAGTTGCTACCAATGGACAACTGTGCGGCTTGCCGCGCGGGATCAAGAACCGCACCCCCCGAGAACCACGAGTTAAATTTCGAGAGTATTCAGCATCCCGCGAGAGCGGGATAAATTCATCAGGGTTTTTGAATTATTAACGGCGAATCCTTCTCCATCGTTATAAAGAAAAATGAATACGGCCAGTTTGTGATCGTCCCGGGCGCGGATTCGCCCGCCCATTCTTCCAACACGCGAGACGGGTAATCGCCCTGGGGCGTGGGGCCGCCGTGGGATTGGACAACCACGGGTTGGCCATTGCGCGCGCCGGGACGGCGAGCGGGTATTTGTCGTGGATGCAAAGGGAGACACCGCGCTTTTCCATGCCGATCCCCTCTTGCTCCCAATTTTCCACCGTCTCCCGAAAATAAACGCCGACTATTAACCGAAAGGCGGGTGGAGAATTGAAGAGGGATGCGCTCACGTGGCAGGAAATATCTTCTCAACCAGGCCGGGCAATTCGGAAAGGGTTTTTATCCGGTGGCGGATTTCGCCCTCCGGATTTTGATCGCCTTTCGCCAGCCAAACCGTCTCCATCCCCAGCGCGGCGGCCGGCTGCAAATTGGGAATCCGGTCGTCGATGAAAAGGCAATCCCCGGCCTTGGTCTGGAGCCGTTCCAATAATATTTTATAGATCCCCGGATCGGGTTTGCGGAGCTTCGCTTCGCTGCTGATCACCGCAAGCTGGAAGAATTTATCCAATCCGAATTTGCGCTGCAGGTACGCGGACCATTCCTTGACGTCGTTGGAGAAAATCGCCAGGCGGTACCGGCCGGTCAATTGAGCGATGGTTTCCTTGCAGTGGGGATCCAACGTAAGGCAAGTATCCAAATATTCGCGTTCAATCGCGGGGTACTCGCCGCCCAACCCGATGATTTCCCAGAATTCCCGGTTGGAAATTAATCCGACGCTTGCCCGCCGATAAACGGAATGGACGAAATCGGGGCCCGGTGCGGACCCATGCCGGCTCAGAAACGGCACCAGACGGTTGCGGATGTCGTCCCCTTCTTCGAAGATTACTCCCATCGCGTCGAATACGATCCACTTGGTCATCCGGATGTCGTCTCCTTCCGAACTACTGGAAAAGGCAATCGGTCAAGATGAAAACGTTTTTCCATACCATTCGAGTTACAGTCGCTTGGCAAACCGCAAACCCGTCTCCTCGTAGCCGAGATGCCGATAGAACCGATGAGCGTCCGTACGCTGTTTGCCGCTGGTGAGAGTGAGGCGCGCCGCGCCGCGCTCGCGCAGCCAGGCTTCGATCCAATCCATCATTTGCTTCCCAATTCCGCGGCCTCGATACTGTTCGTCAACTACCAGGCCCATCAGGCGGCCGCATGAGCCGTTGATCTCGAGCGCGTAGTCCAAATACGCTCCCACCAACCCGACGATCTGACCGTTTACCTCCGCGACGAAAGTCACATGCTCCGGCAGGCGCGAGAGAACGGTCAGCCTTTGCGCAATCTCATTTTCCGAGGACGGATATCCCAATTGTGTGATCAGCCGGGCGACGGCGGAGGAATCAGCCTCGCTTACTTCGCGGATATGGATATCGGTCATCGGTCAATCTCCGATTGGATCCGGCTCAAAGTTTCAGACCATGGACTATGGACCATCGACCATCGTTGTGATTCGAATGCATTGATTTGCCTTTATGGCCCATGGTCGATCGTCGATGGTCTATGGTCGTCGGCGGAATAAATCTATCCGTATTATTCTATCAACGAATGTATTCAAACCAATTTCTTGGATAGAAAGAATCGTCGATGCCCCTCCGGAAGATCCTCCAAAACGCCGAAAACACTGTAGCCGTTCTTTTCATAAAAAGGAAGCGCTTGAAAATCGAGGGTGTCCAAATGCACGTGCCGGCACCCGCGCCGGACGGCCTCCTGCTCCGTTGCAGCCAGCAGCTGCGAACCGTACCCCAGGCCGCGCTCTTTCTCCTCCAGCCAGAGGATGCCGACGTGCAGCCAGCCCCAATACGTTTCGCCGAGCAGCCCGCCGGATACAGTCCCGTCCGCTTCGCGCAGAAACAACCCTAGCGGCCGGTATTCTTCTTCCGGAGCGTATAAGCGGTTGAAACTGTTAAGGCCTTCCCGCACCACGCGCACGTCCTGCTCGGAAGGATTTTCTTCGACCGTGATTTTACTTTTCGATGTATGTGCCATTGTTTCTCCTGACGGTTCGATAACCGGTTTGCGGGCGCGTCCGGCGCCCAAAGTTTTTCATCTCCCCCGCGATCGATTTTCGGACTATGCTATGTCCTCCAAGTTCACCGAGCTTTTGCGATCGAAAAGCTCCCGGTGTGACCTCCGCGCTATACCGGCCGCATCCATCCATCGATCGGTAGGCTGCACTTGTGCCGTGCGGAAAATCATTTCGTCGGGAGCGAAAGCTTAAGCCAGCATGATTTGAACACCCGTCTTGGAAATGTTCAAACGAATACTGGGCGGGAGCGCATCGTCGGTAACCAACCTGTGGATGACCGTCAACGGCGCAACCTGGATCCCCGCTTCCTCGCCGAAGGAGGTGTGGTCGGCCAACAGGATAACCTCACGCGCCGAGCGGATCATGGCTTGTTTCATGCTGATTTCGGAAATGGTGTGGTGGGAGAGTCCGAAATCAAGGGTGATCCCGCTGACCATCAGGAATAACTTATCCGCCCGCAGTTCTTTGAGTGCCCCTTCCGCGGTGGGGCCGACCAACATCTGGCTGCTGTGGCGTAAAGTTCCCCCGGTGGAAATGAGTGTGATTCCCAGTGTGTGGTTGAGAGTATCAAAAACCACAACCGAGTCTGTTATCACCGTAATATCTCTTTTTTGTTTCAACTCCTCGGCCAGGTAGGCCGCGATGGGGCCGCCGTCGACAAGCACGACATCGCCGGGCTGGACGAGGGTAGCCGCCTTGTTGGCTATTTGTCGGCGGCGAATTTCAACCTCGTCGCGGACATTTTGTTCCGCATCAATAATCTGTACGCCGATCCCATATTGGCCGGCATAGGCTTTAACCTGGCGGGTTAAATTCTTGTACCACTCATGTTCGGTGAAGGGGATGAGAAAACCAATTTGACCGGGCAAGTTGGCCGATGAGCGCGGCGTATCTTGTTCAGGCTTGATGGGAATATTGAGATGCTTGCGGGCATATTCCCAGTTTAATTCCCAGCCATCGGAAGTGAGAGAATAGTAGTCCGTCAAGGTTTTGGCCGTCAGGACGACGTGAGGTGTCACAAACTTCTCCGGCAATGGCTTATGATTAAAGGCCGCGATGGCGGCTTCCACGCAGGTAAAGCTGACGATTTCAGGGAACATCGCCAGCCCGACTTTGCAGTACGTGTCCTCTTTTAATAATTCGTTTTTGAAAGTATCCCCTTCGAGACCAAAGGTTACAACATTCATGTGATCCGGGTCGATGTTCAGATCACGGCAGGCTTTGATTGCCCCCTTGGCCGTCGTATCGTTGATTGCGAAAATCAAATTGATATGTGGATAGACCGTCAGCGCATCGTAGGCGAGTTGATAGGCCATCGCATAACGCGACTGTGCGTTAATGGATAAGACTACTTCCGATTGGCAAGCCTCTTTTAATCCATCGATAAATCCCCGGCTGCGATTTTGGGTGTTCGGTTGATGAAACGTCAAGTCGAGTAAGTAAATTTTTTCAAGCCCTTGTTCCGCCAAGTGCCGCCCCACCCAATGTCCCAGGTCTACTCCAGCCTGATAGTTATCCACCGCTACCGAAGTGAGTTGATTGGGCATTTCAATGGATTCGGCAATGATCGGTATTTTTTTCTTGCTGGCCCGGTCAATCAGAAGCCCGTCATAATATGGATTTACAGAGGTGGCGATCAACACGTCCACCTGGTCGACGAGAAGAACATCGACCTCCTGGGCCAAACCATCCGCGGCATCCTCTTCCATGGCGGGAGATGCGGCATGGTATGAAACGGCTCCGCCGTACGTCCGGCGGATCCGCTTTTGGGCATCCAGTTGCTGCAAGTCACGCCGAATGGTCATTTCTGAGACGTCACAGAGTTGGCTCAGGTCATTTACCGATAAAAATCCTTTTTCATCTACCAAAGAGACGATGCGCTCAAAGCGGGGAATAGTTTTCATTTCTTATCCTTTTCATTCATTTTTCCTGGACTGGATTCATTATACCTCATAAAATGTTCAAAGTCAACCATATATTTTATCGATATCTCACATTGATGCTTGACTTATGTGCGAGTTAGTGATATTATGATGTTGCTTTTATTGAATTCGAACAATTTTCTAAATCATTATGGAGCTTGGGTAATAGCGTCTGTCTAGGAGAGAGGAGGTGGAAAAAACTGATAGATATTTCTTTGGCCCTCGTAAAGCAAACTCAAAAATGTTGTCACAATTTCTCAAATTCCCCAGAAGGAGAAGAACATGATTAAAAAGCAAGCTCTAGTTGTCTTTAGCGTGGTGTTCGTTTTAGCCATGCTATCGACCTCCTGCGGTACACCGGTGCCTGCCACTGCGATACCAGCCACCCAAGGTGCGGCCACCTCAGTCGGGGCCACCTCGGCTCCTGCTACTGCAGTACCTGCACCGAAAAACATCAAAATCGGTTTTCTGGCGGGGACCCAAGATCCCTTCTATACCACCATGCAACGCGGCGCGGCCCAAGCCGCCGCTGATCTTGGGGTAGAACTGATCACGCAAATCCCGCAGACCTGGAACGTGACTGCCCAGACTCCGATGCTAGACGCCATGGTTGCCCGGGGCGACCTGAGCTTCCTGTTCCTGGCGCCGGTCGACAAAGACGCCATGATCGCTCCCCTGCAGAAAGCCCATGATGCCGGCATGCCAATGCTCACGGTCGACACGTTCATCGGCGACGGCAATTATGATAGCGGCCCCGTCACCTTCCCGCTGTCCTTTATTGCCTCCGACAACTACTTGGGCGGAGAGATCGCCTGCCGGGCCCTGGCGGATTCCATCGGCAAGACCGGCAAGGTGTACATCCAGAACGTCAACCCCGGGATCAGCTCGACGGATGCCCGCGAGAAGGGCTGCAAGGACGTTCTAGCCGCCGAGTATCCGAATGTGGTTCTGGTGGGCGTGGACTACAACGGGGATGATGCCACCAAAGCCCAGGCCCAGGTGGAAGCCCAACTGCAGAAGAATCCGGATCTGGCGGGAATCTTTGGGACGAACGTGTTCAGTGCCCAAGGCGCCGGGACGGTTGTGAAGAACAAAGGTCTGAGCGGCAAGGTCAAGGTCGTCGCCTTCGACGCGACCAAGGATGCCATCAACATGCTGCGCGACGGCACGGTCGATCTGGTGATTGCTCAGAAACCGTCCGACATGGGATACCTGGCGGTCGAAATGGCTGTTGCTTACCTGAACGGCGCGACCAGCATTCCCAAGCATATCCCCACCGGATACGCCGTCATCACCCGCGACAACATGAACGATCCGAAAATCTCGCAGTTCTTCTACCAGGATTTCAGCGGGAATCTGACCCGCAAGACCGCGGGAATAAAAGTCGGTTTCTTGGCCGGGACCCAAGATCCCTTCTACACCACCATGCAACGCGGTGCTCAGGCGGCGGCAGATGCCTTCGGCGCTGAACTGATCACGCAAATCCCGCAGACCTGGAACGTGACTGCCCAGACGCCGATGCTGGACGCCATGGTAGCCCGGGGCGACCTGAGCTTCCTGTTCCTGGCGCCGGTCGACAAAGACGCCATGATCGCTCCCCTGCAGAAAGCCCATGATGCCGGGCTTCCTCTGCTCACGGTCGACACGTTCATCGGCGACGGCAATTATGATAGCGGCCCCGTCACCTTCCCGCTGTCCTTTATTGCCTCCGACAACTACTTGGGCGGAGAGATCGCCTGCCGGGCCCTGGCGGATTCCATCGGCAAGACCGGCAAGGTGTACATCCAGAACGTCAACCCCGGGATCAGCTCGACGGATGCCCGCGAGAAGGGCTGCAAGGACGTTCTAGCCGCCGAGTATCCGAATGTGGTTCTGGTGGGCGTGGACTACAACGGGGATGATGCCACCAAAGCCCAGGCCCAGGTGGAAGCCCAACTGCAGAAGAATCCGGATCTGGCGGGAATCTTTGGGACGAACGTGTTCAGTGCCCAAGGCGCCGGGACGGTTGTGAAGAACAAAGGTCTGAGCGGCAAGGTCAAGGTCGTCGCCTTCGACGCGACCAAGGATGCCATCAACATGCTGCGCGACGGCACGGTCGATCTGGTGATTGCTCAGAAACCGTCCGATATGGGCTTCTTCGCATTCGAAATGGCCATGGCCTATTTGAACGGCGTGACCAGCATTCCCAAGCATATCCCCACCGGATACGCCGTCATCACCCGCGACAACATGAACGACCCGAATATTTCAAAATTCTTCTACGTGTAAATTTTCAGGAAATTGATCCAGGGGGGCGATGAGCCCCCCTGGATTGTCTTCGCTCTTTATGCAGTCGGTAAAAAAAATTTCTTGTCTGAAAGCGAGGTTGTTCCGGAGTTCGAAGCCATCATTCTTGTCGATTTATAGTCCTCCCGTTACAATGTTTTTTGCTCGGGATTTCATGAATACAAGGATGCCGATCCGAATATCGCAGGTGTTTTGATCCGCATTGACGATTTGCAGTACTCAGGGAGAGCCTCATGACCGAAGTCGGACTAGCCACACCACCCGTTTCCAAGAAAAGCCGCGCCGAAAGGCTGAGCACCATCCGAAAAGCCTGGCCCTGGTTTTTCTTGATCCTGATGGTCGTCGTTTTTGCCATCATCTCCAAAAAGGCCAACGACGTAAATTTCATCAGTCCTCGCAGCATCCAGGGCATCCTGGTCTATGCTACGCAGATTCTACTGATCGGTTTGGCGGAAACGATTATCATCATCAGCGGCAACGGTGGGATTGATCTTTCGGTACACTATTCCCTGGGATTGGCTGCGGTCGTGGCGGCCTTCGTCATGCGCGCCATGTTCGTTGCCAGCCTGCCGCCTGTCCTGACGATTGCAACGGGTTTCTTGGCCGGGATCCTGATCTGCGTTATTCCCGGCTGGGTCAATGGAACGCTGGTTGCAAAAGTAAAGGTGCCCCCCTTTATCAGCACGCTTGGGATGGGCTACGTGGTCTACGGTGTCGCGCTTCTCCTCTCCCGGGGACAGGCGATTGCGGACCAGCCGGACTACCTCGCCCAGATCGGGAACGGCAATCTGTTGTACTACTGGCCGAAGCATGGCTTCACTTTCTTCAAGGTCCCTGCGGGGGCGAGTCTGACAGACCTGCAGAAAATCATCCCGCTCATCCCCAACGTCGTCGCCATCACCTTGCTGGTGACCATCGCTGTCTGGTTCATTTTGGCGAAGACTCAATTTGGCCAGCACATCTACGCGATCGGCGGCAACATCCAGGCCTCCATCCGATCCGGCATCCCGGTGGCCAGCACGCTGACGCGGGCCTATACTTTGGCGGCCATCCTGGCCGGCATTGCCGGGGTGATCTGGGCTTCCCGCTTCACAAGCGGTGCAGCCAACGCCGGTGAGCCGACCTTGCTCTTTGCCATTGCTGCGGTCGTGATCGGCGGGACGAGCATGTTTGGCGGGGAAGGCAGCATCGTCGGGACGGTGATCGGCGCCCTGATCATCGCCACCATCCAGTATGGCTTGGTCGTCTTGGGCCAGCAGCCTTACTGGCAGTACGTCACCGTCGGCGTCGTAGTGATCATCGCCGTGATTGTCGACCAGTTGGGCCGGGCGATGGAGCACTCATAGAAAGAAGGTCTGTTTACCATGGAACCCATTCTGCGTGCAGTCAACCTCACGAAAAAATTCGGCGGTTTGGTCGCCGTGGACAACGTCAGCTTTGACGTGCGGCCGGGCGAAGTGATCGGCCTGGTTGGAGATAATGGCGCGGGCAAATCCACTTTTATCAAAATGATCTCCGGCGTTTACCAACCGGACGGTGGCGAGATTTTTTTCGGCGGCAAAAAGGTCAACTTCGCCGATCCGCGAGACGCCCGCGACCTGGGCATCGAGACCATCTACCAGGACTTGGCCCTGGCCGAGAACCTGGACGTCGGCGCAAATATCTTCCTGGGCCGCGAGATAAAAATGAAATTCATCTCAGAATTTACCAGCCGGATATTGTTCAGCGTCGTTCCGGGCCTGCCGCTCGCGGCATTGTTTGCTTGGGCCGGCTTCCGTTTCTTTGGATGGCTCGGGCTGTTGTTGGGCCTGCTGGCCGGCCTGGGACTGGGTTTCGTGCTCGGCTGGCTTTTTGCGTGCGCAACCCAACTCGTCGACCGTCGCAAGATGTTCGGCAAATCGGCCGGCGCGCTGAAGCGGCTGGATATCGAAATCCCTTCGCTTACCCAGCAAGTGCGCAACCTATCGGGCGGACAGCGCCAGTCGGTCGCCATCGCGCGCTCGATCTACTGGAACGCCAGGGTGATGATCATGGACGAACCGACCGCCGCTTTGGGCGTTTCCGAACAGCGCAAAGTATTGACTCTGGTACGCACGCTGGCCAGCCAGGGCGTGCCGGTCATTATCATCAGCCACAACATGCAGGATGTTTTTGCGGTGGCAGACAGAATTGTCATCCTGCGCCGCGGCAAGAAAGTCGGCGAGCAGATCGCCGCGAAAACGACGCCCGATAAAATCGTCAGTTTGATGGTCGGCGCAGAAACCGTCCATCAGATGGGCGTGATCCCCAGGGCGCTCGAAAACAATGGCGGCACCGAGGCCTGAGGAACGAACAAGGGAGACGGATGGAAGAGAATTCCTGCCAATTGAGAGACCAATAACTGCTCTGACCTTGATATGGGTCCACAGATCTCGCTTTCTCGCGAAAGCCGGGAAAGAGGCTTTTGGAGGGGTCTGCGGCAGTGGTGTTGCCGCAGACCCCTCCACATTATACGGATGGGAAAATTTCTGTGAAACGATCCGAAATCAACGCAATCATGCAAACGGCGGATGAGTTTATGCAAAGCCGCGGTTTTTACCTGCCCCCTTTTGCCTATTGGACGCCCGAGGCCTGGAGTAAGAAAGGACCGGAGGTGAGCGAGATCGTCGAGAACGCGCTGGGGTGGGACATTACCGACTTCGGCCAGGGCGATTTCCACCGGATCGGTTTATTCCTATTTACGCTCCGCAACGGCAATGTCCAGAATGGAAAGACGTTCCAGGGCAAGCTGTACGCCGAGAAAATCATGATCGTGGAAGACGGCCAGGTTACGCCAATGCATTTCCATTGGAGGAAAATGGAAGACATCATCAACCGGGGCGGCGGGGAACTCCTCCTGCAGCTTTATCTCGCCACTGCCGACGGGCAGCTCGACGAAAAAAACGAGGTGCACGTCTCCGTGGATGGCACGAAGCGCACACTCGCACCCGGCGAGACGGTCCGGCTCGTTCCCGGAGAAAGCCTTTGCCTCGAACCGCGCTGTTACCATAAGTTTTGGGGCAGGGGGCGGGTTTTAATCGGCGAGGTGTCGCTGGTCAATGACGATCAGCAAGACAACCGTTTTTTCGAGCCGGTCGGCCGTTTTCCGGAAATTGACGAAAACTCGCCGCCGGTCCACCTGCTGTGGAGCGACTACGCCCGTTACTATAAGAAGGAAGTAGAGCGGTGATGGAACGGGAGTTGAGCGCCGTCGTCGCCGGTCACATCTGCCTGGATATCATCCCGGGCATGCCCGCAATCTCTCCGGCAGGATTTAAAGAGACGTTCCTCCCGGGGCACCTGCTTGAAATCGGCGCGGCGGCAATGTCTCCCGGTGGCGCGGTTTCCAACACCGGATTGGCCCTCCGGCACCTGGGAATTCCCGCCCGGATCATCTGCAAGACCGGCGCAGACACTTTCGGGCGGATCCTGCGGGAGTTAATGGACGCCTACGGCCCCGATTTGGCCGCAGGCATTGTAGAAGATCCGCACACCGCCACTTCCTACTCGATGATTATCAGCCCGCCGGACGTGGATCGCATCATCCTGCACTTCCCGGGATCTAATCATACTTTCGGCGCCGACGACATCGATTATTCCCTGGTCAGCCGTAACGCCCTGTTTCACTTCGGCTATCCACCGGTAATGCGAAGGATGTATGCCGAGAATGGCAGGGAATTGGCGGATTTGTTCCGCCGGGTTAAGCAGACGGGAGCGACTACCTCGCTGGACATGTGCTATCCCGATCCGGCGGTCGAGGGCGGCCGGGCGGACTGGCCGACCATTCTGAAAGCAACCCTGGCATGGGTGGATGTTTTCCTGCCGAGCATTGAAGAGCTGATGCTGATGCTGCACCGCGACGACTTCGACCGGCTCACCGCGCGCGGCAGTCTGCTGGATCAAGTGACTCCCTCCCTTCTCCATGGACTGAGCGACGAACTGCTCGAGATGGGTGTTTCTCTGGTGGTGATCAAGCTTGGCGCCCGCGGCCTGTATCTGCGCACGGCCGGGCGTAAAACGATCGAAAGGTTGGGGCGCGCCGCTCCGGACGATCCGGTCGCCTGGGCGGAGAACGAGCTCTGGGCTCCCTGCTTCCGCGTCCAGGTAGAGGGAACCACCGGCGCCGGGGACGCCACCGTCGCGGGATTTCTTTCCGCACTGCTGCGAGGCCTGGGCCCCGAACCGGCTGTTGAAGCGGCAGTTGCGGTCGGGGCTTGCAACGTGGAAGCCGCCGACGCGTTGAGCGGATTGCGCAGTTGGGACGCGACCCTCGACCGCATCCGCGCCGGTTGGGAGCGCCTGCCACTGCGCCTGGAGGATCCGGCCTGGAGCTGGGATCAATCCAATCAAGTCTGGCGCCGGGCGCGGTAATCCTACTGGCTGAAAGAAGGATCATGGAACGCATCACCGGGAACGTTTGTTCCTTCAAGATGTTTTTTCGGATATCCGGGCACAACGGTGTTAACGTCGACACGTGCTCCCCATGCTCCACCCTAGATCCGAGCCCTTCTCCAGACCGCCGATCACCGGAAGAGGTGAACCATGCCTGAATTGTGGGGGACGAAGTACAAGCGTATGGAATTGGCGGAACGCATCGGAGACTTGCGCCAGCTGGCCGACGTCCGGCCGTTCGAATTTTCGGACGGGCTCGAACGCGGCACGCGCGGAGTCTCCATCCGCAACGCCGCCGGGTTGGCCTTCCGCGTCCTGCTCGACCGGGGTATGAGCCTGTACGACCTCCAATTCCGGGGAGTACCCATTCCCTTCCTGAGCTCGGCCGGAGCCGCCCATCCCGCATATTCCGAACCAGCCGGGACGGGCTGGCTTCGCGCCTGGCCCGGCGGTTTCCTGACCCCCTGCGGGTTGACCCAAGTGGGCAGCCCCTGCCACGACGGCGAAGAGGAGTTGGGATTGCACGGCCGGGTGGCCGGCCTGCCGGCGGAGAACACCTCCTGGGGAGCGGATTGGCAAGGGGATGATTATCTCCTGTGGGTGGAGGGAAGAGTGCGTGAGTCGGTCGTTTTCGGGGAAAACCTGCTGCTCCATCGGCGGATCTGGACTACGCTGGATGCCCCGCGCTTGTGGATCGAAGACAAAGTCGAGAACCAGGGTTTCAAGCAGACCCCCCATATGTTCCTGCAGCATTTCAACCTGGGATTTCCTCTGGTGGGGAGCTCCGCCCGACTGATTCTCCCGGAACATTCCACCGAGCCGCGCGATAAGAGCGCCGCGGCCGGCCTGGCGGACTGCTTGTCGTTCAGCGATCCGGTGGCGGACTTTCCCGAGCAGGTTTTTTACCATGACCTGTCGGCCGATGCGGATGGACGAATCGAAGTCAGCCTCGTCAACCCCGTTTTCCATGGCGGACAGGGGTTGGGTCTGTCCCTGCGATATGAAAAAAAACAGTACCCGATTTTCGTTGAATGGAAGATGATGCAGGCGGGGACATACGTCTTGGGTCTGGAACCTTCCAATTGCAAGGTCGAGGGCCGCGCCGCTGAGCGCGCCTCCGGCAAATTGCAATTTCTCCAGCCCGGAGAAGTCCGGCCGTATGCAATCGAACTCGAATTTTTCGAACCTGGGAGAGGTGCGCAATGAAGCAACTCTATGGCGGCATCGAAGCCGGCGGCACAAAATTCGTCTGCATGGTCGCAACCGGTCCGGACAAGGTGGTAGAGGAGAAACGTTTCCCCACCACCACCCCGGAGGAAACCATCAAGCAAACGAATTCGTTTTTCGCGCCTTACGCCCGACGGGGGGAACTAACCGCGGTGGGAATCGCTTCCTTCGGTCCGGTGGATCTCAACCCCGCCTCCCCAACGTACGGCTACATCACCACGACTCCGAAAACCGACTGGAATAATGTTGATCTGCAGGGCGGTGTCTCGCGGGCGCTGGATTTATCCGTCGTTTTGGATACGGACGTCAACGCGGCCGCATTGGGCGAATATTATTGGACGGCGGAAAACCACTTGCTCGACCCCTTCGTGTATATAACCGTAGGGACCGGGATCGGCGTGGGAGTCCTGGCCAACGGCCGGCCGGTGCACGGGTTGGTCCACGTCGAAGCCGGTCACTTCGCCATCCCCCACGACCGGCAGAAAGACCCGTTCCAGGGAATCTGTCCTTATCATGGCGACTGCCTGGAAGGATTGGCCTCGGGTACGGCGATGAATAGCCGCTGGGGCAGAAACGCAGAAGCCTTGCCGGATTCCCATCCGGCCTGGGAGCTGGAATTGGAGTATCTCGCCCTGGCATTGATTAACCTGATCTACGCCTATTCCCCCCAGCGGATCGTGCTGGGAGGAGGCGTTTCCCAGCATGCCGGCCTGCATGAGATTGTGCGACGAAAGGTGCAACAAGGCCTGAACGGATATATCCAATCGCCCATGCTGCTGAAGTCGATTGATGAATATATCGTCCGGCCCTCATTAGGGAACAGATCGGGAGTATTGGGAGCCATCGCCATGGCCATTGATCTGGTGAAGCCGTAATTCGAAACCTATGAAATAGTCCGCTCGTCGGGGGGATAAATCCTCTGACGATTAGCGGCGTTGGAATTCATCCTGCAGGAAATCGGCCGGCGAAGTCTTGCCCGCCGCTAGATCCCGTCCGCCGCGATGGAAAAAGGGCGGGTGGATTCCTTGCGGAGAATATGCTCGGCGATGGATCGCAATAGGAAATCGCCGGTCATGTGTCTCCGGCCCGGATCGCGTCGCCATACAGGAAATAATTTGAGGTCTCCCGGATCGCTGCGTTCCAACCCAACCGCGTCAAACGCCTTAGCAACTCTTCCCGTAGATAAAAAATCTTGACAATCTGATACTCCTGTCCATTCTTGAGCCGGCGCACGACGGTGCCTGCGTCCGGCGGGCCGAGCTTATGATCGCGCGCGGTGGAGGTCGGTTCAAACTTGGAATCCACAAAAAATACCCTCCCTCCGGGCCGGAGCGAATCGGCCACCATTTGCCAGAAGGATTCGAAGCGCTCCGGCGGAACGTGCGAGAGCCAGAAACCGAAGAAGACGCAATCGAACCGCTGCTCCGGACGCCAGGCGAATAGGTCGGCCGGAAGGTATCGAATCTTCTTGGAATGCAACCGCTGCCGATTGAGTTCCAAGACCTCAGGGGCGGCATCCACGGCGGTGATGCGGTGCGCGTGCGCCAGAAGCCGCTCGGTCCACAATCCGGTGCCGCACGCCAGTTCCAGGACATCACCGGCAGGATGGAATCGGTCGAGCGCCGCGCGAACCGCGGCGACTTCCTCAAACCAACGCGCATTGGCCTCCGGTCCGCGGTCGTAACGCCCCTGGCGCAGGAACCACTCGTCGTATTCCGACGCCCGGGCGCGGTAGTAGGCGATTTGCTCGTCGATTATTCCTTGGATCGGCCCCATTCGGAATTATCCTCTTGTTCGTCATGCCCGAGTGTTCCAATCGGGCATCCGCGCCAGGAATATGTGAGGGCGAAGACTACTGGATCCCCGCTAAGAACACCCTCGCTTCGCATTCATCCCGGCTCATGAACCTGTCTCGAGCCGGGATGCTACCCCCACTCGCGAATTCTTCGCATCGGAAAAACACCGATGCTCATCGCTCGGAGGGTACCGCGAGGGCAGGCGCGAGAATGACAAACCCCTTAAATTCGGTTGTGCCTGAACTCTATCTTGTCTCCGATCGCAGCCGTTGAGGGATGGAAAGCCACTCATTCCGCGAGCCGGTACCGCGCCAGCGTGCACAGGGTTCGAAACCCGAGCCGCCGGTAGACGGGCTCCCCGAGGGTTGTGGCTTGCAGGATCGCCGCCTTCGCTCCGGCGTCGCGCGCTTTCACGAGCGGGGCGAGCGTAACGCATCGCCCGATGCCCCGCCGTCGGAATTCCGGCAGCGTGGCGACGTGATAGATGCCCGCGACCCCGTCCAAAGATTGGAACAGCGTGACCGACCCGGCCGCCCGGCCGGAAAGCCGTCCGAGATAGAGTTTCAGCCGATCGCAATCTTGAAGAGTCCGCATCAGCTCATAGAAATGCACTACTTCGGATTCGGCGCATCCGAACAATCCGACTGCGACCACCCGGGACCAATCGCGCAAATCGCGCTCGTCGGAGACGACGGTGATTTCCAATCCCGGCGGGGCGTCGATCCCGTCCTTCAGTTCCGAAAGTTCCATTCCCATTCCGGCGGTCCCCCACACTTTCTCGAAACCGTTCCGAACTAAAAGCTCGGCCAACTCCTCCGGGTTTGTGGAAGGGCCGATTGACCAGGAATTCGGAGCCTTGCCGGACCGGATGGAATCCTTGACAAAGCAGATTTTTTCTTCTGCGTCGGCGCTAAGGAAGTTTGCGGCGAAGATCGTGCTGGGCCATCGGGACGGAGCGCAATTAACCCATGAGAGGAACGGGTCGGAATAATAAGGTCTGCCCGAGAAGGTTGCGACCGTCCAATAAAACTCGAAGAGGTTGGATTCGATTGCCGAAACGATCCTGTCGTCGTTCATGCGATCCGAAAGGAACGGAAGGATGGGAATGCGTGGGAGGATGGATGCGGCGGCGCGTCAGGCTTTCCGCAACAGAAACCGCATATACAGCCAGCACAATCCGAAGGCCAGCGCCAGGCCGAAGATCAGATCGGCGATGTAATGCTGTTTGATCAGCACCGTCGAGGCGACGATCAACGCGGTCCAGATCGCCACTGGGATGCCGATCCGGCGGTCCGTCCGCCACCAGTGGATCGCGAGGATGGTGGAAACCGACGTGTGCAGGCTGGGGAAACAGTTGAATGGATTGTCGCCGGCGTAGACGTCGCGGATCATCCGAGTGAACACATCGGTGCCCAAGAGCACCGGGCGGATCACCTCCGACTGCGCGAAAAAATAAAAACCGTAGCTGATCATCATCACCGTAATGACCGCCAGACAGGCGGATTGGAACACTTTCGTCCGGAACAGCAGGAAGAGGATCAGGGTGGCATAGACGAACGGATTGAGGGAGACGTAGGGGACGACGAAGACGGGAACCACCGGCAGGGCGATGTCGATCGGGGTTTGCAAATTCAGGACCGCCGGTCCGTGGTTCAGGAGGGCGTAGAGCTCGTTGCTGAGAAAGACTCCAACCGCCAGCAGGATGCAGATCCCCGCGTTTGCCCACCCGGTTCCGAAAACTCCCGCGCCGAAGAGTTGTTTCAGTTTGAGCGTCATGCGAAATCCTTTCGTCTGAAAAGGTTCCGATGGTATAAATTATACTGCCGCGCGGATTTCCAATGCCATTTCCATGGAATGCGAAATATCCCGGCCGAGGGGGATTTGGTTATGCAGGGGCAAGCGTTTGGTTCCCTGAACCCATTTTCATGGGGAGGGGGAACCGCGAATGTAATATGAGATGGATTTTCTAAACAGGCGGAAGATTGTTACCTAGAAAAACATGGACAATGATCGAGCCGGTCATCAGGATGGATAGGGCAATTAATGTCAGGATAAGGATTGGACGAATCCGTTTCGAAGGAAGCCCGGCGCTTTTTCTTTTTTGACGGTCTTTGCTATCCAGGGCAATTCCGCCGGCCGCGGTTATCGGGATTCCCGCACAGAACACGCACATACCGACCTCCTTCGGGGTTACTGCCAAATTTCAAGAAGCGCGCATCATTATATCCCCTTCTTCAGAGCTTCGATTACTTTGTGGATGCCCATCCCCCGGGAAAACCACCCGAGGGTAGCCCCGCCCCGGCTCCCGCTTCGCGAGGGCAGGCTTTCGCGGGGCGAGGCTGGGGGTAAAAACACTCGGGCATGACAAAAGTGCTACTTGCAACTGCCGCTGCTACGCCGGCGCAGCATTCCAGGTGAGCATAACGGGAGCGGGTAAAACGTAATCGAAAACGAGAAATCCCTTGGGAAACTCGATCGTCCCCTGGCAGGCCGTCGCCGAAAGGAATTTGCCCGCGAGCGTGAAGGTGCCCAGCTCCGGGTCTTCGATGGACGCGTGGAAAGTTTGATCCAGGATGGCGATGTGCAACCCGTCGTAAGGCGACCAAAAGAGCTCGCCCGGTGCGGGGTAAGCGGCGATTTCGATGTTGGTGATTTCACATCCGCTCACCCGGAAAGTGAGTAACGGCGAATTTCCGCCGAAGAGATCGGTCTGTTCCCGGCTGGCCCAGGAACTGTCGGCCACGCCGCACTCCGGGGTGGGTGTCGGGGTGGGTGCGCTGGTCGGAGAGGGGGTATCGGTCGGCGCGGGAGTATTCGTACTCGTAACCGTGAAAGTCGCGGTGGGTGTGAAAGTTGCCGACGGGGTAAAGGTTGGGGTGGATGTGGGCGCCGCGAGAAAGCTGCATCCCTGCAGCCAAAGGCCGGCGATCAGAATGAGGCAAGCCGGGCGCAAGATATTTTTGTTTTTCATGGGAACTCCTCTTGGAAAAATTAAATCGAGCAGCCAGCGGGCTTTTCGCCACCGCTCCATCGCGGCGAAGCCGGGAGATCGGAAACCGTTTGAGATCGCTTAAAAACCTCATTCGACCGGAGCTAATCCCGCGAGGAGCGCGGGACAGGCGCTCCGTTCTAGCAACAGCCCTCGCCAAGAACGCGAGGGGAGCCGCCCGGCTCAAGCCGGGCTTTAAAGCCGGATTAATCCGGCGCTATTATTAGACGGAGGATTTATCCTCCGCCGAGCGGACTTTTTCAGCGATCTCCGTTTATATGATTATAGCAATTATCTTCAGCGGCATCGCGAACCGGATCATCAATCCTATGGGGAGATTCGATACCCGCTCGGCGGAGGGGATTCCCAATCAGGCTTATGATCGCTTGTCAGGAAACGGAGAATGTTACGGAACGAGGAGCAAACGCATTATGGTATTTCGTCGGGTAATTCCTGCAGAAACGCCCGCACCACCTCCAGGAAGCGCGCGGGCTGATCGCGGTGGATGCTGTGGCCCGAGTCCGCGATATGCGCAAGGCTCAGATGAGGAACCATCGCACGCAAGTCGGCGGCTTGCAATTCGGTGACGATCGCGCCTCTTGTTGTGTCGGCCGTCAGCAGCAATACCGGACACGCAATTTTACAAAGGACGGCCGGCCAATCAACTCCGATTTGGCTGTCCTGGCGGAAGACGTTTGAATTGAGGCGCAACTTCGAAATCGGCCCACGGGAGCAGGTCTTCCTCGGGCCAGCCGGGTTCCTCGGCCCGTTCGAAGGTCACGACCTCTTCCAGTGTATGCTGCCGGAGTTCCGCCAGCCAGGCCTGAGTCCCTGCCCGCCACTGAACGCTGAACGGCGGAGGCAAGTCGTTCGACCACCACGCGGGTGGATCCTCGAGCACGACCCCGCGCGGCACCTCGGATCGGCGGCCCGCCATCGTCAGAACGCTGATGGCTCCCATCGAATGCCCCAGGAGGATTGGCCGCCGAAGCCCGAGCTCCGCGATCACCCCCGCCAGATCGTCCGCGTAATCGAGCGGGCCGTAGCCGAGCGCCGGCGCTTCCGAACGGCCGTGGCCGCGCGCATCGGGCATAACGACGTCGTAGGTTCCCTCCATTGCGCGAGCGACCCTGGTCCAGCAAAGGCCGTCGTCGGAGAACCCGTGGACGAGGATCAACTGCGGCTTGGATCCGCCGGTGCGGTAGTAATGCAGACGGATCCCATTGGTCCGGACGTCACCCGACAGCCAGGAGAGAATGCCGCCGTCCGTGCTGTTGGGCAACTTTGTGTCAGGAGGCATGGTGGAACCGTCCTTTGCCATGCTATTTTACCAATGTTGCCTTCAGCCGGATTTCAGTTCCAGCGAGCGCTTTGGATACCGGGCAGTTCTTTTTAGCGTCCTCCGCAATCCGCAAAAAGGCCGCCTCGTCCACTTTGGGAACGTCGGCTTCCGTCGTCAGTTCGATCAGCGTGATGGCGGGACCCGCTTCCAGATGCACGGTGGCGGTCGTGGAGATGCGCCGGGGTGAAAACCCCGCCGCCGCGAGCGCCGCTGAAAACGCCATCGAAAAGCAGCCGGCATGCGCCGCGCCGAGGAGTTCTTCCGGATTCGTTCCCGGTCCGCTTTCAAAACGCGAGGCGAACGTGTACGGTCCCTGATAGACGCCGCTTCCCACCTTCATCGTGCCGGACCCCTCTTTTAAATTCCCCTTCCATTCAGCGCATGATGTTCGAATCGCCATGGTTCCTCCTTCCCCCGGCGCTTGCCGATAAAATACTCTCGCCGGGCTCCGCGTATGCTTGATTAGATTATAGAACCGCTGTCAAACTTGGTGGCAATTTATTTTGTTTCAAAACCACCGCCGCTGGCAGTGAGTGGAATGAAAAGGTTCTACCCATGGAGCGGGAATTATGACCCATCCCATCTCTCCTCCCCCGGCCCGAGCACGGCTCGGGCCGTCCCCTCCTCCCTTCCCGTATTACGGGAAGGGAGGAGGGGATAGGAGAGGTGGGATGGGATGGTAAACGGAACACAGCCATACCGGAGGGGAATGGGAAGAAGCATAGGTAACGGATAGGTGACAAGAAAAAGTTTGACCAGCATTGAAGGAGGATGGAGCGGAGCAAGAATGGCACCGAATCACATATATGAAAAAGGAGGAAAAGGGGATCTTGCGGGCGCGTGATGCGTTTGTTCGAAAAGAATTGGCAGGAGCGCACCTTCCAGGTGCAGCAATCCAAAGCCACCGTCTTTGGCGGTGGCAATTTATTTGGTATTAATCCACGCGAGAAAGTGGGGATGATCATCGTACGGACGTTTGGCATTCCGTATTCAGATCCGCTCAGCGGAGCTTCCGCCTATGCACACGGATTGCCCCGTTCATATATATCGCTCACGGGGCAGCCCGCCCCGGCTCCGCCGCGCGGGCCAGGGGCACCGAAAAGGGCCGAATACACTGAAAAACAATTTCTGTGCTTTTTCACCCAAGAAGAATTTTCGGTGATTTCGGATTTTTTCCGTGGCTCGGTGTACGTTCTCCCCGTCCTGAGTAGTTGCTCGTATTCAATTAATAGCCCGCCCGGCAGCGGGAGTAACTAAAAACACGGCACCCAAATGCGAGTGCCGCGTTTTCAGGATCGGACCGATCACTTGCCGGCCCGGATTTTCGGTCCGCTGAGCGGCGCCCCGAACAAGGGAGCGAAGACGCAGAAGTCGAAAACTCCCGCCAGCAACGGAACCAAACCGACGATCGCCACGATAATTCCCGCGCTTCCGTGCATCACGAGCAGGCCCAAAGCGATCAACACTGCGCCTGCCACGATGCGAACGATCCGTCCGGTGGTCGAAGCCATGAATTTCACGAAGGGGTTCATGTTTGCATCTCCTTGATCAGTGAGTTTATATCCTGCAACCACTATAAGCGATGCTCGAACTTTCGTCTGTGATAATGTCACACAGCCGGCAGGGATTCCAAGGCGGAAAAATCCAGCACGTCTACGGCGCCGCGCGTCAGGCGGATCCAACCCCGGCCGAGAAAATCCTCGAGGATCCGGCTGACTACCTCGCGCGAGGTGCCAAGGTCCGCCGCGATTTCCTGATGCGTGACGAGGATCGGGTTCCCGCGCCGGCCGCGTTGAACGAGCAGGGCGGCGACACGCCCGTCCATCCGTCGGAACGCCACCTCATCGATCAACGCCATGACGTTCGACAGGCGCTGGGAAAGAAGATCAAACACGAAATCGCGCCACAGGTCGTAGCGGCCGACCCACTGGCGGAAGGCGCCGGCCGGGACCATCACCGCCTCGGCCTCTCGTTCGACGGTGGCTATGGCGGGGAAGGACTGCCGCGAGAGGATGGCATTGGCGGTGAGGATGCAGGATTCGCCGTTGCCAAAGCGATAGAGCGTTATCTCGCGGCCCGTCTCGCCGATTTTATATACGCGGACTTCGCCGGAGATCAGCAGCGCGATGGCGTCGATCGGGTCGCCCTCGGCGAACACGTCCTTCCCTTGCGGGATGCGCGCGAGGAACGCCGTCCGCAGGAACTCGCGCCGGAGTTCGGGATCGGCGCGCTGCAGGATGGGCAACGCGCGGGCAATTCGTTCGAATTCCTTCTCTTGGATCATAAAAAATGTCCGGTCGGATGATTTTGCCCAAGCCGCGCGTGGATTATCCCTTCATCGCCTGCGCGAGTTCCGCGCCCCAGGCGCGCGCCTTTTCGATTTCGCCCTCGCGCAACGGGCCTGCCTCGCCCGTTACGATAAAGCGGCGGGCTCTGTCGAGCCGGCGGTATCCCGCGCGCTCCAGTCCGCGTTCGATCCCGCCCGTCGATCCGCCCGGCGACCACCAAATGCGGGTTTCGAACGCGGCCATGCGGCCGCTCCCGGCCGGCAAACCTTCGAGCCAGGCGCGCATCGAGGGGTGGGAGAGGTCGGGCGCGGTCTTGTACCGCGCGCCGCCCGCCCGCATGGATTGAAGCATGGACTCCCGCGGCAGGCTGAACCCGAGCACCGGCGCGCCCGCGACGATCAACTCGGCGCCGGCGATCGCCGCGCCCTTCGCTTCGGCGGTCGAGAGCGCCTGCGCGCCGGACCCCAGCCCTTCCGCGATGGCGCGCGCGATGGCGGCGGTATTTCCCCAATGGGATTCATAGACGACGATGGCTTTCATGACATTCCGCCTTTCTGGAATAAACCGTCTGGGATTTGCGAAAAACCCGGAGAGTAGCTTGAGCAATCCATTATAACGATAATCGGCGAGCGCGTCGGGAGTAGGAAATGATTAACAGGAATATTCGCAACTACTCAGGTGGGGGAAAACGTACACCGAAACACAAAAAAATCCGAAATTACTGAAAAATTTCCTTGGGTGAAAAAGCAAAAATGATGTTTTTCAGTGCCTTCGGCTCTTCTCGGTGCCCCCGGCCCGCGCGGCGGAGCCGGGGCGGGCTGCCCCGTGAGCGGTATATGCGAACGGGGAAATCCGTGTACAAGGCGAAAGTCCCGCGGAGTAGATATGAATATTCTTTGGATGCCAATTCCTACGGAGCTGATCTCCACCAAACGAAAACGCGCAGAATTATTTTCTGCGCGTTCGCTGTTTTTTCAGAGGGTGGGTGCGTGTTCGAGCGAATCACCTATCTTCAACTCGTCACGAGATGTTTCACGAGCGCGGCGATAAGCATCACCACGGAGCCCCCGACGATGCCCGCGGCGATCTCGGCTAGGATTGCGAGAATGGAATCCGAGCCGCCGCGCACCGCCGATCCGAACGCCGGGATAAGCAGGGCGAGCGCGCCTCCGCCAGCGCCGCCGAGGAATCCGGCGACGGAATCCCACAGCAGCCCGAGGCTTTTTTCCTTCATCCACACGCCGGCGACGGCGCCCCCGATGAGCCCGCTGAACATTTCGATGAGAAAAGCGACCACAATCATGAATCCTCCTTATGCCTCAGCCGCCAAGATGGCCGGATTATAAATCGTTTCCGCCCAACCGCGGCGGGATTGGGTTCCGCGAGCGAGGAGTCAGACCGAGATCCCGGCGCCGTGAAGCGCCATGTAACTGGTGAAGGCCAAATACCCAAACAGCAACGCGAGGAACGGGCTGGCGAGGAAGATCAATCCGACGGCGGCGACTACAACTCCGACCGCGACCGACAACCGCAGCGATTGGCGCACGCCGTTCCACGGATCGGACCTCACCAGGAGCGTGCGGGCGATATTTCCGCCGTCGAGCGGAAAGACCGGCAGGAGATTGATCAAACCCCAAAAAATGTTGATCCACAGAAAGGTCGCGACGATCCAATCGGCAAGCCACCCTGCGGTGGGCAGCGTTGCCGAGGGCAGGGGCAGCACGCCCAGCAGCATCGTCGCGCTGATCGATCCGCCCGCCGCGATGACGATTCCCAAGATGAGCGACGCCAGCATAAACCCCGCGCCGGGACCCGCCAGCGCTATGAGCACGTCCTGTGCGGGTGTCAGCGGCACGGAGACCGGCCGGCCGCCCCACCAGAACGGCTCGGCGGTGGTCAGGCCTCCCCCGTAATGCAGCGTGATCTGGGGAACCTGTCCGAAGCGCCGCATCGCCAGCGCGTGCCCGAGCTCGTGTATCAGAATCGAAAGAAACACCGACGGCACCCACACCAGTACGCCGATCAAACTGCCGGCCGAGACTCCGAGCAGCGCGGTGATGATCCAGAAGAGCGGATGAACGCGGACGGGAATTCCAAATAGCCCGAAGCGCAAATCGTAGCGGGTGGAGGGAGGCTGCGATAAGAGAAGCATAGGAAAAGGGATTATAAAGGGTTTTGATCGAAAGGAGAGAATTGGAGGGGAGGAAATTCCAGTGAAGGTTATTCCTCAGTTGGCTCAATTGCAAAAAGGCATTTTCTCACCGCAAGGGCGAAAAGGGCGCTAAGAAAAACCAATAAAACTTGGCGTTCTTTGCGTCTTTGCGGTTTGGATTGGGTTTTGTGCAGAAGAGTCGTAATTATTATTTCCTAGTCCATTCATCATTCTTTGTGCGCCACGATCTGCCAAAACCTCGCCAGGAGCGGATACGGATATTTATCGGTCAGCGCGTGCTCGAGCCGTTTTATTTTTTCCCAAATTTCGGGATTCGACTTCGTCTCGTTGTCGCCCCAATAATCGCTCAGACAGCGGATTCCGTAGACGGCGTCGAATACCAGACCGGCATCCGGCAGCCGCACGCGAATTTCCTCGGCGGAGTATTCCGTCACCGTCGCGTGGAACATCCGGTTTTGATACGTCCGGGCATCGATTTGCGAGAGGGCTTTGTCCAAATCCTTTTCAAGGAAAGCCGTCGCGTAGGGAATGCAGTACCGATTGGGACTAATCAGCGACAGAATCCCGCCCGGAAGGAGAACCGTCGACAGCATGGAGAGCAGCCCCGGAATGTCGGCGACGTATTGAAGAACGTTGTGGCACAGCACGACGTCGAATTGCCGGTGCCGAAAGGTCCGGTCCAGCCGGGTTACATCCGCGGCATGGAAGTGGAATTTATCCGCCAGCCCCTCGCGCGCCGCATTCGCTTTGGCGGCCTCGAGCATTGCCGGTGAGTAATCCACAAGATCGATCGAGTGTCCATCGCGGGCGAGGGGGATCGAATCCGCAGCGCTGCCGCCGCCCGCGTCGAGGAGATGCAGCGGCTTGGGAGGCAAGTGTCTCCGAAGATTGCTCAATCCGATCTCGACCTTAAGCTTCATCCAGGGCAGATCGTTCTCGGCGATCCACCGGTCGACGGAGTCATCGAAAACGGATGGAGGAGTATCCATTAAGGAAGGCGAGCCTATTTGGGTTCGGGTCTATCGTTCGCTCTTACTGCCCCATCCAGCGGTACTCCAGCTTGGGCGCGAGCAGATCGCTCAGGAAATTACCGGGCAGGAGGCTTTGGCTGATTTGCCCCGAAAGCAGCGCCGAGACCAGCGAGAGGGCGGGCGGGGCGAGGTGAATCACCCGCGGCGTTCCCTTGATCCCGCCCAGCGCGGCGGCTTTGGCAAGCGCCTCCGCCTCGTACCCGAGCGCGTCGACCAGCCCAAGGGCAAGCGCCTGCCGCCCGGTGAAGACCCGCCCGTCGGCCAGCGGGAGAACCTGATCGGTGGTCATATGCCGGCCGTCGGCAACGATTTGAACGAAGGAATGGTAGGTCTCGTCGATTACTTTTTGCCAGAGGGCTTTCTCTTCGTCGGTCATCGGCCGGTACATGCTGCCCAGGTCTTTCACCGATCCGGATTTGATCACCGCGACGGTTACCCCCAGATTCTTCATCAGTTGCGACGCTTCAGGGAATTCGCTGATCACGCCGATCGATCCGGTGAGGGTGTTGGGATTGGCGACGAGGTATTGCGCCGCCATGCTGATGTAATACCCTCCGGAGGCGTCCAGCTCGCCCATCGCCACCACGATCGGTTTGCCGCACCCTTTGAGCGCGTGGTAGATCTCGTCGCTGGCGACCACCGATCCGCCCGGGCTGTTGATCCGCAGGAGAATCGCCTTCACCTCGGAATCCGACGCCGCTTGTTGGATAAGCGGGATGATGTCGCCTGAGGCGGCGGAAGCGCTCAGGCCGATCGAACCGGACGAACCGCTGACGATCTCGCCGTCGATGTCGATGACCGCCACCGCCGGGCCGCTCGTCGGTCCGGAGATATGCTGTTGGTTTTGGGCGCCGCCGGTCGAGGCCAGGCCGCTCGCCCCGACCAGGCTGAACAGACAAACGACGGCGACGCACGCCAGTCCGAGAAACGGCAGCGCGAAGCCCACGACCGCGCCGCCCAACGCCCAGAGTGGGGATCGATTAGTTTGCATGGTTGTCTCCCTATAAAATGTCATTCCGAGCCCGCCCCGGACAGCCCACCTGGCGGGCCGGGGGAGCCCGAGATTTCTCGTTGCCGAGTAAGCCGCTATGTGGGCGACGAGGAATCGGCGACTCCTGCCCGATACGATCGTATCATCCTTCCACGCGTTACCGATTCCTCACCCCGGGAGAGCGCCAGGGTTCGGAATGACATAATCAGTTTGCGCTTTCGATTCCCCATGGCCTGAAAACCCCTCGGGATGACAAGTAAGATCTGCCTTGCGGTTCCCATTATATCGACAATCCCTTGCGCGCACGCCGCACCGCTTTGACATTTCCTCCGACACCTGCTACCATTCCGCCCAATTCCACCCGGAAAATGACAGATGATTTCCGACTGGGCATTCATCGGTATCTTCCTTCTCCTGTCGATATTTTTTCCACTCGTCCCCATCCTGGCCGGCGTGCTGCTCGGTCCGCACAAGCCCGGCCGGGTGAAAGCCCAAACCTACGAATGCGGGATCGAAACCCGCGGCCCCTCGCACATTCAATTTCGCGCCTCGTATTACCTTTACGCGCTAGTGTTCCTGATCTTCGACGTCGAAGTGGTGTTCCTCTTCCCTTGGGCCGTGGCGTACGCACGTTTTCCCCTTTACGCCGCCGTCGAAGGCGTGCTCTTCATCCTCCTGCTTGGAGCGGGACTCGTTTACGCCTGGCGCAAGGGGAGCCTGGCGTGGCTGTAGGGTAGCCGCAAATAAAATGGGCGATCTCTTCACGGCAATCACCGATGCATTGCGCAGCCTCCTCTTGGGAGCGGGCATTCCGGCGTCGAGCGTGCCATGGATTTTCGCCGTCGCGCGCGCTTTCGTGCTGGGAGTGTCGGGTCTGACGCTGGTGATCTTCCTGATCTGGTTCGAACGCAAAGCGGTGGCGCGGATGCAGGACCGGATCGGGCCCAACCGGGTCGGTCCCTACGGGCTGTTGCAGACCGTGGCCGATATGCTTAAATTGCTGGTGAAAGAGGATCTGGTTCCGCCGCGGGGCGACAGAATCCTCTTCCAGCTCGCGCCGATCCTGGCAGTGATGGGCGTGGTGGCGTTGTGGGCGGTGATTCCGGTCGCCGCCACCGCGTACGGCGTGGATCTCAACGTCGGGGTGCTCTACCTCGTGGCGGCCGGGACGCTCGGCACGCTCGGCATTCTCATGGCGGGATGGTCCTCCGATAATAAATTCGCGCTGCTCGGCGCGTTCCGCACCGTGGCGCAGCTGGTTTCCTATGAAGTGCCGATGGTGCTGGCGCTCCTCCTTCCGGTGATCCTCGCCGGAACCATGAGCTTGAACGGAATCGTCTCGGCCCAGGGCGCGATGTGGTTCGTCTTTTCCGCGCCGCTCGCGGCGGCGGCCTTCCTGCTCGCGTCGCTGGCCGAGGTGGCGCGCGCGCCGTTCGAACTGCTCGAAGCCGAATTGGAAATCGTCGCCGGCTTCCACGTCGAATATTCCGGCATCCGGTTCGGGATGTTCTTCGCGGCCGAGTTTCTGCACGCCTTTACGATCGGCGCGATGTTGGCGGTGCTTTTCTTCGGCGGTTGGCAGGGTCCCGGCGCGGCGGAGTACCCGACCCTCGGCGCGGTCTATTTCGCGGCGAAATCCTTCCTGTGTTATTTTCTGCTGGTGTGGGCGCGGGCCACATTCCCGCGCATCCGCATCGACCAGATGCTGAATTTTTGTTGGACGGTGCTCACGCCGATGATGCTCGTGCTCATCTGCTTCGTGGTCGTGGTGAATCGGGCGCTTATGGGCGAGGGCATCTGGCTCCGAACCACGGTCTTGCTTGGAGTGAACGTCGTCGTGGGGTTTTCCACCCTGGCGCTTCTCGGGCGGCGTCTGCGCCCCCGCCCATCCCGCCGCATCGCCTTTCCTTCGCCTCCCATAAGCTGGGAGAGGCAAAGCGGGCAGGGGGGAAAGGGCGAGGGGGAGAAAGCGTTATGACCGTCGAACAAATTCTCTTCCTGGTTTTCGCGGTCGTCGGCCTCGGGCTGGCGGTTGCAACGGTGGCGCTGCGGGATCTCGTGCGTTCCGCCTTCGCGCTGATCGGCTGCCTGTTTGTCGTGGCGGCATTCTACGCCATGCTGGACGCGTCGCTCCTCGCGGCGGCCCAGGTGGTGGTTTACATCGGCGCAATCGCAACGCTGATCGTCCTGGTGGTGATGCTCACCCGCCGCGAACTGCAGGATCGATCGCCGCAGGCCCACCGGTTTTGGCCGGTCGCGGCGCTGCTGGGAGCGGCTGTATTCGCGGGAATCGCCTGGGGGCTTTCGCGCTATGTGTTTTTCAATGAAACCGCGCCTTCGCTTCCGGCGGGCGATTCCATCGTTGCGCTGGGAGCCGCG
Organism: uncultured Chloroflexia bacterium; assembly: GCA_963780865.1. Lineage (GTDB taxonomy): Bacteria > Chloroflexota > Anaerolineae > Anaerolineales > RBG-16-64-43 > FEN-1073. The sequence goes on along the minus strand of CAWADT010000029.1, from coordinate 51,973 downwards.
CTGGTCGATCCCGCGCGATTTTTGATTCCCTTTGAGGCAGTATCCGTTTTGCTGCTCTCGGCGCTAGTCGGCGCGGTGCTGGTCGCCGGCGGATCCAAGGAGAAGGACCGGTGAAGCCAACTGAGTATGTCATCCCGAGGGGCTTTCAAGCCCCGTCTGGCTCCCCGAACCGCCTGGTCCGGGGCGGGCGAGTGAAGCGAGAGAAGGAATCGGTAGCGCAAGGGTAAGCGGCAAAACTGTGTCGGGAAGGAGTTCCGCGATTCCTCGCCCCGGGAAAGCGGGGCTCGGAATGACATCTGAAAACCATGATCCCGCTTAGCTGGTATCTCCTGTTTGCTGCTGCGCTGTTCGTTGTTGGACTGTACGGCGCGATCGCCCGCCGCAACGCGTTGGCGGCGCTCATGGGCATCGAGCTGATGCTCAACGCGGTCAACCTCAACCTTGTCGCCTTCTGGCGCTATCTTGCTCCGGCGGGGATGAACGGCCAGGTATTCGCCGTGGTTCTGCTGGCCGTGGCCGCGGCCGAAACAGCCGTGGGCCTCGCGCTGATCATCTCGGTCTATCGCCTGCGAAAAACCGTGCTGCCGGAAGAAACGGATTTGCTGAGAGGATAAACCTCACCTCCTACCCCTTCCCCTTCCCCCTCTCCATTTATATGAAGAGGGGGAAGGGGGTGAGGAAAAACCACACTCCATGCTCGCCACGATGGCATTCCTTCTCCCGCTTCCGCCGCTTCTGGCCTTCGCCGTGATATTGCTCTTCACGCGCAGGAGCCGCGGACTGAGCACGGCGGTTGCCGTCGGGATGCTTGCGCTTTCCTTCGCTGGCGCGCTGATTCTGATCGGCGGCGCGCTGCAAAGCGGCAACCTGGCGGACAAACCGATTACGCAATCGATCGTGTGGATTCCGGGGGCGCCCGCGAATGGAGGCGGCGCAATCCGGATCGGGGTCCTGGTGGACGGGCTGACCGTGCTCACCCTGTTCTTCGTCGCGGTAACCCTGCTCGCGATCTTCCTGTATAGCATCGGCTACCATAACTTCGGCGGGCCTCAAGGCCGCGAAGATATTCCCGGTCTGCCTCCGCGCGGCGCGCTCGTCGAAGAAAGCGGAAGCTCCGTCCGCGTCCCGTCGGTCGAACCGCTGTACTCGCGCTTCTTCGCCTTCATCTCGCTCTTCGCCTTCGGGATGCTGCTTCTGGTCCTGGCGGACAACCTCGTCACCTTTTTCATCGGCTGGGAGGTGATGGGGTTGTGCTCCTACCTTCTGATCGGATTCTGGTTTGCGCGCGAGCGCGCGCGCCGCGCGGCGGTGAAGGCGTTTCTGGTCACCCGCATCGGCGACGTGCTGATGCTGCTGGGGCTGGCGCTCTGCTGGCAGTTCAGCGGCAGCCTCTCCCTGCGGGAGATCCTCGGCACGGCGAATCTCGCGCGCATGGCCGCCGCCCCCTCGGGTGTGTTCGGGCTGAGCGCGGCCGGGCTCGCGGCGCTGCTGCTCCTGGCGGGAACCATCGGGAAAAGCGCGCAATGGCCCTTGCACGTCTGGCTGCCGGACGCAATGGAAGGCCCCACGCCGGTCTCGGCGCTGATTCATGCGGCGACGATGGTCTCGGCCGGCGTGTACCTGCTGCTGCGCGCCGCCCCGCTGCTCTCGGCGGCCGGGTCGCCCGCGACGGACGTGGCCGCTTTCCTCGGTGCCTTCACCGCGCTGCTGGCCGCAGCCATCGCCCTGACGCAGAACGATATCAAGCGGGTGCTGGCTTATTCGACGATCTCGCAGCTTGGGTACATGGTCGCCGCCGCCGGGATTGGAGCTTACGGAGCCGCCGCCTTCCACCTGGCGATGCACGCTTTCTTCAAAGCGCTGCTGTTCCTGGGCGCCGGGTCGGTGATCCACGGCGTGGAGCACGGCGCGGCGCACGCCGGCGAGCCTACGGATCCGCAGGATATGCGCGCCATGGGCGGGCTGGCCGGGCGGCTTCCGCTGACCTTCATCACATTTCTCGCCGGAGGATTATCCCTGGCCGGGTTCCCGCTGCTCACCGCCGGTTTCTGGTCCAAGGATCAGATCCTTTCTTCCGCTTTTCATTCCTCTCCGGCGGTCTTTCTCGTCCTTTCGGTTTCGGCGCTGTTGACCGCCTTTTACGTGGCGCGCCAGCTCACGCTCGTTTTTCTCGGCCGGCCGCGCAGCGCGGCGGCGGCGCATGCCGCTGAGCCGTCCCGGTGGATGCTCGCTCCCCTGGGAGCTCTCGCTTTGTTTGCGATCGGCGCCGGTTGGGCGGGAATTCCAAAGGATTTCCCGGTCATCGGAGGCGTCATTCCCGATTGGATCGGCCGCCTCGTGGCTGGAGCGGCCCCGCTTTCGCCCGCGAGGGTCGCGAGCCTGGTGGGAGCGCATTCGCCGATCTGTTGCGCGCTGGCCGCGCCGGAACCCCCGCCGTTTGCGATGGCGGTTCTGGCGGTATCCGTCGCCGTTTCCCTCGGCGGGTTGACACTGGGTTGGCTGACGTACCGCCGGTACCGGGCCGGGCAAAAGGATCCGCTCGAGGTTGTCCTGGGGCCGCTGCACGGATTCCTCCAGGCCGGGCTCCGGTTTGACGACCTCTACGGGATTGTTTTTGTCGCCCCGGTCCGATGGATCGCCGACACGCTGGTTTCCGACTGGATCGACGGCCGGATCCTGGACGGGTTTCTCCTCGTACTCGGCCGGGCCGCCGGCGGATTGGGCCGGGCGCTGCGGCGCTGGATCGACTTGCCGGTGATCAACGGCGGCGCCGACCGGCTGGCGGAAGGGACGAAACGGACAGGCGGAGAATTGCGCGTGCTGCAGAGCGGCCGGGTGCAGGAATATTTGCTCATCAGCCTCGTCACCTTCGCCGCCTGCGGCGCGGCGTTGCTGTATCGGATGCTGACGATGCCATAGCGAAATGCCCTCACCTACTTCCCCTGCACCCCTTGCCCTCTCCATTTAAATGGAGAGGGGGGAAGGGGACGGGGGAAGGGGTGAGGCGGAGTAAGAATGTCCGACTTATTTTCGCATCATCTGCTCTCGTTAATTCTTTTCACGCCCGCGCTTGCGGCGGCGGCGTTGTTCCTGCTGCCCGCGCGGGAAAAGCTGCTGCGCGGTTTCGCGCTGGGCGCGAGCCTCATTCCGCTGGCGCTGTCCATCACGGCGTGGCTCGGATACAACAGCGCGGCGGCGGGGATGCAATTCGAGGAGCGGCTGGCCTGGTACCCGGCGATCGGCTCGGAATTCCACCTCGCGGCGGATGGGCTGTCCATCCCGCTCGTTTTTCTCACGACCCTGATAACGACGCTCGCCCTGCTGGTGGCGTTCAATATTAAAGAAAGGATCCGCGTTTTCCTTGCGCTGTTCCTGCTGCTGGAAACCGGAATGCTGGGGGTGTTCCTTTCCATGGACCTGCTCCTGTTCTTCGTGTTTTGGGAGCTCGGGTTGGTGCCGATGTACTTCATCATCCATCTCTGGGGCGGGGAGAAGCGGGATTACGCGGCGCTGAAGTTCCTGCTCTACACCATGGGCGCGTCGCTGGGCCTGCTCCTGGCCATCCAGGTGATCCGCCTGGCCGTTGGAACGTTCGATCTGCGGACGCTCTTTTCCGCCTGGCCGGCTTTAACGAGCGGAACGCTTTTTGGGATCTCGATTCCCGTCCTCAAGGCGCTGACGTTCTGGGGCATGGTGATTGCCTTCGCGGTGAAGCTTCCGGTCTGGCCGTTCCACACCTGGCTGCCGGACGCGCACACCGAGGCGCCCACCGCCGGATCGATGATCCTGGCCGGCGTGCTGCTCAAACTCGGCGGGTTCGGATTTTTACGCCTGGTCCTCCCGCTCTTTCCCGCCGAAACAAAAGAGTTTGCACCCATCCTTGCGGTGCTGGCCGTCGCGGCGATTGTCTTCGGGGCGCTGGCCTCCTGGTCGCAGAACGATTTCAAGCGGCTGGTGGCCTATTCTTCGGTCAACCACATGGGCTTCGTCCTCCTCGGCGTCGCCGCCGGAGCGTGGCTGGGAACGGGATCGGCGGCGGGGAGCCTGGCGCTGCGCGGCGCGGCGCTGCAGCTGTTCACCCACGGACTGAGCGCGGCGGGGATGTTCTTGCTGGTGGGCGCGCTGTACGATCGAACCCACACCCGCAACCTGGAAGATTTTGGCGGCCTGTTCCCGCGCGCGCCCATTTATGGCGGGATCTTGGTCTTCACCGCTTTGGGCTCGCTCGGCCTGCCGGGCCTGGCGGGATTCGTCTCCGAGCTGATGGTGATTTTAGGTGCCTGGCCGGCCTTCCCGCTGCTTACCGGAATCGCAATGTTCGGATTGTTCCTGACCGGCGCCTATATTCTGAAAGTCATCGGCAAAGTATTGCTCGGGCCGCTGAACGAGCGCTGGAAGGATGCCTCGATCGAAATCGGCGTCCGCGAGAGGCTGGCGATGGTTCCCTTGATGGTATTGATGCTGGTCATCGGCTTGTGGCCGTACTGGATTCTTTCAATGATCGGAACGGGAGTGAAATAAACCCTCACCCCCTTCCCCCTCTCCCAACCTATGTTGGGAGAGGGGGAAGGGCAGCGGATAGGGGTGAGGAACAATCCTATGCAATCTTTTCCTTTAATACCTGTGCTTCTTTTCCTGCCCGCCGGATCGGCCTGCCTGTTGCTGCTGTTCCCGGCCGAGCGCAAGCGGGCGATCCGGCTGTTTGCGCTCGCCACCGCCGCGGTCGCGCTGATTCTTTCGGCCGTCGCTTATTTCTCCTACGACCAGGCGGCCGGCGGCTATCAGTTTCAGGAATACGTCCCCTGGATCCCGCGCTGGGGGATCGGCTTTCACGTCGGGGTGAACGGAATCAGCTTGCCGCTGGTGCTTCTGACCGGGATCGTGATGTTCACCGGCGTCTTGATCTCCTGGGGAATCGACGACCGGCCGCGGGAATTCTTCGCGTTTCTATTCATCCTGGCCACCGGCGTGTTCGGCGTCTTCGTCTCGCTGGATCTCTTCCTCTTGTTCTTCTTCTACGAGATCGCCGTCTTCCCGATGTACCTGCTGATCTCCATGTGGGGCTGGCCCAAGACCCGCGAATACGCGGCGATGAAACTGACCCTCTACCTGTTCTTCGGATCGATGGTTTCGTTGGTCGGCGCCCTGGTTCTGGTGTTTGCGTCCCACACCCTCACCTTCGACCTGCCCGCCCTGGAAGCGGCGGCCTTCCCCGCGGACTTGCAGCGGATCGTCTTCCCGTTCGTTTTCATGGGGTTCGCCGTGCTGGGCGGCCTGTTCCCATTCCACAACTGGAGCCCGGATGGGCACGTGGCCGCGCCGACGGCGGTCTCCATGTTCCATGCCGGGGTGCTGATGAAGCTGGGCGCCTTCGCCGCGCTGCGGGTGGGGATTATGCTGATGCCGGAAGGGGCGAAATTCTACATGCCCTTCATCATCATCCTGGCCCTCGTCAACGTGCTCTACGGCGCGTTCATCGCCATGGTCCAGACCGATTTCAAATATGTCATTGGATTTTCCTCGGTCTCGCACATGGGACTGGTGATGCTGGGATTTGCCGCGCTCAATTCCAACGGAATGCTCGGCGCCTCGCTGCAGATGTTCTCGCACGGAGTGATGACGGCCCTCTTCTTCGCCGTGGTCGGAATGGTGTACGACCGGACCCACACGCGCGAAATTTCCAGCCTGGGTGGAATGGGGCGCAAAATGCCGCTGGCGGCGGTGGCGTTCATCGTCGGCGGCCTGGTCTCGATGGGCATGCCCGGCTTCTCGGGTTTCATCGCCGAGTTCCCGATTTTTCTCGGGCTGTGGCAGACCCGTCCGGCGGTGGCGGTCGCGGCGGCGATCGGGATCATCGTCACCGCGGCGTATATTCTCGTCGTGATCCGCCGCGTGTTCTTCGGGCCCATCCCGGAGGAGTTCGACCGGACGGTGACCGGGATCAGCCGCAAGGATAAAACCGCGCTCCTGTTCCTCATGCTGTTCCTGGTCGGCATGGGCGTGTATCCGAATTTCATCGCGCCGCTCGTGCAAACCGGCGTGCAGCCGATATTGAAGATCTTGGGAGTCTGACCTTCCCCACCTCTCCTTCCCCTCCTCCCCTCCCATGTCATGGGAGGGGAGGAGGGGTAAAGGGGAGGTGGGAAAGGATGGCAGATAATATGACCTTCCTTCCAGAACTCTTGCTGCTCGTCCTCGCGTTGCTCATCCTGGCGCTGGATCTGATCCTGCCCCGGGAACGCCACGCGCTGCTGGGATGGCTCACCGCCGTTGGCTCCGCCGGGATATTGGTCGTGGCGCTGCTGGAAATCCCCGCCGCGCAGGCGGGAGCCGCCGTTGGCACGCTTCAAACCGACGCGCTGGCGTTCTTCTTCCGCGCGGTGGTTCTGGTGGGCGCGGCGATCGCCGCGCTGATGTCGATCGACAGCGAAGGCGTGGGGCGGCGCGGAGAATATTACGCGCTGATGCTTTTCTCCGCGCTCGGGATGTGCCTGATGGTCTCCGCCTCGGATCTGGTGATGCTGGCGCTGGCCATCGAGATGACCACCATACCGCTCTACGTCCTGGCCGGATTCCTCAAGCGGGATTCGCGCTCGACCGAGGCCGGGATCAAGTATTTCCTCTTCGGCGCCACCGCTTCAGCGGTGATGTGGTACGGTTTCTCGTTGATCTACGGGCTGACGGGGCAGACGGATTTACACGCGGCGGCGATGGCGCTCGAGGGGAGCAGCCTCCCGGCGATGCTCGTGGCGCTCCTCCTGGTCCTGGTCGGACTCGGGTTTAAAGTATCGGTCGTCCCGTTCCACTTCTGGGCGCCGGATGTATATGAAGGCGCGCCCGCGCCGGTGGCCGCGTTCATTTCCACCGCCTCGAAAGCGGCGGGGTTCGCGGTTCTCGCGCGCCTACTCTTGGCGGTTTTCGCGCCCGCTTCGGCGCTGTACTGGGGAGCGCTCGTCTCCGTTCTGGCGGCGGCCACGATGACGCTGGGCAATCTGCTGGCCCTCGCGCAGAAGAATCTCAAACGGCTGCTCGCGTATTCCTCGATCGCCCACGCGGGATACGCGCTGATCGGGCTCGCAACCCTCAACCCGAGCGGCCTGGCCGCCACCGCGGAATATCTTTTGGCCTACGCCCTCGCGAACTTGGCGGCCTTCGCGCTGGTCGTGCTGATCGCCAGCGCAACCGGCAGCGACGATCTGACGGCGCTGGCCGGCTTGAGCCGCCGGTCGCCGGGCGCGGCGCTGGCGCTGCTCGCGGTTTTCCTCTCACTGGCCGGAATGCCGCCTTTCGCGCTCTTCTCCGCAAAATTTTTTCTGCTCGCTTCCGCCGTGGAGGCCAATCTCACCGGGCTGGCCGCCGTCGCGGCGGTCAACTCCGTCATCGGACTGTATTACTACTTCTCTGTCGTCAAATCGGTCTTCGTGTTCCGTTCGGAACACGAGCAAACCCCGTTCTCCTTTCCGCCCGCGCTCCGGCTGGCGATCGGAATCGCCGTCGGCGGCCTCCTTCTGCTAGGAGTGATCATCTCGCCCTGGTTCGAGGCTTCGCTCCGGGCCGTTCGCCCGTTATTCCCCGGATAATACGTTTTCCTTCGATCCCCCCGCGGGCGTATGGTAGAATTCCTCCCCGTGATGCGGGACCCGACGGAAAAACCCCGGCCGCGTGCGCTGAGCACTTCGCAGATTGCCTCGCTGGTTGCCCAAACCGGATGCCTCACATTCGCCGCCATCTTCGCTTTCTTGGGCGCGGGGATCGGGCTGGATCGGCTCCTGCACACGCGTCCGCTGTTTACTTTGCTGCTGGTGATGGGCAGCATGCCACTTACGCTGTATGTGCTCTATCGATTGACCGTTCACGCGGTGTCTACTACGCTGCAACCTCCGCCGGCCGGAGTCAAGGGAATCGATGACGACGACGACGAATCGTAGGTGGAAATACGGCTTCAAGCGCTGGATCGTGCTGGCGCTCATCATCGCCTCGGGCGTGGTGGCGTTTGCCGGCCCGCGCTGGTTTGCGCCGCTCGCGCCGATCAAGCCGCCGATCAGCATGCCGGCGGAGGAGATCGGGCCGGGGGCTTTCCTCATTCCCTCGTTCTCGATAGGCGCTTTCCGCTTCCCCGGCGTTCCCTTCACCAACACTGTCCTGTCCACCCTGATCACCGATGCGCTGCTCCTGGCGATCGCGCTCTTTGTAGTCCGCCCCTTTGTCCGCGGGAAGAATCCCGTTCCGCCGAAGCTGTATGCGGGGTTCGAGATGTTGATCGAATATTTCTGGAACCTGGCGGAATCATCGGCCGGAGTTAAATGGGCGCGCAGGTTCTTCCCGATCGTGATGACGATCTTCCTGCTGATCGTCGCCGCCAACACGATTAAAATGCTCCCGGGGTACGAAACCTTTGGGTGGCTTAAGCCGGTGCCGCCGGGGAGCGCGGAGAAATCCAACAGCATAGTTCCGCTGGTGGGTGACGTGTACGCGCTGGTGCCGTCCGCTCCGGCTGCCGCTTCCGCCGGAAACGCGCCCGCCGCGCCCGCCCAGGCGCAAGCGACCTATGCGCTGCTGCCGTTCTTGCGGGGCTCTTCCACCGATTTGAACTTTCCCCTCGCCTTGGCCGTCTTCACCGTGGGATGCATTTTCGTCTTCGGTTTCTGGTCGCAAAAAGGCGCTTTTCTTGGCAAGTACTTCCCCTTCGGGCGGATGATCGCCGTCCCGCTCTTCGGGACGATCGATTTCATCGTCGGGCTGCTCGAGTTTATTCTGGAGTTCGTAAAAATTATTTCGCTCTCGCTCCGGTTGTTCTTCAACATTTTCGCCGGCGGAGTGCTGTTGTTGATCATGGGCTCAATGGTGGCGGTGATCCTTCCCGCCGGTCTTTCCGCATTCGAGCTGTTCGTCGGCGCGATCCAGGCGTATGTGTTTGCCATGCTGGCGGTGATTTTCTTCCAGCAGGCCATCGCCGGCCATTCCGAGGAAGGGCACTAACCCTTCTCCACTTAACCCGCCGGCTATTTCCTAGGTACGGAGGCTTTCGATGGATCCCAGGTTTCCCGATATCTTTCTGCAATCGATGCGCTACATAGGGGCGGGTTTGGCGATGATCGGCGCGACCGGCGCCGGCGTGGGCATCGGCTTGGTGGCGATGGGCGGCGTGCAATCGATCGGCCGCAATCCGGACGCCACCTCGACGATTCTCACCTACATGCTCCTGGGCATCGTCTTCTCCGAAACGATCGCGATCTACGCCATGGCCATGGCGATGATTATTTTGTTTGTCTAGAAGAGGCATCCGATGGAGAAGCTGGGATTAAATTTAGGGACATTTCTTTTTTACCTCTTCAATTTTGTGGCGCTCATGATCGTGCTCACCGCCTGGATCTACCAGCCGGTCGTGAAGGCGCTGGAAGACCGCCGTCAGAAGATCGCTAAGGGATTGGAGGACGCTCAAGTGGCGGCCAGCGCCCGGGCACAGGCCGAGGCGGACGCGCAGCACGTGCTCGGATTGGCGCAGCAGGAGGCTTCCCGCAAGCTCCGCGAAGCCGCGGAGAACGCGGAAAAGGCGGCGCAGGAAGTGCGCGCCGCCGCGGAAAAGGAAATCGCCGCGCTGCGGCTCACCGCCGCGGCCGATATCCGCTCCCAACGGGACCGGATGCTGGCGGAGGTGCGCCCCGAAGTGGCCGGCCTGGCCATCGCCGCGACCCAGAAGCTCATCGGCGAGGCGCTCGATGAAAAACGCCAGCGGGCGCTGATCGACGAATTCTTCAGCGGCGTGCGGTCGGGAAAGGTGGTGCTGCTCGAGGAAGCCGGAGCGCTGCCCTCCGCCGCGGACGCCGAGGTGGTTAGCGCGCTGCCCCTTTCCGATTCCGAGCAATCTTCCATCCGCGCCGAAGTTGGCCGAAAGGCGGGCGCGGGGGTACGAATCACGTTTCAGGTGGATCCGGACGTTTTGGGTGGATTGAAGGTCCGCATCGGGGATCGCGTGATCGACGGAACGCTGGCCGGCCGGATCGATCATCTGCGGAAAACAATTCAATAGTTCCGCGTTCGCCGTTCGTTTTTTTAGGGCCAATTTTCAATCAATATCCGGGGGTGAACCAAACCCACAAGTGCTCGACAATCCTGGAGGGCGGGATAACTTCCGCCCGGTCCTGTCCGCATTTCCAACGCGGTCAAGGGGCGAATTCCATTTTCATCGGAAGCTTTAATCCGGCCCTAACTTTATCCCGGGTATAATCGCGGCTTGGATTCCGCTGTTATGCGCCTTTCCGAGTTAATCTCCGCCTTGCCGCCCGGTTCCCTCCCTCCGGGGAAGGATCCTGAAATCAGCGGGGTAGAATGCGACTCGCGTCGAATCCGGCCGGGGCATGTGTTCGTAGCCTGCCCCGGCAGCGCGGTGGACGGTCGGTCGTTCATCCCGCAGGCGATTGCCGCTGGAGCGGCGGCCGTCGTTGGGGAGGGCGAGCCGGGGTCTTTTCCGGTTCCCTACGTGCGGGTGGCGGATGCCCGTGCGGCGCTGGGGCTAATGGCCGCGGCGTGGATTGGTTTTCCATCGCGACGGATGGTCATGATCGGGGTGACCGGAACCGACGGGAAAACGACCACGGTCAATCTGATTTACGGCATCTTAAAAAAGGTTGGCCTGCGCGCAGGCATGGTCAGCACGATCAGCGCGGTGATCGACGGCAAGGAGTTGGACACCGGTTTTCACGTCACCACTCCGGATGCGGCGGCCCTGCAGGGATATCTGGCGCAAATGGCGGATGCCGGGCTCACCCATTGCGTCCTGGAAGTGACTTCGCACGGATTGGCTCAGCAGCGAGTGGCGGGTTGCGATTTCGACGCGGCGGTCCTGACCAATATCACCCGCGAGCATCTCGATTATCACGGCACCTTCGAAGCCTACCGGGCGGTGAAGGCGGGTCTGTTTGCCGGTCTCGGGTCGGCGCCGGCCAAAGTGTTTTTCCCGGCGCGCAAGGCGGTGCTGAACGCCGACGATCCATCCTGCGGGTACTTGCGCGCGCAGGCGAGCGTTCCGGTGGTTACGTACGGCCACCGGCAGGCGGCGGATTTCACCGCGGAAGACGTGCGCGCGGACGCGGACGGAATCCGGCTGACGGTGCGTACGGCGGCGGGAAAATTCCCCGTCGAAAGCGCCTTGACGGGCGTTTATAATGTCGAAAATATCCTGGCCGCGGTAACAGTGGCCGTCGCGGTGCTCGGGGTGGATCCGCTGGCGGCGGCCGAAGCCGTGGGGTCCCTCCCGTGCGTACCCGGGCGATGGGAAAAAATCGACCTGGGCCAGGAGTTTCTGGCGATCGTCGATTTTGCGCATACGCCCAACGCGCTGCGCGCCGTCCTGGAAGCTGCGCGCGCGGCCAAAGGAAAACAAGGCCGGGTGATTGCGGTGTTCGGTTCGGCGGGATTGCGCGACCGCGAGAAACGCCGGCAACTGGCGGCGACGGGCGCGGATCTGGCGGATATCACCGTGCTAACCGCCGAGGACCCGCGCACGGAATCGCTGGCTTCCATTCTCGAAGAAATGGCGGAGGGGGCGCGTTCCCGCGGAGGGGTGGAAGGCAAAACGTTTTATCGCATTCCGGACCGAGGGGCGGCGCTGCGTTTTGCCGTGCAATCGGCCCGCAAGGAAGATATTGTGATTGCCTGCGGCAAGGGGCATGAACAATCGATGTGCTTCGGCGAGGTAGAATATCCGTGGGATGACCGCCGGGCGCTCGGCGCCGCGCTGGCCGGGCAATTGGGAGTTTCCGGCCCGGCGATGCCGGTGTTGCCCACATCCAATGGCGTGAAGGAGGAGAGTTGATTCGTCGTATGATTCGAAAACCCTGGTTGTTTTTATTGGCGGGGACGGCGCTGGTCGTGCTCACAGCCTGTTCGAAATCGAAGGCCTCGCCAACCGCGTTTGAGATGCGCGGCTTTGGAACTCCGGTAAGCACGCCGGTGCATTGGAGCAACCCGCCGGCGATGGCCATCGATAAAACCAAGATTTACATCGCCGATTTCAATACCGCCAAAGGCGATTTCCGGGTGCAACTATTCGCCGATAAAGCCCCCTTCACGGTGAACAGCTTCGTGTTTCTGGCCCGCCAGGGGTTCTACAACAACACTACTTTCCACCGGGTGATCAAGGATTTCATGGCCCAGGGAGGGGATCCGACCGGAACCGGGAGCGGCGGCCCTGGTTATGCCTTCGACGATGAAATTAGCCCGGACCTGAAATTCGACAAGCCGGGTTTGTTGGCCATGGCCAATTCAGGCCCGAACACCAACGGCAGCCAGTTCTTCATCACCTTTACTCCCCAGACGGCTTTGGACGGCCGCTACACCATCTTCGGCCAGGTGGTCTCGGGCATGGACGTGGTGCTGTTGCTCAAACTTCGTGACCCCTCGACCTCGCCGACCTTCACCGGCGATGCGCTCTATTCGGTGACGATCTCGGAGAGCCCGATCAGCCTGCTTCCCGGGCCCACGCCCACCCCCACGCTCCATTTCCCGGTTCCGACGCCGGGAGTGCGCTCCTTTGCGACCATGTCGGTCACGGCGCGCGCCAGTCTATTTACCGGGCCGCCGGCCATGGCGATCGATGTCACCCACACCTATCAGGCCATTCTGGACACCAGCCGAGGCAAGCTGGTCTTCGACCTCGACGCTGCGGACGCGCCGCAGAGCGTCAACAACTTCGTGGTCCTGGCGCAGATGGGTTTTTGGGATAACTTCCCGATAAACTATGTCCAGATTTACGATTTCATCCTCACCGGGGAGCCGGCGGGCCTGCAAGACAGCGACATCGGATACACCCTGCCGTACGAGAAAGGACTCTCCAACGACGCCGGGTCGCTCGGGTATTGGATTCCCGCAGGCAAAACGGCGTCCAGCGGCAGCCAGTTGTACATCCTGATGGTGGGTCACAAAGAATTGGACGGAAAGAACACGGTCTTTGGGAAACTAGACAGCAAGGACGGATTGCTTCTGGCCAATAAGCTGACGACGGACGACCGCATCCTTTCCGTTACGATCGTGGATACGACCGCGACGCCGACCATGACGCCGACGGATACGCAGACGCAAGCCAAATAATTTTCATCCCTGATAAAGTTGCCAATGGCCGGCGGAAATTCGCCGGCCATTTTCTTTTTCCGTCGGATTTTCCGGAACGTCCGGCGGCCTCGAACTTGCCTAACCAGACTGGGACCGGACCGGAGGCGCCATTCCCGCCGCTCCCGGATGGCGGACTTTTCTTTTAGTTGCATCCCGTCAACCGACCGCATACAATAGAAGTGCGCCGTTGCCGGCTAAGTGCCGATTCTTTGGCGGGAGATGCCGTGGCATCCGTACGCAAGCTCCGACCCCCCTGGTTTTATTTTTTTGCCTTGGCGCTGCTCGCGTTGGGGTGCAACCTGGAGAGCCGGGCGGCTGCGAATCAGCCTGCCACGCAAACCGCGCTCGCTTTTGCCGTCGCCCAATATTCCACTTCGGCCGGCGGGTCGCCCGGGCCGAATCGCTCTGTGACGCCCGGATCGCTCGTCACTCCTTCTCCGACCACCACTCAGACTCAGGCCTTCACGCCTACCGCCTCATCCACCGCAACCCAAACCGCGACCGTCACCGTGGTTCATCTATCCACGCCTCCGGGGACGAGTGGAACCACGCGCTACATCACCGATCCCGTCTCGAAGGATTATGCCGCGCAGAAACGCGTCCCCGCAGGGTCGGACGTGTATGCGGGCAACCGCTACGAGCGCCCATTCACCGCCACCGCGATGGATTATCTTCCGGACGTCGACCTGGAACGGGTGGAAATGCGGATCGATCCGCCCTGGGTGTACCTCACCTTCCAGTTCGTTTCCGCCCGTCCGGATGGAATCGGGCAAACGATGTACGGGGCGGAGTTCGACCTCAACCGTGACGGACGCGGGGAGTACCTGATCTGGGGGGCATCGCCTCCCGGTCCGAATTGGACGACCGATGGAGTGGAAGTCTGGAAGGATACCAACTTCGACGTCGGCGGACCGCGCCCGCAGCTGAGCGACGCGCCCTGGACGGGCGGAAACGGATACGATCTGAAAATATTTTCCGGAGGGCAGGGGGCGGACCCGGATCTGGCGTGGATCCGCCAGCTCGAGGGCGGAGCGAAAGTGCAGCTGGCCTTCAAATATTCCGCGATCGGGAACGCGCCGCAATTCTACTGGAACGGCCTGGCGGATCTGGGAGTGCGGAATCCGGCCTGGTTTGATTACAACGACCACTTTACCCAATCCAATGCCGGCTCGCCGCTTCCGATCCAACCGGATTACTACCCGGTCCAGGCGCTGTGGGGCGTGGACAACACCTGCCGCGACGCGTACGGGTTCACCCCGGCCGGAACGGAAGTGGGACTTTGCCAGTATTATGGAACAATCTCCGGCCAGCTTTGCTGGGATATCAACCACAACGGCGCATGCGATGCCACCGAGCTATCCGGCGCGGTTATAAGCGGCGACACCATTTCGCTCGGCCAGGGCGCCTGCCCATCCTCCGGATACAAGGCGACCGTGACGGATTCGCAGGGCAGGTTTTCGTTCGCCGACCTTCCGACGGGGACGTATTGCCTGGGCTACACCCACTCTCCGCCCCCGGCGGTATTGATCAATCCCAATCCGATGACCGTTACCCTCCTGCCGGAGGAAACGAAGGTCATCAATTTGAGCATCCCCTGGTAGGGAGGCTGAACCCCGGCCGCGCCGAACTCGCGCCGGGGAAGCGCGTTCAGCGCTCACTCGATGAACCGAAGAACGATCATTTTTCCAGGAGGGAATTCCATGTCTAACGCCACCAAAAAAACCATTATGCTGACCGTCATGGGCGCGGCTTTGCTGCTCGCGTGCAATCTCTCCAGCGCGACGGCGGGAGGACCGACCGCCGCGCCGGGGGCGGGATCAACCGCTCCGGCCGGGGCGACGGCCATGGGGACGGCGGCAGCGGTCCCTTCGAATACGATGCAACCGACCGATACCCAGCGCCCAACCCCAACGTACACCATCGTCCATCTGATGACCCCGGTCGACACCAGCGGCGCCACCCGCTACATCACCGACATCTCCACGAAAGAATATGCGGCGCAAAAGAAGGCGATCGGCGGCGACGATTATTCGAACAATCGCTACGAGCGTCCCTTCACCGCCCCGGATATGGTCTACCTGCCCGACGTGGATCTGACGCGGGTGGAGATGAGAATCCAATCGCCGTGGGTGTACATCACGTTCACCTATGCCGGGCCGCGACCGGAGGGCATCGGGCAGACGATGTACGGGGCGGAGTTCGACACCAACAAGGACGGCCGCGGGGAATACCTGGTCTGGGGCGCCTCGCCGCCCAGCGGGACGTGGACCACAAACGGGGTGGAAGTGTGGAAGGACACCAACTTCGACGTGGGCGGGCCCACACCCCAGGTCAGCAATGCGCCCTGGACCCTCGGCGACGGATACGATAAGAATTTGGTCGCCAGCGGCGTAGGCGCGGATCCGGACCTGGCCTGGATCCGGCAGATCGAGGGCGGGGCGAAGGTGCAACTCGCGTTTAAATATTCCGCGATCGGCGACGCGACGCAATTCCTATGGAACGGCCTGGCGGATGCCGGCGTGCGCAATCCGAAGTGGTTCGATTACAACGATCATTTCACGCAGGCGGAAGCGGGCTCCCCCTACCCGGTGCAGACCTCGCTATATCCTTTGAAGGCACTCTACGCGTTGGATAATACCTGCCGCGACGCATATGGATTCACCCCGACCGGGCTGGAAGCGGGGTTGTGCGAATATTACGGCTCGATATCCGGCACGGTTTTCCGGGATCTTGATGAAAACGGTGTCCTCAATTCCGGCGAACCCGGCGTCAACAAAGGCAGCATTGTGCTGGGGCAGGGCGCTTGCCCGGCCAGCGGGTTTAAAACCGCAGGTCTCTCCAGTTCGGGAACATACGGTTTCGACAATCTGCTGATCGGCACGTACTGCGTGGGCCATAGTTACGCGTTCCCCGATCCCTCCTATCATCGGACGTCGCCGGGCGCTGTGACGGTCCATCTTGCTCCCGGCGGGGCAGTGGTGGTGAATTTCGGAATCAATTGGATCACTCCGCCGGCCTAGCGAGGTACCCGGAGCGTAGGTAGAAAAAGACCGAGGCGGTTTGAAAAACCGCCTCGGTCTTGGATTAAAACCGCGTCGATTTTTTCGCTCGACCGGCTGCTGCTTTTTCCGACATGGGTCCCCATTCCGCAAACGCGCAAGTTCATAGATCAATTCGAACTTGCGCTCTCCCCCGCTCGCGAAGGCTTCCTTTTGCGTCAGAAATGACTACGCTGCGGTAGACCTATCCGGTAGCGGCGCGCGCTCGCGTTCCCACAGCGCGCGCAGTCCGATCTGCAATCGGCGCAGCAGGAAATCCCTGCGGTCGGCGGGGAAGGTGAAAAATTCCAGCAGGGACTGGGCCGCGAGGGCGATATCCTTCTGGGGATCGGCTTTCTCTCGGATGGCGGCGGCTTTGCGCTGGGCGGCGCGCAAGAAGTTGGAAAATTTCGCCACCGCGTCGGCATCGATCCATCCGCCATGCGAGCAGAACAGCCGGCAATCCTTGAAGGGGGCGTGGCGCAAGGCGGCGAGAGTCTCCAGCCAGGCGTCGAACCGTCCTTCGTGGAGTAGCGGCGGCAGGGAAACCGAAACCGCGTCGCCGATAAAGAGGATTTCCTCGCCGGGAAGGTGGACCCAGCAGGCGCCCGGGGTGGTGGAAGGCGCGTGACGCAGGACGACCGTCGCCGGGTTCCAATGGAGGGTCATCGATCCGTTAAAGGCCATGGCGGGACGGGGCCAGCGCAACGATAGCGGATCGAGGCCGAAGGAAGTGGCTTCCAGCGCGGCCAGCAGCGGGCTGTTCTTGTATGAATCCTGCAGAATTTTCAGCGCGTCGGTGGTTTGCTGGTGGGCCAGCAGCGTGGGCGGCTGGCCTTCGTATACCGACGCCAAGTGGGCCGCGGCGAACGCGCGGTCGGGGGAGGCGTCCATCTGGATGATGTACGAAATCGTATGGATCTTCTCCAGCAGCTTCTTCTTCCAAATCTCCGCTTCGGTCGGGAGCAAAGGGGTATCCACGCAGAGAATTCCGCGGGCCCCCGTAATGGCGGCGACGGAATGTCCGCGGCAATTGGTTTCGACAATGACGTGTGCGGGAAGTCTGGGCATGCGAGCTCCGGAAAAGGGGATTAGGCGGGCGCGGGTGCTTCGACGTCTTCGGTGGCGGGAACCTGCGGCAGGGTAAAGCGGAACACCGCGCCGCCCTCGGCGGGCGAATCCACCCAGATGCGGCCGCCGTGCGCTTTCACCGCCAGACGGCAGAAGGCCAGCCCAAGGCCAAGCCCCTTGGGCGCGCCCACGCGTTCGATCCGGCTGTATTTGTCGAAGATGCGGTGGCGTTCCTCGGTGGGAATCCCGGGACCGGAATCGGCCACCGAGAACAGCACGCCCTGCTCCGCGCTTTCCGCCGTCAGGCGGATGTTCCCGCCGCTGGGCGTGTATTTGACCGCATTGTCCAGCAGGTTGCTGATCACGCGCCGGATCATGTCGGAATCCGCTTCGACGGTGGGCAGCGCGAGCGGGATGTGCATCTGCAGGATGATCCCTTTGCCTTCCGCCACCGGCTGGGCTTCCTCGACCGCCTCGGCCGCCAGCGCCGCCAGGGAGACCTTCGTGCGGCGGATGACCGCGCGGCCTTCTTCCAGACGGCGCAGGTCCAGCAGCGAGTTGATCATCCGCGAAAGGCGCCGCGCCGAGCGGAGGGAAATCGAAAGCAGCGAGCGGACCGTCTCGTCGGCGGGAGGCGGGTCGTTGAGCAGCTGCAGGCTGGAAATCACGTTGCCCAGCGGCGAGCGCATATCATGGAAAAGCATCGAGGTCAGGTCGGACCGCAGTTCGTCGAGTTCGGCCCGTTCCGTGATGTCGCGCACGATCCACTGGACCGTATCCTGTTCCCTGTCCGGCCCGGGAATGCGCTTGATGTACAGCTCCACCGGCGCCTGGTTGCCGCTCTTGGTGCGCAGGCGGCTTTCGTAGTTGCGCACTTCGCCGTGAGGGATGTCGGAAAACCGCTGGCCGAGCTTGCCGGTGTAGATCGGGTGCAGGGCCTGGATGCGCAATTTGAGCAGTTCCTCGCGCGTGTAACCGGTGAACTGCAGCGCGCGCGCGTTAGCGTCGACGATCTTGCCGTCCAGGTCGGTAATGAGAATGGGATCGATGCTGTCCTGGAACAGGGTGAGATAGCGCTGTTCGGCGGAACTTGTGGCGGCGAACAACTGGGCGTGGTAAATGGCGGACGCCGCCAGACCGGTGAGGTACTCCAGCACCTGCACCGAGGTCTCGCTGAACGTCCCGCGGCGCGGGTTCATCACCTCCACCACGCCGAGTATTTTCTCGCGCAGCAGGATCGGAACGCAGGCGATCGCTCGCGTGGCGAATCCGGTCTGCTCGTCGATTTTGGCATAGAACCGGTCGTCCAGACGCGTGTCCGCCACGACCAGCGGGCGGCCGTTTTGCGCAACCCAGCCGGCCACTCCCTGCCCGGGTTTGAGGCGCAAGTCTTTGACGAATGAGCTCTTGGGCCCGGTGGCGCTGCGGTACACCAGATCGCCGCTTGATTCATCCTTGAGGGCGATCGAGCCCGCCTCCACGCCCAGCAACGCGACCACCCGGGTCAGGACCTGGTTGAGCACCTCGGTCAGGTCCAGGCTGGAGACGATCATGCGCGTGGTTTCGGCCATGAGCGCCATGGTGCGCGTCTGCTGCTGGCTTTCGGCGTACAGGCGCGCGTTGGCAACTGCCGAGGCGGTTTGGTCGGCGAATGCCAGCACCAACTGCGCGTCGGACTGGGTATAGGCATTCGGCTGGTAGCTGTCCACGGTGAGCACGCCCACCGGCTGGTCGAGCATCAGGAGCGGAACGCCGAGCCAACCGTGGATCTTCGAAGTTTCCGGAATATTGTCGGAACCCACCCAACCCGGATCCTTTTGCACGTCGTCGATGATCACGACCTTGCGTTCTTTGAATGTCCGCCAGGAGGGGTTGTCCTTCTGGTAGGGAAATTGGAAATCCTGAATTTTAGAGGACTGGGCAAAGCCCCGCGATGCCGCGACCCGCAGCACGTCGCCGCTGTGGAGCAGGAGCGAGGCCGAATTGAACTTCACCACCTGGGAAAGCTGTTCGAGGATGAGCGGGAAGACTTTCTCCGGATCCAGCGAGGAGTTGATCGTCCGGGCCACTTCCTGGAGGGTGAGGGCGAACATTCGCCGCTGATGCTCCAGAGTAAACAGCCGCGCGTTTTCCACCGCCAGGCCGACGGTTTCCGCGATCGCCGCCAGCAGTTGCAGGTCTTCGCTGGAAAAATGGCCGGGCGCAGGATGCACCAGGGTGATCACCCCGACCACGCCCTCGCGCCCCTGCAGCGGCGCGCTGACCGCGGAGCGGGTTGGTTGCGACGCGTGGGTATACGTGGAAGCCAGGCTCGGATCGGAGGGGATCCAGCGCGGATCGTTTTGCGTATCCTCGACCAGCGCCACTTTGCCGTTGGATAGCACCCAGCCGGCCAATCCCTGGCGAAGCGCCGGCGCAAGCTGCAGCACGGCCCGGGGAATGATGGACCCTCCCACCGCAACGGAAGCGTCCAGAACTTTTCCGCCTTCCCCCACCACCGCGATGCTTCCGCCCGCGGCGTTGAGCGATTCCACCATCAGCTCGAGCGTGCGGCTGAGCACCTCGGAAAGGTCCAGATACCGCGAGAGCTCCCGGCTGAGGTTGTAGATGACTTCCAAATTACGGCGATCGCGGTCGCTGGCGAGGTTCACGCGGCGTCCTCCATGGAGAGCGAGTATAGCACATCGGGTGGATTTTCTTCCGGCACGGATTCCATCAGCCGCTCGATTTTTTTTCCGACCTCGCGCCATTGCATCCGGCTCAGGCCGAGTTTTTGGCGGACCGCGTCGGGCTCGAGGCCGCGCCGGCGGTCCAGCACCGCGCAGGTCCAGCGGCACATATCGAAGGAAAGATGTTTGGATAGTCCGGCGCGGCCGCCGATCTCTTCCAGCAGGTACTCCAGCCGCCGCGGGGACCATGGGAAGACCCGGTCGGACGGATGGTATTCCTCCCGGTAGCGCGCGTAGGCATCCACCCAATCGCGCGAGAGCGCGATTTTCCTTTCTTTGAAGCGCTGGCGGGGATTTCCGTAGCGGACGAAGAGGTAGGGCTCGGCCCCGCCGGTTTCGACGTGGTTTAATTTCAATCCGATGCATTCCCCCTTTTTGATTCCGCTTTGCAGCAACAGCGCAACCAGAACGAACGGCCGGTCGTCGGGTTGAGCCTGACCGGGGGCCGCGCGCAGGCCGCGCGCCGCCGCCAACGCCCGCCGGGCTTCCGCGAGGGTGAGAATTTCCGGCAGCGGGCTTTGGACCAGACGCTGGACCACGGCCGCGGCCGGATCGGCGGCAAGGATGCCAACTTCGGTTAGGCGGCGGAAGAAGGATTTAACCGAGGTGATCCTGCGCGAATACGTTTTAGGGCTGCAGGGTACTCCGCGTTCGGTTTCCATCCAACGGAAGAATTCCTGCAGATCCCGGGTGGAGATTCCGTTCACGGCGCGCCCGCCTCCCAGGTAATGCAGCAACAGGCGCAGATCCGTGACAAAGGCGTTAACCGTATTGCGGGCGTTGCCGCTGTCCCGCAAGGATTGTTCCCAAACCGAGATCGCCGCGCTGAGAGAATCCTCCCCGCGCAAATCGCCGGTATTTTCCCTGGCAAGGATGTCCACAGTTGGCGCCATGATTGTCCGGCGGTTTGGGGGCCCTTTCCCCAAGAAAGTAATCACATGCGGATGGTATCCAATGTATTCCGGGCGGGCACTGGTGTCAAGCGGTGAAGGAAGTGGTTGGGTTGTTTTTGTGGAGAGCGGGGAGGTATTTCAGGAGCCGAGGTACCCGGCCAGGAGGTCGTGGATGGCGGGGTAATTCGGCAGCACGACCATCGCGCCGTCGGGTGTGATCCAGTTCGTTCCGTACGTGTTGGGGATGAGGGTTGCCCGGCCGACCGACGAGGGGGTAATCGATGTGGCCATATCCGCGAAGGGGGTGATCGCATCCAACGTCAGATCGCTTTCGACGTATTTGGCGAGGGTGACGAAGAAACCGGGGATGTTCGAGAGGACGTTCTTGTTCAACAGGGTTTGAGCGATGCCGAGAATCACCTCCTGCTGGCGCCGGACGCGGTCGAAATCACTCGTTGTTTTCCGAGCCCGGACGTACCAGAGCGCCATCTCGCCGTCCATGTGGTGCAATCCGGCTCCCAGGGTGAAGGTGCCCATTCCCTGGCGCTTGTCGGTCAGGCTGTACTGGGAGTACACGTCGATCCCGCCCAGACTGTCAATCAGATCCTGGAAACCCCAGAAGTTCATCAGGGCGTAATGGTCGATGGTGATCCCGAAATTGTAGCGCATCGTATCCTGGAACAGGCCGAATCCGGCGCCCGGATAGTTGAGCGCGTTGCCCTCTCCGAACGCGGCGTTGATCCGCTGCATTCCGTAGGCGGGGATGTAGACGTATAAATCGCGCGGGAAGGAAATCAGGGCGGCGGTCTTCTTGGCCCGGTTGAGGGTGAGGATCATGATGGTGTCGGTGTTGAAGGATCCTCCGGCCGGGCGCAAGTCCACTCCGAGTAGGGCGATGTTCAGGATGTCGGCGCTGGCGGCAAATTCCTCCACCGGTTTGGGAACCTCGATCAGCGGGGGGTAGATCGGCCCGGCGTACGGAGCCCAGGGCGGCGCATTTCCGGCGAGGGTCGGGGTCCGGAGCGGGGAGACCGCGAACGGAAGATCGGTGGGCGTGCTTATGCCTTCGGGTTCAAAGGGAGTGGCGGTGGATGTCGCCGGGAGGAAGGGGGTGGGAGTAAGTGTGGCGGCCGCCTCGTGCGCCGCCACGGGGGCATACGACCGGACGCTCGCATAAATCGCAGAGCAGAGAACGACCATCCCGAGCGCTCCCCCCAGGAGAAGGTAACGAATCTTCAGATACTTTCGCAGGGCTGCCGCCGCGGGCGGGTGGGGGAGACGGAACCGCTTTCCGAAAGATCCCAATTGGCTTAGGATTTGGCGAATGAAAGTTTTAAGGGAGTTGATCGTCCGTAGAAACATCCGCTGCATTATACGACTGCTTCCCGACGGGAAGAAAACCGCAAACCTTGGAGAGGCGACCGCCGAAAAGCCTTGATTCCAGAGGATCCTGAAATTCGAGCATGACGGCCACCTATGGCACCGGCAAGTTGGCGACGCATCCCCCGGTTATTCCGAGCAAGAGTTGTGCCCGCGGCCGCCCGTTCCGCGGTCCGCCTTCCTTTTAATGGAAGCTTGGAAACCAAAGGGAATTTCACGACGAAAAATATGCCGGTCGAAGGCAAAACATCGCGTCCCACGAACGTGAGAGCCCGCCCGGACGGAACGCGCGCCGAATGGGTGCGGCGCCGCATGGGAGCACCGTGGCCCGCCGAAAGCCCAGGCGAGCCGGCCTTGCTCCGGCTCGTGCGCCATCGCTCTGGCACTTCTGACAAGTCCATGGCGAAGGCGTGCTCGGCGAGCCCGAGCCCGGTGACGGTGCTCGGCCGGGGGCAGCGTCCCCCGACGAGATCGGGCAGGACAAGGGGCGAGGCGCTTCGACCCTGCTTCCCCGGACCGATTGGGGAACGTGAGATCCCCTTGTCCGTACGGGTTCGCCCCAATAGCGACTGGGTTGGGGGCCGCGCCCAAGGTCCCTTGGGCGCCGTACTGGGGCGAGCGGCGGCGCAAGACGGCAACCCCTTGGGGCGCCCGCTCACCGAGCGCGTCGCGAGGCTGGACCGAGGCCGCGACCCAGGCAATCGCTCGATGAAGACCGGGCCGGCGCCCGCCCGCACCGTCCGGCCCGCGCCCTCCGACGTCCCGCAAGCTTGGGTTACTGTCCCCCAAGCTTCGCCTCCGGCCCCACAGGCGGTCCTGAACGGCGGGAATCCCTTCCGGCACGCGGTCGAAGCCTGGTCCCCTGTCCCGCAGGCATTGGTCTCCGTCCCCCTAGCTTCCGTCGGACCGCCGAGGGGCCCTCAGATCCTCTCCACTCTCACCCGATGAGCGCGCTCTGCGAGCGCCACGAGATTGCGGAGATCCGACGTCAGCACCGTCCCGCCGGGCTCGGCGAGAGCCACGACGAGCGCATCGACAGCGGAGCCTCGACGGGCCCGCGCGCGCAGCCAGGCGGCTCGCCTGGCCAGCGGCTCCCCGATCTCCTCCACGATGTCGCACGTCTCTGAGAAAGCGGTTCGCGAGCGCGTCTCGCCCCCCATGACCCTGCAAGCACTCGACCAGCACGACCGCCGGCACCAGAGGCGGCCAGAGCTCCCGCTCGCGTAGCGCGAGGATGAGCGCCGCCGCCTGGGAAGAGCGCTCGGACAAACGGCTGACTCCGCCCGAATCGAGGACCAACATGATCCTCAGCCAGCTTTTCTGCCAGGCCGTCGCGCGATGCGCGCTGCCACGAGCCGAGCGCTAGCGGTTTGGTCCAGAGTCGGCGATCCGACCTCGGCCACGAGTTCCGCGACGTACCGGTCGGTTTTGCCCAGCAGGTCGAGGCGGCGAAGCTCTGCCCGCACGGCTTTCTGCAGGAGCTCCGAGGCTGGGAGACCACGTGCCTTCACCTGCTCGTAGAGCTCTTCAGGCAAGTACACTTGCATGCGCGGCATACGCCTATTTATACACCCTCCGGGAGCCCGCCGGCAAGGCGTGCTCGACATCGCCCTCGGACCCTCGCGTCGGCGCTGCAGGTCCGCGAGAGCACGGCGCCCGAGCGACCGTGCGGGCGGCCCCAACAACCTGATCCGCGCTAGGCTTGCGCCATGGGTCACGTGTTCGTTGACGCTGAGCTTTCCTGGACCGGAGCGGAAACGCTGCGACTCCTCGCAGACACCGGGGCGACGTACACGCTCATGCCCAAACCCGTGGCCGATTGTCTCGGCGTAGCGATCTCTCCCCGCCCCATGCGGGTCACGTTGGCCGACGGCTCGTCAGAGTCCATGCATTTTGCCACGGTGCTTCTCAAGCTCGGCGAGCGGGAGGCGGGTGTGACGGTGCTCATCGCGCCGGAAGGGGCCGAACCGCTGCTCGGGGTCGAAGCGCTCGAGGCCCTGGGGCTGATTGTGGACCCGACATCGCACGAGCTCAGACCCACGCTGCGCATGGCGTCTTGGCGGTCGGCGTCCGCGCGAATCGCTGACTCACTCGAGCCCGTACTTCTTCAACTTGTCGAGTAGCGTGACCCGGCCGATGCCGAGATTGCGCGCAGCCTCCGAGCGATTGCCCCCCGTTTCGCGCAACGCCTTGGCGATGAGCCCGCGTTCGAACGCCTCGACGCGCTCCTTCAGGCCGAAGGTCGCCTCGTCCCGGTCGCTCGGGCTGCTCGGCAGCGAGACTTCGTCGACCATCCCCCCGGACGACAGAGCCACCATGCGCTCGATGGCGTGCTCGAGCTCGCGCACGTTACCCTGGTAGGCGCCGTGGACCAAGGCTTGCCGGATCTCCGCCGTAATCGCCAGCGGCCCCGTCCCGAACCGCTCGGTGTAGATGCTCAAGAAATGATCGATGAGGGGCGGGATGTCCTCGGGTCGCTCGGAGAGCGGCGGGACCCGGAGCTCGACCACGTTGATCCGATAGTAGAGATCCTCGCGGAAGCGCCCCGCGCCACTTCCTGCTTGAGGTCGCGGTTGGTGGCGCAGAGGAGCCGCACATCGACTTCGACCTCTCGCTCCTCGCCGACGGGACGCACGCGCCGTTCCTGCAGCGCGCGGAGGAGCTTGCCCTGCGTAGCGAGCTAGAGCTCGGCCACTTCATCGAGCAGGAGCTTGCCGCCGTCGGCCTCGCCGAAACAGCCCGGCGCGCCTTGGACGGCGCCGGTGAAGGCGCCGCGGGTGTGCCCGAACAGCTCGGCCTCGGCCAGCTCCGCGCGGCACGCGCCGCGCAGTTGAAGCGCACGAACGGCCGGTCGGCGCGCGGCGAGGCCTCGACCATGGCCTCGGCGACCCGCTCCTTGCCCGTGCCGCTCTCCCGGCGATCAGCACGGTGACGTCGCGCGGCGCCACCCGGTAGACCAGCAGCGCCACCGCGCCATGGCCTCGGACGCGAAGACCATGTGCGGACAAGAGCAGCTCGGCGCGCAGCTGCTGTTCTCCTGTCGCGCCGGACCGACGCGACCGCCCGCTCCACGCACCGCCGAGCACCACGTCGGCGTCGAACGGCTTGGCGAAGTAGTCCAGGCGCCCGAGCTTCATCGCCTCGACGGCGTGGCGCTCCGAGCCGTGCGCGGTGAGCACGATGGCCTTGGGCGCGTCGGGCAGCGCGCCGAGTCTGCGCCAGCAGCTCCATGCCGTCGAGCCGCGGCATGCGCAGGTCGGTGATCACGCAGGTCGGCGCGCGCCGTCCGCAGGCAGGCGAGCGCGGCCACGCCGTCGGCGGCCTCGGCCACCTCCATGTCGCCGGCCTCGAGGAATCTCGCGCAGCGTGTAGCGGACGCCGGGTCGTCGTCGCACACCAGGATCCTCGGCTTCATAGGTCCTCTTCGGCGGCCGCGGCCTGGAGCGGCAGCGTGAGGGTGGCGACGCAGCCGCCGCCGGGCGCGTCGGCTCGAGCGTCGAGCGGCCGCCGTGCTGCTCGGCGATGGAGCGCGCCACCACGAGGCCGATGCCGGACCCCCCTCCTTGGTGGTGACCCCGGTGGAAAGGCGGTCGCGCACCGCCGGGGCGAGCCCCGCGCCGGTGTCGCGCACCGTGATCGCGACTCGCGCCTCCGCGGCTGAGCCCGGCGGCGATGGTGACCGTCCCGCCCGCGGCGTCGCCTCGACCGCGTTGCGCACCAGGTTCAGGAGCGCCTGCTTGACCTTCTGCGGGTCGCAGACGACGCTCGGCCCGCCGCCGGCGGGAGCGCACGAGCTCGACCCCCGCACCGCGGCCTCCGCGTCCGCGAGCAGCGCCACGTAGCGCAGCAGGTCGCCGAGGTCGGTGGCCTGCAGCGTGAGCCCCGAGAGCGGCCGGGTGAAGCCGCGGAACTCGTCGAGCACCTGCCCCATGCGGCCGATCTCCCGCAGCATCACGTCGAAGCGCTCGTGGTCCTTGCTGCCGGGCGCGGCGCCGCGCACGAGGAGCTGGGCCAGCCCCTGAATCGAGGCGAGCGGGTTCTTCAGCTCGTGGCGACGGTGCGGGACACGGAGACGAGCTCGCGGTTGCGGCTCTCGAGGCCCGCGAGGCTCTCGCGCCGCGCGCCCGCCACCTCCTGGAGGACGCGCTGGTAGGCGGTCCGCATGCGCCAGCCGATGAGGGCGGTCACCCGATGACCAGCACAATGAGGCAGGCGCGGAACCAGACGTACACGGGTGCGCGGCGAAGCCGGCGCCGAGGCCGAGGAACGCCGGCGTGGCGCGGGGGAACCAATCTGCGAGGCCGCCGGCGGCGAAGAGGACGAGCACCGAGCACCGGCACGGCCGCGACCCGGCCACCGAGCGCGGCGAGCCGCCCAGCACGAGGCCGGTGATCAGCCCCAGCGGTACGTAGAGCACGAGCAGCGGGCTCTCGATGCCGCCGGTGATGTAGATCATCGAGGTCTGCATCATCAGCATCGCCACGAGGTTGAGCTGGATGGTGTACTGGCCGATTGGCGCCGGCGGAGCCGCCGCAGCTCGACCGCGGCGAGCGCGAGCATGGCGGCCTGGTGACGCCGATCCAGGCGAGCTTCCACGGCACCCGATCCCAGATGAAGAAGACGCAGAGGAGAGGCCCCATGAGCGCGCGAGCGCGAAGCGCCCCACGAAGAGTCTGGTGACGAAGCGGTAGGTCTCCCGGCTCCACGCGTCCCGGCCGTGGGCAGCGGGGTCGGGATGGCGCGGCGGCCGGTCGTGGAAGCGCTCATGGAGCCCTCATTGTAAGGAGATCCGACAGGGGTGTCGGATCTCCTTACAGGGTAGGCGCGGACCCAGGCGGCGCGAGCCCGTCGCCGCGGCGCGGGGCCGAAGTCCGCGAGAAGTGGGTGTGCGCCGTCGATCACGCGCCTGGGAGCCATCGTTTGCGAAGTGCGTGCCACCCCCGCGTGGCACGGTGCACCGCAGAAGGGAGGGGGCATGAGACGCGTCATCGTCATCGTCGGAGTGCTGTGCGTCGTGCTGGCGATCGCGCTCACCGTGCGGATGCGGCAGCTCAACGCGTACAAGACCGCGCCCGCCGGCGGCACCGGGACCATCGAAGGGACCGAGGTGAACATCACCGCGCGCATCGGGGCGCGCATCACCGCGGTGAACGTGCGCGAGGGGGATACCGCGGCAAGGCCGGCCAGCTCCTGGTCGAGCTCGACTGCTCCGAGCCCGAGGCCCTCTCGCCGAGGCCAAGGCGCGCGGTGGCGAGCGCCGAGGCCAACGTGCACGCGCGCACGCGGCCGCGGCCTCGGCGGCCTCGGCAAGCACGGCCGCGGCCCGGCGCGCCGTACTGGCGGCGGTCCAGGCCGAGCAGGCCGCGGCCGGGCGGAGCGACCAGAACGTCGACAAGGAGACCGAGCGCCTGGCCGACGCTCCACCGCACCGGCGCCATCACCACCTCGCAGCTCGACCAGATGGAGATCGCGCAAGGTCGGCGCCAGCCGAGCGCGTGGTGGCGGTAAGGCCAACCAGGAGGCGGCCAGTGGCCCGCGCCTGCGCGGCCCAGCGCAGCCAGGTCGCGGCCATCGCCCAGACCGACGCCGCCCGGGCGCCGTCGCGGCGGCCCAGGCGGCGGTCTAGCGCGCCGAGGTCACGGTGCGCGAGTGCCGCCTCTCGGCGCCGCGCGACGGCGTCGTGCTGATCCGCGCAGCTACGAGCCCGGCGAGGTGGTGCTGCCGGGCGCGACTGCTCGACACTGGTCGACCTCGGCGAGGTGAAGGCGACCTTCTACCTGCCCAACGCCGAGCTCGGCGCGGCCGCGCCCGGCAAGCGGGTGACCGTGTGCGCCGACGCCTATCCGGGCGAGACCTTCGCCGGCACCATCCAGCACGTCTCCGCCAAGGCCGAGTTCACACCGCAGGAACGTGCAGACCCGCGAGGACCGCGACCGGCTGGTCTACGGCGTCGAGGTCACCATCCCCAACCCCGACGGCAAGCTGCGCCCCGGGCATGCCGGTCGAGGTCGCGATCGACGGGACCGGGCGAGTGAGCCGACGCGCCACCGCTGGCGGCCACGACGCGGCGCCTGCGGCCGGCGGGTCGTGCTCGAGGCGCGGGGCCTCGAGCGCGGCTCGGTGCGGTCGCGGCGTCGCGCCTCGCCGGTGCGCGCCGGCGAGATCTACGGCCTGGTGGGACCCGACGGCGCGGGCAAGACCACCGCCATCCGCATGCTCGCCGGCCTCATCGGCCGCGACCGCGGGCGAGCGTCGCGCGTCGCTGGGCCACGACCCGCTCGGCGGCGACTCGCGTGGTGCGCGACGTCGCTCGGCTACATGCCGCAGCAGTACAGCCTCTACGGCGACCTCACGGTCGACGAGAACCTGCGCTTCTTCGCCGCGCATGTTCTGCCTGCCGCGGGCAGGTCTACCGCGAGCGGCGCGAGCGGCTGCTCGCGCATCACGCGGCTCGCAGCCGCTTCATCGACCGCCGCGCCGACGCGCTCTCCGGCGGCATGTACAAGAAGCTCGCGCTCGCCTGCGCGCTCCTGCACCAGCCCGCGGTCCTGCTGCTCGACGAGCCCACCAACGGCGTCGACCCGGTGAGCCGCCGCGAGCTCTGGGACCTGCTTCACGAGTTCGTCGCGCGACGGGCATGGCGGTGCTGCTCTCGACGCCCGTACATGGACGAGGCCGAGCGCTGCCACCGCGTGGGGCTGATGCACGCGGGGCGCCTGCTGCTGGAGGGCGAGCCGCAGCGCGCTGCTCGAGCGCCTTCGCCCACGCGGTCTTCGGGGTGGACGGGGGCGAGCGCGACGCGGTGGACCGCGGCGCTGCGGCGCCGACCCGCGGTGCTCGGCCGCCTCGCCGGCGGGCGCGCGGCTGCGCGTGGTGGTCGCGGCGCGGCGCCGAGGCGGAGGTCGCGGCGGCGCTCGCGCCGCTCGGCGCGCGGCCTGACGCCCGACCGCGCCCGACTTCGAGGACCTCTTCCTGGCGCGGCTCGGGCAGCGGGCAGGCGCGGAGGGAGCGCCATGAGCGACGCCGGCGCCGTCATCGAGGTACGCGGACCTCACCCGCCGCTTCGGCGACTTCACGGCGGTCGACCGACGTCAGCTTCGACGTGCGACGCGGCGAGATCTTCGGCTACCTGGGCGCCAACGGCGCCGGCAAGTCCACCACCATCCGCATGCTCTGCGGCCTGCTCGCAGCCGACCTCGGGCGCGGCCAGCGTGGCCGGCGTCGACGTCGGCCGCCGACCCGCGAGGCGGTCAAGCGCGTCATCGGCTACATGTCGCAGAAGTTCTCGCTCTACCTCGACCTGTCGGTCGAGGAGAACCTGCGACTTCTTCGGCGGCGCCTACGGCCTCGCACGGGCGGCGCGCTCGGGAGCGCGCCGAGGAGGTGCTGGCGCAGGTCGGCCTGACCGCGCAGCGCGAGCGCCGTGACCGGCGACGCTGCCCGGCGGCTGCGCCAGCGGCTGGCGCTCGGCTGCGCCATCCTGCACCAGCCGCGCATCGTGTTCCTCGACGAGCCCACCGCCGGCGTCGACCCGGTGGCGCGGCGCAGCTTCTGGCGGCTCATCCGGCGCCTGGCGCGCGGCCGGGCACCACCGTCTTCGTCACCACCCACTACCTGGACGAGGCCGAGTACTGCGACCGCGTCGGGCTGATGGTCGACGGCCGCCTCGCCGCGCTCGACACGCCCGCGGCGCTCAAGCGCCGCTACGTGCCGGGACGCTTGTTCGACGTGCGCGGAGCCGGCGCGGAGGCGCCGCGACCGCGCTGCCGGCGTCCCGGGCGTCGTCCGACGTCGAGCCCTTCGGCGCCGGCTTCCACGTGCGCGTGGCCGGCGCAGCTCTCGGCCGAGCGAGCTCGCGGCAGCCCGGCGCTGTCGGCTCCCCGGCGCGTCCAGATCGACGAGCTCGAAGCCTCGCTCGAGGACGTCTTCCTCGAGGTGGTGGACGGCTCGCGCGAGCCCGGCGCGACGCCATGCAGCCGCTGGGCCGCGGCTTCCTGCGGCCGCGTCGGCGCCCTCGCCAGCAAGGAGATCATCCACATCCTGCGCGACGCGCGCGTCATCTACTTGGCGCTGGGGCTGCCCGTGGTCATGCTGATCCTCTTCGGCTATCGCGGTCTCCTTCGACCTCGACCGGCTGCCCATGGCAGTCGTCGACGAGGACCAGACGCCGGCCTCGCGCCGCCTGGTCGACGCGCTGACGGCCAGCGACCGCGTTTCGCGGTGGCCGCGTCGTCCTCGCGACCCGGACGAGGTCGAGCCCTACTTCCGCCGCAACCAGCTCAAGGCGGCCCTGGTGATTCCCGCGCGACTACGGCCGCAGCCTCGCCCGCGGCGAGCCGGCCGAGGCGCAGCTCCTGCTCGACGGCGCCGACGGCATCACCACCAGCATCGCCCTCGGCTACGCCGCCGGCGATGAGCCAGGCCGAGACCCGGCGCCTGCTCGAGAAGCCGGGCCTCGTCCGTCCAGCCGCCGGCTCGAGCGACCGCGTGCGCGCTGCGCTTCAACCCGGGGATGCGGTCGGCGCGCTTCATCGTGCCGGGGCTCATCGCCGCCATCCTCGCCATCATGGCGGTCCTGCTCACCGCGCTCACCGTGGCCCGCGAGTGGGAGCGCGGCAGCATGGAGCAGCTCTTCGCCACGCCGGTGCGCCGCACTCGAGGTGGTCGTCGGCAAGCTCCTGCCCTACGTGGTCATCGGCATGGTGCAGGTGCTGCTCGGTCGTGACCATGGGGGCCTCGCTCTTCGACGTGCCCATCGTCGGCTCGCCTCGGCTCTTCGGTGGCCGCGCCTTGCTCTTCCTGGTGGGCATGCTGGGCCAAGGCCTTCTCATCAGCGTGGTCACCCGCAACCAGCAGGTGGCCACCCAGTTCGGCATGCTCTCCCGCTCTTGCCGACTCTGCTCTCGGCGGCTTCCTCTTCCCCATCGAGAACATGCCGCGGCTGCTCCAGTTCATATCCGCGCTCATCCCCGGCGCGCTATTTCATCGCGATCCTGCGAGGCGATACTGCTCAAGGGCAACGGCTGGCGATGTGCTCTGGTCCGAGTTCCTGGCGCTCGGGCTGTTCGCCACGGCCATGATCGGGGTCTCCACGGCGCGCTTTCGCCGTCGTCTCGACTGAGGGAGAAGATGCTCTTCACGCTGCTCGCAGTCATGCTCAAGGAGTTCCGACAGGCGTTGCGCGATAGGCGCATGGCCGTCATCCTCCTGGCCGCGCCGGTCATCCAGCTCACCCTGCTCGGCTACGCCGTGGACCTCGAGGTCGATCACATTCCCACGGTGCTTGCGGATCTCGATCATACTCCCGCGAGCCGCGACCTGGGCGCCGCGCTGGTCGCCGACCAGACGTTCACGCTGGTCGGACAGACCGGCGATCCCGAGCGGGCTTCCCGCTGCCTCGAAGACGGGACAGCGGCGGTGGCGATCGTGATCCCGGTCGGGTTCGCGCGGGACCTCGACCGCAAGACCCCGGTGGCAGTCGAGGTGCTGGTCGACGGAACCGATTCCACTCGCGCCCAGATCGCGGCGAACTCCGCGGCGCAGTTCATGGCCGAGCGCGGCGTCGAGACGTCGCTCACGCGCTGGGCCAGATGTTCGCGGCCCAGGGCCGGGTGAGCGCCTTGCCCCAGCATCCGCCTCGTGCCTCGCATCCTCTACAATCCGCGCCTGAAGAGCGCCATGTACATGGTGCCGGGCGTGGCCGCCTTGGTGCTCCTGGTCGTCACCACCATCGTCACCGCCATGGGTATCGCGCGCGAACGTGAGCTCGGCACGATGGAGCAGATCCTGGTGACACCGCTCCGGCCAGGGGTGCTGCTCCTCGGCAAGTGCCTGCCCTTTGCCCTGATCGGTCTGTTCGACGTGTGGGCGCTCTTGTCCGTCGGGTCGTACCTCTTCGCGGTGCCGCTGCGTGGCTCGTTGTTCTGCATCATGGTCGCCACGTCCTTCTATCTCTTCACCACGCTCGGGGTGGGAATCCTCATCAGCACCGTGAGCCGGTCACAGCAACAGGCGATCCTGGGCGGTTTCTTCTTCCTGATGCCGGCCATCCTCTTGGCGGGTTCATGACACCCGATCGAGAACATGCCGGCCTGGATTCGCCCCCTCACCTAGTTGGACCCGGTACGCTACTACGTGGAGATCCTGCGCGCCTGTCTGCTCAAGGGAGCGGGGCTCGGGGACGTCATGCGCGAGCTCGGAGCCCTGGCGGCGTTCGGTGTGGGACTCATCACCCTGAGCTCACTGCGGTTCCACAAGCGACTCGGCTAGTGGTAGGCTCGGCGGCGTGTGGCATCCGATCATGTTGTTGGCGGTCTTCGCGGCGCTCGGCTGCCGTGCGGAACGCCTTCGGCCCGAGCCCAAGGTAGAGCGGGAACCGCTCGGCGCGCCCGCCGCATCGGCGCGAACCACAGCGCTCCCTCCCCCGGCCGTGAGCGGTACCATGTCGGTCGAGCAAGCGCTCTCGGTGCGCCGCTCCCGGCGCGAGTTCGCGCCGACGGCGCTGTCCGCAGGCGAGCTCGGGCAGCTCGCCTGGGCCGCGCAGGGCATTACGGATTCGAGCGGAGGGCTTCCGGACCGCTCCCTCCGCCGGGGCTCTCTACCCGCTCGAGCTCTACTTCGTGACGGGGCGGGGGTGCTGCACTATGTGCCGGCCAATCACTCCTTCGAGCAGCGCAGTGACCGGGACCTGCGGCAAGAGCTGTCCCAGGCGGCACTCGACCAGGCGGCGGTGCGTCTCTGCCCGTGTGATGTCGTGATCACCTCCTGTGACGGGCCGCACGCGCAAGAAGTACGGGGAGCGAGCCACGCGATTCGTGGCCCTGGAGGCGGGCCATGTCGCCGAGAACCTGCTCTTGCAGGCCACCGCGCGCGGTTTGGTCGGCGTACCCGTCGGGGGCATCGACGATGGGTGCTTTCGGCAGCCGTGCGTGACCCCCGGGGCATACGGGCGGGCTAGCGTCCAAGGCGGCTCAACGGAGCCACCCTGGGAGATCGGTTCATGAGTCGGAAGGCACGAGGGGCAGCGACAGGCGCCCCGGATATCGAGCGGGTCAGGCGGCGCATCGAGCAGTGGCGTAGAACACGGGCCAAGAAGACGCGAATGCCCGACGAGCTGTGGGCGGCGGCCGTAGGGTTGGCTCGCGACCACGGTGTTTACGCAGCAGCGCACGGGCTTCGGGTAAACTACGACTCGCTGAGGGCGAGGGTGAGGGGTCGACCAACGGACGCCAGAGCGGCGAAGGCGGCACCGCCGGCCGCCTTTGTTGACCTTGGTCCGGCGTTGCCATTCGCAACTGGGCCGGCTGGGGCAACGCTGGAACTGACGGACAGCAGCGGGGCCAAGTTGGCCGTCCGCCTGGCCGCAGGCGATACGATTGATCTGCCGGCTTGGCTCGAGACTTCTGGAGGCGTCGGGCGTGATCCAGGTCACACCGCAGATGCGCGTGCTGGTAGCGATCGAGCCGGTCGACTTCCGGCGAGGCATCGACGGGATGGCCAGTGCGTGCCGCGAGCGCTTGGCGGCCAATCCGTTCTCGGGGGCGGCCTACGTTTTTCGCAACCGTCGCGGCACCGCGCTGAAGTTCTTGGTGTATGACGGCCAGGGCTTCTGGCTGTGCCACAAAAGGCTCTCGACGCGGCGTTTTCGTCTGCTGGCCGGCAGCCGCGGGCGGGGTGTCGCGCCACGGTTGCGGGCGCACGAGCTGTCAGGTGCTGCTCGTTCGGGGGTGATCCGGCAAGGACGCAGGCAGCCGCCGGAGTGGCGAAGTGTAAGTCCGCTCGAGCTGAGAGCCGCGAAAGTCGTCCTGCGTTCGGAAATGTGATTTCGATCTGCGTTCCGATTTGCGCGTCGTGGCAAACGGCGCGCATGGCCGAGGTGTTGAGGTACCGCGGGCGCGTCGTCACCAGGCAAGGACGTGGTCTTCATCCGCGAGCTGATCGCCAGAGTTCCGCAAGCCGAGCCGCCGTCGGCTCAGCGCGCAGCTGTGCGAGGCCTGGAATTGGCGGCAGGCCAACGGCGCGCTGCGCGACATGGTGTGCCGCGGGTTGATGCTGGCGCTGCATCGCGCCGGGCACATCGAGTTGCCGCCGATGCGCCAACGCCGCGCAAACCGTTGGTCGAACGTGCACGGCCGGAGCGCGGTCGCGGTCGACGAGACGCCGCGTGCGTGCAGGCTTGCGCGAGCTCGGGCCGCTGGAGGTGCGCCAGGTGCGGCGCACGCGACGAGGAGAGGCTCTGTTAACGGACTGCTCGAGACGCACCACTACCTGGGCTACACGCAGCCGGTCGGCGAGCATCTGAAGTACCTGGTGTACGCGCAGGGGCGACCGGTCGCGTGCTTCGCCTGGACCTCGGCGCCGCGCCACCTGGGGCCCCGCGACCGGTTCATCGGCTGGCGACCAACGGTGCGGCGGCGCAACATCCGCCTCGTCGCCTACAACACGCGCTTCCTGATCATGCCCTGGGTCAGCGTGCCGCACCTGGCCTCGCATCTTCTGGGGCGCATGGCCCGGCACGCTCTCGGCCGACTGGCAACGCCTGTATGGGCATCCGGTCTACTTCGCGGAGACCTTCGTCGACCCGGAGCCGTTTCGTGGCACCTGCTACCGGCGGCCAACTGGATCGATGGGGATGACCACGGGGCGCGGCAAGGACGACCCGACCAACAAGCCGAACCGCTCGAAGAAGCAGGTGCTGGGCTACCGCTGGTGAAGGACTTTCGCCAGCGGCTTTCGAGGGTACCGTGACACGGCGA
Source organism: uncultured Chloroflexia bacterium (assembly GCA_963780865.1). Taxonomy (GTDB): domain Bacteria; phylum Chloroflexota; class Anaerolineae; order Anaerolineales; family RBG-16-64-43; genus FEN-1073. Next base: position 16,997 of record CAWADT010000029.1, on the reverse strand, counting down.
CGCCTCCGACGGATCGACGTCAACCTCGAGGAGATCAAGCAGATCATCCAGCGTGCCGGAGTGAGACGATGACCGATCCAAGCTCTTCGGCGTGGTCGAGACCTTGGCCTGGGTGACCGAAGAGCTGGGATCGAAACGGGCGTCGCTCGGGCGGCTGCGCCAGATGCTCTTCGGAGTGAAGACGGAGAAGCTCAGCAACCTGCTCGGCGCTGCGGCCAGCGGCCAGCCCGAAGGCACCAGCAGTCCGGCCGAGTCATCCGTGTCGCCCGGAAACGAGGCACCGAAGAAGAAGCGCAAAGGGCACGGTCGCCACAGCGCTCGAGATTACACGGGAGCCAACCGATATTGATGTGTCGCACGAGTCGTTGAAACCGGGCGACCCTTGTCCCCTGCCGGGATGCACCAACGGAAGGGTCCGCCTGCTGCCCGACCCTGCGATGGTGGTGCGCATCTGGGGGCAAGCGCCGCTGGGCGCTGAGGTCACTAGCTGCGATAGGTATCGCTGCAATGCGTGCGGCGCGGTGTTCACCGCGCAAGCTCCCACCGCACAGAGCCAACCCAAGTACGACGCCTCGGCAGGCGCCATGCTTGCCCTGCTCAGGTACGGTACCGGAATGCCCTTCTATCGCCTCGAGCAGCTGCAAGCGGGCTTCGGGATTCCTCTGCCGTCAGGCACGCAGTGGGAGGTCGTGCACAGCCAGGCAAAAACGGCTGAGCTGGTGCACGGCGAGCTGATGTTCCAGGCTGCTCAGAGCGACCTGATCCACAACGACGATACCGTGGCGCGTGTACTGGCGTTGATGTCCAAGAAGAAGATCAGCAGCCGACGACAGCTGAAGAGGATTCATCCAAGCGGACGGGCGTGTTCACCACCAGCATCGTTGCCCGCGACCAGCAAGGTCATCCTATCGTGCTGTTCTTCACGGGGCGGAGACACGCGGGGAGAAAACCTGGCTCTGGTGCTCGCCCACCGAGCCGCAGAGTCCAAACCGCCCATTCAGATGTCGGACGGACTGTCGCGCAACCGGCCGAAGTACGACGAGGCGCCGCACGGTTTGCCCAAGAAACTCAAGACCATCTGGGCCAACTGCCTGGCGCATGCCAGGAGGAAGTACGCCGACCTCGTCAACGTCTTTCGCCCCGAGTGCCAGCACGTGCTCGAGACGCTGGCCCACGTCTACCACAACGACGAGATCGCTGCTCGCCAGCAGATGTCCCCCAAGAGCGGCTCGAGTGGCACAAGACCCAGAGCGCGCCCTTGATGAACGACCTCAGAGCGTGGCTCAAGGCGCAGATCGACGAGCGCAACGTGGAACCCAACTCCAGTCTCGGGGACGCCATCAACTACATGCTCGGGCACTGGCACAAGTTGACTCTGTTCCTGCGGATTGCCGGCGCACCGCTCGACAACAACATCTGCGAAAGAACCCTCAAGATGGCCATCCGTCACCGAAACAACTCGCAGTTCTTCAAGACCGAACGAGGTGCCCATGTGGGCGACGTCTTCATGAGTCTGATCCACACCGCTCGACTTTGCGGTGCGGACCCCTTCGACTACCTAGTGGCCATCGACCTGCATCGCGACCAGGTCGCTGCCTGCCCGAGCGACTGGTTGCCCTGGAACTATCGGGACACGCTCGCGCGCCAACTGGCGGCCTAGCCGTTGGCAGACTCGCAGCTCGTGGGACCCGGTTCGCGCAGGTGCCCGAGCGACGCTGAGCGCAGCCGTCCCCGGACTCGTCGACGCCGTCTGCCGACCAAGCCTCGCCGGCCCTTCCTCGCGCGCAGCCGCGAGCGCGGCGACGCGAGACGCGCGCCCCGCCCGGTCGGACACGTCGGCGTCTGCCTTGGACCGCCCGTTGTTCATTCGGGTGGCCGGCAAAAACCCTCCGCGTGCGGGAAAAACGCGCTGCGCACGCCTGCCGAGACCACACCATCGCTCCACTGGGCGTAGGCCAAAAAGTGCAACAGCTTGTTGTGGTACCTCTGGGCCCACAGGGGCTCTCCGCCGGCCCGCGCTGCGATGGGCTCGGCGCTCTTTCGCTCGCCGTCCCCGAACAGGCCGAATGCGTACATCGCGAAAGATTCCCGCTTCCGTTTGTCTTTCGAGGTGCCGGCCGATTCGCTGAAGTAGTCCCCAAGCTGGTGGTCCCGGCCGCGTCCATTTGGTAGGCCATGCCTCCCACTCGCACGGAACTTGTCAGATGGAAAAGTTTCGTGCAGTAGTACTAGCTTGGCCCAAAGCACTTCCTCGGACTCCTGCGAAAGGGCGAAGCGCAACTCGGCTATGCGCTCCGAGATTCCCAGGATTGCAGAATCCTTGCCAAACCGCCCGAGCAGCATCTCCAGCTGGTCCAGCGGGAGGCCGGCGGCAGCCTCCTGCAACGTCCTGAGGTGGGGGTGGGCGCGACCGTTCTCGAGCTCACGCATCAGTCGGTCGGTCGAGGCCGCCGTGTGCGTCGCCCTACCGAGCGCATGGAACGGACGAGCCACAGGCCCGTACCGGTCAACGATTGCCCAGAGGTCGTCAGCGCTCAGCAGGCTCCGGTCCGCGGCTTCGGAGAAGTAGACCAGCGCACGCTCACGGACAAGCTCGTCGTCATGCAGCAGGAACGGCCGGACTTGGTCTGCGGAGAGCATCACGCGCGAGTGTTGTTGGGTTTCCCGCGCGGGGCAAGCAAGTCTGCTGTCTGGCAATCCGGGCGTGGGTTCGACCGACTCGGTGGAGCCGTGGGCCGTCTGGAATGGGCCTATCGGGTGCGGAGAGCTTTCCGCTGAGCGGGGGTCGCGGCTTTTCGCGCTGCCGCGAGCATCCGGTCGCTCCGGTAGTCACAATGCTTCCCCACCATCTCCCGGACCCGGCGGGCGTACTCGTCTGGATTGGCCGTCTCCGACAGGCATGAAAACCAGGCCGGCAGGACGTTCTCCCAGTCGACCCCGACCTGCCATGAGCCAGCCTCATCAGCGAAGAAGATGACGCCATCCGGGTCCTCGTCGATGGTGTCGAGCAGCCCGAAAATGATGTCGAACGCCTGTCCAGCCTCGGCCAGGCCACCCTTTTTGGCCCGGGCCACAGAGCGCCCGAGAAGCCGAGTACACTGGGCGACCCAGGCCCTGGTTGCTGGAGACTGCTGCGTGTAGTTCTTGGAGTTGACGTCGAAGGCCTCGTAGTGCTCGCCGGCCAAGCTGGCCTGCTCGAAAGCCTTCACGTCAGCGAGCAGGCTTCCTTTGGCCTTGGCGTCCGGTCCGATCTTCGACGGATCGAGGTATCGTTTGGCCAGCTTGAAGAGCTTGTCCGGCGGCAAGAGACCGAGCGCTTCGTCCAGCATGTCGAACACATGCTCGTTCCCCAAGTTGCGGATGGCAGCTTTGAGCTTGTCGCGGTCGATCTTCCGGACGGCCATGCCTACCTCCCACGCTTCCATCGCCGATAGGCCTCGATCGATTCGGAGCCCTCGGGCGGCGGGTCGGGAAGCGGCAGATCGAGGATCAGTACCCGTTGGCGGGACTTGCCGCGCCGGCACACGGCCACGATCTGGTCGTCGCCGGTCATGTCAAGCCGTTCGACGATGACCGGCACGCCGAGCACCTCGGTCTCGAAGGGTACCGCCAGATGCTCGTCGAGCATGGTGTAGAATCCCGTCGCCTGCTCGGACTCGTTGTAGGCGTCGACGGTGGCTTGCTCAATGAGCTGGTCCAGTTTGGCGCTGGTCCGCGCTTTGGGACGTCTCTTCTTCTGTGCGGGCTTTTGCGGTTGGCATGGATTCTCACGCTTCCTCGTCGAAGTGATGGAGGGCTTCCTCGTCGTACTCGACGACAGTCTCGTGGTCACCGTTGTACTCCAGGCCGAGGGGCGCCTCGCCGCGGGCGTACCCAATGGCCCGGTAGCTCCTGAGGCGCTTCTTGAACATGTTGAACAACATCGGCACGTCCCGGTCCACGTAGTCGTAGATTCGGACCTCGGTCTTGCCCGGGTGCAGCCGATGGAGGCGGCCGGTGTACTGAACCAGCGTCCCCTTCCAGGAGACGGGCAAAGCCAGAAATAGCGTATCGAGGCGAGCGTCATCGAACCCCTCGCCGATGTATCTGCCCGTCGCGATCAGCAGCCTCTCCTCGCCGTCCGGGATCGCGGCAAGCTGCGCCACCACCGCCTTTCGCTCCATTCGGCTTCATCCCACCGTGGAGCACCACGAGGTGCCGAGTGAAATCTCGAAGCCGTTCGGCAAAGTGATCGAGGTGGTCCCGCCGTTCGGTCAGCAGAATCGGTGACCGCCTTTCTTCAAGCGCTTGGACGACGTCGTCGAATATGAGGTCGTTGCGCCGCTGGTCCGAAGCGAGTGCCGCGTAGATCTCCTGGATCCCGGCGGTCTCGGAGCAACCCTTGGCCAGGCGCGAAGCCGGTTTCCCGGACAATGAGCCTGTGCTCGAATGGGCGCCGCGCCGCCTGGCTCTTTGGGTCGACCACGAAGCGCTTGCGGACCGAGCTGCATGTACATGATGGGGTGATGCCCATCGCGGCGCTGTGGGGTCGCCGTGAGGCCAGTGATGTACCGGGCCTTCACCTCCGCGAGCACCCGCTCGAACGACACGCACGAGGCGTGATGGCACTCGTCACTGATAACGTGGCCATACCCGGCTACGAGGTCCTTCACTTCCCCTTTCCGGACCAGGCTTTGCAGCATCGCTACATCGAGACGGCCGTTCGGCTTGCGCTTGCCGGCACCGATTCGGCCGATGTCTCTCGAATCGATACCGAGGAACAGTGCCAGCTGTGCGACCCACTGATCGAAAAGGGGCCTCCGGTGGACGAGGATGAGAGTGGTTCTTGCCCGCGGGGCCACCATGTACGTCCCGACGACTGTCTTGCCGATCCCGGGCGGTGCAACGAAGACCCCAGTGTCATGAGCAAGAAGCGCGCGAACAGCCTGGTCCTGGATGGGTGTCAGCGTGCCGTGGAACCGGTATCCGAGTGGTGCGCCCTACCGCGCGACTGTCCTCGACAGCCAGCGCCACGCCGTGCTCCCCGAGCAGTGCCTCGACCTCGGCCCGGCAGCCACGGGGGAGGGCGATGTGCTCAATGAGCTCCTCGGCGCAAGCCACTACCCGCGGAGTGAGCGCCGTGGACAGCCGCATGCTCTGCTTTTTGTAGAACTCAGGATTCTGAAATGCCGCCAGCCGTTTGATCTCGATTCAGCAGTGGCGACGGGAGCCCTGCTTTCTCGATGAAGAGCCGTTGGGCCTGGACTGCCCGAACCTCCTTAGGAAGCGGCTCCGTGATGGTCGACGTGCCGGGGTCGACCGGATGGCAGGCGGGTCCACGGAGTCCGCTCCTCCTCGTCCTCAACGTCAGCCATCCGGACACCGATCACCTGGCCGCGCCGGCTTGCTTCATCGGCGATGGTGTAGACGATGGCAGGCTCGATCCGTTGAACGCCCGCGATGAACGCCCACTGGTCTGGGAAGGGCCGAGCGAATCGTCTACGAAAACCGAGTTGCCCCGGTTTCGGGCCTCGCGCTGGAGCGGCAAGGCAATCAGGTTCCCGAACCCGCCTTTGGGCATGGTGTCCTGGTTCGGGAAGAGCCGGTCGTAGGACTCCATGGAGAGCTGGTGGCGGCGCGCCATGGTTTCGGTGATGAGGAAGCACCCCATCTTGCGCGCCACGCGCTGGCAGCCACGGGGGACGCGAAGAAGAACCATGCGTGCGCGCCGTTTCCCGAGCGCGACCGCTCGATTGCGACCGGCACCACGTGCTTTGCCGGTCCCGACGAACGCGGCGATGTCCTCCTCCCAGGACCTCTTGTCGAAGTCGGCGGCGAGAAACCAGCACGTTTCGTCGCGCAGAAGCGGATAGACGCCCATGACCTGGTCGCCCCTCAGGTGCTTGGCGATCTCCGCGTCGCTGACGGGCAGAAATGCCTGGTTCGGGCATTCCGCACACGTGGCCCGCCGGCCCTCCCCCTTCGCCTTCTTCTTTTCGCAGACTCCGGGCTCCCACTCCCTGGAACAGGCCGGCGAATAGCCCGACTTGCCCGTCTTCTGGTTCTCCCAACGGCGGGGAAAGACATCGTCCCGGCCACGGAACAAGGATCTGAAGAGGGCGACCTTGTCCGAGTTGGACATGGTCGCGTCCCGCGATGCCTGTGGTGACCATTGGTTTGCGCTTCCGCCGTTGAAGCTCCCGTCCGGTCTTGGCGCTGGCGCTGGTGCCTGCAGTAGCGGTACCGGCGTTGGTGGAGCTTCACCCTGTGGTAGCGGGAGCGACTCGAGCTCCTCATGCAGCACCCTCAGGCGGAGAGCTCGGTCTTCGACCTCGGAACGGAGCTCCGTGAGTCGCTGTTCCTCACGGGCGATTTCGGCGACAAGTTCCTCGCGTCGGGCCATAGACCGTTCCGGACGCGTAGAGCCTACCACGAGGCGGCATTCCGTAGTGCCAGCAGGCACGGCGGTCCGCGACAGCATCCACTTGGCGCACCCTGACGGTTCATTGACGGAAAGCCTACCGCGGCACCCGAACATCGCGGCGCGGTTGCAGTCCCCGAGAGCTCCGCGATTGTTGGCACCGGGTGCCCTGGACGATGGGATTGGTCCTGGGAAACCCCGCAAGAAGTGCGGCGGGGGGCGACCCAGCAGGCGGCAGTGCGCTCAAAGGGTCGCGATACTCTGGTTGAGCGCGGTGCTGGTGGCCGTCGGGGCCGGAGCCTATCGGCGGTGGTAGAAGACGGTGCCCCGGCAAGCGATGGTGGTGGCGGGGACGTCGCCCGCCTGCACGTTGGTGGTGTCGGCGGTGCCTCGTGTGGCCGCGACCATGGCCGCAGCGATGAGGGTCGTCCGGTGCGGCGAGCGCGCCATCCGGTGAAGAAGTGCCGGTGATGGCCACTCACGACAGCACCGGTTCACCGGTACCAACAGCACGCTCCGCTCTCGCGCGCCAGGCATGGTCGATCGAGCCAAGCTGCCCGCGGCTACGGATGGCCCGCTTGGCTACCGGCGCGTCCGTCGTGCCGCTCGCGGAAGGTGGTCGGCGCCGGGCTGTGGCGGCCGTGATCTCTCTAGTGAACTGTAGGCGCACGGGTGGGGCATCCCGCGGGCGCCCAGCGGAGGACGCCGGCGGCAGAGTTCCCAGACCCAAACGACGACGCCCATGGCCCCGCCCGGCGTGATGGCCGACGCTTTCATCGCCGACCCGAGGGTGCTGGTCGCGCCGCCCGCGGTGGTGGTGGCGTCGGCGGTGCCTCCGTGGTGGTCGCGACCAGGGGTGGGGGAGCACGGGTCCGGTCGCGCGCACGGGCATGGACCATGCCCCCAGCCAGTGCCGCCAGCGTTGGTCCCGCTGACGGCACTAACCGCCCCACCGTTCGCGACCTCCCGTCCCTATGTCTGCCCGAGAAATGCCTTGATGCAATCCACGTCATTCAGTTCGCGCGCGATGCGTTCTCGTGACGCGATCATACTCTCAACCGTGTCGATTCCGATGTAGTTCCGCTGCAGCCGAACAGCAGCCACGCCGGTGGTTCCTGAGCCACTGAATGGGTCGAGTACCGTGTCGCCGGGGCTTCGCACACAGCCGGATGAAGAACTCCGGCAACGCGACAGGGAACGCCGCTGGATGGCCCTTGTTCCCACACTCGGTGGCCAGGTGCAGGACATTGTCAGGCAGAACCAAATCCCGGGTTACGCAATTTGACATGTTCTTGCCAAACGGGCTGCCCGTGGCGGAAGCTACGCGAATCTGATCCCTCTGGCTCAGATGGGATCTCCTATACTGCGTCGACGGCTTTGGCGGCACGCGCACTTCATCTGAGTAAATGTGGACGCCGGGCCTAGATTGAAACGGAAAATGTACTCAAACGCGTTCCGGAGCCGGTTCGGCCACCAACCAGGGCTGCAGTTCTTTTGTGCCAGATGTGGGTCTGAGTAAGGTGCCACCCCTGTTCCCTCAGGGCGAGCGGTAGCTGAAGGACGTAGTCATGCTCCACGCCGCCGTCCACTACTCCTTTAATGTTTAGCGCGAGGGTCCCGTCCGGCTTCAGCACCCGCCTGAGTTTCGCTGCGCGAGGCAGGAACCATGCGACGTACCTATCCGGGTGGATGCCCCCATATGTCGTCTTACGCCGATCGGCGTAAGGGGGTGATGTCATGACTAACTGAACAGATTGGTCGGGGACCTCTCGCAAGGCCTCCAAACAATCACCATGGATGATCTTGAATTGCGTCATCCGACGCCGCTACACCGACTCCCTCTTTCTCTTCATCGTGCGCGGCCGGGCGTAGGGTCTACGCCGTTACGGTCTCGACTGAATCTGACAGGCGTTATCCGCCGGCTCTGGTGTCAGGACACTCGGTCGAATACCGGACGTCGCCGTGACCGCACCCGCACCGTGCCACTTGTTGATGACCCTGCGCCCGCGATCGCGCATGACCAGTGACCACTCTCGATCGGTCGCGCCGGGTCCCGAATGGGTTCACTACTGCGGGCCTCGGGCTCAGCCGACACCACCGATGGCCAATGCCGGTCGGGTGCGGTCGACGGCCGGGATGGCATTGCGACGCAGGTGTCTACGACAGCGCCCAGCCGGGTGGGTGGCTCGTCGAGTCGAGCGCGGTCTGGTCAACCTACCGGCCCGTCGCGTAGAGGGTTCGCCAGTCCCCCAGCGCTCGAATTGGCCGGTGGGGCGACAAGCATCCGGCGCTTGCCGAACGTCGACGATCACCGCGCCGGCGGGTTGGGGTGCGTCACGGGCCGTCGGGCGTCAGTCTCTCCGCTCCGCACCTGCTGCCAACTGGTCGGCGCTCGCGGTCGTCAGGTGTCCGTGGTGGCGCTGTGTTGGCTCGGTCAGGGGTAGGGCGCACTGGGGTCGTCCGGCGCGGCGTGCGCAGGAAGTTGGTCGAGGTAGGATCGGTAGTGGGCGCTGGGTGGCGATACTGGCCGAAACCCCGCCGGTGGGGTGTGCCATCCTGCGTCGGCGGGCGGAACCTGCCGCGCTCGTTGACGCCGAGAACAGCGCCCGTGTGGCGGCCCCGAGACGGTTGGTCCCGGGTCACCACCCCGCCTCGAGCGCCGCGGGCAATCTGATCATCGTCACGCCGTCGCGTCGGCAAGGGGCGGGCAGCCTGGCACCAAACCGCCTTCGACTGACCAAAGCACCAGAAGCTGGCGAATCATGTCTTCGGCGGCCCGGCCGAAATCAAGTCGCTGACGTATAGTTGCAGCTAGCGCGAGCCAGTCTTCGTTCCGACCGCTCGCTACGGCTCGACGAAGCGCGTCCTCGACGATTGGGTCGATTACTCCGAGGAAATTGCGCTCGAGGAACGCGGAGGGCACGAGCAATTGACTGCCGCCACAGCCACCCCAGAGCTCAGCAGCCCACGGGAAATCCTCCTCGGCAAGGCCCAGTTGGAACGGCTCAATCACATCTTCGAAGCGTGCCAACCACAGTAGGCACCGAAGTAGCGGCTCGTACTCTGCCAGCGACATGAAATTGTACAACCTCCGGTCGAGGTACGTGCACGTGAAGGCTCCCACAGCCGTGAAGGCCTCGGCGCCGTCGCCCATCGCGATTGAATGACTTGCAACACCAAGCAGCGCGTCGAGACAATCATACGGACGGCGACCGCAATCCTCTTCGTGCTCGGCAAAGGCCTCTCCGAACAGCTCGAGAGCTTCGATGGCAGGTTGCCGGATTTCCTCCGGGATGTTGCCGACGAGTCCGGACTCGGTTCGCTCGTCGTGCTCGCGTCTCGTGGCTTCTGCTTGCCGCAACGCGCCGAAGGCTGCGTCTAGGCTGGCGGTGCTCATGGCGCCTCCTGTGCATCAAGTCCGCGCTCCTTGGCCACCGAGCACCAGAACTACCGCCGGGCCACTGTTCAGCAGTGCCTCGACCCGTAGGTCGGTTTAGCTCTTCCACGGGCACTTGTCCCTCCTCGTCGCTCATTTTTAGGTCCTTCTGTGTCACTCTTCCTGCGCGGCCACCGCTGCCCGCCTGGTATTCCAGAGCGTCCGAAGAATCCGTTTCTCCGTGGCGATGAGCGCCCGAGTGCTCCGTCGAAGCTCGGGAGCCAGTTCGGCCAGCGACCGAGGTATGGGTGCCAGGGCGCGGTCAACGAGCACCCGATCCTCGAGCGGGCTCAGCTGCACCCGTGAGATTGCAAGCTGCGCGGTGGTCATGCGGGCAAGGAGTACCCGCAAGGTTAGCAGCACGAGTGAATCGTCTTCAGCGACACCTTCATCGGGTAACCACGTGATTGGGGCCGACTCGATCGTCTCGACAGCTCTCCGCAATCGCGTCAGGAGTCGGCCTTCGAGGTAGTCTATCCTTTGCCGTGAGATTCCCACGGCACGTGACACCTGGGACACGGTAGTGGACTCAGTCGCTTGGCGGCGTGCAGCAAGGAGTGCGCGCTCGGCCGTACCAAGCGCCACTTCGATGTGGTCCAGTGTTTCCGGCCCGAGTCGCTCGATTACGCGCCTGAAGGCCGCGGATTGCGCTGTTGCTCGCGGCGGGCGGGGGACCGACGAGTCCTCAACCGTCGCGGTATAGTACTCGTGGTGCTCGTGATAGTCGGGGGCCCGCCCGCGGAGCCTGTTGTCCGCTCGGTGAAGTAGCTCCAGGACGTTCGCCACGTTGGTGGCCAGTCTCGAGGCCACCTGCCGCAGCGACGGCCGGTCGTCCCCAAGCACGCAGGCTCGCACTACAGCCTGTTGGGCCTTGCCCAGCTTCGCGCGCTCGAACATCGCCTCGACCGTGGCCCCACCTGCGATTCGCGCTCGAAGAAGCTTTCCCAGCCGAATACAGACATTGTGGTAGTGTTGGACTGGACACTTGGACCCGCGCCCCTGACAACCGTTGGTATTGGGAGGGTTGTCGGGTGCAGTTGGCGCGACCAACGGGTCGCGCTGTGACATGGGGTCAGGTTGGTTCTGCAAAGGGTCAGTCATGAGCGTTTCTCCATTTCCGAATTCAGCAGAATCCCGGTCATGGTGAGACAGATACACCGCGCTGAACTTCTTCCGACCGGCCTTGGCGGCGCCCGCGTGGGGCTCGGGCCAGCCGGGTTGGGGTCCTCTTCCCGCTTCGCGCCTTGCTGGTGGACCCGGGCTTCTCAGGCGCAGATCTCTGCAACGCGCAAAGCGGTTAGACCCGCAAAGCTCCCGGGTCGTGTCCGCACGATGCCGTCCAAAGCAGTCGATCGAACTCGCCGCGAATGAGCCGTTTCCCGCGGGCCAGGCCCAGTACCGCGCTGCCCGTGATCAGGCCGGAACGGTCGGCCCAAGTGCGAGGTTGGATGTCCAGCAACGTTTTGAATGCCTCACCTTGGTTGAGACGGGCGAGCGCCACCATGCTGTCTCGCCGAACGATGGGGCTTTCGTCGTTGATGGCCCCTCGAAGGATAGCGTCTATGGCCGTCCTGTCGCCATGTCTGGCCAGAAAGCGGACGGCCGTGAGCCGGTGGATAGCGGCGACCATCCCACGCTTCAGTTCAGACCGAACCCAATCGACTACCTGTCTCCGACGTCCAACGGAAAGAGCCGGCATCAAGTGTTCGATCGTGAGTAGCACCCGTGGCGCCACGACCCAGAGATCATCGTAGTGCCGCATCAGCCACTGAACCTCGGTGTCCACTCGCCCGGGTGACCATTGACGGCAGACATCGCGAATAGTCCGCAGACCCGTGCCGGCCACGATTCGGTCCGCGTTGCCGCTTTCAACCAACCGGTGGAAGAGTTCCGGACCTACCTCCGGCCGGCCCAACGGCAGATTGCTGCTTGCGAGCAACTTCGTCTTCATTCGGTTGATGGTGAGGCCAACACCCTGGAGGGCCTGTCCCACCAACGCCACGACCCTGCGCGCGTCGGACTCCGACCTGGCTGCGACGAAGAATTCATCCATGTGTCTCACGAACTCGGGGCCCTGCCGCAGAATCGCGCGGTCTACCGGGTCGAGGGCTACCTCCGCGAGCAATCGGGAGACTACACCCCCGACCGGGAGACCCCAGACACCCAACGAACCGAGCTCGCGCATCACGGTGGCTACGGTCGCGTGTTTGGCACCGGGCAGACGGAGCAGATGGGCACGCAGGATTTCGTGCCGGATGCTCGGGTAGCATGCCCCCACATCCAGGGCGACGAGTAGGGGCGAGCGACCTGCGATTTCAGACAACCGCTCGGCCAGGAGATCTCGGCTGCCAGGCGCGATGACACGCGCGGTGGCCAGATTGGGTGCGAAGCGGGCGGCAGTGGTGTGCCTCCAAGGCAGCCTGCCGGCCTCAATCGCAGACCCGAGTTGCAGCACCGCAGTCCCGAGCCGGATATGGTGAACGAGGTGGGGAGCGTCGATGACGCGGAAGGCGACGGAACCGAGAGGAACCGGCGTGGACACGACCGGGTGCTGCACGCGACTAGTTGGATCGAGCGCCGCCCGTGCGAGTTCGTGCGAGTAGTGACGCAAAACCCATGCCTCGGGCTCAAGTGGTAGGACATCGGTGGTCCCAAACCGCAACGTGTTGGCGACGATCAGGCCTGCAGCGGCGGCGCGGTCAAGTACCCGGTGGGGGGCGGGCGTTCGAAGGTTCTTGCCTGGTGCGGACGCGCCGGGAGCAACCGTAGAGGGAGCGTGTCGACCGACATTGTCGGCCGGGTCTGGCTGCTCGTCGACGTACTCTGAGTCGAAAAGGCTCGGCCACGCCTCACAAGGGTAGCAAGAGGGTACATGAGAAGTGGCTGCTCGCTCGCTACAGCTGCCGCCAACGACCCGCAGGTCCGGATGGCGGGCGCTCGTGCTTGTGCACTGAGTGGGGGCTCGGGACATCACGGCCTCCCCTCCGCGCTCTTGCCGGCCTCTGTGGCCGCCAGTTGTTCGATGGCGTCCACGATAACGGCCGAATTGGGCCTGTCGGATGTGACCGCCAGCTGCCGTAAGAGCAGGTGCGTGCGCTTCGGCAGCCGGACGCACAGGACGCGGCTTGGATTACTTGAGACCTTGGACTTGATGGTTTGCTGCGTGACATCTTGGCCTCGCTGTTGGAGCAACCGACTCGGTCGCTGCCTTAGCGGGCGCACAAGGGGATCCGCGATCGCCTCGACACCGTCGGCCGAGATTTTTTCGAGCCAAGTTGATGCTGGAATCAAAGGGTTACGCGTTATCCGGACCTCTCCGGAGGAATTCGGCCCGCGGAACAAAATGCAGGCGGGGCAACGATTTTCGCGGAGCTACTTATCGGCCTGCATGGGTGTCGGGAGTCCAGTGGCTCCCGGGTTCCAGGAGTTATTGCGATGGCAACGAAGAAACTCGAAGTACCGCTCACGCCGGATACACACCGACAGCTCAAGTTGCTGAGCTTGCGGCTGGACATGCCGGTCTACCGGACCGCTCAGCAGGCGATTGAGCACTGGCTCCAGGTGCACACTGATGCCGAGCGGTTCGTACTTGAGGCGGCGCCGCCGGCGCCCGCAGAGCGGTGATGGCCATGCAGACCGTGGTTGTCCGGCTGACAGACGCCGACCATGACTTGATCGAGCGGTACCGGTCCCGAGGGTTCGACCTAGCAGACGTGGTGGCCGCGGGCCTGTCGATCGTCGAGGGGAGCCTGTTCGGGGGGCCTGCGCTTCCCCGGCTGCCCCGCGGCCCTCGGCTGCACACTATCGAGCTACACGTCGCCCCTGTCGACGCTGTTCGCCTGACGTACCTCGCCGCTCGTCTGCGCGGTAGATGGCACGACAGGCAGTCTCGCCTCGTGAGCTATGCGATCCAATTATTCGACCCGAGCGAGTTCCCCCAGCTCGTCACGAGATCCATGCGCAGGTCCAGGCTGGGGCCAACCATCTGGGAGCGGCTGTTGGCGGCGGCCGAACCGTGGGACTGACCGCCGGCGTCTCCTCCCTCCAACACGATGGACGAAGGCCGGGCACCTCACGAGTACCCGGCCCATACAGAAAGACTTCAACCATGCAGCATACCCCAAATCACCGAGACAGCCAGCCAAAACAGTGGCGAAACGCGAGCCGGTCAGCGCCGTGCCCCATCTGCGACCACACCGACTGGTGCTCGTTCACCGTTGACGAGACCGTTGTCGCCTGCCGCCGAGGCGAGGAAGCCAGGACAGACGCCGGTGCCCCGCGCATCGACAAGGCCGGGATGCCATTCTGGCTTTTCCACAAGGGGCCGGACGGCACGTGGAAACCGGGGCCGAACCCCCGAACGGGCCACGTGCATCGCGACCCGGATCCCGACCAGCACGAGCCGCAGGCCGAGCAGCTGGCGAGGTCTTACTCTCACGAGCGAGGGGCCCCGGAGGACCTAGACCGGGCGTATCGGGCGCTGCTCTGACTCAGGTTTCGCCCTTCAAGCGGCCATTACACCTGGGTCGCGCTCGGCATTTCCTGAACGCGCGGGCAGTTGATGTAAGTTGTTGATATCACGGGATGGAACAAGAACGTCGAAGTCGCAGAGCGTGCGGCGGGCAGCGCGCAGGATGTCTTCGAAGCTCAGGCCGCGCTTGTGGGTGTACCAGGGTCGCACGGGAGGAGCGGCCAAAGGACTCTTGCAGGCGCCTTCGATGAACCAGACGACCAGAGCGGTGTAGAGCAATCCAACGAAGGGAGCGACGCGCAGCACGGCGTTTTCCTTGCGTGCGGAGGAGTCAGCGAAGCCGAGCAGCTGCTTGGCTTCTCGGAAAAAGCATTCGATGGACCATCGGGCACCATACCCGGCCAGAAGCTGGGGTACGCTAACCGAGGCGTTGCTACAGAAGAAGACCCTCCAGGGGATTGCGCCTTGGTCGGTCGCGACAATGACGATGCGCAACAGGCGGGCGCCACAGGCCCGGTACCACTGGGCGCACAGGGTCTTGTAGCGAACGGTCGTCTTGCGGCCGTAGAGGAAAACCTCGCAGGTGACCCAGGGCCGCCGGGCGTCGCGCGCGATCTGTTCGGGTTTGGGCAACGGCTCACCTCGCACGCGGGGACGACCACCGCGAGCGTTGCGCTGCTGGCTTTCGGGGGCCGCCGTCAGGACCGCGTCCGGGCGCATCGCGCCGAACAACACCACGCGCTCACTCAGGCCATGCGTGACGGTAGCATTGCAGTAGCCGGAGTCGATAGCCAGCTCGACACACCGACCGGTCCAAGCGAGGAACACCTCGATGAGTTCGTGAGCAAGCTCGGTCTTCTTGTCGTAGTCCGCAGCATGTTTGGCGCACTCCTTCTTTTGGCGGTACAGCCGAAATAGCACTGGCAGCGCCCAGACCCGCTTCGAAAACGGCACGTCCACTAGAACGGATAGCACGACCCAGCAGTGACCGAAGCAGAAGACCTTTCGACGTTTGGTCGAGCGGACCGCGTCGATGTGCGAGCCAATGCCGAAGACCTGCGGTCCCTTCTTGGGAGCCAGCGTATCGTCGATGACGATACGGATTGCGCCCTTTCCTGTCCACCGCTCCAGGCGTAGGAACAGACTGTAGCCCAGGGCGTCAGGGTCCCATGTCCCACGCGAGAAGAACCGGTGAAACGCCTCGTGATGACGCTTTCCGGCCACGTCCGTCACCACCAGCGCTTGGGTCACGGCATGGGTCCCGAAGGTCTGAATCCACCCCACCGCGATGATGATGAGGTTGGTGTATCCGGGTCGGGTCAGCGCGGGTCGAAAAGCTTCCAGCACGTCGAGCAGGCTGGCCAAAACGTCGTGGGGCATGTATCAATACGTGCCTGGAAAACGCTGTGTCAAGCATTGGAACCCGCAAGCACCCGGCGATTGTACGAGTCCAGACGATGGAGCGCGCGCAGCAGGTCATCGCATTCTGCGAGGAGCACGCTATCGAATACATCCTCGGCGTGGAACCGGACAAAGCCGAGGACATCAGCGATGTCGAACGCGCCCTCGCGGCTCGTCAACCCAAAGCGCTGGCGTCGAAGGTCGGTCGCAACGACCCGTGCCCCTGCGGCAGCGGACAGAAATTCAAGAAATGTTGCGAACGGCGCGTACCGCCGCCTGCCTCATGAAAAGGGCGAAACCCGAGTCTGAGTTGAGCGTCGATGGTCTCCACCAGCTTTACCAGAGGCGCGATGAGTCCGGAGATCTCCGTCGTGAGCTTCTGTTCTTGCACTTTGCGGGCAAAGTTCTGGGTTTGGCACCCGGGAATGTTGCCGCCCTGTTCGCGCACCAATCCTCGAATGGTCGTGACCATTTGCGCTCGCGCTTCGACCAGGGCGCGTCGCACTCCTAAGAACCCGCCTGAGCTCACGTCGTTCCGGGGATAGCACGTGTGCCTGGGGAATCCGCCGCTCCTCCAGAGCACGTGCCAGTTTCTCGGCGTCAATGCGGTCAGTCTTGCGGCCGTGTTCACCAACCCCCAGTTGCCGGACTGCGCGTGGTATCTACCACCACCACCTCGTTGCCCCATTCGACCAACTGGTCGTGCACGAACCACGCTTGCGGCAAGCCTCAATCGCAACCCTTGCTGCCGGCTGCTCCGGTCCCAGCTCGGGACCGCAGCGACTGATCTGGCTCACCGTCGTGCGGTGAACGACCTGTCCCTGGGACACTCGCAATAAGTTGTCTTCTTTGCCCCCAGATCGAGTGCTACGATTCGCATGGTCGTCCTGCCTTGGGCCCCTTGGTTAGATTGCGTCTTTGAACGCGTGGGGGCGCCGTCAGGATTTTGCCGGGCGGCGGCAGGATGGCCCTATTTTCTGCACGTCCGGGGCTTGACCCAGCCCCCGTTGCCTCGCCCGCTCGCGCAGACCGGCGCCGACCACAAGCCTGATCGTGCTTCTCCGGCGCATCCGGCGAAGGGGCGGGAACCGCGGGGGCTACCTTGGCCTCCGCCCGCCCCGTAGCCCCACGGGCCGGACTTCTGCTCCTCGCCGGAGAAGCCGTCGCAGCGCCTGTCTTTGGCGCCGCGGCGCGATGTTTCCGGTTGGCTCTGTTTGTGGTCCCGGTCGGCATGACGCTGCCGGGCTCGACGCCCGACTCATCCCATTTCCGGCCTGGATTCAGACAAA
>CAWADT010000028.1:0-24692 GCA_963780865.1 uncultured Chloroflexia bacterium | reverse complement strand
CGCTCCCACGAGGAACGCCATCGGAATGAGCGCGAGCGACGAACCGCGCGGGTCCATCCGGCCGAAGAGCATCAACCCGAGCACCACCAGCAGGATCAAGACCGGCAATTTTTGGAGCGGGTTGCCCATCAGCGGGATGAGGTATTGGTCGAGCATCACCGAGCTCAACATCACCGCCATGAGGTATCCGGCCGAAACTCCAACCAGCGTGTAGGCCCCCAGCCGAAAGAGCAGGTTGTCATCCAGCAGAAGGTAGGAGAGGATGGCCACGGTGAAAAAGAAGCCGAGCGCCATGCCGCCGAGCACTTCGATTTGATTCATTCACCCGCCTTCCGGGGTTTTCGAAATCTCCCGAGCGTCAGCGAACCGATGGCGCCTGCCACCAGGGTGATCAGAATCGCCAGCGCTCCGCCGCCGAACGCCTGCCAGCGCATGGCCGCCACGCCCGAGGCGGGAATCGTGGCCGGGAGGAACGCGGCCCGGTAGGCTTGGGCTCCGGGGTACCCCGCCACGAGTCCCCAGATCGCCGGTTTGGAGCCTTCGGTGTAAGGGAAGACCAGCGCGTCGGAAGCGGCGCTGACCATCGCTACGATCGGAGTATTCGGAACGGCCGTGTGCACCTGCTCGACCCAATCGCGCACCGATTGCGGGCTGGCGGCCAGCACCAGGATCATGGAAAAATCGGAAAGACTTTGCACGGAAGCCAGCGTTCCCTGGGTCCAATCCACATTCGCGCCGTTCACGGTTCCCCGCAGATCTCCCGCCAGGCGCCGCAATCCTCCGGCTCCCCCGGGTATGTACCCGAAATCGGCGAGCAGCGGGGGCATGCCGACCCCTTGTTGCTCGGCCAGCATACGCAACCCATCGCCCAGCATCGTTCCATTCGGTTGCGATGGAAATGAACGCGACGGAAATACCGCGCTGGGCGAGGTGCTCGAGCAGCACCGACGCGCCGCTTTCGATCTCGGGCGCCGCGGAGGCGTCGTATTCGAACGCGACCAGCACCGGTCGATCGGTGGGCAGTTGCCCGACCAGTTGCCCAGCCTTTTTATTCGCCTCGGGCTGGTAGCCCGAATTCGAAAAAAGCGACCCGCCGAAGAATGGGAAGAGGATGGCCAGGATCAGCACGGCCGACATCGCTTTGCGCAGCAGGGGAGTCAGCAGCATCGCTCGGACGGGTCGGCGGGACGCGCGCACCTCCGGCTCGATCAACAACCGCCGCAGCGTTTCGGTGAGCGTGAGCTGAACGGGCGACGCATCGATGTTCCCGGCCATGATTCCGGGCCGGCGGGGCATCGCCATGACCGGTTCCGCCGAAAGCACGCCGCGCAAACCGGCCAGCGGTCCGACGTTTTCCACCCGCTCCTCGTCTTCGGTGGGCATCGCCACCGATTGGATCGGGCGCATGGCTTCCAGCCAGCGGGGCAATTCTCCCTGCTCGAGATTATTCGGAAGGGCGGGCGGCACCGCCGCGGGTCCGGCTTCCTTCTCGGCGGGCGCCGCTGCGGTTTTCTTTTGCATCCACTCCGGCAAGGCATCCGGCCGGAGCAGTTCATTTATATCCGGAGTTGCAACCGGCGGTTGCGGTTCGGCTTCCGGCGCGGGAGGCGCGGCGTTTTGCTTAATATCCACCAGCCAATCCGGGATCTCCCCTTCTCCGGCGGGCGAGACTTCCGGTTCGGTTCCGGCGTTGAATGCGCCGAGCGAGGCGGGAAACGCGGCATCCCCGGCGGGTTGGCCAAAGGGGAATTCGGGCGGAGCCTCGGACGGAAAATCCCAATCTGCTCCAAGGGCGGACGGCGCGCCGCCCGGCGCTTCAGGGAAGGGTGTCGGACTGAACGGTTGGGCCGGAGGAGAGATCTTCTTCGTCGGGGCTGCGCTGGCCCGGCCCGTCGAACGGATGGAGCCCGTTTTCTTTTTTTCGGGGGCATCCTGCGCGCCGAGCAGCTGGCCGGTGGAAGGCCGGCCCGGAGGCTCGCCGGGTTTGGCGCCCGGGGTCGGCGGCGTCTGCTCGAGGGCCGACGCGATGCCGCCCATCCAGTCGCGGGAACCGATCGCGGGTTCCTCCGCGCCCGGACGGTTGGCTTCCGATGGATATTTCAGCCAGTCGGGAACCGCTCCCTGGGGGGACGGCGCCGCAGGGGGTTCGGCTGCGCGCGGTTTTTGCGGCGGCGCGGGGGTTCCCCACGGCGAAGTGGAGGTCAGCGGCGGAGGAGGGGCCGGCGCGGGCGGCGAAAGCGGCGCGGAGAAAAGGGACCGGTCTTCGGCTTCGATCCGGCCGGTGTCTTCGGATGTTTTTTCACGGATTTTGGAAAGCCAATCCGGGAGTTCGCCCGGCGCCGCCGGCTCCGCTTCCGGTTGCGAAGGGGCAGCCGGCGCAAGTTCATCCTGGGTCCGGCGCGCTCTCAGTCGCTTGAGCCAAACCGGCTCTTCGCCCGCCTTATCCTCTTCGGGCGCGGCCGGCGGACGATCCGCGGCGGTCTGGTTGCGCACTTTGGAGAGCCATTCGGGAGACTTAGCGGCGCCTTCCGGCGCGGAAGCGGGGGCGGCCGGCGGACGGACGGGTTGCGGCGCGGGCGGAGGTTCCTTTCCGGCGCGGGGGCGGATTTTCGAAAGCCGGTCTTCGGAAGGCTCAGCGGTTTTTTTTGGCGGCGGAACGGGAGCCGGTTCGCGCGGGGTTTTTAATTTGGACGTGGGCGCCGCCGGCTTGGATTTTTTCCTCCGCGGGCGTCGATTTTCGAAAGCCAGTTGTCGGAAGGCGGAGGAGGCGCGGGCGGTTCCGGCGGAAGCATCGAAGTCTTCGGCCGGTTGCGCATCATATCCCCGCGCAGATCCGACATCCAATCCGTCTCTTCCGGTCCGGGTGGAGGAGCCGCCGCGGAGGGTTTCGACTTGCCGGGACGCGCGGGTTTCAGCCGGGCTCCGCAATATTTGCAAACCTGGGAGTCCGCCGGGTTCGGCTTCCCGCACATCGGGCAGCGTACATCCGCCATTATTTCCACTCCCGGGCAACCGGAAGGCCGCGCGGGCCGCGGGGGTTAGCGCTCATAGGGGCGGTCCGATCCCATCAGGATGCGCAATCCGGTGGCGGCGGCGCCAAGCGCCATCCCCAGGACAATTCCCCTCCCCCCGCCGCTGGCCACCGACAGAAAAACGGAAGCAAGCATCTGGCGGTAATAATCCGGCCCCTGCAGCCAACCTTCCAGCAGGGAAGGCAGCGGGATGGCGGCAAACAGCACGATGAGCGCGGCGCCCAGGAAGAAAAACGCCACCGCGTCGCGCCGCCGATAGAGCAGCCGCACGCCGCCCACCAGCAGGGCGAAAACCACCAGCGCCGATAGGCTCGCCTCGAGCGGCAGCTGGATGTTGCGCACGATCCAGATCGTGATGGTGTCTTTGCGCTGGATGATGGAGAAGAACACCACCAGGAAGGTGATCCACAGCGAGACGAACAGCACCAGGCTGTATCCGCCGCCCGGCTTGCCGCTGGCCGCTTTGCGGAGATGAATCCGCGAAAGGTTGATCACCCCCACCAGCAGGGCGATGCTGCTGAGGAACACCGCGACGTAAAGCAGGCTGCCGCCCAGATCCTCCAGCGGCTTTAAGGGGATGAAATATCCCGCCAGGGTGAGCAGTCCGAAGACCACGGCGATGCCGACGGAGAGGATGCTTCGGACGCGCATCAGAATAACCTCAGGAGGGTGGAGGCCAGGGCCCCCAGCAGAATGGCCGCGATGGCGATCCAGCGCAGGACGTCCTGCGCCTGCAGGCTGGCGGCGTGGGTGTGGCTCACTTTAAGGTAAGCCCCCGCGGCAAACAGCTCTTCGCCGATCAGCGGATGATCGGTGGTGGCAAACATCGCGGCTTGTCCCACCGGGTCGGTCACGGCGGCAATCACCGTCCCATGCTGCGCGCCGGTGTCGGCGATCAAGGCCGCTTCCGCCCCCATCGCCCCGATGACGAAGGTGGCCGAGACCTTTTCGGCCGAGGGCGTGATCATCGCTCCCGCCGCGTATCCGGCCGGTCCCAATCCGCCCAGCCGGCCAAGATCGTGGTCGAACCGCTCTTCCACGCGCATCTGGCGGTAGGTGGAATACATGACGTCCTGCGAAAGGAGCGAAGTGAGTCCGTCGCTGGAGGTAACCACCGGGGGACGGTCGCTGATGCTGGCCGCCTGAGCCACTTTCGCGAGGGCCGAGAGGCCCGCCAGTTCCGCTTCCGCGCCCGGCCCGATGATCTGGCCTTCGCCCAGCGCCACGTGCACCCGGGTCCCCGCTTCCACCGACGCGCCGACGTCGGAAGTCACTTCGTCATATCCCGGCAAATCACGAAACACGGGCCAGCGCCCGCGCTGCAGCAGGTTGAAAATTAATATCAACCCCCCAAGCAGGAGCGCCAGAACCAATCCGATCCAGGGATAGTAGGCTTCCATCGATTACCCTGCGTGTCCTTCCCGATCGCTGCTGCCGGTCGTCGGCTCGTGCGTCGCACGGCGGACGGACTCCAGCAACTCCGCAATCTGGGTGATTTGCTCCTGGGGCCAGAATATTTCCAGCACCGGCTGGGAAAGCCAGAGTCCCTGGGCGAGGAACCACGCCAGCGCCGGCTCGGACCGGAGAATGTCGATGAGGTCGCCGACCGGAATTCCGGCTAGGTTGATCGGGTCTTCCCGCGCAACCGTCATGCCTCCCGTTCGCTTTTCCACTGATCCCAATTTCCTTCCCGCCTCGATGGGATAATCGAAAGTGCAAGACGAAGCGCCCCGGCATATCGATGCATGCGATATGCCAGGCGGAACGCTTATTTTTGGGCCTTTAATGTGAGTATAATGTCGTATCGAACGCGTGGCAAGTGATTTAGAATAGTAGCGATTTGGTCCGATTATCTATTTTTGATTTTCCTCCCACTTCGAAAACCAAGACCGATGCGTTTTGTAACAGTCGCATCGGTCTTGGTTTTCGCGTCGTATACAACCGTTGGGCAATTGTCCAAATTACGACCGCGTCCCTTTTGGTTTGCGCGGTTTAAACAATCCCTGGCGCACCGCGCCCATCAATCCGGAACGGAAGGATCGCTCGTCGACCGGGGATAACGCCAGCACCATTTTGCGAGTCAACAGCCGGTGGTGCGCTGTCCGGTCCAGGCAGCCTGCGATTTCGCGCATGGCGGCGTCGCGCGTCATCCACTTGCGCGCATCCAACCCCTTCAGGTTGATCGGCGTTGTATACCCGCGCAGCGTTTTTTCCCGGTCGGTATTGAAGAATTGCTCGAAGTACGACATCACCAATTCCCTAATCGATCGAAAGACCGGCTCGCGGTAGCGCAGCCCGGTAAAATTGGATTGCGCCACAGCCCCCCAGCAGCCGTCCTGGCGGTAGACGGCCAACAGATGATCGTCGTCGCGGGCATTGGGGATAAGCTCCAGGATCAGCGGCGGGAATCCGATGTGCTCGAGCGCGGCCGCGGCGAACACCGCCCCGTCGAAACAATGCCCCTTGCGGTCGCGCAGGACGCGCAACGGACAGCGGTAGATCTCCTCCGTGCTGTAGGGGATCTCGTCCAAATACTCCTGCACTTTGGCGGGCGTGGTTAGCCGGTCGAAGATCCGCCGCTCGGATGCCGTCGCTTCTTTTTCGAATGCCGTCCAGGATTGCATAGGCCGTTAGCTCCATCCCAAAGATTGATTTGATTTATTGTACACGGATTAAACCGAGAGAACCGAAGACACGGAAAAAGAAATAGGGAAATAACCAAGTTGTGGAGGATCCGAGTTCCATAAAATAAATTAAATGGCTACTGATTATTTTATTATCGCAGCGACAGGCAGGTGAGGCTGCCGTCCATCTTCCGGAATTCAGAAATGCCTGCCGGGATTACCGCGCACCCGGCGGCGCGCAGTGCGTTTTCCATGCACAGGTATCCTCCGGCGATCACCACGCCGACATGGATCCGCCGGACGTCGGCCGCCCATTCTTCGCGCGGAACCGCGCGGATGACTTGCACCCGTTAAAAGTGTGGCTCGCCATGGCCGGGATCATCACAAAACCGGCATTCGCCCAATGAGCGAACGATGGCGCGGGAAAAATGCATTGGTGTCCTTTCGCAAATCCGGTAAATCATATCATCTTTCAACCGGCGATCGAATCGGATGAACCCCTTCTCGCTTTGTTCCACGGTAAGCGCCTTCGGCCCTTGCGGGGAATGCGCCTTTCGGATTTTGCCTTTATAATCCGGCGTGCAGCCGCAAGGAAGGCGATCGAAGGAGTTTACCGGCTTCCCGATCCGGCTCCCGCCCTCTTCCGGGCGGGCGGTTGGATGCGGTTGAGCTTGGAAGGGACCCGCCGGAGAGCAGTCGTTCCTCCGCGGGAGCCATTCCTTGCATGGGAACGGCTAGCAACCTTTTTATTCGGGGACGCCAGCCCTGTTTCGACGAGGATCCGGGGCTTCCCGGCGATTCGAAAATTCTCAACGAAGGAGCAAGGGATAACCCGATGACGAGCGATGCCCCCCTTTCCAGTCCGGCAACACCCGAACCACCCGCTCCGAAACCCGCTTCGCGGAAAACGCTCTACCTAATTCTCGGCGGAGTCTGCGTTTTCTTATGCGCCTGTTGTTGCCTGGCGGCCGCCGTGGCCGGAGTGTACGCGCTTTCCACCCTGCCATCGGGAAGTGGTTTGGGGGGCGTCCTGGCTTCTCGCCAGGCAACGAACTCCGTCTGGCAGGTGAATGTCACCTCGATCCGCTCGAGCATGACGCGCATATCGGATTCCTCCGGAGGGACCGCTTCGCCCAAATCGGGGTATACCTTCGTCGTCGTAACGGCTACGGTTAAGAATATCAGCGGGAAAACGCAAACCTTTTACCTTTCGTCTGCCAGCAGTGATGCCGGACTCGAGGATAAAAACGGAATTCACCTTGAATTGGCCGCCGTAAAGAAAGGCGACAGCGTAAACATCAATTTTTCCAACGAGATACAAATGATGTATCTCTATGCGGATCAGGCAACCTGGGAATTTTATTTTATCGCGCCGGAGAATGACCGCGGTCCGTTTATGTTTACTTTCAAGGACCTGTCTCCTCTCGGACCGTTATCGCTTCCCTAGCCATCGGACGCGGATGATCCGGTCGGCCGCTTTGGTCGGAAGAACTTAGGTGCCGGGTGGAAGAGTGCGGCGGGGGCGGAAAACCGATCCGGAGCCGACGGGCAAAAAAAAAACCAAGAGAGGAGCGCCGGGAAAAAACGATCGGCGCTCCTCTCTATTAAGCGTGTTCCAGGGGGCGAATCACTTCGCCCGCACTTTTGTCTTCCGCAAGGCTCGATTTAAACTTCGATCTCCGCCTTCGGCAAAACCGGCGGCTCGGGCGCGGCGCCGGCGCCAAGCTGGAGAACCGTAAGCCCGGCGGAAATCCGGCCCAACTGCGCCCGCATCTCATCGCGCGAGTTGGAGAGCATCGTGATCGCCTTCGAAAGCCGGCCTTCCGTCTCTTCCTGCAGCGCGCCGACCGTCCGCCGGGCGGCATCGAGGTACGCCATCAGCTTCTGCAAATCTACGTCCCGGCTCGTCTTGAGCACCATCTCCACGGTGAGCAGCAGGTACGGGACGAACATGCTGTAGCTGAGCAGCACGACGTTCATGCGCATGGATTCCACCTGGGCTTTGGCGCACAGGTCGAACACGGCGTCGGGCACGGCGGCGATCCCGAATCCGAGGGTGATGCCGGGATCGATGTATTTCCGCACTTCGCGCACTTTTTGCAGCACCACCCGTTCGACCTCTCCCTTAATCCGCTGCTGCTCCTGGGGATCACGGGCGGCGAGAAATTCCTCGACCAGCGTGGTGGCCGGCCACTTGCTGTCGATCGGGAGGATGAGGTTGTTGGGCAGCCGCAGACCGAATTCCACCGATTTGTTGCCGACCGGAAAATCGCGCACCTGCCACTCGGCGGGCAGCTGTGAGAACACGAGGTCCATGAGATTTTCTCCGGCCGTTCCCTTCGTCTTCGTCCCGGCGATGACGCTTTCCAGCCGCCGGACGGATTCGGCCGTCAGTTGTTCCTGCTGCAACCGCGCGGCCGCGTGTCCCTGGATCGCCGCCAGCGCCTGCTGCGCATCCGCGAGCCCGGCGCGGATATCCCCCGCCGTTTGATGAATGCCCTTGGCCAGCGTGTCGGTTTCGGCCAGACGCATGCCCAAGGCGGACACGTTTTGTCCGAACGCCGTTTGGTTTCTCTCCAGGTTCGCGACGCGCTCCGACATCCCCCGCAAATCGATCTGCATCCCGCCCACCCCCTGCGAAACATTCGCCAGCATCGTCTGGAGGGAGGATGCGTCCGCCGGCCTGCGAAGAAAAAGCGCCAACAATAGAATGAGGACGGCCAACAGGAGAATCCCCAACCCGGCCAGGGCGATCAGCGCAACGTTGTCCATTCGGAGTACTCCTCTCCCAAGTCAAACCGATGCGGTCTTTGAGCCCGCGCCGGTTTGCCCGCCTTTTCCCGCCCGAAAATAACTCCCCAGCATCAGGAACGCCAGGATCGTCTGAATGATCCAAATCGGAATAACCGCCGCGAAAGGTAAAAAACCGGATGCCACAACGGCATAGAGTTCATTGAGGACCATCCCCGCGATGACCGGAAACACCGTGATTGGCAGAATGCCCTTCCGCTCCAGCGGTTTGCGATCGGCCCAGATCAGCAGGACCGTCCACCCCAGCATCAGCGCAGCGCCCATGCCCATGGCGTAGGAATAATCGCGGCCCGGATGGAAGTTCGAGAGTCCGCCGGTGGCCGCAAAGACGGCCGGAAAGAGCATTTGGATCGCGGCCAAGACGTCGAGGATCGCCCCGGCCCAGAAACTGATCCGCAGCCATCGGATGGCATTATCCATGAATCCTCCTGGCTCAGACCGACGCGGTTTAGTAAACCGCGTCGGGCTTTGCAATTGTTTCCTATTTTTGAACTTCCAATTTCAGGAATTGCGACGTGCCGAGAATTCGCAAGAAGGATCTTTGAAAAAACGGAAAGGCGCGCAAGCCCGTGTTTCCGTCGACAAGCCTCGGGTTGACGCAAACATACTCCACTCCGCCGCGGCGGACGGTGCAGGAACCGCGGGCAAGGAGATTCCGATACCAATCCACGCCCGGCCCGTAGGTAAAGGCAATCACCAACGCTTCCCCGAGCGGCTCGACGATCAAGGGCGTGGCATACGCCCTGCCCGTCCGGCGCCCCGTATGGCGGATGAGCGAAATTGGGCTGTGCGGAGCCCCCGCTATTTTCATCATCGCGCGGTTGATCGAATATTTATTCATTTGGCGGATGGCGTCCACCGCAGTTTGTCGAAATCCCATTCGTTGCTCCTTTGTCCGCCCCGGACCACGATTTTTCCGCGGCCGGCGAAACCCATGATCCGCCGGAACAATGAATGACCGCGCGGCAAGCCGCGGGGTATTCATCATCCCGCGAGAGCGGGATAACAGGTCGCCGGGGTTGCCAATCATCGCCTGCGAAAAGAGGAGATCGTCCTCCTTTCCGGCGCGCCGTCGCACCCGTCCTATCGCCGCTGATATTTGACACCCTCCCCACCCAAGATTATAGTGGATGGAAAGGCGCTCCTGCCGAAAAACCATGGCACCCCCGAAGATCATCGACCGCGTCATGATCGTCACCCTCCAGGGCGATACCGCCGATGCCCTCACCCGCGCCTTGACCGGCGCCGGTTTTCAAGTCACCATCGTCGAAAGCCGCGGCGGGTTCCTGCTCGAACCCTCCTCCACGCTGATGATCGGATATTCCAGCGCGGATCAGGAATCCTTGCTCGGGAGCATTCGCACCCTGTGCGGAACCCGCAAACGCCTGGTGCCCGTCCAACCGGACGGTTCGCTGCTGCCCGCCCTTCCGCTGATGATCGAAGCCGAAGTCGGCGGGGCTTCGGTGATCGCGCTGCGGGTGGAGCGTTTTATCCAACTCTGAGAGGCTTGCGCGATGAAACTCATCCTTGCCGTGATCCGCGACGTCGACGATTCGCCGCTCACCGAGCGGCTCACCCGGGAAGGATTCCGCTTTACCCGGATGGCCAGCACCGGCGGTTTTCTACGCAAGGGGAACGTCACCCTGCTCATCGGCCTCCCGGAGGAGAAGATCGAGGAAGTGATCGAAATCTTCCGGGAGACTTGCTGCCCGGCCGAGGAAGGCCGCAGCCGGGCGATCCTGTTCGCCGTCGACGCGCCGCTTTTCGAACAACTCTGATCGTGCCGTGAGCACCGGCCCTCTCCCCGAATCCGGCGTTTCCCCGCAGGAATCTCCGCTTGCCCGCCTGCGCGGCGAGGTCGCACTCGTCAGCGCCGGCGGCCACTGGACCCGCGATCTGCCCCAGACGGTTCAAGCCAGCCTGCGCTGGTTCTGGTTCGACGGCGCCTTCGCCCTCGGGATCGACTTCGTCGTCACCACGTATTTCATGCTGTACCTGGTCGCGCTCGGCGCGAGCAGCGCGCAAGTCGGGCTGCTCGCCGCGCTTTCGGGATTGGGCGCCGCCATCGCGCTGCTGCCGGGAGCGCTGCTGGTCGAACGGATAGGGCACCGCAAGGAAATCATCCTCTCCACCGGCGGATCGGTCAGCCGCATCGCCATTCTTCTGGCGGCGGGCCTGCCGTTTTTGGTGCGCGGGGAAAGCGCGGTCCTGCTCGCCATCGCCCTGAGCGTGCTGCGCGATACCGCCGGCAACCTCTCCCTGCCCGCCTGGACTTCGCTCGTAGCCGACATCGTCCCGCCCCAGCAGCGCGGCCGGTATTTCGGTTCGCGCACTTTCGCCATGACCGTCACCGGGATGGTCACCGCCTTTATCGCCGGATGGATCATCAACCGCAGCGGCGGCACGACCGGCTATCAGTGGGCCTTCCTGTTCGCGTTTTTCTTCGGCGCCGGTTCCTTTCTTAGTTTTTCGCGCATCAAGGATCCAACGCCGGCCCCCGCGCCGCGCGTCGCGCGCGCCAACGCTTCGCCGATCCTCGGCAGCGTTCTGACGTATCCCGTCTTTCTCGCGCTCTGCTTTCACAGCGCCGTGTGGAATTTCTCCTTCAACGTGGCGGCTCCCTTCTTTAATATCTACCTCGTCCACAATCTGCAGGCCAATGCCATCCAGGTGGGAGTCCTGGCCGCGGCCGGCAGCGTCGCCGGCCTGCCCGCGCTGCGCTACATCGGCCCGCTGGCCGACCGGTGGGGACCGCGGCGGATCGTGCTGATCACCAGCCTGCTCATCCCCATCCTTCCGCTGGCGTGGGTCTTCGTTCCCTCGCCGTGGTACGTGCTGGGCATCAATCTGCTCTCCGGAGTGCTGTGGGCCGGGTTCAGCCTGTGCCTGCTCAATCTGCTCCTGCAGATTACGCCCGCCGAGGAGCGCGCGCGCTTCACCGCCATTCACCAGTTCGTGATTGCCATTGCTCTCGCGGCGGGCGCCGCCACCGGCGGCTGGGTGGTGACCGCGCTGGGCTACAAGTCCGCCTTTTTGATATCCGCGATCGGCCGCTTCGTCGCCGCGCTTATCTTCGCCAGGTGGGTGAAAATAAAATAATTCTTTTTTTACGGCGATGATCCAGTACGCGGATTGCGCGTGAAGAGACGGATTACGCGGAAGAATAATCAAAGAATTTTTTCCGTAATTGGGCGATCGGCGAAATCCGGAAATCCACTAAATCCGCGTACGATTAATAGTAATTTACAAGCAACTACATAGGTCGGGGAAAACGTACACCGAAACACGGAAAAAATCCGAAGTCGCCGAAAATTTTTCTCGGGTGAAAAGCACAACTAATGTTTTTCAGTGCATTCGGTCCTTTTCGGTGCCCGCCCCATGAGCGGTATGCGCGAACGGGGTAATCCGTGTACGAAGGTGGAAGACCCGCTGAGCAGTTACATTTACAAAACATATAAGGGACGAATAAAAAAAGAGAGCCGGGCGTGCGAACCAGGGAATGAAAAACATTCCCTACGCAAACGGGATAAACCGGCGCCAGCCCGTTCGCTCCGCCCGCTTCCCCGGAACCCGGACCGCCACGACGGTGATGTTATCGTGCCCCCCGCGGGCCCGCGCCAGTTCGATCAACTCCTTCACCGACCGGTCGAGCCGCGGATGGCGCAGCGCGCGCTCGATCTCCTGCCCGCTGACCAGATCGCTCAATCCATCGGAACACAGCACCACCGCGTCGCCCTCTTCCAGTTCCAGTCCCTGATTGGCTTCGGAAGCGGCGCCTTGCGCGTCCTCGTCCAGGCGGAGGCGCTGGTCCGGGACGGGATCGTTCGGTCCGCCCAGGTGGCGGCGCAGCACGTGCGCGTTCGGATGAATGCGGGCCTGCTGGGGGGTGAGCATGCCGCGTTCCACCGCCTCCTGGACCCAGGTATGGTCGATGCTGGCCTGGATCGTCTTGCCGCGGCGGTGAAGATAAATGCGGCTGTCGCCGACGGTGGCGGTGTAGAGCCGGCGGCCGGTCACCCACGCAGCGGCGAGCGTGGTTCCCATGCCCCGCAGGGCTTCCTCCCCCTGGGAGCGGGCGAAAACTGCGCGCCCGGCGCTCACGATGGCGCGCGGCAATTCGCGGATTGGATCGGCGCAAGGCACGGCGCTCAGATCGCGGACGACTTCCTCCACGACGATCTGCGAAGCCACCTCGCCGGCCGCGTGCCCGCCCACCCCGTCGGCCACCAGGACCAGCGTGCCCGGCTTTCCGTCGCAGGGAACCTCAGAAAATCACGAACCGGTCCTCGTTGTTGGTCCGCACCAGGCCGATGTTCGAATCCGCGGCCGTTTCGAGAGGCAAGGAAGCATTATCCTTCATCTTGGTTTTCCCCGTTGTCTGGAGCCGGCTTCAACCGCACCCGGAAAGCCGCGCGGCCGAAATTCAACCGGTCGCCGTCGCGGAGCGGAGCCCCTTCCGGGGGGATCTCGTCGAAATTGATCCAGCTGCCGGCGGCCGATCCCAAATCGAACACCCATGGCCGCCCGTCCCCCATTCTGGCGATGCGCGCGTGCGCCGGCGAAACCGACGGATCGTCCAGCACGAGAACCGCCGCCCGCGGGTCCCTCCCCACCAGCACGTCGTCGGCCGCGACGGCCAGGGGCTTCCCGCCCGGCTCGAGCGGCTCAAGGAAAGCGTAGGTTTCCGCTTCGCCGCCGGTGGGCCGGTGAGGGCGGTGGATATTTTCCCACAGACCTTTCCATCCCGCGAGCCTCGGGGGTGAGGCGCGAGGGACGGGCGGGAACAACAGGTCGTCCGGATCCTTCGCGGCCCGCACCCGGCGAAGGTTGGCGAAAGCCGCGAGGAGCAGCCCCCCCGCCGCCGCCACTGCCAGGATGATGCTCAGCGGCAGCAAATACCGGGCGCGGAACACTTCCCCCGGCGACGGGCGCTGGATTACCAGGTCCAGCTTCCGCTCCGGGGTCTGGCCCTCCAGCCCGAGTTCGTCGCGCACCGCGAGCCGCAGCGTGATCTCTCCGCTTTGCGTGTAGTTGCGCAAATTCCAATGCACGCCGGAGCACGGGCTTTGGGTGCATTCCGCCGCCAGTTGGTTGTCGGCAAACAGTTGCATCGAGACGATCCGGCGGGGGTGCCCGTCTGGGAAGGTAACCTCGACGCCGAGATCCAGCGCGCCGGGTTGATATTCCTCCACCGGCTGCGAGATTCCGCTGCCGGCCCGGACCAGCCGCGCGGGAAAATCGATCCACGCAACGGCCGGCGGCTGCACATCAATGGAAAATTGCAGTGGAGCGGATTCGGCTTGAAAGCCCGCGCCGTTCACCGTCACCGCGAGCGTATGCTTCCCCGCGGAAGCCGCCGACGAACGGTAATCCAGCCGGTACTGGGTCCGCTGGGTGGCGATCATCCCGAGCAGCGTCGCGGGCCCGGCGGGATTCTCAAGCGCCACTGAATATCCGCCGCAGGCGGAAGCGAGCGCGTCCAGCGCGGCCACGTCCGCCGCGGCCGAGGGTTCCGTGCGTGCCGACCAGATCCCGTACAGCGGCGCGTGCAGTTCCGCGGCGCGCGCGCACAGACCTTGGCCGATATTCTCCCGCTGAGACAGTTTCGAAGCCGAGAACACCAGCACGAAGGTGCGCATGCCCGGCCGCGGCATCGGGTCGCCGGCCGCGCCGAGCGCATCCACCAGCATGGAATCCAAAGCCCGCGGCGAAGGAAGGAGCGGAGTATAGGAGTTCAGCCCGCCGAGAAACACGTCCCGATCGGAGGTGTGCGAGACGGGTGTCCCCTCCGGCGTGATCAGCGTCATATCGTCGATCCCGGTTTGCGGCAATCCACCAAGCCAATCGGCGAGCGTGCGCCGCAGCCGGTCGATGCGGGTATCTCCCTCGGGCAGGGTATAGAGCAGATCCAGCCCGGGATCGATCACCACGACCAGCCGCAGGCCGGTCTGCTCACCCGCGATCATCACGGCCTGCGCCGGGTTGCCGTCTTCCTTTAAAGAGAGGTCCGCGGCGGCCAATCCTGCCGGGCGCGCGCCGAGGGGGTCCGACAAGCCGAGATACACGCGGATCTGCGGAAAGCTCGAACTATCGAGGTCGTATAGAAACGCGCTGCTGCCGCCCGCTCCGGCGGCGGTGGGCGGACTGAGGAAGAACGTCAAGAACGCAAAGGGGAATAACGCCAGAAAGCGGAACCGGCTCACGAGGAAGATTCTACCCCAGGCGTCCGTCCTCCCCCAACGTCATTCCTCCGTAAAACCAACGATAATCAACCCATCTTCTACGGGAGCACCCAAGAGCCATCATCCCGCTTGCCCCGCGACCCCAGCGGGGGCCGAATGACAGACTAAGGATGTCACTCCGAGCCGAAGGTTTTGGACGCTTGTCCCGAGCGTTGCGAGGGAAGGAGTTGGTGACTCTTTCCAGCAATCTGTCTTTCCCAATTCGCGCGTCACCGATTCCCTGGCCCACGAAAGGGCCTCGGCCTTCGGCGAAGACCTCGCCCCGGGACCCCACCGGGGTCCGAATGACAGGTGCAATATGTCATCCCGCCTGCCCCAGCGGGGTCCGAATGACATACAAAGGATGTCACTCCGAGCCGAAGGCGAGGAGTCGGTGACTCTTTCCAGGAGTCTGTCTTTCCTTATCCATGCGTCACCAATTCCTCGCACCGCTACGCGTCTCTCGGAATGACATCTGCAGATTGAAATTACGGTCCCAGCCGGTAGCCCGCGCTACGTTCCTGATCCGCCCAACGCCGTAGCCAATGGAGGTATTTCATGGTATGAATCCACGCGGCGATTGACCGACGAATAAATCTGAAATCCACGCATCGACCAGTAGATATTTTCCCTCGCATCGCACCAGCCGTCCTTCTAGGTTTGGCGCTGTCCACGCGTATTCTTTGGCTCGTCTACACAAATTTCACCGAGGAGGACGCGTTTATTGTCTTCCGGTTTGCGCGCAACCTATCCGGCGGACAAGGCTTCGTGTTCAATCCGGGCGAGCGTGTGTACGGCTCCACGACGTGGAGATGCGCTTTGGTGGCCGACATTAACAATGACAATAAGTAATACAGTACTAATAATAATGGCAGGTTTGCGAATATTCTTTCGAGGAATAGATAGTAACAATTTCGTTTCCTTCCGGTGATCGTATCCGACAAGGATATTTTCCCATTGTGTTAA
Organism: uncultured Chloroflexia bacterium; assembly: GCA_963780865.1. GTDB lineage: Bacteria > Chloroflexota > Anaerolineae > Anaerolineales > RBG-16-64-43 > FEN-1073. The sequence continues at coordinate 9,038 of CAWADT010000028.1, read as the reverse complement.
GGTTTTCTTCGATGGCCTGTTCCCATTCAGGATGGGAAAATGGGAGGATCAGAATAACGATATTGGAATCTGCTACGGAGTTGAATATATCGGCTGGAATTTCTTCCCCGTAAATAATCGCCTGGGAAATGCTTGCCTGACCAAGGCTTATCGGATAAACGTTTTGAAATCGGAAATACCCTTCGACTGTCCACGAGGTGTCGGTGAGAAAAATATACTTTTTGGGAATCCCAGGATGGATCTGTTCAGCATCCTCCGCTAAACGAATGAAGACTGATTGGACCATGGGCCGGCTTGTAAAAAGGGAGTAGGATAGTGTATTCGCCTGATAGATATTCAATCCAAACGCCAGCAGTATGAGGCTTAAAACAACACCAATGGAAATCCTCCGGGAAAAGTGCCATAGCGCGGATAGATGGATCAGCAAGAATTCCAGACCAACCGCCGCAAATACCATCCACCAAGGCAACAGCAGAAACATTCGGGTTGTGGCAGGAAAATTGTCCCTGTGAAAAACCCCGACGACCGATAAGAGGATGAAGAATCCAATCAACCAAAATGCGATAAACCGGTTAATGCGTATCTTCCATAGGAGACTGAAAAAGCCGATCAGGACAAAAACTCCTGTCACGGGATCGACATAGGATACCGCCACAAAGTGCGTTTCCTGTTGCGCGAAGAGAAATGAAAATAACGAGTAGTAACCATTAGAAAGAATATGATCCAATATGGTCATAACCGACCGCATCGCTTCGGGACTCGCCAGCATAGGTTTTTGACTTAAATCGATCCAATATTCCGGTTGACGGAACAATGGAAAAATAAGCATTCCAAACGCGGCAACCATAATTCCCCAGCGCTTGATGGCCTCCCCGGTGGTTGGTGGATAGTAGAGAAGCAGCAGGACAAATGGCAATGGAAGAGCAGAGATCGCTGCTGGAAAGCTGTAGAAACACAAAGCTAGCGAAGATCCCAACAAACCAAAGGCCAGGATGGTTTTCGATCGCACGGACCAAGCGCTCAGTGCCAGGACTAGCGCAATGGCAAAGAAAGCCTGTAGGTTCGTATACCCTATGCTGACAAAACTAATCAGATATTCGGAGAAAGCCAACAAAATCGCGGCAAGCAAGGCGACCCGCTCGACGATAAAATGCCGAAGGAAAGAATAAATCAGCACAATCCCCATCGCGCATAGATACACGTTGCTAAACCGCCAGCCAAATCCATTGGCACCGAAGATCTTCATGAAAACTACCTGGATGTAGGTGGCCAACAGGGGTGAAGCGCCGTAATTTCCCCTTATACTGAATAGATTATTTCCAAACCAAATCAGATTCCGTCCGGAAGCAAGAGAGCGGCCCAGATCAAAAAACGAATACTCATCGCCCACAAACGATGTCCACCACGTGTTGATATGAAGGGTGAACAGGAAAATGGCCAACAAAAAAATGAAATAGATCGGGGATAGCCGGTGACGGTAACGCAGAAGGCTGATCAAGGAAATGAGAAACGCTACAATAACGAGAACTTCCCATTGGCTTTCCTGGTAATGGAAATAAAATGCGGCGATGAGGAGAAAATGATTTGCCAGTACGGAAAGAAAGCACCCAGTGTTCTTTCTTATCCAATTTGTAATTTCGATTCTTTCATGAAATAGGCATCCCGTCAGAAAGCATAAATACACAGCGATCAGATTCCATCCGGGAATACTTCTCGAAAAGAAACTATCCGCAAGGATCAAGATGAAACCGATGCAGGCCGTTCCCAACAAAATCCGGGATACGATCATGGTCCGCTTTCCAACGGCTTCATTTGCCGGTGGAACCGGAAAATCCGCGGTTTGAAATATATCGGAGCTAATCTGGGTCTTGCTTATCCATAGGAAAAGAACTGCCAAAGCGATAGCGCAAGCAAGAAATCCAATAATGGCAAGAGTCGGTAGGGTGGATTGGCAGAACAATTGCCATGAACACAACCCGGTATTTTTGCGGATCAATCGTTCTCCGGGGGAGTTGTCTAGCCAGCGGTTCTGGAAAACCCAAAGAGAAGGAATGGAGGCCAGGATAATGATGAATATGAAGGACAGCGGATATTTCCAGTTCGATATTTTGCGGAGTATCATTTTTATGATGACAAGAACAAAATAAATTGTATCAGTTCCTGGGATACAAGAAAGAGCGTCCTTTTTTCCGCTTCGATCACCCAGTGTCGTATTTGAAAAAATTCCTCAGCATGGCCGCCTACTAATCACAATCTTTACGTTTCATCGAACATACAGACCGCCCCCTTTTCTCCCAGCAACTATTCTGTCCTTGATTCTCCAGCCTCAATATGCGCGTTAAGAGAAATCGGAAGCGCGGTGGTCACGGCCCCAGCCGATACCCCGAACCGCGCACGGCCAGCACAAGTTCCGGCTTGGTCGGGTCGCTTTCCAGCTTCTGGCGCAGCAGCCAGATGTAGCGCCGCACGGCGGAGGAATCCATCGGGCGTTCGCTGCCCCAGATTTCCTGGCGTAGCTCCTCCTCGGTCACCACGCTGCCTTTTTTTCGGATGAGGATCTCCAGCATCCGGAACTCGGTCGGCGTGAGCAGCGCCAGCTTTTCCCCGCACCACACCTGGCGCTTGCCGAGGTCCATGCGCAGCTCGTGCCAGGTGATCACTTTGCCCGAGAGCGGGCCGGTCTTGTGGCTGCGCGCCAGCACCGCCTGCAGCCGGGCGGCTAGTTCGGCCAGGCTGAAGGGTTTGGAAAGATAATCGTCGATTCCCAGCCTGAACCCGCGCAGCTTGTCCTCCTGGGAAGTGCGGGCCGTGACCAGCAGGATCGGCGCGTCGGAAAGCTCCCGCAGGCGCGCGCACACCTCCCACCCGTCCATGCCGGGCATCATCAGATCCAGCAGGACCGCGTCCGGCCGCTCGGCGTAGAACAGGCGCAGTCCTTCGGCGCCGGATCCCGCCGCCAGCACCCGGTATCCTTCCTGCTTCAGATACTGGCCCATCACCTGGCGCAGGGATTTGTCGTCGTCCACGAGAAGAATCGTTTGGTTCACGTCGCCTCGGAGAAAATGGGCAGCCGCAGGCAAAGCGTAAGACCGCGCTCGGCGGGCCGCGGATCGATCGTGCCGCCCATCGCTTCCACCATTTTACGCGAAATGTACAAACCCAGGCCCACGCCGCGCACCCGCGGCGAGTTCGGCATCCTCCAGCCGGGAAAACAACTGGAACAGTTGGTCCTGTTTTTCCGGCGGGATGCCCGGCCCGCTGTCGGCGAGCATCACCTCCACGCCGCCATCGCGAGCCTGGGCTGTGAGGCGCACCGGGCCTTCGGGCGCGTACTTGAAGGCGTTATCGATCAGTTGGAACAGAACGCTGGCGAGAATATGCTCGTCGGCCTGGACGTCCGGAAGGCGCGCGGGAAGGCGGATGTGTAGCCGCTTCAGGTTGCGGCCTTCCAATCCGCCGTGCGACGCGGCGAGCGCCATGCGCGCTTCCTCCATTGGCTCTTTCAGTTGCACCGGGCCGATCTGGAGCGGAAGCCGGCCGGCTTCCAGCGCGGAAAGGTCGAGGATGCTCTCGACGAACCGTCCCAGCCTTTCGGATTCCTTCCGCACCAGCTCGAGGTTGGATAGAATCTCCGGCGGCAGCGGATTCTTCTGGACGGCGATCAGCTCCAATCCGGCGCGAATGGCCATCAGCGGCGTGCGCAGCTCGTGCGAGGTGAGCGCCACAAATTCCGACTTCAACCGGTCCAGCGAACGCAGCATCCGGTTCTGTTCCTCCAGCTGCTCCAGCGCGCGGGAAAGGTCGGCCGTCTTTTCTTGCACCTTTCCCTCCAGCGCGCCGCTGAGCTCTTCGAGCGCGAGGCGGGATTCCTCCGCCTGCCGGTAGGCGGCGCGCAGGGATTCTTCCTGCCGGCGCTGCGGCGAGAGGTCGTGCAGGAGCCCCGCGAACCTCCCACGGGGCGCTTCCTCTCCACTCAACCGCTGCAACACCAGCCAGGCCGGAAAATCTTCCCCGCCGGGCAATCCCGCTCCCACCCAAACCTCGCCGCCCCATCCGCTCTTCGCGGCTTCCCGCAAAAGGAAATCCCAACCCGGACGCACCGGCAAGAGTTCGCCAAGCGAGTTGTCTTTCCGCCCGGGCGGATACCTGCTGCGCATGGCCGGATTTTCCAAGATCACCCTGCCTTCCCCGCTGCAAATAAACGCCGGATCTTCAATGTTGTCCAGCAGCACGGCGTAGCCTTCCAATTCGGCCTGCCCGGCAATGACGCCCTCGCGCAGGATCAGCAACAAGGTCAGGCAGGCTGTGAGCACGGCCAGCAGGGGATCGATCGCGCCGGTGCGGCTCCAATCGGTGAGCAGGAACACGATCAGGGCGATGGTGGAAGCCAGCGGGAGCCAGCGTTCCTCGGCGCGGCGCATGCGCTCCTGCAGCCGGGCTATGGCGAGCCGGATGACGCCCGGTTCGGGGCGAGCGCCAGGGGCGGCGGCCGCTCCGGCAAGCCGGGGGAGCGGAACGCGCCAACCGGCGGCCGCGATTCCAATCATTGCGTACCCGCCGACCATCAGAAACCCGGTGTAGACATAAGCCTGCGCGGCTCCCTGCAGGACAAGCCAGCCCGTGACCACGTCGTGGATGGAAAGCAGGAAGAATCCGCCGGCCAGCAGCCACAATGCGCCCCGGCGCCGGATCGACTGCCCCTGCAGCCAAACCACCAGCATCAGCAGCAGCAGATCCAGGATCGAATACAGCGCGATCCAAAAACGCATATCCAGGCTGACGCGAATCGGGGACAGGATCGGCTCGATCAGGAGGAACCACAGGATCATCCCCCACGACGCGGTGTGGATGATCATATCCATCAGGAAGCGCAACCGGCCGAAGCGGACTTCCGGAAGGGGCGCGAAGAAGAACACCGCAACCAGCGCAAAGCCGTATGCCAGAAGGTTGATCAATCGCGGCGCGGCGACCACGAAGACGGACAGGGTGGAGGGGATCAGTTGTTCCAGGCCGTCGGCCAGCGGCCAAAGCGTGAGCGCGAGCCCCAGGAAAAACCATGCCCGCGCCAGCGAGCCCTTTTCCCGGCGGACGCGGGCGAGGGCGAGAATCGCGGCGAGGAAACCGGGAAGCCATTGCATAAGTGAAAGCGGAATCAGAAAAGGATTGGGGACGGAATAGAAGGAACGAAGGAAACGCACATATAGCCAAAACCAGGCGAAGACGGCCGCCGTGAAACATACGGCCGGTAGAAGGCGCCATAGGGATTGCCGTCCGGACCAGCGCATAAATAGATTTTACCCCGGCCGCAGGCCGATAGGAAACAGAAAGGGGCGGATATTCTCCGCCCCTTTGATGACTTTACCCGCCCTCCGCCGGTTTATCCGATGGGGATCGTCGGAATCAGCGTCTTGGTGGGCGTAGGCGTCGGCGTCAGCGAGGCCGGCAGGGTCTGCGTCGGCGTGCGCGAAGGCGACTGGGTGCCCGTCGGCGTGTTGGTCGGCGTGAGCGTCGGCGTGATCGGCGTATTGGTAAGCGTGGGCGTCGGGGTCCGTGTGGCCGTCGGCGTAACCGGCGTCATCGTCCGCGTCGGGGTCAGGGTCGGCGTCACCGGAGTCGGGGTCAGCGTCGGCGTGACTGGAGTCGGGGTCGGCGTGAGCGTCGGCGTGATTGGCGTCGGAGTCCTCGTCGGCGTGTAGGTAAGGGTCGGCGTGATCGGCGTATTGGTCGGCGTCGGCGTGCGGGTCAGTGTCGGTGTGACCGGCGTATTGGTGCGTGTGATCGTCGGCGTGTTGGTTTTGGTTGGCGTCAGCGTCGGCGTGACCGGCGTGTTCGTGGGCGTATTGGTCCGGGTGAGCGTGATCGTCGGCGTGTTCGTCGGCGTGAAGGTGCGGGTGAACGTCGGCGTGATCGTCGGCGTGAAGGTCCGGGTGAACGTCGGCGTGATCGTCGGGGTCAGCGTGATCGTCGGTGTATAGGTCGGCGTGAAGGTCCGGGTCGACGTTCGCGTAAGCGTCGGCGTCACCGGCGTGTTGGTGGGCGTATTCGTCCGCGTAAGCGTGATCGTAGGCGTCAGGGTGATCGTCGGCGTGCTGGTGACCGTCGGGGTAAGGGTCGGCGTGCTTGGCGTCCGGGTGGGAGTAAACGTCGGGGTCAGCGTGATCGTCGGTGTGTTGGTAGGCGTGAAGGTGCGGGTCGGTGTCAGCGTGATCGTCGCCGTAAACGTTGGCGTGCTGGTCTTCGTCGGCGTCAATGTGACCGTTGACGTCGGGGAGAAGAGCGGGGTGAATGTCGCGGTCGGCGTATCCGTCTTGGTCGACGTGGCGGTCGCGGTCGGCGTCTCCGTTACGGTTGGCGTCGCGGTCGAAGTGGGCGTTTCGGTCGGAGTGGGCGTCAAGGTGACGGTCGGCGTCTCGGTCTCGGTCGGCGTCTCGGTCTCGGTCGGCGTTTCGGTTTTGGTGGGGGTTTCGGTTTTCGTGGGAGAACCGACGTACACAATCGGCGGAATGCCCACCACCCGCGCCACACGGAATTGCTCCAGGATCCCGCTGCGTTCCGAGTGCAGGGTGAGGTGCGGCCAGACGCTGGAGATGAGCGGCATGATGAGCGGATGTTCGAAGGTGAGCGCCACCTGGACCCGCACCGTGCCTTCCATCGGGTTGCCGGCGTCGTCGGTGCTCACCCCGCCCTTGCTGCAGTCATCGTCATGGGCGGGGGTCATGGGGATCCAGACGAATTCATGACTGTTGCTGAAGCTGCAAATGACAATGTGAAAATATCCCGGGTCCTTGTAATGCAGGGGTGTGGAATCCATGGCGGTGGCGCCGGTCTGGGTCCCGCGCAGCAATCCGGTCGCGGCCTTATCGGTAATCTCCACGATCGAATACAACCGGGCGTAATCCTGTTCCCGGGCGCGGGTGGCGTCGTCCGTGCTCTGGCAATGCAGTCCGGGGGGATCGAACCCCATGTCCACGCAATACTTATCCATATAATCCCCGGTGACGGCGTAGCGCTCGCCGGTGCGCACCGCGTTGGTGATGATCAGCCAGGAATAGAAAATCCGCGCGAACTCGATGATCCCGAAGATGAGCAGGAGCAGCACCGGGAGGACGAGCGCGAATTCCACCAGGCCCTGGCCGCGGGTGCGGCGTTTACCGGCCGGACGGCCGGCGGCGGGGTTTGTCTTTTTGCCCAGGAACAATTCAGTAATCATAATTGCCTCTTCTATCTCGCGAGACTTGTTCTCTTATTCCGTCAGGCGGGTAAAGATGCGCGAATAGATCTTCTCAAAGATCGCTTGCAGGTTCGCGCCTCCCTGGGCGTAAAAATAGTTTCCGCAGCTTAGGGTCCAGTCCGTCGCCGGAGGGCCCGTGGAGCACAAGTCGGTGCCCGGGTCGCCGTCGTCGCCGACCGCGGCGAGGTACCGCAGCAGCATTCCGCCGTACGGCTTTTTATCCGCCACGACCGGGTTGGCATCCAGGCGCGTGATCTCTTTCCCCAGTCCGATGGTGAAGATGATCGCCCCCTGTCCTTTGGTTACGCAGCCCGCCGCCGGGCTGACCGCCGCGCAGGCGACGTAATCTCCTTCGTCCATGGCGAAATCGTTGGCGTCGTAATCCGCGCTGCCAAAACTATGCCGATCGCCGGCGATCCCGTCCTGGCACCACACCCTGTCGCTGGAGTCGACCCAATCGCCGGCCGGGCAGAATCCAAAGGGCAGGTGGGCGGTGAGCAGACTGGTGTCCAATCCGGTCCCGGGCAACACGATGCTCATATCGGCGCCCCCGTTGAGGTTCGACATCGTGCCGAAGGTCGTGTTCGCCGCCCCGTCGGTGAGCAGCACCACCACCCATAACGCCTGCGGCCGTTTCTGAATGCCGAATTGGTTGCCCGCCAGGAGCAAGGCGCCGCCGATGTTGGTCGTGCCGCAGGCAGATTTGAACCGCTCATCGGCGGGGCCAACACTATCCGGGAAGTAAGCATGCATGCAATACAACAGCTGATAGTAGTTATCGGGGGGAGGCGAGTACATCCGGTAGGTGCCAAATTGCAATGTATCCGGTAGATCATCATTCTCATTCCATTGAATATTCGGGTCGTATATCTGCAGACTGTTTATGGTTGCCGCCGCGTCGCCATAATAATTGGTCCAACCTTGGGCGACAAACGTGCCCGAGGGCGGACCCTGCCATCCGTTGGAAATGGTGACGATCGACACCCGGTCCTCTTCCTGCACCGCAGCCTGCGCCGCCGTGAGCGTTGGATCCAGAATTTGTTTTGTAAAATCAAGCGCGGCCGCCCTTACATGCTCGAATGGTTCACAACTGCCAGGAGGTGGGTTGCACACGCTCGGATCGCGCAGGTCGACGTCTCCGGGGTGAGTAGGGGCGGGACTATCCCAGCTCATGGATTCCGACGTGTCGATCACCAGGACCACGTCCATGGACGCCGCTTCGCTGACGGAAGTCTCCGTCAGGTGGATGGAATAGATGTTTAGCAGCGAAAGGAAGGTCATGGGGTAATCCATCACGATCGTCACCCGGACCAGCTTTTTGGGCATGTCCCCCGGCTTGGGGCACAAATCGGCGTCGCTGTAACCCGTCGATGCGCAAGTGTCGACCGTGATGGAAGTAGGCGCGACTCCATTCATGCGCGCCACCTCGTCCGCCGCGGATCTCATATCAGTAATCGTCCGGTTCTCGCGGAATTGAGCGGCGGCGGCGAGCGAGGCCGCGTCGGCGGCGCGGCGCAGGTAGCCTTTGGCCAGGAAGATCTGCCCCAGGTCGATCATCAGCCCGAGGAAGAATAGCAGCCCAAAGAAGGTCAGGATGATGAGGATCAGGGCCTGCCCCGAGGTCTTTAACCGTTGGACCGTTTTCCACTTGGGAGTGCTTTTCATATCGCCTTCTTAATTCCTGCTAGTGGGTCGAGGTCGGCTCGGCGGATACGCACGGCCACATCGCGTACAGATGCAAAAGAATCGGATCGCTGATGAACTGCGTAAACCACGGCATCGCCAGGATCTGGTGGTAGTTGTAGTT
>CAWADT010000027.1:0-130132 GCA_963780865.1 uncultured Chloroflexia bacterium | reverse complement strand
GCTTTGGAACACGCCTCCGCCGAACGTCCCCGCGTACAACGTATCCGGCGCCGCCGGATCGGCCACCAGGGCTTCAATCGGGAGGTTGGATAAGCCCGCGTGACCGCATTCCAATCCCCGCCGCCGTTGGTGCTCTTCCATACAACGCCGCCGGAAGTTCCTGCATACAGCGTCGCCGGCGCCGATGGATCGAGCGCCAGAGCGGAAACGAAGCCGTCGCCGAATCCGGCGCCGAGTGCATTCCACGATCCGCCGCCGTTCGGGGTGGCAAAGACGCCTTTCTCAGTTCCAGCGTAGAGAATGGCCGGCCTCGAAGGATCGATCACCAGGGCGTAGATATTCACGGCGGTCAGACCGTTATTGACTGCGCTCCAGCTCCCGCCGCCGTCGGTGCTCATGAACACGCCCTCGCCGATCGTTCCCGCATAGAGCGTGGCCGGCGCTGCCGGATCGATCACCAGGGCGTCGACATTTTGATCCAACAGGCCCTGATTGATTGCGTTCCATCTCACCCCGTCATTTAGGCTGACGAAAATACCGACATCCGTCCCGGCGTAGAGGGTAGCCGGGTTAACCGGATCGATCGCCACCGCTTTAATCTGATTTGCCGTCAGCCCATTGTTCAAGGCAATCCAATGGTCCCCGCCGTCGGCACTTCGGAACATCCCGCCATCAGCCGTTCCCGCAAAAAGAGTGCCCGAGGTTTGAGGATCGACGGCTATGGCATTCACATGGATTGCGGTCAATCCGCCGTTGGCGGCTGTCCACGTCCCGCCGCCGTCGGTGCTCTTATACACGCCGGCATCATCCGTTCCGGCATAAAGGGTTGATGGAGCGGATGAATCCAGCGCCAGCGCGTGAATGAGTTCGCTCTCCGGTCCATAACTATTCCAGGTCTTTTCCGGGACCAGCGTGGCGGTTGGCGTTAACGTGACGGTCGCCAACGGTTGGAGCGAGGGCTGGACAGGAATGGTCGCGGTCGACTTTTTCGCTGCAGCCGGCGCACCGCAGCCTGTCAGTACGAAGAACGTAAACGCTGCCAAGGAAATTGCCGTACGGTTAATTCTGCCCGTTTTCCATTTCATTATTTTCACCTTGGCCATAGAAGGAGATCGACGGCTGCTCCAAATGAAATTCCGCGAGGCTGCTCTCCCTTGGAAGATGATAGGTCGAAATTGTGAAGATTTTCCGCATTTCTGACACAATTATCATTTACAGCGGTAGCGGAGCCCGAAATGGACGCGGAGGATTGACAAATCCTCGGGACGATCAATATCCTGTGCCAAAGCCGAGTTCCGCAATACGCTCACGCGAATTTTTTTTCTGCGCGCCGACAGGGTATGCTTCTCGAACGACCGTTCGCCGAAGGAAAATTTTATGATTCCGGGAGGCGAAAGATAGAGCAGGTTCGTCCCCCGCTCCGCCCGGTCCGGCGCGATCACGACAAACGGCGAATGGCGGGCTAAGCGCACGGCCTGCGCCAAATCCCGCGTGCGCAGCAGGGGCAGATCGGCCGGCAGCACCATCACCGCCTCCGCTCCCCGCCGCGCGGCTTCGTCCGCCGCGCGCGCCAATGCCCGGTTCAGTCCGTCGCATTGCCCTTCGCGCACGTGGATCGCGCCGTATTTTCCGGCGATCGAAGGAACAACGCGATCCTTGCTCACCACCAGAATTCCTTCGATCCCCTTTAGCCGGCGCAGGGTTGTCAGCGTGCGTTCCAAAAGCATTCGGGCAAGCCGCCGGCGCTGCCGCGCCGGAAGCGCCTTGGAAAGACGGGACTTGGCGGCCGAAAGCCGCTTGACCGGCACGATGATCCAGCGTTTCATCCGGATAAACGCATTCGGATGAAGCGCAACGTTTCCGCCGCCAGCTCCTTCCGTTGCCGATCGTCGCTCATAAGCGTATCGGCGATGCCGACGCGGAGGCCGAGGGTTTCGATTTCCCCCGCGTGCGGCTCATCCTGCCGGTCGAGGAGAAAACCACGGATGATCCCGCGGTACTCGCGCGCCGCCTCGACCGCCGAAGACTCGCGGCCCAATTCGCGGAACATCTTCGCCAGCGGCCCTTTGACCGCCCGGCTGCCGATGATCGGCGTAACCGCCGCAGAGGGTTTCGCCGCCACTTTCTCGCGTACGCCCGGCAGGGCGAGAATCGGTCCCAGACTGACAAACGGATTGGAGGGGCACAGCACGATCGCATCGGCCGAGGAGAGCGCCGCGAGGAATTCCCGCGAAGGAAACGCCGCGGGTAATCCGCGCAGGTGGAACCCGCGCACCGCCGGTTCGAACCGGCGGCGGACGAAATAATCCTGGAATTCCAGGTCGCCCTGATCCGTCTCGACGATTGTCCGCAACAGATCGTCGGTGCAGGGCAGGATCGTTGGCCGCACGCCGAAGGATTCGCATAGGCCGCGGGTGGTCTCGGTAAGCGTCGCGCCATCCCACAGCCGGCGCGTGCGCGCAAGGTGCGTCGCCAGGTCGCGATCGCCGAAACGGAACCAGGCGGGCGCGCCGAGCCGGGCCAGCGAGTCTACACACTGGAAGGTATCCCCCTCGATCCCCCAACCGGTTTCCCGGGCCGCGATTCCCGCCAGGGTATACATGACCGTGTCCAGATCGGGGCAGACGGTCAGCCCGAACAGCTCAAAATCGTCGGCTACGTTGACCACAACCGTGAGGTTTTCCGCCGGGAGGATTTGCGCCAAACCGTGAGCTAATTTCGCGCCCCCCACCCCGCCGGCCAATGCGACGACTTTCCATTGCTCAAATCCTTCTACCGCCATACCACGACCTCGTCCAGGACACGCCCGTCCGGCTGGACGGGGTCTTCCGCGGGAAATCCGATCAGTATCAACGCTTGGGCAATCCAATTCTTTGGGAGCGCCAGCGCTTCCAAAACGGCTTGAGGGCAAAACGCGGGTGCGCACAACCAACAGGCGCCTAATTTTTCCGCAACCGCGGCTAGAACGAGATTCTCCACCGCGGCGGCGACACTCTGGATCAGCAGCAACCGCTCCCCCTCCGTCCCCCGTCCGGCGTTGGCCGGAACGCAAGCCTCGTCCATACACGCGAGGATCGCGAGCGGCGCGGCGGAAATCCGTTCCACTGATCGCGTGTTGCGGGCGCGGATCTTTTCCGGATCCGCCCCATCCGCTCCGGCATCGCGCGCATAAGCCGCCGCCATTCCTTCCGCCAGCGCGCGGCGCACCCTCTCCTCCCGCAAGATTACGAAGCGCCACGGCCGCGTGTTGTGCGCGGAGGGAGCAGCATGGGCGGCTTCCACCATTCGCCGGATGGATTCTTCCGGTACCGGTTCGGGACGGAATTTCCGGATCGATCGTCGGTTGAAAATAATATCCATATCTTTTGCCATCGCACTTCGCAGAGGTAATTGTACCGAAGTCATTCCCGCGTGTCCTTAGTGGGAATCCATATCTGCCGTGCTTTTCCTTGATGCCCGCTTAGGGCGCGCGGGCATGACGAACTCCATCCTTTCGGCAAGGTCATCTATCTATGACTGCTGTCATTCCCGCGTGTCCCTGGCGGGAATCCAGTTTTACACAACCCCTTCTGGATGTCCGCCGGGAGCACCCTCGCATCCCTGCATAATACGCAGGGCGGGCGCATCCATCACGGCTCATAAACCAAAAGTGAGCCGGGATGCTCCGCAGGGGCAGGCGCGGGCATGACGAACATCAGAATGGTTGTCATTCCCGCGTGTACTTACCTGCCCCCGAGTGTTCTTCTCGGGGGGCGGGAATCCAGTTTTGCTCTGCCTTTTGTGGATGCCCGCTTAAAACACGCGGGCATGACGAACACTATCTTTTCGACCGCGGCTTCCAACTATGACCGCTGTCATTCCCACGTGTCCTTGACGGGAATCCAGATCCGCAGGATCTTTCCTAAATACCTTTGAAGCATATGGGCATGACGAACCTCATGCAATGTCAATCTTTTCCACCCGCAGATCAAAAACCCGCGCCAGGGCAAGCAGGGTATTAGAGTTCCGCATGCTGTCGGTCTGGATGGCTTGTTTGAGTTCGGCGAGGGAAAGTTCCGAGGTTTCCAAGTCCTCCCCGGCTTCCGGATGCGGAAGCCGGGTGCGCCGCGCGTCCAAGGCAAGAAAGTTGTGAACGCGATTGTTAAGAAAAGCCGGGTTGGCGAATGACCATCCCAGCGATTTCCATTCCCGCGCGGTGTACCCCGTTTCCTCGTCCAATTCCCGGACGGCGGCCGCAAGCGGCGTCTCCCCCGGATCCACCAAACCGGCGGGAATCTCCAGCGAGAGTTTTCGGATCCCGAATCGAAACTGGCTGACCGCGACGATCCGCTCCCGGGGAGTGAGCGCAACCACGTTCACCCAGTCCCGTGCTTCCAGGACGACCGCGCGCATGACTTTTTGAGTGCGCGGATGGGCGAGCCAGTCGAACCGGGTTTTAAAAAGAATCAAATCCGGCCCCGGCTCGGAGCGGACAATTTTCCAGGCCCGATCCTCCGCGCGTTCAGCTTGCATGGGGTAAATCCTCCAATTTTGTCTGGGGCGGAATGGATTATCGAAAGGCGTCGATTTCTTTTGGGCGAACGAGTTCCGCCAGCGAAGATTCCCGCAGGGGGTACGGAAAACCGCGCGCGTGGATGACCGGCAGCGCTTCGTCCGCCTGCCCCATCAGAAGCGAGGCGGCGGCGGCCAGCTCATCGGCTGCGGCCACCTGGGTGATCTGAAGCGTGTAGTCGAAGAGATCCTTCCTTCCGCGAAGATCTTCGAGCGCGGGCAATCCCCCCACGCCGATCGCCATTCCGACGGTTCCGTTGCGCCAGGCCCGCCCGTGGGAATCGTTGATGATCACGCCGATCTCAACACCCGCCGCCTGCCGGATCCGTCCGCGCAGCGCCCGGCAACTGGCATCCGGATCCTCAGGCAAGAGCAGCACCCACTCGGCCTTCGGATCGGCTCTGCCCACGTTCGACCGGTCGATGCCAGCATTGGCGCACACAAACCCGAGCCGGTGCTCGACCACCAGAAGCCCGGGACGCGCGCGCAGCACCTCGCGGCTTTCCCGCAGCACCACCTCCACGAAGCGCGGATCTTTTTCGCACTGCTCGGAAAAGTCGATCGCGCGCCGCGAAGGGGTGATGGTTGTCAGGTCGACCAGCCGGTTCTCGCTCTTGGAGACAATCTTCTGCGCGAGAATCAACACATCCCCGGATTCCAAGCGTAAATGGTTGCGATCCAGCGTTTGCAGGATCAGTCCGGCGAGTTCGTCGCCCGGACGGACGAGCGGAAAATCCGGGAGTGCGGTGAGGTGAAGGGAACGCCCCGCGGTCACCCTTGCTTTCCTTGACCGTTATTGGGAGACGCCGGTGATGCGGACGCCCGCCAACCGCGCGTGGTACCGTTTGTTGATCCCCACCAGGATCGAGTTCATCCCTTCGGCGACGATCGAGTTCTTTAGCGGCCCGGCGTCGTAGGCGACCAAACCGATGGCCTCGGCCAGATGCATGGCGGCCACTTTCGCTTCGGCGTCATCGCCGCACACCAGCACGTCGCAATCGATCGGCCGTTCCGGATCGCTCAGATACTCCGAGGAGACATTCTGAAACGCAGCCACGACGCGCGCGTCGGCTCCCAATTGCTCCTGCGCCGCAAGACTGGACGATCCCTCCCGGGGGAGTTCCACTTGCGAAGGACGGTCGGGGTTGATGCAGGCGCCCACATTGATGAGGATCTTGCCTTTCAGGGCGGGCCGAATAATTTCGATGATCTGCCGCTGTGCGGCGAAGGGGACAGCCAGCATAACCAGGTCCGCTTCGCGGACGGCTTGCAGATTCTCGGCACCGGAAAGCAGGCCGGGTTCCCCCATGATGGTGTTCAGCTCGCTTGCCCGTTCCGCCGCCTTCTGGGCCGAGCGCGAGCCGATGATGACGCGATACCCGGAACGCACGAGGCGCATGGCCAGGCCGCTGCCTTCCGAGCCGGTTCCCCCGACGATCGCAAGCGTAAGCAGGATTTTATTCGACACGTGCGCTCCTTTCCGATCAAAAAGACGATAATAGCGGAAACTCCACACCCATTCTACGGATGTGTGAGCCTCATTCTACGATACTTTCCTCGTCCGGGGCAACCAGCGAGACGGTACTAATACAGTTTTTACCAACAACGGCAAGGTTGGTAAAAAATCAGATTTTCACGTAAAAAGCCGGCTCCGGAATAATTCAGAATATTGCTCGGTGCGGACACCTGCCCCCTTTCATCCCCCCATTTTCCGGAAGAAAATGGGGGAAAACGAGGGGGGTTGGTCTATCGCGGCTCTGATAGGTAGTGAAAGCCAAATGTTATTTCTGCATCCTGATAGATGTTTTTTCGAGATTGCCGAAAAAAGCAGCGCTAGTCGAATTCCGTTACTTGGGATGGGTTTTCCCTTAAAGTGAAAGCCGCCTGAAGGTGACGGAGACTCGTGCGGGCGGCGGATAGCGGAGGTATTTCATTCAAACCGAAAAATCCGGCGTCGGACGTCTCGTCGCTGGGCCGCGGATCTCCGCCCAGGTCGTCGCAATAAAAAAGCAGATCGTAGGCGTGCATCACATCCACCTCGCCTCCGTCGCGGTTGGCGTCGTACACTCCCACCAGACGGGCGGCGCGCACTCTCAGGCCGCTCTCCTCCAGCACTTCGCGCTCGATCATTGCAGAGGGCGAGTCGCCCACGTCGGCCCACCCACCGGGCAGGCACCATCCGCCGTCGATGCGCTCGCGCACCAGAAGAATCTTTCCGCCGCGGAAAACCGCGCCGCGCACGGAAACTTTCGGCGTCGCGTATCCGCGCGCGGCGAGGAACACCCGCTCCACATTCTCGCGCGGAAGGCTCCCGCACTCGGAAGCGATCTCGACCGCGAGCTCCATCAGCCGGCGGTAGCGGCCGCGGTTGTAATCGTCGGACGCAAAGTGCAATCCGGTCTGGGCCAGAGCCTGGATCTCGCGCGCCCATTCCAGCCAGCGGGGAATATTGTTCTTTTTTGATTCAATCATTTTTTTCCTTATCAGGGTGCTGATAATAAGGATAGATGTCATTGCGAGCGACCGAAGGGAGCGAAGCAATCTCGATTTTCGCGTCAGAAAGCCCAGATTGCTTCGTCGCTTCGCTCCTCGCAATGACAATTCTAGAGGCTTTCAGCACCCTGTTGTTGGGGGAATAATCTCTGTTCCTTCCTGTACCGGAAAATTTTCCCATTTCAAAACCTGCTTGCCCGGGGCATACCGAACGTGCAGCGGGATAACTTCTGATCCGATTTTCCATGCCGCTCGGCGGCGCAGGTTCTCATTTTATCGGAATCAGGACCACGAACGGTATTTTTCGTTGGGTTTGTTTTTGATACCGCTCGTAAAAATCATTTTTCGCGGTGACCAGTTTCCACAACCTGGGATATTCCGCGTCTGTTGCCTCTTCCGGTCGCGCGTTCAGTGTCTTGTCCTTCACTTGAAGTGTCACGGCCGATCCATTCTGCAAATTAATATACCAGCCGGGATTATTGGCGCGCCCCCAATTCGATGCGACCACCACATAACGCTCCCCGTCGCGAAAGTAGTTGATGGGGGTGATCCGGCTTTTGCCCGATTTGCGGCCGACGGTATGCAATAACAGCACGGATTGACCCGCCATTTGGCCCCCCACCAGCCCGCGGGAGAGGCGATAAACCAATACGTGGGTTGCCATGAATAATCTGAGCCATAGGTTCATGGTGTCTTTTTATCTATCCTTTGATCACCGCCACAGGTTTCAGCCGGGCGACCTTCTTCCCGATCCCGGCGCCGCATACCGCCGCGATCACGCGGTCGACGTCTTTGTAAGCTTGGGGCGCTTCTTCCGCCAGTCCGGGCAATGATCCGGCGCGGATGCGAACTCCTTGATGCTCGAGTTCGCCGCGCAGTTTCTCGCCTCGGATCTCGCGCTTGGCCCGAGCGCGGCTCATCACCCGCCCGGCGCCGTGGCAGCACGATCCGTAGGAAAGCTCCATGCTGCCCTGAGTCCCGAGCAGCACCCACGAGGCCGTCCCCATCGATCCGGGGACGAGCACCGGCTGACCCAGCGCGCGGTACTCCGGAGGCAATCCTTCGAACCCGGGGCCAAAGGCGCGCGTGGCTCCCTTGCGGTGCACGCAGACCTTCTGTTTCAAGCCGTCGATCGTATGCGTTTCGATTTTGGCCATGTTGTGCGTGATGTCATAAACCTGCGTCAGTTCGGAGCGGACTTTCTTCCCGCCGAAAACCTCCTCGAAACTGCGGCGCGCGTGGAAAGCGAGCAACTGCCGGTTGGCGAAGGCGAAGTTGGCGGCGGCTTTCATCGCGCCCATATAAGCCTTCCCCTCGGGTGATTCGACCGGCGCGCATACCAGCTCGCGGTCCGGAAGCTTGATCCCATAGCGTTTTACGGCGGATTGAAAGCTTTGCACGTAATCGGTGCAAATCTGGTGGCCGAAACCGCGCGAGCCGCAGTGGATCTGCAGCGCGAGCTGGCCCTCCCGCAAACCCATCGCGGACGCCGCGTTGCGATCGAAGACCTGATCCACAACATCCAGCTCCAGGAAGTGGTTCCCCGCCCCGAGCGTTCCGAGCTGGCCCCGGCCGCGTTCCTTGGCGCGCGCCGAAACCTGCTGCGGGTCGGCGCCCTCCAGGCAGCCGGATTCTTCCGTCCGGTCGATGTCGCTTTTTACCGCGTATCCTTTGCGCAGCGCCCAACGCGCCCCCTCGCGGCACACGCGTTCCAATTCCGCAACCGTCAGCGGGATGCTGCCTTTCTCGCCAACACCGCTCGGACAGTTGCGGTAGAGCACGGTGGCGAGGTCCGAGATAAGGGGTTCCACCTCCTCCCAAACCAGGGAAGTGGAAAGAAGCCGCACACCGCAATTGATGTCGTAGCCGACCGCGCCGGGAGAAATCATTCCCCCGTCCATTTTGGCCGCCATCACGCCGCCGATCGGCATCCCGTATCCCTGATGCACGTCCGGCATCACCACCACCCGGCCCGCCAGCCCCGGCAGGCTGGCGACGTTGACCGCCTGCTCGACGGATAGATCGCCGAGCGCATCCTCAAGCAGTTCATCGTCGGCGACGATCCGCACCGGCATACGCATATCGCCTCGGTACGAGGAAGGCAGCTCCCAGAGGAATTCGCCGACCTTTTGAAAATCTTGTTTGGTCGTCATCGTCCGTCGCCCTTCATACATCCAGCACAACAGTCGCCTGCCAAACTCCGTTTCCCTGAGTAATTCGCAGCCCGCTGTAGGTGGCAGCCTTGATGTATTTTCCGATCGAACGGACTTCGGCCGGATGGCCGGAGGCGCTGAGCTTAGTTTCCGTCAATTGATCGACTTGAATTCCACCCAACGCCAAACGCTCGCGGTCCAGGAGAAAAAT
Organism: uncultured Chloroflexia bacterium; assembly: GCA_963780865.1. Taxonomy (GTDB): domain Bacteria; phylum Chloroflexota; class Anaerolineae; order Anaerolineales; family RBG-16-64-43; genus FEN-1073. The sequence continues at coordinate 120,724 of CAWADT010000027.1, read as the reverse complement.
CAACTCGTTCAGCCATTGGATGAACAAGCTTTCCGGATCGTCCGCCGAGAACTGGATCTTTCGGATTTCTTCAGTTGGATTACCCATTTGCACTCCACCCAGGCGGTAGAGCGCCTCCGCCGCCTCCGTAAAAAGCGCCGCGCAGGAGGGCGCGCTAACGCGGAAGGCCCAATCGGCAGTATTGTCGATCTCTTCAAAGGGCGGCATTCCTTTTTCCTGAGGGAGTACTCTTGCGGGGTATTTTACTCTTGAATTCAAAAAGTATTATAAAAATACTTTATTCCATTATTCAATTTTTTTTTAACGCAAAGACGCAAGGACGCAAAGAAGTATTATAAATATCTTTGCGCCTTTGCGCCTTTGCGTTATTGTTTTTCGTACCCTTAATATTTGCGGAAAAAAGTAAAGTTTTCTCTTAGGGAATTGCATGCACCCGTGGGAAGGAAACCGCCCAGGTGATGGTCGTGCTGTGTAATGGTCCGGGGCCTCTGGAATCAGAGATTTCAAACCATGCCCGCCAGATTCCTTCGAAGTCGCATCCAAATTTGGAATTGCCGGTTGTAAAGGCGTCAATCACAAATGTGCCGTCGGGTTGCACGGTCGGGGTGTAAATCAACTCCCCGTTGTTCCCCACGGTTTTATCCGGAGAAATAACATGGACGATTACGGAGTAAGGTCCTACCCCGCCGCCGATCTGGCCGCTGACGGTTTGGGCATCCAAGCCATAATCCGGCGCGTTCAGCAACATCGCCGAGAACCGGACGAAGCTTACTCCCGTAAGCGGGAGCGGCGTATAGGTAGGAGTGAAGGTTGGCGTAAGGCTTGGAGTAAAAGTTGGTGTGATAGTCGGTGTACAAGTCGGCGCTTCTGTTGGTCCCGGGGTCTCAGACGTTGTGCATGGCAGTGTAGATGTCGGCGTGTAGGTTTTTGTATTGGTGGGTGTGCGGGTCAACGTCACTGTCGGCGTGGAGGTCGGTGTGAAGGTCGGCGGGTAGGCCGTGAAATCCTGCACCCAGATTTGGTAGGCATGGCAATCGCGGATGGTATTGCTTGCCGTCGGTCCCCATTGCAGCTCTTGTATGTAATAAGTTCCACTGGCCAGAGCGGTCCAGGGGATCCAGCTTTCCCGATAGTAATAGTCGCCCATATACCAGGTTGTCTGACCCACGTCGTCGTTGAAACCCAGCTGAGTTACGCCATCGGACGCATAGAGATATAGCAGAGTGTCGTTGGCGGCGGCATCGGACGAATTGATGTCGTTGAGCAGTTGGGTGCGTATATCGTAGGTATGTCCGGCCACGGCGGTAAACTTGAACCAATCCACATCGGGGACAGGCAGGTTAGCCGGCATATTCAAGTGATTCTGCCTTGTGCCGTCAGTTGTAAGAAACGTGGCCTGGGAAATCAAATCGTCCGGCTCATAATAATCCGTATAGGGGAGGCACGCCGGGAGCGTTGTCGAGGTGGAGGTTAAAGTAACCGTCGGCGTATTGGTCGGTGTCAATGTGACAGTTGGTGTATAAGTCGGTGTATTGGTCGGCGTCAGCGTGACCGTTGGCGTAATCGTAGGTGTGTTGGTGGGCGTGTTGGTTGGCGTCAGCGTGATCGTCGGCGTATTGGTGGGCGTGTTCGTCGGCGTCAGTGTGATGGTCGGCGTGTTGGTGGGCGTGTTGGTCGGCGTCAGCGTGATGGTCGGCGTGTTGGTGGGTGTATTCGTCGGCGTCAGCGTGATGGTCGGCGTATTGGTGGGCGTGTTGGTCGGCGTATTCGGTGTCAGGGTGATCGTCGGCGTGTTGGTCGGCGTGCTGGTCGATGTGGAAGTTGGCGTCGGGGTGGGTACGAATGATTTTATGCTCATGGCCGATATGGAGCTGTAGCAAGTGCCGCTCGCGGTATGCGGGAAGTGGTGGTGCCTGATGTGTTGTCCGCGGCGGCATAGGCGGAGGTAAAGCCGCCGGTGGAGCTATTTGGTCCTAATGCGCGGAGGACCAGTTGGCGGCCCAGGTGGTCATCGTGCGGGCCGGGGTAATGGTCCTGGTCAGGTTGATGATTTCCACCGCCTGGTCGCCGCTCCCTATCGTCAGGGCCGTTGCAAAAGGTCCGACCGCTGCGGCCTGGGTCGCCAGACTGTTGAGATTTTGAGAATCCGTTATCGGATTGGCGGATTGATCAACGCCCGCGTACACTGCGGCGTAAACATAATTCCATCTCGTGGTTCCACCTGTGACCGTCACGACGAGGTTCTGCGAAGTGGCATTCTGGATGCCGGTATCCTGTAGATAAAACAAATAGGTGTGCGTTATGCTTTGAGTTGTGCCGTCCCCCACGACCTGCGTTAGGTTTTGTCCACCATATGTGACGGTCGCCGTCTGTGTCGCGCCCGGAGACGCGCTGAATGACGATGATACCGCCACGACCAGCATGCGCCCGACGCCCGCAGTAACTGTATAGGAATACGTTCCGGGAAAAGCGGCGCCCGAGTATACGGTGGACCAATCCGCTGCGGGCTTACGAATGAGGGGTTTTATGCTCATGGCGGACATGGATCGATAAGCAGTGCCGCTCGCAGTGTGCTGGGAAGTGGTGGTGCTTATCGTGTTGTTCGTTGCAATATATGAATGAAGTAAATACAGCAGAGCTGTTTGGACCAGCTGGAGAGGACCAGTTGGCGGCCCAGGTGGTCATCGTGCGGGCCGGGGTAGCGGTCCTGGTCAGGTTGATGATTTCCACCGCCTGATCGCCGTTCCCGATCGTCAGTGCCGTCGCAAAGGGGCCGACCGCCGCGGCCTGGGTCGCCAGACTGTTGTAATTCTGCGAGTTGGTAATGGGACTTCCGGATTGGTCCACGCCCGCGTACACGGCGGCGTATACATAATTCCATCGTGTGGTTCCCCCCGTAACGGTCACGATGAGGTTCTGCGAAGTGGCGTTCTGGATTCCGGCTATCCTGTAAATAAAACAGATAGGTGTGCGTTATGCTTTGAAGTCGCGCCGTCCCCCACGACCTGCGTCAGGTTTTGTCCACCATAAGTCACGGTCGCCGTCTGGGTCGCGCCGGGAGTGGCGCTCAAGGACGACGATACCCCCACAACCAGCATGCGATTGGCGCCCGCGGCGACTGTGTACGAATACGTTCCGGGAAAGGCGGCTCCCGAGTAAATGGTGGCCCACGCCGACTGCAGGCTGATCGCCGCGCGGACCGGCACTGCCGTGAAGAGCAGCAGGACGATCGCCAGCGCCGCGACGACCCGGACGGTCGTGGATCGGAGTTTCATCGCATGCAATCCGTTCATGGGCATTCCGCCGGCGGCGCCACTTCGGCGGCGGCGAATACGTGGATTTCCACCGTGGAGCGCCCGACGATCGACATCATAAAGGTGCTGACGCGGAAACTGAGATACACGCCCACCGCCGCATGGGCGGACGACCAATTCCCGCGGAGTGCCCCCAGACGCACCGGAACCGGCGGAAAATTAACCATCGTCCCGCCGTTTACGTCCGGCAGAACGCGAATGTCATAGTCATACTGACTTGGGGCAATCCCCCGCAGGGCCATTTCGTGCTTAAGCATATCTTCCGCCGCGCTTTTCGCATCGTCCACCCCATTTAATTGAACGGGCAGCGAAGCCATGCATCCATCCGGCCTGGGCGTGGGCGTATCCGCCAGCGGATCGACCGTCGGCTGGAAGAAAACCCAGCGCGTCGGGGTGTACGTTGAGCCGGCTATCGCCGCATCCTGCGCCACCCGATAACCCCAGTTCCGGGCTACCTCCAAATTGAATACGTCGAGCAATGCGGTTGCCGCGAAGATAAAGAGCAGAATGATGACGACCGCTAAAATGAGCACCTGTCCACGGTAAGCTCTCCGCGTTCGGAGAGCGCGTCGGATAAATGACTGTCGAGGGTCTGCATCCGTTGTTCATCATGTGTCGAGTTTTTGGATGATCCCGCAATGCGTAACCTTAATCGTGATCGGCGAAGTCGGCACCAGGGGAATCAGCGGGGAATATCCGATCGACCCAACGATGCAAAATGCCGTGCCAAAGGGCTGCGTGGTGAGATCGTCGATCGGTATAGAGTTAATATCTACAGCCGCCAGATGTACCGTCGGATCCAATCCGGCGCTCCCGAACACATTCTGGTCGACGGTTTCCTGAACGACGACTGCCGACCAGCCCCACTGATTGGGATCGATCGATACGGCTTGGACCATCACACTCACGCCGCTGTCCAGCGCCGAGCGCACGGCCACGCCGCGCGAGAGCTCAATTCCCCCGAAAATCAACGGGATCAGGATGAGCAGGACAATCAGAATTTCCAGCGTGGCTTGTCCGCGCTGGAAATGATTTCGAACTCGAATGGAATTGCGAATCCTGAATGAATAGAATCCGGGACCGATGCATCGCGTCGGATCCCCCGCTCCGCTCGCATATGCCGGCGGTATTTTCCGTTCCCTAGGAACCGAGGTCGACGTTGACATTTTGCAGCTTGTTTGAAATGAGGCGGGATAATGTCACCAGCCCCCCGCCGATGAGCGCAATCAGCAGGACGACCAGCACTACATATTCTACTAGGCTTGCTCCCCGGATTTCTCGCAACATGAAACTGCTCCTCGACCGGCCGCCTCGCCGGATTATTGGACGGAGTTATTTAAAACATCAAATTTATGCCCGATGGATTGAAAAAAGCGCGTAGACCGACGTGCCGATGATGGTCACGACGATGACGACCGTGACGATCCATTCGACGAGTTCGGCTCCCCTGCGGTCTGCAAGCATGGGTTTCCTTTTCCTGTCCTAGAATCCTTTATCGGATGGATGGTTTCCAAGTTCAGGATACCACCCATCCGATTCAAGGATCCGAGCCTTTCCGCAGCCCGCCGCCGTACCCGCGGGCGAACCGGAAAACCAAGGGTCGAAAGTAGAAGACTTACGGAGCGGGAACAGTCAATCCGTTGATCCAAGCCCCAGCCTCGCCCGACTTGCCGTTGGTGATCGTTACGATGCCCATCGCGGCGGCACCAAGAACTGCGACGACGATCACGACCACGACGATCCATTCCACCAAGCTGGCGCCTTGCATTTTCTTGAACATGGCTTTATCTCCTTTCTATCACCGGATGTTCCCGGCGGTATGATGATTGCTCTTGCTAAAATCTTCGTTCTCCGGCCCCCTGATTAGTCATATAATATCAGCGCGCCTTCGTTATGGGTATAAAATCATCATTAGTTATCCCCAAAATTCGCGTTTAATGGCCTTAAAAGCTCCCAAAAAAGGTTATTCCTTCCAGGCTGGCGATCGTCCGCGCCACGACCGGAAACACTAAAATGGCGAGCGCCGGCCCGAGCAGAAGCGGGGCAACGATAACCACCAAACGCGTTGGAATTTTCTGCAATTCTTCGCGGACTTCGGTGTCCATTTCATCCGTGACCCGCTGGATCGACTGGGTCACCGCTTCGTCAAGGTTCAGCATGCCATCCTGGGCCGCTTCCGCGCGGCCGGCCACGTCGTCAAGCCAGCGGCTGCCGGTATCCTCAGCCAGTCTCCGCAGCACCTGCGCCCCGTTATCCTGGCTGGCCAGCCTTCCCCGCAACAACCGGCCCAGATTGGGCGGGCCGTATTGCCCCACCGCTTGGAGAGCCGGCCGCAAGGTTCCTCCGGAGGAAATCTGCAGGCGAAGCTCGACGAGAAATTGCCGGATTTCATTCGCGGCCTCGCGCCTTTTCTGCCGGAGGATCCAGCTTCGAACCAACACCGGGAAGAGCAAGACCACAAAAGAAAGCATCTGAAAGGACATGCCTTCCAGGGCGAACCAAAGCAGGACCAACGCCGGCGCGGTGAGAAGGTAAGCCGTCACCCAAGGGAATTCCGTCCCCATCCAGAAACCGGGTTTGCTTTTAATGTTGGCGCGGGCGGCCATGGCCGAGGCTCGGCTTAGGATTCCGCGCGGTTTACCCACCCAGAACATCAATTCCCGCAAGAAACCATACAGGCTGAACAGGACGAGCGCCGCTCCCACTCCCGTAAAAATAAAAATCAGCCAGGAGACAACGCGGAAGCTCATTAAAATTCCTCCAGGAACCGCACTTCATTCTCTCCGATCACCGTTCCGACCACGCCCGTTACGACCATCGCCAGGTAGACCACCCGGTTGCTGACCGACCCCGTGTAATAGGTTTTCCATGCGGGGAGCAAAGCCGCGGCGACCAGGCTGAGGATCAATACAACCTGCAAAATGGTGATGGTCGCGGATTTCAACGACAGATCCCTGCGCACCCTTTGCTGAAGTTCGCGCCGGGATTCGGTATCCTTGCGCAACTGCCCGAGCAGATCCAGAAAAACCTCCGGCGAGGCAAAACCGGCGCGCATCAGCACGCCGGCGAACCGCCGCGCCACGGGATGGGGTATCGCCAGGAGGTCGCGATAGGGATTGGTGCCATCCTGCAGCTTCAGGCGGGTGGCGGTGCTCGCGGCGGCGTTGCGCAGGGATCCTTTCGGGAGCTGGTCCGCCGCTTCCGAAAGGGCCGTCGCGACCGAATTCCGAAGCGGGTAGCGCGAGACGAATTGCAAGATCAGCATTTCCAGCTCATCGGTAATCTGGTTGTAGAACCTCCGGCTCAAGCGCGTAAAGAGCGAGGCGGATATCACCGCGCCCACGACGATCATGATCGGGGAAAGCAGCCAATCGTGGATCCAGAGTGCGAGAATGAGAGCCACTAAAATAGGAAAGGGATAGCGCAAGATGGGCAGGATGATCATCGAGCCGACGTTCCGCCGCGCCCCGGTCGGCACGATCCGCGGAGACCGCGATTCCTGCGCCATCTGCCGCAGGCGATGGGCGCTTGGTCGGAAGATCCGCAGGAGCCATCCCCACAAGCCGAAGAGCAAATCCTCGGCGGCCAGTAGAAGACCGTGTCCGAAAAGGAAAATCCCGATTCCAAACGCGGCGGCGGCGGCTGTCAGAACCAGGTATGGGCTGAAGTTCACTTCCCGCCTCCCGCTCCGCCGCCGGCGATTTCCTTCCAGGCTTTGGAATAAAGGTCGGCGTGGAACCCTTCCACTCCCCGGTACAGCGTTTCCAGAACGTAATTCCCGTTATCGTCCAGGTCGGCTATCCGCGTGATTTCCGCCACGAAACGGTCGACCGCGCGCGGGTCGGTCGGGTTCACCGCTTGCGACATCAGCACCACCATATCGATCCCGCTGACGACCATTTCCCGGACGGCGCGAATATCCAATCCCGCCTGGGCGGAGAGCGCGAGGTCCTCCAACCGCCGCAGCGCGGCCTCCACCGAACCGCCGTGCAGCGTGGTGAAAGCCCGCCGTCCGAGGTTGGCCGCGCGCAGGAATTGGAGCGCCTCGCCCGGGGAAACCACCTCCCCCAGGATGATCGCGCGCGGATTGGCGCGCGTGTAGACGATGTTCAATACTTCGTCCATCGTGATCCGCCGGGTGTCGCCGGGCAGGATCTCCGCCGGGGCGATCGCGCGCATGGTAAACGCCTCGGGTTTAATTTGAATCTCGCGGAAGGTCTCCAGCACCGCGATGGGATCTCCCACCGGGAAGAAATCGCTGAGGGCGTTGAAGAGCGTGGTTTTGCCGGAACTGAACGGCCCGGCGAAGACGACGCTCCCGGCCAGCGTGGCCATCACCCAGGAGAGAAAACGCGCCGCCGGCGAGGTTTGCGATTCCACTTTGCGGCGCAGGTCGGGGTCGCGAATATCGTCAAGCGAACCGCTGACCAGCGGGGCGTGTTTGCGGAACGTGCCCACCCGCTCGAGGTCCGCCAGTCCGCGCACGTTGCGCCCGAAGCAGCGGATGTTGATGGCGGGCCCGTCGCTGAGCGGCGGAAGGAGCGCGGTAAAGCGTTCCCCGCCGGGCAAATCCACGAGCAGCGTGAGGTTGAGGGGGCTGAGCGGTTTTCCGGTGGCGTCGGCCACCCGGCGGATCATCTGCTCGAAATACGCGGCTGGCGCGAGTTCCCCGAAGTGCTCCAGCCTTCCGTTCCGTTCCACCGCCACCCGGTCTCCACGGACGTAGATCTCTTCCACGCCCGAAAGGCGCAGGAAGGGCTGGAGGATTCCCACGCCGGTCAGCGCGTCGCACAGGCGGGTCGCCGTTTCGGTCAGGTCGGCCTGCGAGATATACGTGATCAAAATCCCGCGCACGGCGTCGAAGAATTTCTGCCGCGCTTCCGGTGATTCATCCCGCCAGTCGGGCGGCCGAATCTTCCGCTCCGCCAGGCTTTCCTGCACGGTTGGGAGCACTTTGCGGTCGATTTCCCGCAATCCGAAGGTTTCGTCCTTGGCCATCGCTTCGCCTGACTACTCGATCGTGAATTAAGATTTAACGGGTGCCAGCGTGATCCACATGATGGCGGCCCCTTTGGTCTCCGCCATCAGGTTTAATATCGGGATCCAACTGGTCCTTGGACACCGCCAGGACCAGCACTCTGGCCTGGACCACCTTCCCGGTGGAGTTCGTTCCCGCCTGAGAGCCGTCATCCCCGAGCCCCATCACGACCAGGACATTTTCGGCGATCAGGGTGACCGGTTCGGAGATGGCGGTGGTGGAACCGATCGGAATGACCTGGGCTCCCGGCGGAATGATCCGATAGATGTTGACCCGTTCACCCGCGCGCACCAATCCGCCAACCGCCGAAGGCGGCGTGATGGGGATCGAAAGTATTTCCAGAGACGGATCGGCCAGCCGGGATTCCTCGGTGGTATTCACCAAAACGAGGGGAACGGGCAAACCGGCCGGTATGACGGAATTGGCCATCCGCCCGGTAAGCTGGCTGAGGGTCGTGGCATATCCGCCGTTGAGCGCCCGGGGAAAGTCCTTCATCTCGAACATTGTATTGTCCAGAACCGTGTAGGGCGAAATCTCCGAGATCGGAACCGGCATGGATTGGTATTCCACTCCGCTCTGATAGGATTGCTGGAAGTAATACGCGAGCAGGAACGCCCCCACCAGGAGGACAATTCCCACAACGGCTTCAAAAATTCGACGCGCCATAGGCTATCCTTTCTTCCCAAACGGCCACCATTTCGGCCGGCTTTTCTCGAACGGTTTGGTTTCCTTTTCTTCGACCGGCGGCCGTTTCTTCGCGGCTTTCGGATTGGCCCCGCCGATCCATCCCGGGTAAAGCAAATTCAAGATTGGATCGGCGAAGCGAGAATCCAGACGGGCGGCCATGCGTTCGTTATACGGTATGCTGGCGGCCACCATCCCCGACATGCCGATCCGTTCGCCCAGCGTTCTGACCATGTTCATAATCAAATGCACGTGCAGATCCGGCCGCGCGGCGCGCACCGGCTGCAATTCCTTAAGCAGCGTTTCAGCCTGAAAGAGCGACTCCTCGCGCGGGGCGGAGACGACGAGAATGGTGGTGGCCAAATCGAGCAGCCGCGGCCAGAAGGGATGGTTGGGAGAGGCGTCGACCACCACCAGCGTGTATCCCTTCTTCAACCCGGCCAGAAAATCCGGCATGCGGGCGTCTTCCGAAAGCACCTGCGACGCCCGATAGTCGATTGGATGCAATTTAATTCCTTCCCATTCCGAAGCCTCGCCCTCTCCGGTGATCACATCGTAAAGCGAGTGCAGCTGCGGACCGAGGCGGGACACCAAATACGAACCGCCCTCGTTGGCTTCGAGCATTGCGGTGGGCAGGTTTCGCTCGCGGAAGCGCTTGGCGATGGCCAGGGCGATGGTGGATTTCCCCACGCCCCCCGCCCAGCCGCTCACCAGGACAAACCGCGTTGGAAGGTATTGGAGTTTTTTCCGGTTGGCCAGCCTGGCCGTGGCGATCCATTCCTCCGGTTTGGCCAGCATCCCCTCGGGGGCGGCGACAGGAATTTTCGTGGATTCGAGGGTGTGTTGCATCAATGAGGGATCGACATCCCAGAGCGGGATGACGTCGCCCAGGATCACCAGGTCGGCATCCGGCAAACCGCGGATCACACCGCGCGTGGTGAAGGTTTCGCGCAGGATGATTTCGGGCCGCGCCGCCAGCACTTCGACCAGTTTGGGATCCGGGTCGCGCGACGCGAGCAGGACGATCAGCTTGTCGCTTTGGTCCGGTTTTCGTCGGAAAATATTCAACATAAATCTATCTCCATGCCGCCGCCGTCAGAATCGCAGGAGCGGCCCGGACAGCAGGGACCACGCCGCGAAGAATATCGTTCCCAGCCAAATTCCCCCGATCGTCGGTTTGCCCTCCGCCACAAGCTCGGTTTCGGAGGGCAGCTGCCGGAGCAGCGCCCGCCAGGCCATCCGCTTCCACCGCTCGATAAGTTTTCCGCGGTAAATCACGACCATGCTGACCACCGCCCAGACGAAAATCCCGCCAAGCAAACCCCAGAACATCTCCGCCCGCGGGATGACCATCAATGCGGCGTAGGCCGCGAGCGCATCCGCCCCGCCGGCAATGTTCAATTCCCACATCGCCCAATACAACACGAAACCGGCGGCCAGCACGACGTTATGCGCCAGCACCGCCGCCCCCAGGAGCAGTAGCGTGCCCACCGCCCGGATCAGGATGTGGTCGGAAAGATGGATGAAAACGGCTGCGGCCATCGCCGCGGCGATATACCATTTTCCAAACACAATTTGAAACAGGATCCCCAGGATCACCGGAGGCAAGACCAGCCACAAAGGAAGCACCACGGACCGGAACTGGTCCCACAAGGTTTCCAGGCCGAACCAGATCAAAAGCAAGATTAAACCAGCAACCTCCGCCTGCGTCGCGCTCAACAAAGCCTCCCGATCCGCAAGATAACCCGCCGCGAAGGCTTTTCAGCCTTCCGGCGCGCTCCCATTTCCTCATTCTAATGTAGCGCCCCTTGGAATGAATAAATTAGACATAAATACTATTATTTTTATAACTTGTTAATGCAAAAAGCAAGCCAGCTGCCCCCGCGCGGGTTCTACCCCAAGCTTACGTCGATCAGCACCGGAAACCAGCCCTGGGCGGTGAAATGCAGACCCTGCACCCGCCGGGCGGCTGCATTTAAATTGACATAGTCCCGAATGGGAAGGACCAAATATTGAGACGCGATCTCCGTCTGGATCTGGAGATATATCTCGAGCCGGTCCGCTTCGTTCCCGGACCGGGCGGCAGCGAGAAGGAGAGAATTCAATCGCGCGTCGTCGATCCCGGTCCAGTTGTCCGCGCCCCCGGTTTGAAAGAACGCCCGGAGCAGATCCGGATCGGTGCCCGCCAGGTTCATCGAGATCAGGTTGTACGCTCCCCCGGCCTGCGCGGCGACCAGCGCGGAGAACGACGGGACCTGAATTAATTCCACCGCCACCCCGATTTGCCGCCATTGCAGCTCGAGCAGATCCGCCACTTGCGGTGTCAGCCCCCAGGGGGGATAGACCACTTTCAGGCGCAGGGGTTGGCCGTCCTTTTCCCGCACTCCGTCCCCGTTGGAATCCACCCACCCCGCTTCCCGCAGCAACGCGTCCGCCGCATCCCGGTTGAACAAGGACGCCGGAACGACCGCCGACGCGCCCCAGGTGGAAGCGGTCAGCGGGCCGGTGGCCACGGGAGAAAAAGATCCGAATACCGTTTGGACCAACCCCTCCCGGTCGGTACCCTCCAGGAGCGCCTGCCGGACCAAGATGTCGTCGGTCGGAGCCTGATGGAGATTAAAAAAGAATTGAAGCGGCTGCCCCGGAACGTTTACGGGGTAAATCGAAAAGCGTCCGTCCTTTTGCAGGCTGTCGGCGTCCATCGGCAGCACTTCGCCCATCACATCCGCCTCGCCGGAAAGCAGCGCCGGCGCGCGCGTGGCCGGATCTTCATAAAAACGAAAGACGATCTTTTGCACCTGCGCAGTCTGGTTGCGATAAATCGAGGGCGCCCAGGCGTACTCCGGGTTCCGTTCCAGGGTGAGGTGGTCCCCCGCAACGTACTCGACGAACCGGAACGGACCGGTCCCCACTTGGTGGAAGGAATAATCCTTGCCCCACTTTTTCAGGGCGGTGGGCGAAGCCATTCCCAGATAGACCTGCGAGAGGGAATCCAGGAGCGGAGTATACGGTTCGGACAACCCCAACCGAACAGTAAAGTCATCCACCACCGTCACCGATTGCACGGCGCCAATCAGGAAGCGTGCAAGTTGGGATTCGTTGGCCGGATCCAATATTCGATCGAGGTTTACCTTAACTGCCTGGGCATTGAACGGAGTTCCATCCTGGAAATGCACGTCGTGGCGCAGAGCAAACGTATAGTACAGCCCGTCGGCAGATATTTCCCAGCGCTGCGCCAAGCCCGGGACGAACCCGCCCGCCGGGTCGCGAAAAACCAAGGTGTCGTAAACCGATGCGAGGGGGATTCCCAGTTCGGAGGAGGCGTTGATGTGCGGATCGATCCCCGTCGGAACCAGCGTCAACCCATAGTGCAGCTCGCCTTTTGCGGAAACCGATCGGGCGCAGGCGGCGCACGCCAGAAGAAGGCAAACGATTACCGATCGAATTCTTCGAAACGCCATTCGATTATTCTCCATGGAGGTTGCCGCATCGCGGTCCGGCCGATGGTTTTCTACGCCCGAAAACGGTGGGCGGTGAGCCTTTGCAATCCCTTGCGCAGCCCGATGGTGGGAATCAGAAGCGTTGCGTACAGGACGCGGTTCCAACCATATCCGCAGACGATCACCAGCGCGATCAGGACGAGAAATCCCGCCGTCCAACCCGCGTCCCAATTGCGCGTGATCCCGATGGTCAGCAAACTGAGCGCGACGGCCGCCGCGGTGGGAACGGGAAACAGAAGCAGGAAGGAGCCAACCATCGAGGCCATCCCCTGCCCGCCGTGAAAATCAAGGAAAGGCGAGAAGTCGTGGCCCAGGACCGCCGACATCCCGGCCACCATCGCAGTCTCTTCCGACCCGGTGAGGCTTCGCGCCAGTTCCACCGCGAGCATCCCTTTGGTGATATCCGCGGCGCCCACCAAAATTCCCGCCAGCTTCCCCACCGAATAAAACGTATTTTTCGCGCCCACGTTTCCGTCGCCCACGCGGCGGATGTCGACGCCCGTCGCCAGCCGGGAGACGATGTACGCAAACGGAATCGCCCCGATTAAATAAGCAGCCAGGAGAGTCCCCAGCAGGAGAACCATCGCTCCCATTGCCGCACCTCCCCGATCCGGCCAGTGCTTCCCGGACGGATCGCGCCGCCACGCAGCCGTCGGCGGACGCTTCATTAATAACACGTCTTGGAGAATAGGGATGCTTTCGGGAAGAATCCGCGTCCGATTCCGGCGGTTATTTCACGGGATGGACGATATCATTCAGCGGCCGCCGAGTGCGCGGCTCGACGGTTTCCAACGGGTAACCGACGGGAAGGAGCGCCACCGGCGTGAGGGCTTCCGGGAGATTGAGGACGTCGGATACTTCCTTCTCGCGGAAGGCTCCCACCCAGACGCTGGCCAATCCCAATGCGGTCGCCGCGAGCATGGCGTGCGTGCAGGCAATCGTGGCGTCTTGCACCGCATAAAGGTTCTTCCCGCGCTGGGCGTAACGCGCCTCCGCGCGGGCCGGGTGGGCGCAAAAAACCAGAACCAGCGGAACGGCGGAGAAAAATCCCATCCTGGGGAGTGTGCTCGCCAGCCGGCCGCGCGCGGTGGCGTCCTTTACAAAATATATTTCATAGGATTGCAGATTGCCCGCCGAAGGCGCGGCGTTCGCCGCCTCCAGGATAGCGCGAATCTTCTCCTCTTCCACCGGCCGCTCGTCGAACACGCGGATCGACCGGCGGGTGCGAACCACCTCGAAAAAATCCATCGCTTTCTCCTTTTCCCCGACGGCCGCGCTTGCGGCGTCCGCCGCGCCAACCGCTATCGGATCGCCGTTTGCGCCACCAGCCCCGCGAGAAAGAGAATTCCAAACGCCCGGTAATGGTAAAACGCGGAGGCCACAAACCACATCGGCCAGAACGGCTTGGCCTCGTCCGGCGGTGATTCCGGCCGGGGATGGGAGAACATTCGCCAGACGGGAAGGCTGAAATACAGCCCGAAGACGACCAGGAGCGTCACCCACGAGAAGTAACCCTTCCAGACCAGGACGCCAACCAGCAAATATTGGAGCGCCACCAGAATCATCACACCGATTCGCGACACTCGTTCCCCGAGGATCACCGGCAGGGTGTGGATGCCCTTGGCGGTGTCAGCCTTAAGTTTATCGATGTGCTTGCCGAAGATCACCGTAGTGGCGCCAAGCGCGCACGGCAGGCTGGCCAGCAGCACGTTTCCATTCCATTGGCCGGTGACCGCGTAATATCCGCCGCCGACCATGAGCGGCCCCCAGACCAGCAGGACGGCGAGTTCCCCCAAGCCGATGTATTTCAACGGCCAGGTGTAGAACAGAACGAAGACGGCGCCGATCCCCATCAGGACTAAAATCGGCCACCCGCGAAGAACCGCGAGCGCCAAACCGCAACCCGCCGCCACCGCCCCGGTCGCGGAGGCGTACGCCAGCAGCTGCCGCTTGGTGAGCAGCCCCTGCTGGACGGTCTGCGGCCCATACTGGGTCCGAAAATAATTATCCTCGTCCACCCCGCGCTGGAAGTCCACCAAATCGTTTAGCAGGTTGTTGGTGGCGTGGGCCATCACCAAACCAATCGTCAGAAGGAGCCAATAGGTCCAATGGAAAAGACCGTCGCGGGCGGCGAGCAACCCGGCGACCGAGGCGGAAAGGAAGGTGAGAATCAGCACCGCCGCGCGCGCGGCGATCAACCAGCGGGACACGATGTCCAGCCGGTCCCATTCCTCCCTGGTGATTTTGGGGATGACTTGCAGCGCGGTCAACCACATTTTCGGGTTCATCGGACTCCTTCAAGGCAGGGAAATCATAACATCTTCGGGAGTGACCGTCCGAAGAATGGTCCATGTTTATCCCTTTCTAGTTTTCCATCCCATCCTCCCACCCCGAAATTGTCCCACCACGGATCGAGGATCGCGAATTCCCCTCCCTCCTTCCCGTTGTACGGCCTGTCCTCGAGCAAAGCGAGGGGAGAAGGAGGGAGGGGCTAGGGGCGGGAGGTTGGGATGGGGAATAATAAAAGAACTGCCCGGTAGCGAGAAGGGCATGATCGCCGGGCAGATCTTGGTTGACAATCGGATGCATGTCTTTACGGATGACTATTCGTGAATTATTCGAGCTTATTGCAATTCGAGTTCCAGCAGTTGATTGAGCGTGCGATGCGTATCCGCCGTCCCCTTAAGTCCCGCTTCGCCGCGAATGCGGCCGTCGCGCAAGACCAGAACCCGGTCGGCATAGGAGGCGGCGCGAAAGTCGTGGGTGACCATGATGACTGTCTGCTTTTCGCGATTGCAAACCTCTCGCAGAAGCTCGAGGATCCCCGTCCCCGTTTTTAAATCGAGGTTGCCGGTCGGCTCATCGGCCAGGATCAGCCCCGGCCGGTTGGCCAGCGCCCGGGCGATGGCCACCCGTTGGCGCTCGCCGCCGGAAAGATACCGCGGCTGGTGGTTCATTCGCTCCCCGAGGCCGACCAGTGAGATCATCTCCCGGGCGCGGGAGGCTCGGGAGGCCCGCGGAAGCCCGCCAAATCGGGTGACGATCTCCACGTTTTCATAAGCGTTCAGCATCGGCAATAAATTGAACGTTTGGAAGATGAACCCGATCTCGCGGGCGCGCAGCGCGGTCCGGGCTCCATCGCCCAGCCCCGAAAGCGCCCGCCCCTGGAAAAACACTTCGCCTGAAGTCGGCCGATCCATCGCCCCGAGCATGTGCAGCAGGCTGGATTTCCCGCTGCCCGACGGGCCGACGATGGCGACGAATTCCCCGGCCTGCACCGCGATGTCCACTCCCCGCACCGCCTCCACGGCCATGCCGTTCATGCCGAAAGTTTTCGTAACGTTTTTTGTTTCAATCATTGCGTCCATGATAGCCTTCCTTTTTATGATTGTTTTTCCTGACCTAGCTCCCAACCCCCTGCCCCTTCCCCCTTCCCGTCATGGGGAGGGGGAAGCGAAATATTCTGCGTCCTATCTCCAGGAGGAAGATTGGAAAGGGGGTTAGGTTTCCTATTCGTACCGCAAAGCTTCCAGCGGATCCACCCGCAAAGCCTGCCAGGCGGGCAGGATCGTCGCCAGCAAACCGACGACCATGGCGATCAAAATGGTCTGCAGCCAGACCAGCAGGATCCCGGTTATGCCGCTGATCTCCGACATTCCCCATTGGGTGAAGAAAACGGCGATCGGCAGGGCCAGAATGGCTCCCAACAGGCTTAGGATCAACGATTCGCCGGCCACCATACCGAAGATCCTTACCCGCCCCGCGCCGACCGCGCGCAGCGTGCCGATATCCCTCCGCTCCTCCATCACGGCCACCACCACGACGATCGTTACGATGATGATGGCGACGACTACGATCGAGTTGATGATGATTGAAAAGAATTTATTCAAACCGTTCAGGAGCACTTTGGCGCTTTGCTGAAGGTCTTCCTGGGTCGAGACGCTCAGTTCCGGGTACCGGGCGGCGATGGAGGTTTTCAAGCTGGGCAATTCCGCGGCGCTGGCGGCAGTGAGAATGACCGACGATACGGCTCCCGGCCGGTCGAAGACGGAACGCGCCGTAGAAATCGGCATGATCACGGAGTTATTGAACAGCTCAGGCGCCGATTGAAGAATTCCGACGACGAGGAAGGAATGGCTTTGAATTACCACGGATTCCCCGACGGTGACGGAGCCCGTTTGATTCTTCGGCCGGTAGTAATTCGCCGCGCTTTGGCCGAGGATGATTTCGTCCGGGTTCTCCAAAATCGCTCGCCCCGAATTGGCCGTGAACCCGCCTAAAAATGCTTTTTCATGCCCCGGCTCCACGCCGACCACTAGGATGGCCGGCGGCATGTACGGCATGGCGTTCCGGGCGATCGGGACGTACACCAGCTCGGAGCTGGCTTGCCGGTCAATTCCATCCCAAGCCAGCAGCGCGTCCGCCGTTTCCGGTTTGATGCTGCTGCCGGAAGAGGTGAGATCGGTGCTGCCGCTGGCCGCCTCCATCTGCTGCTGCACGACCGCCTTCCCGGCGAACGCCCCCAGTTGCCGGTTGATCTCGTTCCGGTATAGGACAAGCACGCCGCTGAAGGTGAGGTACATTTGAACGGACGCGGCGACGCCCACGATGGTCAGGAGCGACCGCAATTTTCTCCGCCATAGATGTTTGACGGCGATATCCCACAACATACATTCCTCCTTTGCCCGGTAAACCGGGCGGATGTTCTACTCGGATTGCAGGGCTTCGAGCGGATTCACCCGCACCGCCTGCCAGGCCGGGAGGAACGCCGCCACCAATCCAATCAGCAGGCATCCTCCCACGATCGTCATCCACTGTTCCACGACTTCCGCCGACGTAAACTTCAGCCCGAAATTCATGTAGGTATTCACCAGTGTGGATACCGGCAGGGCCACGATGCCGCCAGCCAAGCTCAACACCACCGCCTGCGCGATCACAAACAGCAGGATCTTTCCCCTTTCCGCACCCACCGCCCGCAACGTGCCGATTTCCTTCCTCTGCTCCATCACCGCCACCACGACGACAATCATCACCATCATGATCGTCGCCAGGACGACGGAATTTTTAATCATGACGAACATCAGTCTTTGCTGTGTAAGAATCTGATTGGCATTTTGCGCGAGATCCTCCTGGTTGAAAACCTGGAGGTTTGGGAACTCATCCTGGACCTGCTTCTTAATGCCTGGCAGATTCTCCAGACGGGAAGCCGTCAAGATAACCGCCGAAACCGTCCCTGACCGGTTGAATAAATCCTGCGCCGTCGAGAGCGGCATGATGACCGCGCCGTTATATAGGCTGGAGGAAGATTTCAGAACGCCAGCTACGGTAAATTCCACCCCATGGATGGAAACGCGGTCGCCAACCGTTACGGGTTGTTCCGAACCTTCCGGCCGATAATGCCAGGCGGCCGAAGACCCGAGGATGACGCTATGAGAATCCGCAAGGCGGGCCGATCCGGAAGCGAGGGCGGCGTTTCCCAGAAAAGCGCTTTCATGCTCCGGCGTAATCCCCACGGCCAACTCCATGGGCGGCATGTTGGGAGCGGACGACGACGCCAGCGGGATGAAAAGAACGGCCGAGCTGGCGGCGGGGTCCGTCCCGCTCGCCGCAATCATGGACTTAGCCGAACCCACGGCGATGCTGCTGTCCATCGAGGGGAAATCGCCCCCCGCCCCCACATTCTGCATCGTCTGCTGGATGTACACCTTCCCGGCGAAAGCGTTCACCTCGCGCTGAATGTCCTGGTCGTACATAGCCATAATGTTATTGCTCATCAGGTAAAGCTGAATGGACGCGGCCACGCCGAGGATCGTTAAAATCGAGCGGAGCTTTCTCCGCCAAAGTGTTTTTAAAGCCAGATCAATGAGCATGATTATTCCTTTCCGGAACCTTCCTGTTTAGAATTCGGTCCGCTTTGCGCGCCGGGTTCGAAACGTTCGTCGCACAGATCCAACCAACGCAAATCAGCCTGCAAGTGGAGGATCGCGCCTTCCACCATCAATCCGATATTCGGATCTTCCGTCCGGCGGGCGAGAGCCGTAAATTCCCGGATTTGTTTCAGATAAGCCTGGCGCTGGCGGTCGATCATCGCCGTTGGATCGGGCTCGCCGGCCAGCCGGCCGATCACCATCTTTATGTAGAATTCGTCCCGCAACTGGCGGGGCTTCTCGACGGATTCCGCGAGCCAAGCGGAGAGTTCTTTCCGTCCTTCGGGCGTAATTTGATATGTCTTCTTCCCGCGTCCGTCCTGATCCTCTTCGACCACCTGGATTAACCCGTCCCGGTCCATGCGGCCTAGCGTTGTATAGATCTGGCCGAAATTAATCTCCCAATGACCCCCGAGCGCCTGTTCCAGCTCGTTCTTGAGGTCGTATCCATGTTTCGGATCGTGGGCCAACAGCCCCAGCAGGGCAAATTTCAGCATAGGGGATCCTTTGCCGTCGTCTCCTCATTCAATCGGTCCGCGCGTTCCACCGGTTTGGCGCCCAATCGCATCACACGCGGTAACCCGATCCACCGGATGCGGGAAGAGCTATCCTGCAGCTTCGCGGTCATCGCGGCTAGATCCACATTCGGCCCGATGGCCGCAAATTCCACATCTTGAGATTCCGCCAGTCCTTTCATGCAAGGTAATGATGCCGGCGCTGCGCAATGCCTTGTTTTTTTGAAACTCTAAAAGAGGTTGACGAAGGACTGAACATCCCCGCGCGAGCCTTGGGCAGATCCGATAATTGCCATATACTTACTCTGAATATATTCTTCATATATATTGTGAGTATATATTATATTTATAAGGCTGTCAAGGGTAAAAAAGGAGGCGCGCTTCATCCAGCGCGCCTCACTTCATCTACCAAAATCATAGATCTCGAGGGTTAACCCGCCACGAGTGTGGACTATTGCGTCGTTACGGTGGCTTCGCCAACCCCCATGCTGATAGTTATCCGGAGATGAAATTTCGCCGCGTTGTATTCCGGCGACGTGTAGGATTGGTTCCAAAAGCCCGATCCATTCGGGAGATTGCAGGAACCGATTCCGGTCGTGCACTCCACCGAGATCGGAGCGCCCGCGGGAAGCGAGATTTCCGCCGCCCCTACCCCTATGTTAATCTTCACTTGCAAGTCACCCACGGAAGGAAGCGCCAGCGAGAGATGTCCGGCGCCGAGTTTTACGTCGACCGACGCGGGGTTCAGCTCCGCGAGGTTGGCGATGATTTCCCCCGCTCCCAGGTTGAGCCGCACGTCGAGTGGAAGGAGGCGCGGAAGGCTGAGGTCCCAAAGGAATTCGTCGCCCCGGGAGAAGACGTACGCCCGCGGCCAGTTGCTTTGGATGGAGACGATGGCTTTTCCACCGGACGACGTACGATCGGCCGTTGCGCTGCCGCCGACCGTTTGTCCAAGCGTACCTTCGATCACGCTGGCCGAAGTCGCCGGGAGCGGGCCGATCTGGATCTTTCCAGCTCCCGAGTTCAGGTTGTATTCCGCCGAGGAAGCTCCCGCGAGCGGGTAGCTGACGTTCTCGGAGGAGATCACGGTCCCGCGGGCCGGACCCGGGCCCATGAGGTAGATCCCGCCCAGGAGAAGCGCCAGCAACACGATCAATCCCGCCACGGCTCCCAGAAACGACCGGCGCGCGACGAGGATATCCAATCCGACCGCAATCACCAGGAGCGGCCAGAACCGGAAGGCGATATCCCAGAGGCTCCATTGGATCGTCCCCAGCTGCTGGAGCAGGAGGACAATCCCCAGACCGATGAAAAGAAACGGGCCGAAGACGCTCAGACCGTGGTAACGCGATTTTTCATTCATGCCGTCACGCTCCCTTTTGCATCCCGCGGATGATGATGGCGACTCCGACGACGATGATGATCACCGGCCAGATCATCTGCCAGCCAAGCCAGCTGCTGAGCCAGGCAATCCCGAGCAGCTCGCCCAGGCGCTGGAGGAAGAGGATCGCTCCCAGAAGGATCAGCGCCGCGCCGAACCACAAACCCGCTTTCGGATTTGGCGTTTGCGCCGCTGCGCGGATATCCTCGCCCACGCCTTTCATCCGCCCGGCGAACTGATCGCCCAACTCCCCGCTGCCGGACTCGGAAACGCCTTCCGCTGGAACCAGGATCCAAAGCGCGATATACAGCACCACTCCCCAGCCCGTCCCGAAAACCAGGAGGAGGAAGACCAGCCGAATGATCGTCGCGTCGAATCCCAGATACTTTCCCAGACCCCCGCACACGCCGCCCAAATACCGGTCGCTTTTACTTCGATACAATCTTCCGCTCATGGATTTTTCTCCTTCGTTATCTCCGCAGTAAGGTTCGCGTCAATCCGGTGTCGCGTAACGCTCAGCCGGGATTGAATATCGAAAAAATCATCTCGTCTCCGGAAGCGCATCCGGTTGGGAGACCTTCCCCCTCGTCGAGAGCGAAGCTATCGCACGTCTACGGATCCCACGCCCGTTTCGATCCGGATATCGGCCGAATTTTCCGCGCGATCGTAATCGGGCGATTGATATCCGCTTCCGCTACGCGGAAATCGATTTTGATCGACCGAGATTCCCGCCAGACCGCTTTCGATAAAAATCTTCGCCGCCACACCGTCCGGAATGCGCAGCACAACCGCCGCCGCGCCGGAGGTCACCTTCACGCGGATCTTGCCGGCCCGGGCGGGCAACGTCATCTCGGAAGAGGAGGCGCCGGTCTTGAGCGAGATCTCCTCCGCCTTCAAGGCGCTGAAATCGATCTGAGATTCCCCCGCCCCGGTTTCCAAATCCAGGGTCATCGGAACGGATTCGTTAAGGCAGACATCCCACAGGATCGGGTTCCAAGGCCCGAAAATCCATGGACCCCCGAAATTCATCCACGTTCCCGAGGGGACGTTCATTTTCACGTCCAGCGCATCGCCGTGGCGATTTTCAGAGTGCTCGAGACCGCCCGAGAAGGTTCCCACCGCGAGTTCGTTCACTCCGGCTCCGCCGCGGATCGCAAGCCTCCCGGCCCCGTGCCGGATTTGCAGACGGGCGCGCGACGCGCCTTGCAGTGGGATCACCACCCGCTCCGTCCCCACCGCTTTGGGGCGCAGTTGCGATCCCACGAGGAACCATGCGCCGATGAAGATCAGCGCGGCCGGCCATAGGAAGGGCCATACGTTGACGGCAAAGATATTCCCCACCATGAGCGCCGCGCCGACGAGAATGATCAGACTGCCCCAGAAGATTGCGCCGTATTTCATGAGGAGCCTCCCGTCTGACCGCTGGACGAACCGCCCCGCCGGAAAAGCGGCTGCACCAGGAACAGCAGGCCCAGGACGATAAGCAAGGCCGGCCAATAAATCCCGAGCATGGTGATCCCGCCGAAAGCCGAGCCGAAAATCAGAAACGCGACGATGCTGAAGGCGATCGGCCCCAGGGCATCGGAAAGCCCCTTGAGCGGCCGACCCATCATCAGCTCGTTGAGGAAGATCCCGACACCGACGAAGGCCGGGATCAGCGTCCAGGCATAAGCCCAGGTCTGGTATCCGGCGCCCAGCGCGGTTTGCCAGTAGAAGATGCCGCCGAGGCCGGCCACGATGCAGACAGGGATGACCATCCCCGTCGCGCCGGCGGCGATGCCGATCATTGCCAGGACCAGCGCCACGCCGAACAGTACCAGCGCCGGCGCGTTATTTCCGTTGAAAATATCACGCAATCCGGGAACGATTTGAAGGACCAGGAAGACGATGCCCAGCAGAATGAGCGCCAGGCCGGTCCGTAAGCTGGATCTAGTTGGAGAATTCATGGAAAAACCTCCTTGGGACTTGGAATTGTCGGTGGCAGCGCGCCACTCGGGTGATCTCAACAGTATCATATACGCAGAGGTTTTGCGATTGTTTTTCCGCTCAAGGGAAGGCCAATTTCGTGCCGAAAGGCGGTCTTTTTCGTGACGTCAATTATTTGACAATCTTTCCCCGATTTTGTTTCATTGATCAGATTTGGATAAAAATGGATTGATTTCCAGTCGGGTGTTTTTTCCTTTTAAATTCGCACCTCCATCCCATCCTTCCTCACCAAACCTCTCCCTCCTTCCCATGGTATGGGAAGGAGGGAGAGGCAAGGAGAGGGAGGATGGGATGGATTGACAATGAATGACCGCGGGGCAAGCTGCGGGGGATTCATCATCCCGCAGGAGCGGGATTAGGCATGAATGCAGGATCTAGATTATCCCCGCCCCATCCGCCGGCCGGCCGGACAATATCTCAGGCTCGATCCCGGTTGCGCGACGGTACGCTTCCGATAAAACCGAGGCGAATTCGCCGACCCTCTCTTGCTGAACCAGTTGGATCGTGCAGCCGCCGAACCCCGCACCGGTTAGCCGCGCGCCATAACACCCCTGGATGGACCGGGCGGCTTCCACCATCGCGTCCAATTCCGGAACGCTGACCTGGTAGAGATCGCGCAGGCTGGCGTGGCTTTCGTTCATCAACTCGCCGGCCCGCGCCAGATCCCCGCGCCGGAGTGCGTCCGCCATTTGCACCGTGCGCGCGCATTCCTCCACGACATGTTCGGCCCGCATCCGAACCTCCCGCGGAAGCCGGCTTTCTTCCACCCGAAGCATTTCGGGCGTGACATCGCGCAACGTGCGGACATTTGGAAATTTTTGCGAGAGGATCGCCGCCGCCTGTTCGCATTGTTCCCGCCGCAGGTTGTATCCGCTCTGGCCGAGCTGATGGCGCACGCGCGTGTCCGCAATGACCAGGGCGCATGAATCCGGAAGAGGAACCTCCTCGAACTCGAGCGACCGGCAGTCTAGGAGCAGCGCGCAGCCTTCCTTCCCGTGCAGGGAGGCGAACTGATCCATCAGGCCGCAGCGGACCCCGGTAAATGCGTGCTCAGCCTGCTGGCAGGCGCGCGCTAGTTCCATTTTGGATGCGATCCATCCGCCCGTCGATTGAAACGCAACCGCAAAAGCCACTTCCAGCGCCGCCGAGGAACTTAATCCCGAGCCGATCGGCACGGTCGAAGAGAACACCCCGCGCAACCCGGAGACGGTCCGGCCCGAACGCGCCAGCGCCCAGGCGACGCCCGCCGGGTACCTCGCCCAATCGGGAAACGCGTGCGCCTGTTCTTCCGCCTCACCCGTCGCGGAGGGCAGCGGGAGGGAAACGCCCTCCGAAATATCGAGCGCGCTGATTTCCAATTTCGATTCCGGCAGCGGGCCAAACGCGAGGAACACCGCCCGCTGGATGGCCGCCGGAAAAACCCAGCCGTCATTAAAATCGGTGTGTTCGCCGATCAGGTTGACCCGTCCCGGAGCGCGCGCGATCCCCAGCGGAGGCTCATGAAATCGTTCCTCATAGGCCGCCCGGACGTCTGTCCGAGCTTGCTCGTTGGTTTTCATGCTTCCTCCTCCGCGTCCAGAAGGAATGCCTCGTCGATCAATCGGATGCGAAGCGTTTTCGAACTCGGATGCAAAACGAGATAAACCGGCCCGTCCAGCCGGGTGATCACACCGCGGTCCCGCTCCGCCAAGGCGGCGAGTTCCTTCGCCGCGTCCGCGCTTCGGGCGATCAGAACCTGTTCCGAACGCAGGGACACTTCCGGCCCCTGGCGTTCCCAGCGGCGGATCGCCCCCGCCAGCCCGGCGGGAATATTGCCGACGAGGTTTTCCAGAAGCGGCAGAATGTGCGCGCTGCGCACTCCCTGCGTGCGGGCGCGTTCCAGCGCGCGCGGGGAAAACCCGTAGCGGAACGCGCCGGCTTTGAGGGCGAGCCAATCGGTGCAACGGGCGAGTTGGTAGCGGAGGAGCAGCGGAGTTCCCGGCATTATCAGAATCGATCCCTCCGGGCGGATTCGCACCCGGATCTCGGCCGGCTTCCCGGATGGTTTTTCCTCGTCCCATAACACACCCGCCTGGGAGGACAGGCGAAAGGCTTTGGGGTCCTCCGCCGGCGCCCGTTCCACCGCACCCAGCCAGGCGAGGGGTCCGGTGAGATAGTAGCGCGCCAGCGCCCCTTCCACCCGATCCCAGGAATTGATCCCGCGCAGGAACTCGCCCGCCGTGTTCCGCAACGGCCAAACGTCGAACTCCGACGCCGGCCGGAGGAACTCCAAATGCGCGAAGCGAATCGCCTCCAGAGCGGAGTTGATCGTAATCCATTCCCCGCGCGGGAATCCGCGGACGGCTGCGAGGAAATTCCCGCGGGCGCGCAAGGGATCGTTCGGCCAGCCGTCTTCGGAAACGAGGCCGCCCATGCGCTCCAGGTCGTTCCAACCCGGAGAATCGCGCCAGGCCTTGATCAACGCGCTGGTCGCCTCCTCCGCGCTGCGTTCCAGAAATGCGCGCGCGAGTTCCGGGTCCGGCGCCAGCGGATCCCCGCGGATCAGCCCCTGCTCTTTCAGCAGGTGCGTCAGAAGCGTGTGGCCGGTTTTTTCCCTTTCATGCAGAAGCAGCGGGGCGGCGGGATTTCATCGCTCCACCGGCCGGCGCTCCGGCTGATGCCAATTGCGCACGTAAGCCAGAATAGTGCAGGCGTCCTCGGCGGCGCGGGATTCCGCCCGATAGATCGATTCGTGGCGCGCGGGTTGATAGGAGAGCAGGTTCGCGGAGGAAGCCGTGTCTTCCGCGCCGGCCGGGATCAGCGCGGAAAGGTCGCCGGGAAGAAACAGATACTCCTGCACGTCGCTTCCGGCGCGGATAAACGCCCGCCCGAGCCAGCCGGAATACCACAACCGCTCGGAAACGGATACCGGGGTAAGCCAGGGTTGTTCCCGCTGCCGGCGGGCCGCGCCCATGGAACGAATTTCGCCGTACCGGTAAAAAAATTCCGCCACCGGAATTTTTCCGCCCGCCCGGCGCAGCGCGGCGAGCGCAGCGCGGGCTTCCGGCGGCAAATCCCGGTACCTCTCCGCCACCCGCCCCGGATCAAGGATCGCGGCGATTAAATCCGCCAATGGATCGCGCGCGGAAGCGGGGTACTCCACGTTCCAGGCCTGCGCCACCACCCGCCAATGGTCCGCACCCTCATCCTGGAGGGCGTGCAACAGCGTGAGCATGCTTACACAATCACCTGCAGCGCCTTCGGAAGAATTTCGACCGAGAGCTCGCGGACGTTGGCCGCATAGGGGGCATACATCTCGCCGTCGGCTTCGATCGGCAGCGCCATATCCGCCTTGAGGCTGAGCTTTTGGAACCGTCCGAGGTGGGCTTCCGGGAAGCGTCCCTGCGTTCCCTGCATCACTTCGGGGATCAACCGCAGCATCCGCAGCCGGGAAATGGGATCCACCAGCAGGTAATCGAGCCAGCCGTCGTCCATGAGCGCGTCGGGCGTGGTGCGGAAGCCTCCGCCTTCGCGGGTGCCGTTGCCCAGCGTGAGCATCAGGAAGCCGCCGGTGGTTTTCTTGCCGTCGAGGTCAAGTTCGATCCGCGGCCGTTCATAGCGGAGGAGAATCGTCAGGAGCGTGGCGCCGAAGTACATCCAGAATCCGTGCAGGACCGGTACGGAGCGGGAATGAATGTTGATGGCCGCGTCGAACCCGATCCCCAGGACGTTGCACCAGTATTCCGTCCGGTTGGACGCGTCCACCACTTTGCCGACGTCGATCGCTTTGGTATCCTTCGCCTGAAAGACTTTTTGCAGCGCGGCGGACGGCTCCCGGAGTATCCCCACCCCTCCCGCAAAATCGTTCCCCGATCCGATCGGAACCACCCCCAGCCGCGGGCGGCGGGCAGCGTCCATTTGCATCAGCCCGTTCACCACCTCATGCACGGTTCCGTCGCCTCCCAGCGCTACGACCGTCGTGTATCCCGCCTGGGCGGCAGCCAGCGCCAATTCTTCGGCATGGCCGGGATACACGGTCCCCACCCAATCGGCTCCGCCCCATTCGCTCGAAAGCTGATGCAAATCCCCCGCCATTTGATAGGACCTCCCCCGGTCCGCCTGCGGATTGTAGATCATACGAATTGCATGCATATCGTCTCCGTTAGAAACAGGTTTTTTCGCGTCCGACGGTTAACTTCCAATCGAATTATATAGGAAACTCCGGCGGGCTGTATCCCGGATCCATCACCGGGGTTCAAGCTTTTCGATCAGGCGATGACTTTGAAAATCCACTGGAGCATTATTCCTGTTTCCGCCGGGAAGTCGCCTCGGGGCATCATCCCGTATCGAAAAAGGACCGGACATTAATAATAAGGAAGGAAAGCCCGGAGAAGATCCTGTGGATTAGGCGCGGGCGGCCTCAGGTGAATACCGGTCGCCACTCCCCGATCCACCATTCGGCGCGCTGAGAGGATAACTTTTCGAGAACTCGGAAGGATCTCCGGTGGGGCGCTATAAAGAAACGCCCGGCAGCTTTCCTCGGCGGGGGTTTCTCAGGAAGACGCTCCTCCTGGATTTTCTTTCACTGTTGGCTGGACCCACACGAGGGCAAAACCCTTTCTCGGCACGATTTTCCATACCTCATTCCCACGCCGTATGTTGGATTGCCGAATTCTCGGATCAACGCGGACCATTAAATCTCTGATCCGTCCGGGGGGGCTAAATTGAAACTCATCTGGATCCAAAAAGCAAAAACCTTCCCATTCAACCGGGGGGCAAGAGAAGGCGCCTCTTGGATGAGCGAGCATTGCGCGGCAGAGAAGGAATTAATCCAAGGGTAGTTGGCCGGAGAGCGGGTCAGTGAGATCCAGTAACAGGGAAGAGTTTGCGGAGCATCTCGATCGTCGGTTGGCTTCCCGGAAACACCGCCGCCTGGATTCCTATCCGGCGGGCGGCTTCGACGTTATCAGGAAAATCATCGAAGAACATTGCTTCTTCGGGAGCCACTCCCGCCCGTCCCAGCGCAATGCGGAAGATTTTTTCTTCCGGCTTGCGGCATTTTTCATCCCCCGAAAACACCACCGTATCGAACGTTTCCGCATTAACCCAGGGCGCGATCGCATCGTGCGAACCAAGCCAGGCGTTGCTTATCACTCCGGTGCGTATTCCGGGGCGAAGGCCGCGGATGAAAGCGAGCAAGGCGCCATCCCACCGGTCGCCGGAAAAGAAATCCTTGCTCAGGTCCGATTGCTGCTGAGGCGAGAGGTTCAGAATGCGGCCGACCTCCCGCCACACGTCGTCCTCGACGGCGGCGCCGATGGTTGAAAGCTTGGCGACAGAATTTTCAAAAACCAACGACGCCAGCCCGCCCGGCTCCAGGCCGAGGCGCTGCTCCCACCTTTGGCGGGGAAGCGGATCCTCCGTCCGCAGCAGGACGCCGCCGACATCAAAAAATATCGCGCGAACAGTCATAGGCATCTACAGGGTGATCACTTTCCGGGCTGCGTCCATAGCTGCGATGATATCCGGCATGCCGCCGACTACACCAACTTTAACCTCCGCGACGAGCCCGAAATAATCCAGGCAGGTTTTACAGAGTACCAATTCCACGCCGGCTTTCTGCAAAGCAGCCAGCTCATCTAGAACCGGCGAACCTTGGCACGCAAGCTTCACCCCTTCCGTATAGAAACAAATTTTCCCACCCGACGTTCCGCCTGAAACCAGCAAACCTAGGAAGACCTTTGCCAATTTCATTTGCAACTCTGCGTCCGCTTTTCCCATGCCGTTGTCGGTAAAGACCATTACCGTATCCGAATCCATCGCTTGTTCCTCCTTGAGTTACTTAACCATAGGAGTTCCCCTCCAGTCAGAATGCGTTCCCGGTTGGTAACTACTCCGCCTTCCTCCTCATCCCGTCCTTCTCCCGGCATACCCCCGCTTCGCGAGGGCAGGCGCTGGGAGAAGGTGGCCGAACCTGTCCTGGAGCGCCCGTCCCGAGCGGAGCGAGGGATAGCGACGCGAAGCCGGATGAGGGAGAGTGATACCAGGTCATCCATTCTATGGAATTCCTTCCAGCTTTTCTTGGGCTGAGCAGTTACCCCGGATGAATTTTCTCGAATAATGGAACCGCAGCTATTCATTTAAAAATGCAGTCGTCCGGTGTCTTTTATCTTTTCCATAACCAGACCCGAACGGCCGTCCCGGTAGTAATTGGGAATCTTGGTCAAGAAGGCATAGTGAAACTGCTCGTACAACCTTATGGCTGGTTGGTTGTCCTCCCGCACGGTGAGGCGGATTTTCTCCCCCGGAAGAACCGTCTCGCAGCCGGCCAGCAGCGCCGATCCCACCCCCATCCGGCGATGATCCGGATCCACGCCGATCGTCGTGATCATCGAAATTCCGACCTTCCAGGCAGGCTCGGCCGTGATCAGTCCGATGACTTTGCGGTCGAGAGTCGCCCGCAGCCGGACTTCCCCCGGCCACACCAGGACGCTCATCACGTCCAGGACCGGCCAGGCGTCCACGCCAAAGCAGATCCGTTCCAGGCGCATAACCTGTCTCAGATCGCGCAGAGACGCGGTGGAAATGACCACTCCGTCTATCGTCATCGCTGGTGTGCTCAAACCCGGCGGCGCGCGCTGGCTTCCTTGCACATCGGCCGGGAACGACCTGTGCTGCAGGGTGGTTCCCGGCCGACGAAGGAAAGCATCATCCGCTTACGATCGAATCCGATGTCCGGTTATTTTTTCTCCAGGAAATTCGTGATCATCTGCGTGAATTCCAAGGGGAAGATGAACTTGGTGGCGGGGCCGGTTCCCAGCGCCTTGAGGGTGTCGAAGTATTGCAGCGTCATGGTCTTCTGATCGATCCCCTGGGCGGCGGCGAAGATGGTCTTGAGCGCCTGGGAAAAGCCTTCGGCGCGCAGAATATTCGCCTGCCGTTCGCCTTCCGCCTGAAGGATGGCCGATTTCTTCCCGCCTTCCGCCACGTTGATCGCGGCGTCGCGGTTGCCCTCGGACTCGGTCACGGTGGCGCGGCGGATCCGCTCGGCCGTCATCTGCCGGTTCATCGCATCCTGCACTTCGCGCGGCGGGATGATCTCGCGGATTTCCACGTTCTCGACCTTCACCCCCCAGCGCTCGGTCACCTCGTCCAGCTTGGCCCGCAGCTGCATGTTGATGTTTTCCCGCTGCGAGAGCACCTCATCGAGCAGAATGCCGCCGATCACGGAACGCAGCATGGTCGTAGCCATGCCCTGCGACGTCTGCTCGAAGTTGACCACCTGCAGCACGCTCTGCACCGGGTCGACGACCTTGAAGAACCACAGAAAGTCGATCGAAATCGGAGCGTTGTCTTTGGTGATCGATACCTGGTGGGGGATTTCCCTCACCTGCTCGCGCAGATCCACCCGCCGCCCGCGTTCGAACCCCGGGATGAGCCAGACCAAACCCGGGCCGCGCATTCCGACGCACTTTCCCAGGCGGAAGATTACCAGCCGCTCGTACTGGCTGACGATCTTGATCGCATTGAACAAGAACCAGATGACCACCAAAACCACGCCGATGGCCAGACAAAAGAGTGTTACCGAAGCCGTTCCCAGAGTGTCCATAGTCTCCTCCAAAAGATGAAAAGGCGGTCGAATTGCGTTTTATGTGTATCCCCCGCCCGGCCGCCGGGGCGGGAGAGATCGCCGTGTCTTGACGCAGATCCTGGTCTCGCCCGCCCCGGCTCCGACGTGCAGGCCGGGGAGACGGGCTTCGCACGATAAATCCGCTCAGCCCTCCTCGACCCGCCGACCAAAAAGTGAATCAAGCATAGAGCAGGTGCTGCCGCAAAAACTTTTCCATTTCCGTGTAATACGCCGTGATGGTTTCCGACTTGCGCCAACCGTGTCCTTCGCCGGGAAAAAGCCGATAGAGGTGGGGGATGTTCCTCCGCTCCAGCGCTTCGGCTATGCTTGCCGACTGCTCGGGCGGAACCACGGTATCCTCATCGCCCTGAAACAACGCGAGCGGATCGCGAATCTGGTCCACATGAAAAATCGGGGACCAATCGCGGTATTTCTGCGCCGCTTCAGGCAGCGGACCGACAAGCGAATCCTCGTAGCGCTCCTCGAACTTGTGGGTCTCGGCGGCGAGCGTGAACAGGTTCGACACGCCAAAAAGGCAGACGCCGGTTCGGAAAAAACCCGGGTGGCGGATGAGCGCGTTGAGGACGGTGTAGCCCCCCGCGCTGCCGCCTTTGATTGCGAGCCTCGCCGGATCGGCCAGCCCTCGTTCGCACAGCGCTTTCGCGCCGCCCACGGCGTCCTCCACGTCCAATTCGCCCCATTTTCCGTCCAGCGCGCGCCTATAGGACCGGCCGGATCCGGTGCTGCCGCGGTAGTTCACCTCCAGATACGCGTACCCGCGGCTGGTGAAAAAAGCTCTATCTCCGGAATAGGACACCACCCGCTGCGAGGTGGGGCCGCCGTGGATGTCGATCACCGCCGGAGGCAGTCCCCGGCTTTCGAATCTTGAATTGCAGGGCGGACAATAAATTCCGCGCACTTCCTCGCCGTTATTCGCTTTCCATACAAACGTCGCCGGGGTCGAGAATTCGTCCGCGGCAAGCCGTTCGGCGCTCGATCGCGACTGCGCCAAGAATTGTCCCCCGCTCCAAAACACTACGCGTTCCGGGAATGAGGGCGAGGAGCCGATGAACGCGAGCGCCTCCTCGCGCGGCGAAAGGCTGATCTGGTCGATCCAGGTATACGGATCGGTCTGTATTTTTTTATCGGCGCCGCTTTCCACATCCACCGCCCAAATCGAAGCGAACCCATTCTCATTGCGGCGGTAATAAATCTTCCGGCTGTCGGACGTCCAGCCCAGCGAGCGCATGCCCTGCGTCCAAGCGGGATCCAAAAGGACAGCTCCGGTGACGAGCGGCTTCCGCGTTCCTTTTTTCAAATCCAAAAGGAGCAGCGAATCCGTTTCCCCATCGCCGGCGAGAACCGCCAGCCAGCGCCCGTCCGGGGAGAAAGCTGGCTGCATCACGGGAATTTCCGCGCCCCCGGCCAGTAGTTTCGGATCGCCAAGGATGCCTTTCTCCCGCGTCCAATGCGCGGTCTTCAACAGCGAGCCATCCCACGGCATTTGAGGATGGTTCCATTCCACCCACGCGATCTCTTCCCCGCCGGGATGCCACACCGGTTGCATGTAAAAATCCGCGCCTTCGACCAGGATCTGCGGCCAAAGATGGCCTTGGGAATCAACGATCGCCAGCCGGTCCTTCTTCTCATAGGAATGCACATAGACGACCCAGCGACCGTCGGGCGAGACGGCGGGAGAAGCCGCGCTCCCGAATTCCGGCGTGATCGGTTGAATCCCGCCATTGCCAATCGGCGCGCGATACAAGCGGCCGTTCTTTTCTGCAAAGACGACAAAATCCTTCGCGGCGTAAAAATCTCCGCCGCCGTAGCCAACCCCGCCGCGCACCTGGTGCGTTTCGGTCAGATCGCTGGGCGCGTCCGCCCCCGTCCGGCAGACGATCACCCCCTTCCCCGAACGTTCCTCCAGCCACACCAGACTGCGTCCATCGCCGTTCCATTGAACGTCGGAAAACCGTTTACCCAGCCCGAGGGTTTCCGGCTGGATCGGGCTCGGCCACGTTCCATAGGGAAGGACGGTTTTTCCGGTCAAGAATTAATCCTCTTTTTGAACGGTTAAGACCAACCCATGCCGGGAGTGGATCCGAACGCGGGAGCCCGAGGGGATCGGCGAATCCGACCGGGCGCTCCACAAGGCGCTGGCCACCTGAACCATCCCCTGTTGCATGGAGATATCGGTTTTGGCCGTTCCCACCTGGCCGACCACTTTATCGGCGCTGAAATCCACAACCGACCGGCCGGAATGCAGGTAGGTGCCGAAAGCCAGCCAGAAAAATCCGGCCGTCAGCAAACTTCCGATACCCGCGATCCACCAGGAGACGCCGGCGGATTCCCCGTTCGGCCCTCGGAAGAGGAAGGCGGATCCCACCGTAGCCAGCACGATCGACACCAGCAGGAATATTCCGCGGGAATTAATGCGCAGCTCAAGAAAGAACGCGACCACGCCGAGGAAGATGAGCGGGAGCGCCCAGACGTTGATCGGCTGCACAAATACGGCGACAGTGGAAACAAAAAGGCCAACTCCAGCCACCACCTCAAACGCCCCCGTTCCGGGAACTACGCTGGCGAAGATCAGCGTCCAGAGCGCCGCGAGCAGGATCATGTACGTCAGATTTTGGTTTTGGAGTATGCTCGTCAGTTCCATAATGCCTCCCAATCTCAGTGGAGAACCCGTGTATCATACCCCAATTAATATATACGCAGGAATTCACTAGAATGGCGTTAATGTCCGGGAAGAAATGATTGAGAGGCCATTTTCGCGGGAGGTAAAATGGAGAAAATCGACAAATCTCGCATGATTCCAAGTCTCCTCCCGGGATTTATATCTGGAAAAAAAAGGCATTGACCGAGGTCTAAGAAAACGCACACCAAAACACGGAAAAAATCCGAAACTGCCGAAAAATTTCCTTGGGTGAAAAAGCGCACCAATGTTTTTCAGTGCATTCGGTTCTTTTCGGTGTCATCCGTGGGCAAAGGCGGAAGTCCCGATGAGGAGATGTAAAAAAACGTATACTTGTTCCAAGCCGAGCCGGAAAGCATTCTCATGTCGATCGTATTTCGCCCTGCGTTGTTTGATGCCAAGCGGTACCAATCCCTACTCAAGGGGGACATCCGCCGCCGGATTCAATTTGCCATTCCGCCGGGAAATTATTTTCCCAGGGACATCGACGGGTATGATATCGCCAGCTTTCGCTTCGAGCAGGAACCCTACCGGCCGGTGGGCAGCATCGTCGACTACCTGTTTGACCACCTGCCGGAAGAAGTCCCCAACTATCCGGACCTGCCGCGGATGATCCTGCTTTTAGGTAAACTCACGGAACGCCATGGAAATCTGGCCGAAGCCACGGATTCGATCTATCTTGGCTATCTGAGCCCCGAGGAAGTCATCCTTCTGCGGTCGCAACTCACCGCGTGCCCCTACGAGACCTTCCGGACGATGGAGGAAAAAGACGCCATGGTTAAAATTCTCTCCGTCGCCGAAAGCAACGGAATGGGATTGATCCTGTCTCAAATGTAGAACGCCGTCGGTCAATCGCCCGGGACCGAAAGTAAATAACCTTCGACATATGTTTTCACGATTTCCGCCGCGTCCCGATATCCCCCCGCCGGGCCGCCGTACGGATCCGCTATATTCCACACCCTCAGCTTGGGATGCCGCGGAGCGGCCTGCTCCAAAAGGAACGCGACTTCCCGGTCCAAAGCGACGATTTCCTCGTAGGAATCCAGATCCACCGACGCGATATTTCTCGCACGGTGGCCGGAGATGTCGATCCCGCGGCGCGCCATTTCCAGCTGAGCAAGCGAGGTCGCCGGAGTTCCCTCGACCGCTCCCATCCCGGCGCTTTCCGCGACGACGGGATTCCCGCCCCGCAGTGCGTTGAAAAAACCCGCCGCCATCGGGCTCCGGCATAAGTTCCCATAACACAGGAAGAGAACCTTACGGTCTTTCATCGGTTGTCGATCCGGAAAGGGCTGCAACCAGCGCGGCGATCTCCCGGTGAATTTCAGCCACCAGCGTCTCCCGCGGAAGAATGCGCTTCTCCGGAAGATCGCGCCGCTTGAATTCCACTCCGCCCTGCTGGAGGGAACGGGCGCTTACAGTCAGTCGCAGCGGAAAGCCCATGAGGTCCGCGTCGGTAAACATCACCCCGGGTCGTTCATTACGGTCGTCGTAGAAGACTTCGATCCCGGCGGAGCAAAGCGTCCCGTATACCTGTTCCGATTCCTCTTTGCAACCCAGCCCGACCAGCGCCACCTGATAGGGGGCGACGGACGCCGGCCAAATCAATCCGTGTTCGTCGTGATGGGCTTCGGCGATGCAGGCCATCAGGCGCCCCACCCCGATCCCGTAGGATCCCATCCACACGGGCTGCGCTTTCCCTTCGCGGTCCAGGTAGCGGCAATCCATCGGCTCGCTGTAGCGCGTGCCAAGCTGGAAGATATTCCCCACCTCGACCCCGCGCGACATGCTCAGCGGCAATCCGCACGACGGGCAGGCGTCTCCCTCCCCGGCCGCCGCGATGTCCGCGAGGGTTCCGGCCGTGAAGTCGCGCCCGTAGTTGACGTTGCGCACGTGGAATCCCTCCTGGTTCGCGCCCGCCACCAGGTTCGGGCTGGCGGGAACGGCGTCGTCGACGACGAGGATTGCGCCGCGCACCCCGATCGGGGACGCGTAGCCGGGAACCGCTCCTATGGCGCGGATTTCCTCCTCGCGCGCCGGGCGCAGCTCAAGCGCGCCGACAACGTTGGCGAGCTTCGTCTCGTTCACCTCCATGTCGCCGCGGACGACGGAAAATACAAACTGTTCCCGCCGGTCGTTCCCCTCCATCACCGTGGCGACGTGAAAAACCGCTTTGGCCATGCGAGCGGGCGGGAGTTGGAGAAAGGCCGCCAGCGCTTCGATCGAGGTCACGCCGGGTGTAGCAACTTTTTCGAGCGGCAACGGCTCCTCTGCGGCCGCCACCGGCTTTCGGAACAGCGCGGTTTGCCGGTTGGCGCGGTAATCGCAGGAGGAACAAATCAGGAGCGTGTCCTCGCCGATCGGGGTGAGGTACATGAATTCCTGCGCGGCCTTCCCGCCCATCATCCCGGCGTCGGAGTCAACCCCCACCACCGGCAAGCCGCAGCGCCGGAAAATGCGCCGGTAGGCCGCGTCGTGCGCACGGTATTGCGCTTCCATTCCGGATGCGGTTGCGTCCAGGCTGTAGGAATCCAGCATTGTAAATTCCCGGACGCGGATCAGACCGGCGCGCGGCCGCGGATCGTCGCGCCATTTGGTCTGCAGATGGAAGATCAATCGCGGCAGGTCCCGGTAAGAGCGGATTTCGGATGCGGCCAGCGTCGCGACGACTTCCTCGTGGGTCATCGCCAAAACCAGATCCCGCCCCGCCCGATCCTGCAGCCGGCCCATCTCGGCGCCGATTCGCTGCCAGCGGCCGGTGCGCTTCCAGATTTCCGCCGGTTGCACCACCGGCATGAGCAATTCCTGCCCGCTGAGGGATTCCATCTCCTCGCGCAGGATCCGTTCGATCTTGGTTTTTACCCGGAACCCGAGCGGGAGGAAGCTGAAGATACCCGCTGCCAGCGGACGGACGAAGGCCGCCCGGAGCAAGAGGCGGGCCGATGCGGTATCCGCCTCGGACGGATCCTCGCGCAGAGTGCTGCCAAAACATTCGCTAAAGCGCATACATCCTCTTCCTTTTAACAGGGTGCTGAAAAAGAATGAATATGTCATTGCGAGGAGCGGAGCGACGAAGCAATCTGATCTTTCGTCCGCGAAAAACGAGATTGCTTCGCTCCCTTTGGTCGCTCGCAATGACACCTGTCCTATTTTTCAGGACCTTGTTAAGATGGTTATTGGTGAGCGGTAATCCACATGACGCCACCTGGTAGGAGCCTGCCGTTTCCGGAATTCCCCGCAACCGGGCCGGATTAGGCCAGATAGATATCCCGGATCAATGGTTCGATCTTCTCCACATCTGGGCCGTAGTTCCAGTTCATCAGCACGACGATGGATAATTTCTGGTCCGGGAACCGCTCGTAATACGATTGATAGCCCAGCCATTTTCCCGAGTGTCCATAGGATCGGATCCCGTTCTCGTCTCGGATCTCCCAACCAAACCCATACGGGTATTTCGTGCCATCGAAAAGCACAGCCGGCTGGAACGCCTGGGCCAACGTGGAGGAACGGACGATGGCGTCCGTATACAAGGCTTGATCGTAAAGAACCATGTCTTCGACGGTGGAATAAATCGTTCCGGACCCGACGATGTCGTCCAGCGGGTAAGTATCATAGGGCTGGATCAACCCCTGATATTTTACGTAGGAATGCGCCACGAGCGGGTCGTTCTTCTGCCGCAGGCTGGGAAGCGAGAACGTGTTTTTCATTCCCAGCGGGCCGAAAATATTTTCTTCCAGAAAATCCGGGTACGGTTCGCCCGCCACCCGTTCGATCAGCGCGCCGAGTACGTCGTAGCCGGTATTGCTGTATTCAAAGGTAAACCCCGGATCGAACCGCAGGCCGCCCGCCGTCGAAAGCACCGCCAGCAAATCCCCGTTGGTCGGCCGCGACGAACGTTCCATCAGCGCCATATACAAGGCTCCGCTATAGGCATCGGGCATGCCCGACGTGTGATTCAGCAGCCTTCGGATCGTCACCTCGTTTCCAAAATTCGATAGCTCCGGAAGATATTTCTCGATTGGGTCGTCGAGGGCGAGCTTGCCCTGTTGCTCAAGAATTAACACCGCCAGCGCGGTGAATTGCTTCCCCACCGACGCCAAATGGAATATTTCCGACGGGGTGATCGGCGTGCCCTTCGCCAGATCGGCGAGTCCGTACCCGGCTTCCTTCAGAATATTTCCATCCTGAATGACGATGACGGCCGCTCCGGGCGAACGGTCGGTAGTATACGAAGCGAACAGTGCATCCACCTGGCGGGATTTCCCGGCCCAGTCCGGGGTTGGTTTAGCAGGAGTGGAGGTCGAAAGAACAGCGTCAGTCGGGGTGGAAGACGGTGAGGAGATTGACGCGGTGATCGTGGGAGTGCCGGAATCCGTCGGCGCGGTAGCGGATGCTAAAAACGTTACAGCCATTTTCCCCGTCGGAGCGGTTTGGGTACTGGAAGCGCAGGCTGTCAGGAAGAATAAAATCAGAGTTGCGAGTGTTCTTCCGGGAGTTGGCATTTCGTTTCCATACCTTCTAGCCGGATTATAACGTGGGGCGGATCTTATAGATTGATCTGTCCTTGAACCCATGACTGGGGATAAGAGACCCTAAGGGTCTCAAAGACCCTTGGGGTCTCGGAGATTTCTGTCGGTGGTATCATTAATTTCCATGAAACTAAACCTCGCCCTCGCTCAGATTTCCACCGCGCTGGGAGACGTTCCGGCCAACCTGGAAAAGCACCTGGCGCTCATCCGGCGCGCGCGCAGGCTCGGAGCCGAGCTGATCGTCTTCCCCGAGCTTTCCCTGACCGGCTACGCTCTTCAGGACCTGGCCGCGGCGGTGGCCTGCCGGCCGACCGCGAAGGATCCCGTCTTCCAGCCGCTCCTGAAAGCCAGCCGCGAGATCGACATCGCCGTGGGCTTCGTGGAAGAGGACGTCCGCAACCGGTTTTACATTTCCTCGGCGTATCTCTCCGGCGGCGAAGTGGTCCACGTCCACCGCAAGGTTTATCTTCCCACCTACGGGATGTTCGACGAGGGCAGGTTCTTCGCGCTGGGTGATCGGGTGCAGGCGTTCGACACGCGCTTCGGCCGGATGGGAATGCTGATTTGCGAAGATTTCTGGCACTCCTCCCCGCCCTACCTGCTGTGGCTCGACGGCGCCGACGTCTTCCTATTTATGTCCTCCTCGCCGGGGCGGGGTCTGGGCACCGGAGAGGTGCTGGATTCGGCCAATTGGGTGGAACGGGTGAACCGCGGGTATGCCAGCCTGTTCACCTCCTTTGTGGCCCACACCAACAAAGTGGGATTCGAGGACGGGTTGAATTTCTGGGGCGGCGCGATGGTGTTCGATCCAAACGGCAAGCCGGTCGTTCACGGACCGTACCATGAGGAAGCCTTGACGCTGGCCGAACTGGATCTCGACCAGCTGCACCGCACGCGAGCCCGACTGCCGCTCCTGCGCGACGAACGGACGGCGCTGGTCCAGCGCGAATTGCAGCGGATTTCGCCGACCGCGACCGGACCACCAACCTGCGATGACAAGGAGCACTATGGCGAACGGCCCCGACCTTTTGGAAATCAACACGTCCCTCGCGCGGAAAGTGCTGGTATCGTTCGTGCGGGAGGAAATCACGCGGACCGGACTCCGGCGCGCGGTGGTTGGATTGTCGGGCGGGATCGATTCAGCCCTCTCGTGCTTTCTCGCGGCCGAGGCGCTGGGGCCGGAGAACGTGCTCGCCGTGCGCATGCCCTACAAGCACTCCTCGCCGGATTCGCTCAATCACGCCGGGCTGGTCATCCAAGCCACCGGAGTTCAAACCCTCACCATCGACATCACCCCGATGGTGGAACCGCTGTTCGAGCAATTTTCAAAGATGAATGCCCGCCGCAAAGGAAACGTGATGGCCCGCGAGCGGATGATCGTGCTTTACGATCAATCCGCGGAATTCGGGGGGCTGGTGATCGGCACCGGGAATAAGACCGAGATCATGCTGGGCTACACCACCCTGTATGGCGATTCCGCCTGCGCCATCAACCCGCTCGGCGACCTATATAAGACCCAGGTGCGGCAGCTGGCCCGCGCGATCGGTGTGCCGGACGAAATCGTTTCCAAACCGCCGACGGCCGACCTGTGGGCGGGGCAGACCGACGAAGGCGAACTGGGGTTCACCTACGCCGAAGCCGACCAACTCCTGTATCTGCTGGTGGACGAACGGTATTCGCCCGAGGAATGCGTCCAGGCCGGCTTCAAAAAAGCGCTCGTCGGGCGCGTGGTCGAGACCGTCCGCCGCAATCAATTCAAACGAGTGCTGCCGCCCATCGCCAAGCTCAGCCACCGCACCGTCGGATACGATTTCCTCTACCTGCGCGATTGGGGAACGTAGCCGGCCGAATCCTCCGAAAGAGTCCATGAACAATCCAACTGCCGTGCAACCTCCCGCCGAAGGCGGGCTCGTTCCTCCCGCGCCGTCCGGGCGCAAGTTGTTCGCCGCCCTGCGGCAGCGCAACTTCCGCCTGCTGTGGATCGGCCAGCTCATCAGCTTCTCCGGCAGCCAAATGCAATCGGTGGCGATCCTGTGGCAGGTCTATGCCTTGACCCATAATCCGCTTGCGCTGGGCGCGGTCGGGCTGGTCCGGCTGCTGCCGATTTTCATCTTCGGCATCCTCAGCGGCGTGGCGGCGGATTCGCTCGACCGGCGGAAGCTGATGCTGGTGACGCAAAGCGGGATGGCGGCGGTGGCGCTGGGCTTCGCCGTGCTTTCCTTCACCAACACGATGACCATCGGGCTGCTGTATCTGCTGGCGGGGCTGAGCTCCACCTTCGGCGCCTTCGACTTGCCGGCGCGGCAGTCGATCATCCCCGCGCTCGTCCCGCGGGAAGATCTGGCCAACGCCTTCAGCCTCAACTCGACGATGTTCCAGGCGGCGAGCGTGTTGGGCCCGGCGCTTTCAGGGCTGATGATCGGACGGTCGGGGCTGGGGTGGGTCTACCTCATCAATGCGATCTCTTTCCTGGCGGTGATCTTCTCCCTGCTGGCGATGACCGGGATCGGCGGCCGGATGGAAGACCGCGGCGCGATTTCCCTCGGCGCGGCATGGGAGGGGATCCGTTTTGTCTTTTCGCATCCGATCATCCGGTCCACCATGCTGCTGGATTTCATCGCCACGTTTTTCGCCTCCGCCTCGGCGCTCCTGCCCATATTCGCCACCGATATCCTCCGTGTCGGCGCCGAAGGGTACGGCGTGCTTTATTCGGCTGCCGCGATCGGGGCGCTGGCTGCCGGCGTGATCCTGTCTCTGCTCGGACGGATTCCGCGTCAAGGGCGCGTGCTCCTCATCGCCGTTGGCCTGTTCAGCCTGGGCACGATTGTTTTCGGAATTTCTCGATCCTTCTGGATCACCTTTTTCGCCCTGGCCCTCACCGGCTCCTCCGATATGGTCAGCACCGTCATCCGCAACACCTCGCGCCAATTGCAAACCCCGGACGCGCTGCGCGGGCGGATGGTCAGCTTGAACATGATCTTCTTCATGGGCGGGCCGCAGCTGGGCGAATTCGAAGCCGGTGCGGTGGCCGACGCGCTGGGCGCCCCGCTCTCCGTGATTTTGGGAGGGATCGGGAGCCTGGTGGCGGTAATCTGGGTGGCCGCATCGACGCCTGAGTTGAGAAGCTACAGCGGATAAACAGCGTCCGATTCCTTTCGGTTGACCCTCCAACAGCACATTTTTCCCGCAGGTTTTGGACCTTTATTATCCTCATCGGCAAAAACCTCTACAAAACGTCCTTTCTTCCTCCACAAGCCGCGCATCAACGTGTTTTCCACATACAATCAACAGTAGTAATTTGGCTCCGGGAGGGAAAAAGCATGAACACCATCATCTCCTTAACTTCAGTATTATTCGGACGCTGTTTCCAGAGATTGAGAATCCTCCCCAGCTTGACCGTGTTGCTCCTCCTGATGCTTGCAACCGGTTGCGGCCCTGTCGGAGGTCCCTTTGTCGTCAACAGTTCCGGCGACGCAGGGGACTCCAGCCCCGGCGATGGATTCTGCCGAACCGGTTCGTCTTTGACAAATTGCACGCTGCGGGCGGCGTTGCAGGAAGCCAACGCCCTGGCGGGAACACAGACGATCAACTTCAATCTCCCCGCCGGCAGCGACTTCATCTACCCGATTATCGGGCTGCCGGAAATTACCGACGCGGTAATTATCGATGGAAGCACGCAGCCCGGTTTTGACGGCGGGAAACCCGTGGTGCATGTGGATGGGTCGCACCTGGGCGCCGCGGTTCCCCCCACCAGCGGTTTCAAGATCGCGGCGGATGTGAATGTCACCATCCAGGCTTTGCAGATCCTTCGTTTCACCTTGGACGGGATCGAGAATAATGGAAATCTCACCCTGGACCATATGGAAATCGCCGCGAACCAAATGGACGGGATCAATTCCTTCCGAGGCTCCGAGGGGATTAGTATCGCGATCAACCATTCAACGATTTTCGAAAATGGAGGAACGGGGGTGGCCGGAATCAACACGCATTTCGCTATGGATGATGTTTCCGTGGAACGGAACTCGGTCGGCGGGATGATAGTGCTCAGCGGATCGCTCAATCTGAATCATGGAACGGTCGCCGACAACACCGCCCCCGACGACGATGGCGGCGGGCTTTACCTCGCGATGGCCGGAAACTCTGCGATTTCCAACACAACGATCGAGGGAAACACCAGCGGACATAAAGGGGGCGGGTTGTATCTATGGAATTTGCCGGCTGCCATCCTGACGATGCAAAACTGCACTTTCGACGGCAACTACGGATATGACGGGGGGGCGATATACATCGACGCGGGTATCGCCCACCTTTCCGCCAGCACGCTTATGGGTAATCGGGCCCAACATTCCGGCGGAGGGGTATTCGTCGGTGTAGTCAATGACGCCACACTCTATGTGGAAGCCGGCAGCATTATCGGCAAACCCGGAGCCGGGAACATCTCCAATGCGATGCCGACCAGCCTCGGTTTGGGCGGCGGTATCTACAGCATGAAGAACCTCAACATTGCCGATTCGACCATCGCAGCCAATACCGGCGACGGCATCTATAATGAAGGCGGCACGATCCAGATGCAGAATAGCACCGTCCAGGGCAATACCGGATCCGGAATCGAATCGTTTATCTCTGGCACGACCGT
This sequence comes from uncultured Chloroflexia bacterium, assembly GCA_963780865.1. Classification (GTDB taxonomy): domain Bacteria; phylum Chloroflexota; class Anaerolineae; order Anaerolineales; family RBG-16-64-43; genus FEN-1073. Next base: position 78,907 of record CAWADT010000027.1, on the reverse strand, counting down.
GGACATTCAGATAACCCACAGCAACTTCTTCAGCAACGGCGTATCCGGAATCGGCGCGATTAACGCCAATCTCACGATCACCGAGGGAACGATAAAAGATAATCCCTTCAGCGGAATCATGATGAACGGCGGTTCTTTGACTCTGACCGACAGTGTTGTCTTGGATAATCACACAAATTATGACGGCGGCGGCATCGCCGGTTACAACCTCGGCGATGCCGCCATAACCAATACCACCATCTCCGGTAATTCATCCACAGGATCCGGAGGGGGTTTATACCTCTGGGGAATGGGGATGGGCGCGGCCCTAAAACTGCACAACGTAACGATCAGCGGCAACCGGGCGGGTACTACCGGCGGCGGTCTCGAGGCGGGCAGCGGCGTCCTGGAATTGAACAATGTCACCCTGGCCCAGAACACCGCCGCGAGCGCCGGTGGATTGCACAGCGCGGCGACGGTCCATGTAACCAACACAATCCTTGCGGGCAACGCCGGCGGGAACTGCGGCGGCACCATCATGTCCGACGGCTACAACCTGGATACCACAGACGCTTGCGCGCTCGCTGGACCAAGCGACTTATCCGGAATGCCCGCGATGCTGGGGCCGCTGCAGAACAACGGGGGCTTCTCGGAAACCCACGCCTTGCTTCCCGGCAGCCCGGCCCTCGAGACCGGCAACGACTCCACCTGCCTTCCAACCGACGAGCGCGGGATCGCGCGGCCGCAGGGATTGCATTGCGACATCGGCGCCTTCGAAGCGGAGAGCCCGGCCACGGCCACGCCGCTGGCGATAACGAGCACGTTGACCTCTACCCTCACCCCAACCAAGACGCCCACGCTGACACCCGCCCCGATCATCTTCGATCCGGTCAATTTTTCCGTGGAAATAATTTATTCACGATTCGGGCGATCCTGCAATCCCAAGCAGCTGACCATTCAGGTTAGGGTCTCACAGCCGGGACTGGTTTTTTCACTGGGCCTTTTTTACCGCCTCGAGGAGAAGGAAGGAACAAACATCACCCCCTGGAGCGCAGGATTCGCCATGATCCCGCAAGGCAGCGGCTGGTATCAACTCCCTATCACCAGCGAGGACTTCCCCGACACTTCCAAATGGGGGCATGACGCCTGGCTGGAAATCCAATTCATCGCCAACGGAAAGGATGGCCAGCCGATCGCCCGGAGCGCAGTCTATCGGAACGTCACCGTTTCGCAGTGCTATCAATGAATGACCGCGCGGCAAACCGCGCGGTATCAAGCCCCGCCCCGGCTTCGCCGGGCGAGGCCGGGGGAGCGCACCCCCAAGAGCTGCGCAGCCAGCCCCGCTTTCTTCGATTAATTTAGAGGAAAGCGGGGCCAGCCCCGCATTCTTCGATTAATAAAGAGGAATGCGGGGCAAGCCCCGCTTTCTACATCTTTTACAAATGAAGAAAACGGTGCAGGCTGCGGGGTATTCATCATCCCGCGAGAGCTGGATAAATTACGCGATCGAACGATCCATCGCAGATATCCTTCTGGACTCTCAGCCCCATGTTGTAGACCTGAGAGGTTTTTCTAAGGCGGGCCTTCCCTGCAGGCAATAGCCGCAAGTATCTTATTTCCGCGACGGTGCGCGTTCTCACGATATAATTCCAGCCGAAACCAAGATTCGTTCGCGCAGCGAGGTGCGGAATGAAAATCGGAATTGTCGGCAGCGGAGTGGTCGGCGCCACCGCGGCCTATGCGATGGTCATGCGCGGCGTCGGCCGGGAAATTGTGCTCGTAGATAAGAACCTCAAGCGCGCCCAGGCTGAAGCGGACGATATTTTCCACGCGGTGCCTTTTGCCAATCCGCTCCATGTGACGGCCGGCGAGTACCCGGCTCTGGAGGGATGCCGGGTGGTGATCCTCGCCGCCGGCGTCGCTCAGAAGCCGGGTGAGACCCGGCTTGAACTGCTCACCCGCAACGCGGCGGTGTTTGCCGATGTGGTCCCCGGAGTGCTGCGCTATGCGCCCGACGCGGTCATTCTAGTGGCCACCAATCCGGTGGATATCATGACCCACCTGGCGGCTGAATTCGCCGCGCCGCTTGGAGTCCCCTCCCGGCGGGTGATGGGATCGGGCACCACGCTCGACACCGCCCGGTTCCGCGCCCTCCTTGGGCGGCACCTGGGAGTGGATCCGCAGCACGTGCACGCCTACGTCGTCGGCGAGCATGGGGATTCCGAAGTGCTCACCTGGTCGATCGCCACGGTCGGCGGCCTGCCGGTCGAGGAATTTTGTTCCCGACGCAACGCCGCCTGCCTCGCGGAGGACCGGGTGGCGATCGACGAAGCCGTCCGCCGCGCAGCCTACCGGATCATCGAAGGCAAAGGCGCCACCTACTACGGCATCGGCAGCGCGCTGGCGCGCATCGTCGAGGTGATCCTGCAGGATGAGCGCTCCATCCTGACGGTATGCACGCCGATGAATGAGGTGGCCGGGGTTCGCAACGTGACCGTCTCGCTGCCCCATCTGGTCGGCGGAGAAGGGATCCTGGACACCTTTCCGCTTTCCCTCAACGAGGCAGAACAAACACTCCTGCAGCGTTCGGCCGCCCTTGTCAGCGAGGCGATTCGGAGTTTGGGCAAGTGAAGCCGGATGCGCCCGCGGCGGCGGGCGGAGCGCATCGCTAATATGTCGAATCACTTGACCCCGGCTGAGGCCCTCATCGCACGACGGAGCGAGGCTCCGCCCGCATGATCCATCCCGTACCCGCGCCGCGGATCCGCCATCCAACGATCCTGCGCCTGCTCGAACTTGATGCGCGCGCTTCGGCCAAGTTAAATCTTGCCCAGCGCAGCGGCGCATTGAGAAACCTCCTGCGCTTTCTGGCCCACTCCGGCGATTCGTGGTTCATGATTCCGGTGATGGGGCTGATCTGGCTGGCGGGAAACGATTTCTGGAAATGGCGGATGCTGGTTATGTTCCTGGCGATGTGCGCAACCGCCTTGGTCGCGGTGGGGCTCAAACGCCTGATCGGCCGGCGGCGGCCGGAGGGGGAATGGGGACTAGTGTACCGCTCGACCGATCCGCATTCGTTCCCCTCTGGCCACGCGGCCCGGTTGACGATGCTGGCCGTGTTCTCGCTGGGGTTTGGACCGGCGTGGTTTTGCGCGCTGCTCTTCCTGTGGGCGCCGGCGGTGGCGCTGGCGCGTGTGGCGATGGGCGTGCATTATCTTTCCGACATGGCCGGCGGGGCGTTATTGGGGATTTTATTCGGAATTGTTTTTTTGTTGATCATATGATTATGTCAATTGCAATGAAGGGCGAGGCACGCCTCGCCCTTACAAAAAAAAACCTTATGCGAATCCGATACATCTCATCGCAACGAAGGGCGGCGCGACGCGCCGCCCCTACAAAAACCGTTCATTCGCGGTTGACGGGTACGGCATGCCGCACCCCGACAAAATCATAATGGATGAAAAATCGTTCCACATATTGGAATTACAACAGGTGCTGGAACGGCTGGCGCGGCACGCGTCGTTTTCGGCCGGGCAGGAACGCATCCTCGCGCTGCGTCCCGCGCCGGATCTGGAGACGGCCAACCGGATGCTGAATGAAACCACCCAAGCCCGGTCGCTGGTCGCCCGCCACTCCGAGGCGTCGATCGGCGGCGCGCGCGACGTCCGACCGCTCGCGGAAGACGCCGCCCGCGGGATCACGCTGCTGCCGGAAGCGTTCCTCGCAATTAAATCCACGCTGCAATCCGGCCGCTCCATCCGGCGCTCCATCTCCCGCATCGCTGAGGAGATTCCGGACCTGGCGCGGATCGCCGGCCGGATGGACGAAGGCGGCGGACTGATCGACGCGATCGGCCGCGTGATGAACGACGAGGGGGTCGTCCTCGACGGGGCTTCGCCCAAACTCGCCGCCCTGCGCGCCGAAGTCCGCCTCACCCAGGACCGGCTGCTCTCGCGCATGCAGCGAATCCTTTCCGAGCACGGCGCCCAGCTGCAGGAACCGATCATCACCCAGCGCGAGGGCCGCTACGTGCTTCCGCTGCGTTCCGAATTCAAGGGGCGGCTGCGCGGAATCGTCCACGACCAATCCTCCTCAGGCGCCACGCTGTTCGTGGAGCCTCTGGCGGTGGTGGAACTCGGCAACCGCTGGCGGGAAGCGGTGCTCGAAGAGCAGGAGGAGATCCGGCGAATCCTGGCCGAGCTTTCCGCCAAGGTCGGCGAGCAGCGCGAGGCGCTGCGCGCGACGGTGGAGGCGCTGGCGGATTTCGACTCGGCTATGGCCCGGGCGCGCTATGCGGATGAACTCACCGCCGAGCGGGCGGAGCTCGTGGAAATTCCGGATGTTCCCGGAGGCGATTTCACACCGCTGCTTCTCTATTCCGCCCGACATCCGCTGCTCCCTCCGGCAAAAGTCGTGCCGATCGACATCGCGCTGCGGCCGGGCGTGAAGGCGCTCGTGATCACCGGGCCCAACACCGGCGGCAAGACGGTGGCGCTCAAAACCGCCGGCTTGCTTGCGCTGATGACCCGCTGCGGGATGCATATTCCGGCCGGAGCCGGATCCAAGACGGCGTTTTTCGATTCGATTTTCGCCGACATCGGCGATGAGCAATCCATCGAGCAGTCGCTTTCCACCTTCTCGGCGCACGTCGGGCAGATCATCCGGATTCTCGCCGCCGCCACGCCGAAGTCGCTGGTGATCCTGGACGAACTCGGGGCCGGCACCGATCCGCAGGAAGGCTCGGGCCTCGCGCGCGCGATCCTCGCCGAGCTGCTCCGGCGCGGGATTCCGACCCTGGTGGCCACGCACTATCCCGAACTAAAAGCCTTCGCCTACAACACGCCCGGCGCGGAAAACGCGTCGATGGAATTCGATCTGCGCACGCTGCAACCCACGTACCGACTCGTGCTTGGCCTGCCGGGCCGTTCGAATGCGCTCGCCATCGCCAAGCGGCTGGGGCTGAGCGAGGAGATTCTCGCCGAGGCCCGGTCGATGGTGGACGCGGGCGATCTGGAAGCCGACCGGTTGCTCGAAAAAATCCAGCGCGAGCGCGAAATCGCCCGCCGCCAGCGGGCCGACGCCGAGAAGCTCAACCGCCGCGCGCTGGAACGCGAACAGGCGCTCGCCCGCCGCATGGGCGCCATCGGTGCGGAACGGCAGGCGATTCTGGACGAAGCCCGGACCCGAGCCGGAGAGGAATTGGAGAATCTGCAGAACCAATTGCGCGACCTGCGCCGCCGGGCGGGAAGCGCCGCGGCCCAGGAACTGCAGCAAATCGCCGCCGAAGCGCGCGATCTGGAAGAAAAGATTGAACGCAGCGCGGAAAAGAAGGAACCCGAAATCGTTTCCGCTCCAGCGCGCGATCCCCGCGTCGGGGAAATTGTGCGGCTGAAGGGTCTGGGCGTCTCGGGGAAGGTTACCAGCCGCGCCGAGGATACGTATGAAATCCAGCTCGGCGCGCTGCGCATCCGCGCCGACCGCGGGGATTTCATCGTCGGGAGCGAACCCCCCGCGCCCGCGCCGATTGCGGCGCCGGAACCCCCGCGCCCGACCATAATGCACACCAGGCCCAATCCGGGGCTGGAACTCGACCTGCGCGGAAAAATCGTGGAAGAGGGGTTGATCGAGCTGGAGCGGTACATCGATTCGGCCGCGCTGGCCGGATTGCCCTGGGTGCGAATCATCCACGGCAAAGGTTCCGGCCGGATGCGAACGGCGGTGCGCGAGGCGCTGCGCGGTCATCCGCAAGTGGCGGGAGTGGAATTGGGCGCGGAGAACGAAGGCGGCGAGGGCGTCACCATCGTGCGGTTGGAGAATTGAGCCATCCGGCGCAGCCCCCCGTGATATACTTTCGCGGCAAGTCTTCCGGAGGAACCATGGTCAAAATCGAAATCGTCTACTGCGCGGTTTGACACTATACCGACCGGGCCGTCGGTCTGACGGCCGACCTGTTGAAGGAGTTCGAAGCCAAGATCGAATTCGATCCGTCTCGTCCCCTCCGAAGGCGGCCGCTTCGAAGTGAGCGTGGACGGCAAACTGATCTACAGCAAACTCTCCACCGGCCGTCACGCCGAACCGGGCGAAGTGGCGGGAATTTTCCGCAAACAATTCGGCGGAAGTTAGTTGTTTTTTTGAAAGAATTTCAAAGCCTTTTATCCACGAAGGACACGAAGAATAGTTTTTCGTTTTACCCCTTCGTGCTCTTAGTGCCCCTCGTGGATAAATCCATTCGTATTTGGGCCATCCGGGATTGCGTAAAAAGAGGAATTTTCCTTGACGAATAAAAAAGGACGAGTCTTTTCAGGCGCCCGGCCCACCGGCCGCCAGCACCTGGGCAATTATCTCGGCGCAATAAAAAATTACGTTGCGCTCCAGGAAGATTACGATTGCGTTTACTGCATCGTGGATCTGCACGCGCTGACCACGCTCGAAGAGTTCGGCCGGCTGAAGGAAAACACGTCCGAAATGGCGCTCGACTGGCTCGCGGCGGGCATTCGCCCGGAGGAGTTGATCGTCTTCGTCCAGAGCCACGTCCCGCAGGTGACCGAGCTGCATACGATCCTTTCGATGTTTACGCCGCTCGGGAAGCTCACGGATCTTCCCACTTTCAAGGAAAAGGCGCGCATGCAGCCGCACAATATCAACTACGGGCTGGTGGGGTATCCGGTCCTGATGGCGGCGGACATCGCGCTGTATAAAGCCAGCGTGGTGCCGGTCGGGATCGATCAGGAAAGCCACCTGGAGTTTGCGCGCGAGGTGGTGCGCTCGTTCAACTTCCGCACCGGAAAGTCGGTGCTGGTCGAGCCGCAGATGAAAACGACCAACTACCCCAAGGTGCTCGGCACCGACGGGGTGCAGAAGATGAGCAAGAGCCTCAACAACCATATCGAGCTGGCGCTGACCGACGAGGAGACCGTGGCCAAAGTGATGACGATGGTCACCGATCCGCAGCGCACGCATCGCAACATCCCCGGGCGGCCGGAAGTGTGCAACGTATTCACCCTGCACCACTCGTTTACGCCGGAGGCGGAGATCGAACGCATCGCGGCCGATTGCCGCAGCGCAAAGTTAGGCTGCGTCGACGATAAAAAGTGTCTGGCGGCAAATATCAATTGCCATCTCGCGGCCTTCCGCCTTAAACGCGCCGAGCTGGCCAAGAATCCGGATTATGTCTGGGACGTGCTCGCCGACGGAGCCAAACGCGCGAGTACCATCGCGAATCAGACCATGGACGAAGTGCGGGCGGCGATCGGACTGCCATAAAACAGACGTTGGACCATAGACCACGGACCGTAGCTGGGTTTTGTCGTCCATGGTCTGATGTCTACGGTCTCTTTCGATGATATGAAATCGACCGAATATAAAATTCGTTTTCAAAAGGTTGAATCTTCCTTGAAAGTCCGCCCATGCGCATCGTCATCCAGCGAGTGACGCGAGCAAGCGTCTCCATCGAAGGGAAATCGGTCGCCTCCATCGGACGCGGGATGCTTATCCTGCTCGGCGTCGGACCGAACGACAAGCAATTCGAAGCGGATGCGCTGGCGGCGAAATGCGCGCAGCTGCGGATTTTCGAAGACGCGGAGGGGAAAACAAATTTATCGATTGAAGATATCCACGGCGAAGCGGTGGTCGTCTCGCAATTTACCTTGTATGCGGACGCACGCAAGGGACGCCGTCCATCACTCGACGGAGCCGCCGCACCGGGGATCGCCGAGCCGTTGGTGAGCTATTTTGTGGAGCGGCTGATCGCACTCGGGATACCGACGCAAACCGGATCGTTCGGGGCGCACATGCAGGTGGATCTGGTGAACGACGGGCCGTTTACTATTCTGCTGGAGTCACCCGTCGTATAAGTCACCAATTCCTCGGCCTTCTGCGAAGGCCTCGGAATGACCTCCTTCGTAAGTCATTCCGAGGGTCGCGGAGCGGCCCGAGGAATCGGAAACGCAAGGAAATCAACCCTCGAAGGTTATCGGCTGTTGTCCCAAATTTAAGTAAGCGATTCCTCGTCGCCCTTTCAGGGCTTCTCGGAATGACATAATGCATGGGGAAGACTGCTAATCGATTGCGGCGCGGATCGTCGCCGCCATCTCCCGCGCGCGATCCGGGGCGGTGCCCACATAGGCATGCGCGTCCATCAGCTGGCGGATTCTTACCGGTTGCAGATAGCGCAACATCTCGGCGTCCGCGGCCAGGTATTCCGCAAGCGGGTTGGGCTTTCCCTCGCGCAGCGCGTCCCAAGCTTTGCGGCTATGCTCGCGGATCTTTTCGTGCATCTGTTGCCGGTCGGCCCCGGCCGCCACCAGCGCCATCAGCACGCGCTCGCTCGCGGAGAAGGCGCCGAATTTATCTAGGTTCGCCCGGCACCCTTCTTCGTCCACGTCGAGATTGCCCACGATCCGGGTCATATTTTCGAGGATTTCCTCCATCGCCAGGAACGCTTCGGGAAGCATGCTGCGCCGGTTGGCGGAATCATCCAGCGTGCGCTCCATCAGGTTCTGGGCGGCGTTTTGCCAAGCCACCTGCGGCAGGACGGAAATCCACCGGGCCAGCGAGCAGACGTTCTCGGCCTTGACCGGGTTGCGCTTGAACGGCATCGCGCTCGAGCCCACCTGGCGTTTGCCCATCGGCTCGCGCGCTTCCCCGAATCCCGCCGATTGCATGATCCGCAGATCGAAGGCGAACTTGTGCAGGCTGGCGGCCAGCCCGGCCAGGGCCGACAGCACGCGGTAATCCTGGATGCGCGGGTAGGTCTGCGACGTCACGGGAAATGCCTTCAGCCCGAGCGATTCCATAACCGTCGCGTCGATCACATCCGGAGAGACATTTTTGCCGCTGAGGATTTCCCCGTAGGAGGCGGCGGTTCCCACCGCGCCCTTCATGCCTTTGCCTCGCAGCCCGTCCCGCACGCGGTGAAGCTCCAGCCAGTGTTCCAGCGCATCCTGCCCATAGAGCGCCAGGCGATACCCGAGCGTGGTCGGCTCGGCGGGTTGCAAATGGGTGTACCCCAGCACAACCAGATCGGCGTGCCGCTCGATCCGCGCGGCGAGGGCCTGCAGCAGCGAGCGGTGTTTGTCCAGCAGCAGATCCAGCGCATCCCGCATGCGCAGCACGTCGGCGTTGTCGGTGATATCGGCCGAGGTCGCCCCCCAATGGATGATTCCCCCGCCCACCGGGCAAAGTTCGGCGAAGGCGCGCACTTCGGCCATCACATCGTGGCCGATCTCTTTTTCTATCTCCAGCGCCCGCTCGATGGAAACGTCCGGCGCATGCACCCGCAGATCTTCCACCTGTTCGGCCGTGACCAGACCGAGTTTGTGTTGAGCTTCCGCCAGCGCGATCCAAATCCTGCGCCAGGTCTGGCGGCGGTTCTGTTCCGAAAATATCCGCCGCATCGCCACCGACCCATAGCGCGAACTGAAAGGGGACGAATACTCTTCCATGATCATGTTCCTATCCATTCGGACTCCTTCATCCGCCTTTTCCGGTCTGTTTCGCAAACGGCTCCGATCCTTCCCCGGTGGAATTATGCGCCACTTTTGGGATTGCGGCAACCTGAATCCGCGGGCCGATCCCGGCTGCGTCTCGCGCCGCCCGGGGGAACGGATCAGGCGATGGGGGAAGGGGATAATCCGATTGCCAGATTGTATTCGGGAATGGCGGACAGTAAAAAATGGAATTATTTCTTCGGCAAATATCCCAGACGGCGGAGGGCGTCCTCTTGGTTGCGCCATCCGGGCAGCACCTTAACTCGCAGCTGCAGGAAAAGCTTCCGCCCGCTCATGCTCTCGGCTTTCTTGCGCGCCTCGGTGCCGATCAATTTCAGCATCGCTCCGCCCTTGCCGATGACGATGGCTTTGTGGGATTCCTTCTCCACGAAGATCGTCGCTTCGATGTAGGCGCCTTCCTGCCCGCGTTCCTTGTACTCATCGATGCGAACCGCGACGCCGTGGGGAACTTCCGCCCACAAATTCTGCAGCGCCGCCTCGCGGATGAGATCGGCGACAATTTCCCGCTCCGAAAAATCGGTGACTTCCTCCTCCGGATAGAGCATGGGACCCTCCGGAAGCCGGGCGGTAATTTCCCGCAGCAGTTCTTCCAGCCCCCCGCCATCGCGGGCGGAAATAAAACAGCTGGCAGACTTCGGAAGGAGCGACCGGTACTCCGCCCCGCGTTCCTCGCGGACGGCGGCGGGGACGGCGTCGGTTTTATTGAGCGCCACCACGACCGCCTCGCCGCGTTTTTGCGTTTCCACCTTGCGGGCCAGCTCGCGGTCTTCTTCGTCCACAGGCCGGGCCAGATCAGCCAGAAACACGACGGCGTCTGCATCCGAAAGCGCCGCCAGCGAAGTGCGTATCATCGCATCCCCGAGCGTGGTTTTCGGCTTGTGCCATCCGGGTGTGTCGAGGAAAAGTATCTGCGCGCCGGGGAGGGTAAGCACGCCCATCTGCCGGCGCCGGGTCGTCTGCGGCCAGGGGGAAACGCCCGCCACCTTCTGCCCGACGAGGGCATTGAGCAGCGTGGATTTTCCCGCATTGGGACGTCCCACGACGGCGACGAACCCCGACCGGTGGGGAGGCGAGGAGTTCATCGGAAAAGGAATCAGGCGTGCTGGAACAGGCTGACCATGCGCATGGCCAGGCCCGTATCCCCGCTGAGCTTAATCTTGCCCTGGAGAAAAGCCGCGGTGCCGTCGAGCTTTCCTTCCGTGATGGCCTGGATGTCCGCTTGTCCCGCGGTGATGGTCAATTGGGGAGAGGGGGCGGTTCCGGGAGCGGCCGAGATTTTAGAATTGGCGATGCGGATAACCCAATCCCCTCCGCCCTCCCCGGTTAAATGCAACTGAATATCCGCTTTTATCCCGGCGGCTTTCTCCGGGGGGAAACGCTTAATCAAACCCTGGATCAATTGTCCGGCGTCGATGACCATTTCCTTCCCTTTCTTCACACTCGGAGGATCAAGCCTGAACAGTCCCCTCATCCAAATTCCCAGTGATAAACTGAAGAAGCGATTTTTGTTGTTGCGGAGTAATGTCGAGGAATTCCACTCCCGCCTGGGGTCTTCCCGCGCCCTCCGTGGGGATGATGCGGGCGATGCGCCCCGTGACCACAACTTCCTCCTCCCGATCGCCCACCGGGATATGAAACTTCAATCGAACCAGAGTTTCCTGGGGGAAGGGCCGGTTAGTCTCCAACCGGATTCCGCCGCCGCTTACATCCAGCGCCAACGAGCGGGTAAAGGCGAGCCCTCCGGTGCCGGCGTGAATTTCCGCATAGTATGTCTCGAGCCGGATCGGAAGGCGCGGAAACGCCCGGCGTTCCATACGCGAGACTTCCTGTGGAAATTCCAGTTCCACCGACGGATAAGGCTCCGTGCCTTCCCCCACCACCCGGGACGTAAAAAGATACACCCCCAACCCGGACGGTACGTTGACCCGGATTTCGGAACCACGTTTCAGGGTCAGCACGGTATATTTTCTTTTGGGGGGTTCAATTCAAAAAGGATTTAAGTCCAATTTTCAATACTTTCGAGGCGAACCAATCCTCCCCTACCAACGAAGAGGATACATTAAGTATCCCGTCCTCCCTGAGCCACTGGTTCACTTCCATTTTCAAGTCTCTTTTTTATCCCCGAAGAACACCCCGGATGAATCGCAGTTTTCCCAGCTCCGACCGTCGAAAGCAGAACCAAGCCTTGATTTTATGGAATTATAACGCTTCACGGAAGAAGTCTGAAAGCAATCCATCCTTTCATCAGTGGTAATTCGTCACATTTTTGTCATAATGGAAAATTTAATGCGGTTTTTACTAGGCCCAGATCGGCCAGGGAACGGAAAGCCCGGGTCCCGGTTGGGGGAAACGGCGCTCATCCCGGAGCGCGCGAGCCCTGGTTTCCACCGCCGCCAATTCTTCGCCGCTCAGCAGGGGCGCGAGAGCCGCGCGCAGCCCGCCGGCCGGGGAGGAACCTCCCACCGCACCTTTTTTCCTTCCCTCGGAGGAGAACGGGGTGCCCTGCCGCCCTGCTTCGGAACTGGTTCCCGCCATCGTCGTCAACAGTCGATCCAACACTTCCACGATCTCCTGCGGCAATTCCTCTCCGGCGAAATCCCAAATTACTGTCCGCAGTTTCCATTCTTGATGGAAACATACCCCGTGATCGATCAGCCGGATCCGGCCGAAGGCGTCACAGGCGACGTGCAGGGCCTTGCGATCGGCGTTATTGATGAGGATGTCCAGCGCCGCCACCCGGCGCAGGGCGTCCGGCTCGCTTTCCCGCAGGACAAAATAATTCCGGTCAAAATCCAATTCGAGGTATTCCTGGAACGACCCCGGACCGAGCGGCCCGTCCTTGCGGAACACCGTGGGGGGTACGAAATCCCATCCCAGGAATCGGGCCGTCTCGAAGGCCGCGGCTTCCCGCTTCCCCAAGGTTCCGTCCGGAAAATCCCAAAGCGGCCGTTCCCCGCGCGTCGGTTTGTAAACGGTCGCCAGTGCGCCGCGGGGCGAACGCATTTCACATAAAAACGTATCGTTGGAGCCCAGGCGGAAGAGCCCGCGCAATTCGGCCTCTCCCTCGCGGAGGATCTCCAGGGCGACGTCGGTCCCCACCAGGCGCTGCGACGGTCTAGTGTTTGTGTCCATTTTTCCGCGGGCAAAAGTGTCCTTCCGGATCGATCGGGCGGCCGCAGTTTCCGCAAATGGGCCGTCCACGCCGCGCAAGTTCCACCCCCCATTTCGAGAGCCGCCGTAGCTGGTCGCGCGTGCACCACAGCGAGGCTTCCGAGGCGTTTTCTTTCGGTTCGTTCTCCTCCATCACTTCGCGCAGGACCAGCAGCAACCGGTCTTCGCGGTCGTCGTATCCCAACCCCATGGTGCCGATTTGGAACTCCGGTTCCATCGGCGGTTCGAGCTGCATGTCCAATTCATCGTACCGGTCGTCCGCTTCCGCCAGATTGGGAAACCGTTGCCTCAGATCGTTGAGGAATTGCTCGATGGATAACGCGAGCATCTGAACCTGTTCCTTCTCCAGCCCCAGGGTCAGGAACGTATCCGCGCCGGAGGCCTGCAGGTAGAATTCCCGCTTTCCGGGTTCCCCGACCGCGCCGACGGTGATCCGCTCTACCGGGTGAATTTCAAAATGGGCGTCTGGCATGGAGCTCCTTGTTTACGGATCATTCGGGTTTCACAGTCAACGGCGATCCGGCCGGAAGGTTGAAACCGGCCACATGGACGATCTTCTTGGAATAGTATAAAACCGAAACCGACGCCGGATCCGTCACCAGCGCATGATACGCCACCAGCGGCATCTGCAGGTAATGGGCCACGGCCAGCCGGATGGTGTCGGAATGCGTGAACAAGGCGACCGTTCCGGTTTCATCCCGGGCGTGGATTTCTTCCACCGCGCGCACGGCCCGCGCCTGCGCCTCGATCAGGGTCTCCCCGCCCGGGTAACTCACTTCCGCCGGGCTGCGGTGCACCAGCCGCCAGATTTCCGTCTCGCGCAATTCCTTGAACTCTTTGCCGGCCAGGTCTCCGAAATCCACTTCCAGCAACAGCTCGTTGCGGATGATGGGTTTTCCGGCCGCCCGGGCGGTCGGCTCCGCCGTTTCCATAGCCCGTTCCAGCGGCGAGGAATAAACGGCCGTAAGCGAAAGCGGCCGCAGCATCGCGGCCAGCCGTTCCGCATGAGCGCGGCCCTTGTCGTTCAGATGAATATCCGCAAGCCGGCCGGCGAGTTTTTCACCGAGCCAGTCGGTTTCCCCATGCCGGACCAGGAGAAGGATGGTCATGGCACGTCCTCGAATCCGTTGCGCCGGATGACGTCGGAATACCAGCGAAAGGAGGATTTGGGGATTCTGCGCTGGGAAGCAAAATCCACGTAGACCAAACCGAACCGCTTTCCACATCCGAGCGACCACTCGAAATTATCCATCTGCGACCAGACAAAATAACCGCCGATGGGCACGTTTTTTTGCAGGGTCTTGTGCAGGGCCGCCAGATGCCTCCGGAGATACGCGATCCGCCGGGGATCGTCCACAGCCCCGGAGGCGTCAGGAAAATCGTCAACTGCCATCCCGTTTTCCGTCACCAGCAGACGAATCGGATGATAGTCATTCCAGATCCTCTCGAGCAACTCGCTTAAACCGTCCGGATAGGTTTCCCAGCCTACGGTCGAAAAATCTCCCCCTTCCGGCTTGACCATGCGCCCTCCGATGAAGGGAATCCAGCGGCTGCCGGCGACAACAAGGCGGGTATAGTAATTGACGCCCAGGAAATCGATCGGCTCGGAGATGATTTTCAGATCCCCGTCGCGGATCGGAGGATGGAACGATCCGAGATGGCGCCAGAGATCCGGCGGATAAGCACCGCGCAGGATCGCATCAAGGAACATGCGGTTGCCGACCTTATCGAAGTTTTCTGCCGCCAGCCGATCGACGGCTCGGTCACGCGCGGGATGAACGGGCCCCAGATTCAATGCGATGCCAATCTTCGCCGGAAGCTTCGAGGCGCCGCGGATGGCGCGCACCGCTTCCCCGTGCGCCAGAAGCGCCGTGTGCATGGCGCGGACCATCGCGCGTGGGTTGTGTTGCCCGGGAGCATGCTGTCCGCCCAGATAGCCCAGCGAGCAGAAGGCCTGGGGTTCGTTGATCGTAATCCACCAATTCACGCGGTCGCCCAGCCGCTCGGCCAGGACGCGGGCGTATTCCCCGAAGGCGAAAGCGGTATCGCGCTCGGGCCATCCGCCCTTGCGGTGCAACGCCAGCGGAAGATCGTAATGGAAGAGGGTTGGAAAGGGTTCGATCCCGCGCGCCAGGAGTCCATCCACCAGCCGGTCGTAGAAATCCAATCCCGGCGCGTTTACTTTCCCCCTTCCCTCGGGAATCACCCGCGGCCAGGAGATCGAGAATCGGTATGCGTTCAACCCGAGTTGCTTCAGAAGATCGAGATCTTCCTGCCAGCGGTGGTAGTGATCGCAAGCCACGTCGCCATTATCGTTGTTCGCCACCTTGCCGGGTTTGTGGGCGAACTCGTCCCAAATCGACGGTCCTTTGCCGTCCTCGTTCCATGCGCCTTCGATCTGATAGGCGGAGGTGGCCGTGCCCCAGAGGAAACCTTTTGGAAATGTTAAGACGGTCATTTACTCTCCGGTATTCGGCTTGTCCATGTCGTAGAAAAAGGCACACGGAATTTGCCGAGGCAATAAAAAAGGAATGAAAATCTTGAATTAATCGCCCCAGTCGCGGTAGCTTTACCATTCCCTCATCCGGCCTCCCGTCGCATCCACTCGCGCCCTTCGCTGCGCTCAGGGCAAGCGCTCGCGATTATCGCTCCGGGACAAGTCCGGCCACCTCCCGGAGCATAGCGACGGGAGGGTTGGGGATGAGGGGAAAAGCACCGCGAAGCGCGACTTAAGGCAGTTCCACGATCTGCGCCGAGGGAGCGTATCTTTTCACCGACGCGATCCCATCCAAACATGCTTGCTTGCTGCTGTACGCTTCACCGGAGGAAGCGATGATGTTGCCGTTCGGGGCGATCAGCCGCCAACGGTATTGATCGCTTTTATCTTTGTAGACTTCGAATTTTGCCATCGGATCCTCCTAAAGAGTTTTGGATTCCGAGCCTGGCCCTCCCCCTCCTTTTTCCTCCCCCATTTACTTCGCGAATTGGGAATGGTTATAAAACAAAGCATCCCTTCGATAAAGCAAATGGGGAAGGCTAGGAGGGGGATCGGAAACCCATTTTGCGCTTGATCGATTCCGCTTCCTCGTGGGTCGGGGTGGGAAGCGTCGTGGTATCCGTTAAGCCGAGCGCTTTTTCCTGAGCCCGGCGCCAGCGCGCCAACCGTTCCGCCACCGCGGCTTCGTTGCCCACTCCCGTCGGCTTGTAGAAATACGTTCCCTGCAGCGCGTCCGGGAGGTACTGCTGGCCGACGTGGTGCTCCTCGCGCTCGTGCGGATAAACATACCCCTCGCCGTGGCCGAGACCCTTGGCGTCGCGGCTGGAGTCTTTCAAATGGTCCGGCACTTCGGTGATCCCCTGCTTTTCCACCGTCTCGTAAGCTTGGAAATAGGCTAAAGCACTATTGGATTTGGGGGCGGTCGCAAGGTACAGCGCCGCTTCGACCATGGGGTAGATCCCTTCAGGCAACCCGACGTAATCAAAGGCCTGCGCTGCGGCGCTAGCGACGACCATCGCGTTCGGGTCGGCCAAACCGACATCCTCTCCGGCCAGGATCAGCATCCGGCGGATGATGAAGCGCGGATCTTCGCCGGAGTAGAGCATGCGCGCCATCCAATACAGCGCGGCGTCCGGGTCGGAACCGCGCAGGGATTTAATGAACGCGCTGATGGTGTCGTAGTGCGCGTCGCCGTCGCGGTCGTAGAGCAGCGCCCGGCGCTGGATGGATTCCTGCGCCACAGCGAGGGTGACGCGGGTCACGCCGTCCGCCCCGGGCGGCGTGGATTCCACCGCCAGCTCGAGCGCATTGAGCGCGTTGCGCGCGTCCCCTCCCGCCACGTCCACCAGGTGCGCCTCCGCCTCCTCATCCAGCAGCACGTTGCGGCCGCCGTAGCCGCGCTCGGGGTCTTCCAGCGCGCGCCGGATCAGGCGGCGCACGTCGTCCGCGCCGAGCGGGCGCATCTGGAAGATGCGCGAGCGGGAGACGAGCGCGCCGATCACTTCGAAATACGGATTCTCCGTCGTCGCGCCGATCAGGACGATGGCGCCGTTTTCGACGTGCGGCAGCAGCGCGTCCTGCTGGGCCTTGTTCCAGCGGTGAACCTCGTCCACAAAGAGGATCGTGCGAATCCCGTTGTGTTTGCGGCGGTCGGAGGCTTGGGCGATCACGCGGCGCAATTCGGCCACGCCGGCCAGCACCGCGCTGAGGGTTTCGAAATGGGATTTGGTGGTTCCGGCGATAATCTGCGCCAGCGAGGTCTTGCCGCTGCCGGGCGGGCCCCAGAGGAGGATCGAGGAAAATAGCCGGTCGGATTCGATCGCCCGGCGGAGGAGCTTGCCCGGGCCGATGATGTCGTCCTGCCCGACGAACTCATCGAGCGTGCGCGGGCGCATGCGCGCCGCCAGCGGCGCCTCGCGTTGCATCCGTTCCTTGAGCGCGTGGTCGAAAAGGTCCACGGGCGGAAGTATAGCACTTGGAGGAAAAGGAATCCACGAAAGGGACTAGGAAAATAAAAAGACACGAAGATTTTTTAGTTTCTTCGTGTCCTTCGTGTTTTTTGTGGATGATCGAAAGCGTTCAATCCAATCCCAACAGTTTCTCCACCCGGTATCGGTCCCAATCCACCACGATTGTCCCGCGGATGTTGAACGTTGGGGTCGTCTCGTTTCCGTCCGCCCAACCGCGCACGCGGGCCGCGGCGGCGCGATCCTTGGAAATGTCGATTTCCACGAAATCGATGCGGTGTTCCTTCAGGAAGGTGCGCGCCGAACGGCAGCCCGGGCACCATTCCGTGCAGTACATGACCACGTCGGCCTCTGGTTCGGGAGTCTGGGGTTCCGCTTTTTTCTTGAATATCACTGCCGCCTCCGGTTCATATTTTTGCCACGGATGACACGGATAGATACATCCGTGTTGTCCATGGTTTATTTCTTCAACACAATCGCTGCGGCCAAAGCCGCCTGATAGACGTCTTTCAGCGGGACGTTTTTTTCTTTCGCGATCCGCAGGCAATCCCGGTATTCCGGGGCCACGTTCATCACCCGCCCGTTCCATCTGGCGATTTTTACCGGCACCGGGCCAAACGGTGTTTCCACCATATCTCCCTCGCGCTCGAGTTTGCGCCGCTCCACCGGATGCATGCGAATACCGATTGTAGTCGTTTCTGAAAACAATATCCCGAGCGTTGCGTCCAGTTTCGATTCGTCCACCATCAGGCTGAGCATCACCGCCGGGCGGTTGCGCTTCATCTGAATCGGCGTGAGGAAAACATCCACCGCCCCGGCGTCGAAGAGCCGTTCCGCGACATGCTCGTAAAACTGGGGATTCATGTCGTCGATATTCGCTTCCACGATCATCACCCGGTCGCCGCGGAGAGCCGGTCCCGCCTCCTCGCCCACGGTCACCCGCAGCAGATTGGCCCACGGCAGATCGCGCGAGCCCGCGCCGTAGCCCACCTCCTCGACGGTCATCGGAGGCGCGTCGGCCGCCGGTTCCGCCAGGGCGGCCAGCAGCGCCGCGCCGGTCGGAGTGACGAGTTCCGCGTCGACATCGCGCCCGTACACCGGAAATCCCTTGAGCAACTCGGCGGTGGCCGGCGCGGGGACGGGCAGCAGTCCGTGCGCCGTCTGCACCGTCCCGGCCCCGATATGGATCGGGGAGGAATAAACCTTCTCGACCCCGAGCATTTCCAGGCAGATCGCGGTGCCGACCACGTCGAGGATGGCATCCACCGCTCCGATCTCGTGGAAATGAATTTTTTCCACCGCTTCGCCGTGAGCCTTGGCTTCGGCTTGGGCAAGTCTTTGGAATACGAGCAGGCTTCGCTCGCGCACGCGTTGCGTCAAGGAACTGGAACGGAGGATGGCTTCGATATCCGAAAGGTGCCGGTGGGGCTGGGTCGCTTCCACACGCACGTCGACAAACAGCCCGCGCAACGCGGCTTTCACCACCGCGCGGACTTCCAATTGATAACCCCCCACCTTGATCTTTTCCAATTCCCGGCGGAAGAGATCCTCCGGGAGGCCGCAATCAAGCAGCGCGCCCAGCGCCATATTGCCGCTGATGCCGGAGAAGCAATCGAAATAGGCTATCTTTGTCATGCCGCTTTTGTGTCCTTGGGTCGATCCCGGTCTATCTTCAATCGATCCTCCCGGAGGCCAGCATTCCGGCCATTTTTTCCGGGGTTGGTCGCTATTGGTTGATCAAATGCGCGGTGTATCCGCCGCCGAAGCCGTTGTCGATGTTGACCACCGTCACGCCCGGCGCGCAGGAATTCAACATGGTCAGGAGCGCGGCAATCCCTCCGAAAGAGGCGCCGTAACCGATGCTCGTCGGCACCGCGATCACCGGCCGGCTGACCAGCCCGCCGACGACGCTCGGCAGCGCGCCGTCCATCCCGGCCACCACCACCAGAACGTTGGCCGAGAAGAGAGTCTCGCGCCGGTCGATCAGGCGGTGGATGCCGGCCACGCCCACGTCGAACAGCCGCTCAACCTTGCTCCCGAGCGTCTCGGCGGTAACGGCCGCTTCCTCGGCGATCGGGATATCGGCCGTGCCGGCGCTCACCACCAGCACCGTCCCTTTCCCCGCCTGCGGCGCATTCCCCCCCAAGGTTAAAATCCGCGCCTCCGGATGATAAACCGCTTTCGGAAATTTTCGCCGCACGGCTCGCGCTTCTTCAGGGGGCATTCGGGCCGCCATCACCCGACCTCCATGCTTGGCCAGCCGTTCGAAGATGGCGACAATCTGCGCCGTGGTTTTTCCCGGGCAGAAGATCACCTCGGGGAATCCTTTGCGCAGGGCGCGATGCGTATCCACCCGGGCGAAACCCAGGTCCTCGTAAGGCAGATCTTTCAATCGCGCGAAGGCATCCTCCACGGTTGTCTGGCCGGAGCGCACCGCTTCCAATAAAAGGCGAATGGGTTCAGCGTCCATCGCGAGAATCCTTTGCCGGCTTGAGCGTCTCGTTCAAACTCCCCCGCCGGTAGCCTTGTAAATCCGCGGCGATGTATTGATAACCGGCCCCGCGCAGCGCCGCCACCACCCGGGCGGCGGTCTCCGGAGAAGTCAGCCGGCCGATTTCTTCCGGAGGCACTTCCACGCGCGCCATCGTCTGATAATCCCGCACGCGGACGATCTCGAACCCAAGCGCATGGATCGCCGTCTCCGCCGCGCGCACGCGCTGCAATCCCTCCAGCGTGATTTTTGCGCCGTACGGGAAGCGCGCCGCCAGGCAGGATTCGGCCGGCTTGTTCCAGTTCGCCAGCCCGGCGCGATGCGCCAGTTCGCGGATTTCGGCCTTGCCCAGGTCCGCTTCGCGCAGCGGGCTGCGCGCGCCAGCTTCCTTCACGGCCCGTTCCCCCGGGCGGTAATCGCCCAGATCGTCGCGGTTGGAGCCTTCCACGATCCAGGCGATCCGTTCCTGCCGCATGGCCCCGGAAAGGCTCCCCAGCACGCCGCGTTTGCAATAGTAGCACCGGTCCTGCGGATTGTGGACAAACTCCTCGTCCGCGATCTGATCCGCCTGCAGAAAGATGTGGCGCGCGCCGAGCGACCGAGGAAGCTCGCCCAACTTTTTATCGTCTTGCTCGACGTAGATCGGGCTTTGCGCCGTGGCGGCGACGACCTTGTCCGGTCCAAGCGCCTGGACAGCCTCCCACAGCAGCAAGCTGCTGTCCACGCCGCCGGAGTAGGCGACCATCACGGATCCGAGCTCCTTCAGAATCTTCCGCAGCGCCTGCTCCTTTTTTCCTAATTCTGGATTGTCTGTTTGGTCACTCATTTTATTGTCCCGTTCGATCTATTATTTTCCAAATCACTGTACGCGGATTACACGGATTTAACTTGTTGCGCGGAAAATAATTTCCTGAGATTTTCGTAACTACTCAGCCTTCCCCTTCATCCCGTCCTTCTCCCAGCATAAGCTGGGAGAAGGTGGCCGAAGGCCGGATGAGGGAGAGGGATACCAGGTCATCAATCCTGTAGAATTCGTTCCAGCTTTTCTTGGGCTGAGTAGGTACAGATTTTCTTAATATTCTTCATCCGCGAAATCCGCTCTGTCCGAGAAATCTGTGTACAGAGAACTCCTGTGCAAAATGGCGTCGTCCTTCCTTCTTTGATCCTCATCGCCATAAACAAATCGCGCTGCTACGGTTTCCGCGCGCCGATCAGGATCCAGGCGATATGGTGATGCGGCCTGCCCTCCGTCCGCGGTTCGAGGAATTCGTGTTCGAACAATCCGCGAATATCCAGCGAGCGAAAGTTCGCCTCCAATTCCTCGCGCGTGCTTAAATGAAGAAAATGATCTGCCTGCCCGGGATTTGCGCCGATGAAGCCCTCGCTCCCATGGCCGGAGTGTTCCGGATCGCGGGTGGAAAGCGTGCCCAGAAGCAGCCATCCGCCGGGGGCGAGCCATCCGGCCGCCGCGAGGCAAAATTGGTTTCTCTCTTCCGGGGAAAGAATTTGGTAAAGATTGGCGGCATACACCAGATCGAACGTCTCGCCCGCCACGTCCTGGAAGCGGGCTTGACGAAACTCCACCTTCCGGCGGTCCTTCGCGGTCAGGCCCGTCCGCGCCATTTCGATCGCCGGCCCGGAAGGATCGATCCCCAGCATCCGGATCCTCCACCGCTGCGCGAGGAAGAGCGCGTCGCGGCCGTAGCCGCAGCCGATTTCGAGCGCACGCTTTCCGGCGGTCGGAATCTTCTCCTTTTCGAAAAATAATCCGGCCGCCCGGGCGATCTCGCTCGGCTGTCCGCCCCAAATCTTGCGGCCGGTGCGGTAGGCGCCGTCCCAATAGGAGAGACTCACTTTTTACCCGGCCCTTTCCAATGCGCGAGGATCGCGGCCACCTCGCCGATGGTTTTCACCTGCGCGTCGGCCGAGACTTTTCCCAGGAAAGGCCGGTTGGTCGGGGATTGCTCCTCCGTATTCATCCAGATCGTCCGCAATCCGAGGTTCTTGGCCCCAAGAATATCCATCCCCAACTGGTCTCCAACCATCGCGATCTGCGCGGGCGGAATCCCCCACGCTTTAAGGATCGGCTGAAACGCGCGCGCATCCGGCTTGCGGACGCCGATCTCGGCGGAGATGACGACAGGATCGAAAGTCTTTTCCAGCCTGTGGTTGACCAGCATCCGCCGGACGTTGGCCGCGTCCGAAGCGTTCGTGAGCATCGCCATTCGCAATCCGAGCGCGCGGATTTTCCGCAAGGCGCCCTGCGTCTGGGGGAAGAGCTTCCAATGGGATTCGTACACCGTGTACATCGTCCGCAGCGCCCGCTGGATCCGGCTCAACGGCTGCGGAGGGATGCCCTCGGCCTGGAGCGTTTCCACGAGCACGGCGGTGGCGGTGGTTTCGATGCGATCGAGCATCCGTTTGCGTTCGTATTCGTCGAACTTGCGCGCCAAGCGTTCCAGGAACGAGGATTCGCGCGGTTCCACCCCGTCCCGGCGGAGCGCTTCGAGGAGCGCGCGGTGCGCCTGTTTGCGGACCTCGGCCCAATCGCCGTCGAAGGTGATGAGGGTCGAGCCGTAATCGAAAATCACGCCGCGGATGGTTCCCATGTTCTAATATCCTTCGCGCGGATCGAACCGGTTCAGCAGCGGCTGCTTCCCCAGATAGCGCCGCAGGTTCTCCGCAAAGAGTTCCGCCGCGCGGAGATCGTACTTCGGCGAATCCCCGGCGATATGCGGCGAGAGGAACAAGCCCGGCGTATCCCACAAGTCGCTTTCCTCCGGCAGCGGTTCCTGGGCGAAAACGTCGAGCGCGGCGCCGCCGAGTTTTCCCTCTTGCAGCGCATTCCGAAGCGCCTCCTCATCCACGATCCCGCCGCGCGAGATATCCACCAGGCACGCGCCTGCCCGCATCGCCGCGATGGTTTCCGCGCCGAACCACCCGCGCGTGCCCTCGGTGAGGGGCGCGCAGACTACGACAAAATCACATTCTTCCAGCATCCGGTGCAGCGATTGCGGGGGATAGATGCGCGCGGGAATTCTTCCCTCCGGATCGCCGAGACCTTCCGCTCCGTACCCGGAATCTTCCGGATAGCGCACGTTGCGTTTCGTCGCCAGGATCCGCGCGCCGAATCCCTTGCACAACCGCGCCACCTCGCGCCCCACGCTTCCATAACCGGCGATGCCGACCGTCGCGCCGCGCAACTCGCGCGGGCGGAATCTTTCCCATTTTTCCCGCGGCCACTCGCGCGATTCCTGGGATCGCACGAGCGCGGGCAGGCGATGGCCCAGGGCCAGCAGCATCATCACCACGTACTCGGCCATCTGCGGAACCGCCGCGCCCGAGAGCGATGTGCATTCCACGCCCCGATCCAGGAGCGGCTGCAGCGGCAGGTGGTCCAACCCGGCCATATGGAACTGGATCCATTTCAGGTTCGGAGCCTGGTCCGGTCTGGGGATCACCCGCAAGGTATACAGCACTTCGGCGCGGGCCATGAGTTCCGGCGGCGTTTCCTCGGGCTTAAGCACGGGATGGACATGGAACTCCAGCCGCGGAGAAACCGCCTGCAACCGTTCCATAATATCCGCAGGAAAAGCTTCCGTGACGAGAATGAAAATTTTTTCCTCCATGGGTTCCAGTTGCCTTCTCTCGACCCGGCCGGCGTTTTTGTTCCGAACGCCGATTAGGGCGGACTGAGGGTTCGGTTGAATGATCACATCCGGCGGCGAGCCAACCTGAATTTATCCTGCCATGGCTCTCAGCATCCGTACGGCCCGCAGTGTAACCCACTTATTGGGGGCCCTCTTCGGCCCGAAGTCCACCCAGGTTTTTCCTGCATAATCATTTTCGAGCGGCCACCGCCCGCGCTCATCCTGTTTCCCAAGCGCGACGGCAATCGCAAGGGATAAGCGTGGATCGCGGCCGAACCCGAGCGCGACAAGCGCTTCCAGATTCTGGAGGAGGTCGGTGATATAAAAAACGGGGAAACCGAATTTCCACCAGTTCGAACTTGGTTTGGCGCTGTACCCGGTTGGGTAAAGCGCCAGCGCCGGATCATCGCGCAACAGGAAATCGGAACCTTGTTTGACCGCGCGGTTGATCACCGCGGTGCGCATGGATTTCGGCAGCGCGCCCAGCGCCATCATAACTTTGACTCCGCCCCAGGCGCAAGCCAGCTTGTTGTTGGCGCCGCACGCAAAGCCGGGGCCGCATTTCCCCGCGTAGTAGCGAACGGTCGCTGCGCGGTCTCCCGGCGGCGCCACGCCTTCGCCCGTAACGCTTCTGGCCATCCATTCGAACGCCTGACCCAGCGGCGAGGCATCGTACCCGAGCGTGAGGAGCGCCCAACATAGATTACCCTGAAGGCAATCGACCGTTCCGGACGGCGCTCCCGTGACCGTGAACTGGCCGCCGGCAAGCAGGGCGTGGCTCACCAGGTATGAGCAGGCTTTCATTATTCTTTTATCTTCCTCGATCGATGCTCCCAATTGGGCCAAGAGGATGATCGCCCACACCGTGGATCGATATTTGGGGTTATACCCGGGTCCCGGTTTGACCCAATACCCGGCCGGTTCCATCGCCGAAAGGACGGTTGCGATGGGGCCTTCCTTGTGCGCTTTCCGGCGCGCGGCACGCAATTCAGCGCTGTCGGATGGAAGCCGCAGAATATCGCGTAGGGCAAGGTAGTTCACCCCCGGCGATTCTTTTTCCAGGAGCCATGGCAATGGGTCGGCGCGGAGTTGTGATTTCCAAGACATGGATTCTGCCTTCTTCGGTATCCCGCTTCCTTTTCTACCAAAAAGAAATCCAAAGCAATGGAATATTCACCGCCGGTAATCGTATCAAGTTCTTTTCCGCGCCGCAATCTCTTCGATAAAAAAGGGGCGGAACCGACCCGACGCGACAACCCAGTTTTGCGCCTTCAGGCTACAAAGGAATTGGATTTTGTCATTGTGCAATAGGTTTTCCATCCCTTCCTCTCTCACCCTGCCTCTCCCTCCTTCCCGTGATACGGCCTGTCCTCGAGCCAAGCGAGGGGAGAAGGAGGGAGAGGAACCGAGATTCCACGGGAGCATTAATTTATTCGCGGGGAGAGGGTGGATGGGATAGTAGATAATTTGCAGAAATTGGTGAATAAACGACCGCGCGGTATCAAGTAGCGCAACCCCCTTGAACTTGTACATCAAGTCCCGCTTTCTACAAATAGTTCTAATAAAGAAAGCGGGGTAAGCCCCGCGCTCTTCAATTAATATAGAGGAGTGCGGGGCAAGCCCCGCAATCTTCGATTAATAAAGAGGATTGCGGGGTAAGCCCCGCACTCTTCGATTAATATAGAGGAGTGCGGGGCAAGCTGCAGGTCATTCCTCATCCCGCGAAAGCAGGATAAACCGGAATTAAAGCATCAACACCGTGCCGATGCTCAGAGCGATCAGAAAAATCACGACTGGGACAAGCAGGTTGCGCAAGACCTCGCCTTCACCCGGGCTGCCGCGCAAAGCGTTGGAGCCAAGTCCGACCTTGGCAGGCGAGGCGACCGATCCCACCGCTCCGCCGCCCGTCTGGGCGGCCAACAGGATCTTCTCCGGCAATCCAAGCGTCTGCGCCATGCGCTGCTGGAGCGGCGCAAACAACAGATTGGAATTGGTGTTGCTTCCGGTGAGGAACGCGCCCATCGCGCCCAGCCAGGGGGCGACCGCCGGGAATGCGCCGCCCATCGCGGCGCCGATCCCATCCGCCAGACGGGCCATCATCCCGGCTTGCGAGAAGATGGTCGAGATTCCCACCATCAGAAAGATGCCAACCGACACCGGGACCGCACGCCGGAGCAAATTCCCGAGAATGGTCTGCGGCGACGTCTTGTGCAAAAACCCCAGCCGCCAAAACAGCAACCCGATTGCGGCCGAGGCGTACACCAGCAACGCCCCGGGATGACCAAGCGGCGCGATCCCCTTGCTCGCTTCGGACGGCATGACGAATCCAAGCGAGGTGGATGTTTGCGGAAACACCATCCGCCACTGGATGGATTGCAGCGCAGCGTGCAGCATTGGAATCCACTGCACGCAGAGAATGACGGCCATGAGTAAGCCGTATCCGGCCAGCCCCCACAGGAACATCCGATCCGGCGGCTGGGAAACGCGACCCTGACCCCTTCCGGCGACCCAGACCATTCCAAAGATCGCTCCCAATCCGGCCAACCCGCCGCCCAGTGATCCGATCTGCCAAAGCCCGGAAACGGCCAGCAGGTATTGGACGCCCGCCATGACCAGGCCGGCGACAAGGATCACCGGCAGAGTGCGGAGAAACTCCCCCCGCCCCGATGCCAGGATGCCGATCATCAAGCCGCTGAGCAGGCAAACGCCGCCAAGGAGAATTGCGGATGGTCCGGCAAGCGTTCCGGCGGGAAGCGAGCTTGCCGTCATCAGCGCCTGGAAGGATGTTCCGAGCGATCCGAAGGTCACCGCCCATGCGTGGCCAATGCTGGGGAAGAGCACGGCCTGCAGCGGGGAGAACCCGGTTTCCAGAAGGAGCGGAGCCGTGATCACCACCGGCACCCCGAAACCGCCGGCGCCCTGTAAGAAGGAAGCAAACGCCCATGCCAGGGTCAGCGCGCGAACATTCTTCCAAGGAATGGCGCGGATGAACCCCAACCCAATCGCCCGGACAATTCCGGCTTCCTCGCAGACACCGTAAAAAAGCAGCGCCCCCCACACGATGTAAAGAACATCAAGCGTCAGAAAAAATGCCTTCGCCTGCGAGACGGCTATTAAAGGAAGACCGGCGCCGAAAGCCGAAACCGCCAGAAGAAAGGTCAATCCCCAGGCGGCAAGTCCGGTCTGCACCAGGCTTCGGCGCAACCCGAGCATCAGAAATAGGATGAGGGCGAAGGGTAAAAATGAGAGCAGGATTAGCAGAAAGTTCATTCCGCCTTCCGGCGCCGGAGCCGGGCGCTCAATCCGATTAATGGAGGGTTAAAAACACCCGGCGGAGGCGAATCGTAGGGTTTCCGGACAGTTTCTGAAGTGAATTTTAATCTTCGATATGATATTCTAAAAACCAGAAGGGCAACTCTCTCTTCTTCTCCTCCTTTTCGAGAGCCGGGGTCGGCGTCCCCGGCTCTTGTGATTTTAGGGGCGGACATCCATCGGAGGATTTCTCCGGGCGCGAAGCCGGTAAAGCCACTTAAGAAGCTCGGCGGCAACCGCCGAAGCCGAGGCCAGCGGGAGCAGCACCAGCCAATCCCGTCCGTCCAGCGCCACGGTTGAGAAGATGGGATCGAAGAACGGAACGTAGATTACCGCCAGGAGCAAGAGCAGGGAGCTGCCGGCCGCCAGCAACATCCAGCGGTTGGTTAAAACGCCGATTTTGAAAATCGACAACCGCTCCGAGCGCACCGGGAAAGCCCGCAGCAATTCAGAAATGATGATCGCGGTGAAGGCCACCGTCTGCGCCCCGGCGAGATTATCGGGATAGCGGTGCAGACCGTACAGGAACGCCGCCATCATGGCGGTGGTCATGACCACGGCTTGGACCGCCACTCCGAGCAGCATTTCGCGGTTGATGACCGGCTCCTTGGCGGGCCGGGGCGGCCGCTGCATGATATCCGGCTCGCCTTTCTCGAGACCCAGCGCCAGCGCCGGCGCGCCGTCGGTCACCAGGTTGAGCCACAGCAACTGGATCGGCCGAAGCGGCAAGGGAAGCCCCCCCAGCATGGAAAGCAATACGATCAGAATCTCGCCGATGTTGCACGAGACCAGGTAATAGACGAATTTGCGGATATTGGAATAGATGATCCGGCCTTCTTCGATGGCGGCCACGATGCTGGCGAAATTATCGTCCGTCAGCACCATATCGGCGGTCTCCTTGGATACGTCGGTGCCGGTAATTCCCATCGCGATGCCGATATCCGCGCGCTTGAGCGCCGGCGCGTCGTTAACTCCGTCGCCGGTCATGGCCACCACTTGGCCCCTGGATTTCAGGGCTTCCACGATTTTTACCTTATTCTGGGGGGAAACCCGGGCGTACACATCCACCTGTCCGGCAAGATCCGCAAGTTCCGCATCCGATAATTGATCCAGTTCCATTCCCGACAGAAGCCGATGGCCGGACCCAAGCAGGCCGATCTGCTCGGAAACGGCGCGCGCCGTCTCGGCATAATCGCCGGTGATCATCACCGTTTTCAAACCGGCCGCGCACGCCACCTGGATCGCGTTTTTGATCTCGGGCCGCGGCGGATCGATCATTCCCAGCAATCCGACAAAAACCATTCTTTGTTCGACGCGGTCCGGGTCCAGTATTTCGGGAAGGCGCGGCAACGGCCGGTAGGCCACCGCCAGCACGCGCAGCGCGCCGCACGCCATGGATTGATAGACTTCCATCACGACCCGACGCTTGGCGGGGGAGAGCGGGGTTTCCTTTCCGTTTTCCCGGATGCTGACGCACAGCTCCAGGACGATATCGGGCGCGCCTTTCATCCAGGCGATCCACCCGCCCTTCCCGGACGAAAGCCGCAGGGCATCGTGGTGAAACGTGGTCATCCGCTTTCGGACAGAATCAAACGGGATCTCTCCCGAGCGCGGCATCTCCCGCTCGAGGTTTTCCCGCGTCAGCCCGGCCTTCCAGGCCGCGACCACCAGCGACCCTTCGGTCGGATCGCCGATCATCCGCCAGGTGCGTTCGCCTCCCGCTTCGCCGCTTTCCTCCAGCCGCGCGTCGTTGCACAGCACCGCTCCGCGCAACAGCAGCGAAGCATCCGGATCCCTCGCGGGCAGGAATTTCTTTCCGGAGGCTTGGAAGGCTCCATCCGGAACGCGTCCGCCGACCGGCACATTGAACTCCCGGCCGCCCACCCATCCGCGGGTGACGGTCATTTCATTCTGGGTCAGCGTGCCGGTCTTATCCGAGCAGATCACCGTCGCGCAGCCGAGCGTCTCCACCGCCGTCAGCCTGCGGATCAGCGCGTGGCGGCGGACCATGCGCTGCATCCCCAGCGCCAGGCAGATGGTGACCACCGCCGGCAATCCCTCGGGCACGGCGGCGATGGCGAGGCTGACCGCGGTCATGAACAGGTCGACAATTTTTAATTGATGAACTTTCAAGTAGGCGAGGAAACCGTTGGTGAAAATCATTCCCGGCTGCGTATCGCGCACAAGGCCGAAGACGAAGATCAGCCCGCAGATCGCGAGCGCCCCCGTTCCCAGGTACTGCCCCAATTCGTCCAACTTGCGCTGCAGCGGCGTGGGCTCCTCGTCGTAGGATTGCAGCAGCTGGGCGATCATGCCGATCTGAGTGTGCATCCCCGTCCCGGTGACCAGGCCCTTGCCCCGGCCGTAGGTGATCATCGAACTCATGAAGGCGGAGTTGGCGCGGTCGCCGACCGGGATATCTTTATCCAGAACCACCTCGGCGTCTTTTTGCACCGGATGCGATTCCCCCGTCAGCGCGGATTTGTCGATTCGGAGATTGACGCTTTCGATCAGGCGCAGGTCGGCGGGGACATAGTTGCCCGCCTCAAGGAAAACGATATCCCCGGGCGCCAATTCACGGGCCGGGATGGTTGTCTGCACCCCGTCGCGGATGACCGCGGCGCTGGGAGCGGCCATCCTCCGCAGCGCGGCGAGCGCCCGCTCCGCCCGGGATTCCTGCACCACGCCGAGCACCGCATTCAGCACGACGATCGCGAGGATCGCGGCGGCATCCACCGATTCCCCGAGCGCGAAGGAAATGACCGCGGCGGCAAGCAGAAGCAGGATGAGAAAATTGTTGAACTGTCCCGCCAGCAACCGGAGGAATCCGGCGCGCGGCCGCTCCTTCAATTCGTTGGGTCCGAATTGTGCCAGGCGCTGGCCAGCCTGATCGCCGGTGAGCCCCTTGTGGATGTGGGTCTCCAACGTGTCGGCGAGATGTTCGACCGTATGGCTATGCATTCCGTGAATTGATTGTTCGTTCCAATTCATAGCCCGCGAGGAAGCCGCCTTTCTATATACATGAAGAACCCTTATCCTGCCCGCCGCGAGATAACCAGCGGACGCCCCACCACCCGCCATTTTTTTGCTTCAAGGGGAGTGCTGAAAAACTCTGAATCCGACTTGGCGTTTGAAACCGTCCCAATGTGATGTACGCGGAAATTGTATCATCGGATGCTTCCAGCCAACGCAAGCACAAGGATATTTCGGGAGGGAGAGACCCCATCGTCGAGGGGGAGTCGTTCTTGCTATAATCGCCGCTATGACGTCCTCCCATGCCACAGCCACCCGGGCCATCACCCGGTCCGCATTGATCGTGATGATCGGCCTGGTGCTCTCCCAGATAGTCGGTCTTTTGAGCAAGATTCTGGTTACCCGGGCGTTCGGAACCAGCGCCGTCTACGACGCCTTCAACACCGCGAATCGTTTGCCGGACATCCTGTTTCAATTGACGGCGGGCGGCGCGCTCGCATCGGCGTTCATCCCCACTTACACTGCATTCCTGGTCGCCGAAAAACGAAAGGAAGCCGACCGGCTTGCCGCGGGAATCGGCAGCTGGATATTCATCCTGCTGACGACCGGCGCCGCATTGTGCGCCATCTTCGCGCCCCAACTAGTGCGGTACGCGCTCGCGCCCGGCTATACCGAGCCGGAGAAGATCCACACGACGATTTCGTTGCTGCGCATCCTGCTGCTGTGTCCGATCATCTTCGGCATCAGCGGCCTGGTGATGGGGATTCTCAACGCGCACCACCGGTTTTTCCTCTCTGCCCTGGCGCCGATGTTTTATTCCCTGGGCTGGATCGGCGGTGTGCTTTTCCTCGCGCCGACGCTTGGCATTTACGGGCTGGCGTGGGGGGTGGTCACCGGCGCGGGCCTCCATCTGGCCATCCAGTTGCCGGCGTTGGTCTCGCTGCGCCCGAGGTACCGCTTCTCGCTGTCCACCGCCAATCCGGCGGTCCGGAACGTCGCCCGCCTAATGGCGCCGCGCGTGATTGGGCAATCGGCCGTCCAGTTTAATTTTCTCGTCAACACGATGCTCGCTTCCGGGCAGCCGGTGGGGAGCCTTACGGCGATCACCCTGGCGTTCACGCTTATGCTCATGCCGGAGATCGCCATCGCCCAGGCCACCGCCACCGCCGCGTTTCCCACGCTTTCCGCGCAGGTCAGCCGGGGCGAAATCGTTCCGATGCGCTCCACGCTCGTTTCCATCCTGCGAGGAGTTTTTTTCCTGGCGCTCCCGGCCTCGATCGGATTGATCCTTCTGGCCCGACCCATCGTTCAAATCGTCTTCGAACGCGGCGCGTTCACCGTCCAATCCACCGACCTCGTCGTGTGGGCGCTGAATTTCTATGCGGCGGGGCTGGTCGCGCATTCGATCGTCGAGGTGCTCACCCGGGCCTTCTTTGCGTTTCAAGATACGGTCACGCCCGTGGCGGTCAGTATCGGCGGAATGGTTGTCAACGTCGGGTTGAGCCTGCTGCTGGTAGCCGCGTTTTCCGCCGCCGGCTGGATGCCGCACGGCGCGCTGGCGCTGGCCAATACGCTGGCGACGTTTATGGAAATGACGGTGCTGATCGTCATCCTCCGCGGAAAATTCCGCACCATGCTGGATCGCGACGGTTGGTTGAGCCTGGGCCGCACTGTGATCTCCTCCGCGGCCATGGCGGCGGCGCTCCTGCTCTGGATGCGGTTGCTGCCGACCGACTCGAAATGGATTCTGGGCTTGGGCGGAATTGCCGTGGGGATAACGGTTTACGCCACCGTCAGCCTAGCGATCGGTTCGCAGGAAGCCAGATCCACGCTGCGGACGTTGGTCGCGCGGATACGATCGGTTCTTTCGTAGAGGAGTTTGAAAACAAAACGTTAAGGTCTCCGGATGACAATTACCGCGCCGTGATAATTCACGGCGCTTTTATTCAAAGCCACTCTCCGGCCCGAAGGCCGGAGAGTGGTAAATTCCTTGCCCCGAAGGGGCAGTGTTTCACAGCGCGGGCATTCATGCCCGCGCGAACGTGAATGCGGAAATATTCTCTCCCGTTACCCATGCAATAATTGATCTCTTGCTTTCCGACCGAATGGATTCGGGATGCTAAAAAGAAGTTTTCGGCAGGCACCTGAAAGGCGGGGCAATCATTTCTAGATGGATGAATTATTCAGGGATTATGCTCGCGAAATCGATCCAACTATCTTTGTAACCGGATCCAGTGAAGCGCCAGCCCGCGCTCCTGCAAAATGTGCGGGTTGGATTATCTTCCCGTTAGGGATACAACCACAATCGCCACCACCAAACCCAGCAATACGCCCACCGCCACTTCACCGGGAGTGTGCCCGAGCAATTCCTTTAAATTTTCTTCCTTCAGAGGATGGCCATGGGCCAGATCCTCGATGATGGCGTTGATCACCCGCGCGTGTTCCCCCGCCTGCCGCCGCACACCGGCGGCGTCGTACAAAACGACCATGCTCACCGCCACCCCGAAGGCGAACTCCGGCGAGGCCACTCCTTGCAGCATCCCGAGCGCGGTGGTGGCGGCGACGATGATGGCCGAGTGGGTGGACGGCATTCCGCCGGCGCTGAAAAACCACGACCAGTTCCATTCCCGGTCGCGCAAATATTGGAGGAACGGTTTGCTGAACTGGGCGATCAGCCAGGCCACGGCGACGGCGATCAGGACTTTGTTCTGGAGGAGCCCCATGCCCTTAATCATACCCCTTTGCGGCTTCCGGCTTTTCCAAATCAGGCGCGCTGCCTAATTTCCGGATTCGGAGTTCCGCTTTATCCAAGAGCTCCGCGCAGGTTTTGGCCAGCACCCGTCCGCGTTCATATAAAGCCAGCGCCTCTTCGAGCGACGTGCCTCCGGATTCCAGTTTCGTTACGACCTCCTGCAATTCGGCGTAGGCTTTCTCGTAGGATTTTTCCTGGAGGGCGGTTTTTTTTGTTTTTGGAGACATTATCCTTTCTCCTTTCCGGAAGACACGGAGGGAACGGGAGCCGGACGGTCCTCGGATCGGGCCGGAAAAGAACCGTCGGCCACTTGGACCCGCAGCGGAGCTCCCGCAGGCGCAAGCGATACCGATCGCACCAGCCGTCCGTCCGCTTCGCGCCAAACCAAGGCATAGCCCCGGTCGAGGACCTGGGATGGACCAACGCCCTGCAGGATCCGGATCATTCCATCCAAGCGGGTGCGATGCAAGGCCAACCTGGCGCGAATGGACGCGTCCGCCCGCCGCGAAAAATCGTCCACCGACTGGCGGATATTCTGCAGACGGCCCAGCGGGGAAGCGGAACGGAACCGCGCTTCGAGCGATTGGAGCAGGTTTCTACACTCGATCACAATCTCTTCCACGCCGGAGTCCAGCCGCTGCCGTAAGTGCGAGACCTCCTGATTCAATTCCGCCTTATCCGGAGAAGCCAGTTCCGCGGCGGCCGAAGGCGTGGGCGCTCGCAGGTCGGCGGCGAAATCCACCAGGGTGAAATCGGTTTCATGACCCACGCCGGTGATGGACGGCGTATGCAGCGCAGCGACGGCGCGGACCACTTGCTCGTCGTTGAAAGCCCACAGGTCTTCGATGCTGCCCCCGCCACGGACCAGCAGAAGTACGTCCGCCCGCGCCCGGTCGGCCGTTCGGAGCGCGGCGCAAATCTGGCGCGGAGCATCCTCGCCCTGGACCGGCGTGGGCGCGAGCAGCAATTCCGCAAGCGGAAAACGGCGCGAAAGCACGTTTTGCACGTCTTGCCACGCCGCGCCGATGGGCGAAGTGACCACGGCGATCCGGGCGGGGAAGGCAGGGAGGGGGCGCTTGCGCTCCGGGGCAAACAACCCCTCGGCTTCCAGTTTGGCTTTCAAGCGGAGGTATTCGGCAAATAATTCCCCCTGGCCGGAAGGGCGAAGCGTATCGACGTACAACTGGTATTGGCCGCCAGTCTCGTAAAGGCTGACGTGTCCGTGGGCCTCGACCGCTTCCCCCTCGCGCGGGAGGGAAGCCCGCGCGGCCGCGTCGCGCCACATCACGCAGCGGACCGCGGCGGAGGAATCTTTCAGCGTGAAATAAAAATGCCCCGAAGCCGGCCGCGTGATCCCGGAAACCTCGCCGCCGACCCAGATATCCTGCAACGCGGGATCGCTCTCCAGGGTGAGCCGCGCCAGACGATTGAGTTCCGTGACGGTAAGAAATTTTTGTCGAAGGAGGGGGAGTTGGCGCATTGTGTTCCTGCAATTTGGCGAATTGTACTCGTAAAAGAGCAAAATAGCTTAACCGCAAAGTCGCGAAGAACGCAAAGAATTGCAAAGGGGGGTTTTATTTTTTTTTGCTTTTCTTCGGTGGGATCTTGTTGATTAATATATATTAAAAATTCTTTGCGCCCCTTTGCGTCCATTGCGTCTTCGCGGTGAGGCTCTTGATCTTCTCCATGCATAAAAAAGCCCCGCCGCTCGGCGGGGCTTTCGGCTTCCAAAGGATCAGGCCATGGCCAACACGCGTTCGGGAATTTCCGCCGGGATGGCGAATCGGGACGAAGCCAGTTCCAGGATGCGCAGGATGGTTTGCCCGTAATCGTATCCGGCGGCGCGCGCCGAGCGGGCGAACCCGCCTTCCATGGTGATATCGGGATTCGAGTTGACGTCCACCACGTACGGGATGCCGTCACGCACGCGCAGGTCCACGCGGCCGTAATCGCGCACGCGCAGTGCGCGTTCGGTCCGGCGGCAGACGTTTTCGATCCGCCGGCGCAGTTCGTCGTCCATCGGCGCCGGGCAGAGCACCGACGTCATCAGATACGCCTGCGATGCCGGATCCCACTTCGCGTCGAAGCTGCAGAGACGATCGTGATAATCCTGAAACATCGAATAATCGATGCACGCCAGCGGCAACACTTCCATCCGGTCGTTGCCCCAGAGGGAAACGTTGTATTCCGGTCCGTCGATAAAATCTTCCACCAGCGCCTTGCAATGCCAGGTGTCGAGCACGTATTCCACCCGCGTCCGCAGCTGGTCGACCGAATCGACGACGGATTGCGAGGTGATCCCGAAGGAACAATGTTCGGTGGCGGGTTTGACCAGGGCGGGGAAGCGCACCCATCCGTTGCGGGCGGGTTTGGAATACACGGCCGCCTGCGGCGTGGGGATGCGGTGTTTGCGGAAATATTCTTTGGTAGTGACTTTATCCTGTGTGATGTTGAGGGACCATGCGTCCGACCCTGTGTAAACAAATCCCAGACGTTCGAGAATCGGAGGCACTGCGCCGTACGCATTCGGTTCGCCGTCGAGTCCCTCGCACCAATTAAACACGATGCACTCGCGCGGATCGAAACCTCGCAGTGCGCCGGCAATGTCCCTGCGGACCGGGATCGAAGTCACTTCCAAGCCGAGCGAAGTGAGACCGTACTTCATCCGCGTCACTGCCTGCTCAGCTGCTTCGATGTCCCCCGGCGTCCAATCGCTCATTACGTTGTGAAGGATCAAAACCGAATACGGATACGGCAATCCTTTTCCGATTCGTCTCATAGTTCTCCTGAGAAGTTGTCCGCCGGTTGAATGAATTTCTCCTTCATGTTTTTTATTTTACCCTACATAATAGGGAAGTCAATGGTTTTTATCTTAAATTTGTTTTTGATCTCTTTTAACATTTCTGCCTTTCCGAAGGCATTCGAATGGGATTATTTTTTAATTTGCAATGAAATTGGGTTCTGTACACGGATTACACGGAAGCAGTGAACGGAGTACACCGAAATAATAAAAATCCAATTGAAAAATATATTCGCGAATTTTTTTTATTATATCTTTTTAAATCATCAGTGGAAATAATTTTTTACCATTTCGATACAAGCCAGAAATCATTAGTAAATTTCAGATAGCAATTTAAAATTCAAGCCCTCATCGGTGCAAGGAAACATACCAAATCGATTGTCTGAAGGTACAACCAACAAATGCGGACAGGTCGTAGTCGTCTACGAAGGATCTGGCGACGGGGGAATCGCTTTTACATAGATCAATAAATCTTCTCCGGGGCGGTAATAATCCGGAATACGCGCTGCCTGAGCGCAGCCCATGTGCTCGTAAAAGCGGACGGCGGGAAGATAGGCATCTCCCGTGCTCGTCTCGATAATCATCATCCGGCCGCGCTGCGCGCGCACCGCAGCCTCCACCGTCTGGAACAACCGCCGCCCCACGCCCTGTTCGCGCAATCCGGGGTCGGAGCAGATCCAATATAAATCGAATGTTCCTTCCGTGAGCGGGGTCGAACCCCAGCAAGCGAACCCGACCAGTTCGCCGTCCGCGCGCGCCGAGAGAAACGCGTATCCGGAATCGGCTGAGTGCGTGTAGGCGTCGAACAATTCCAAAACCGTCTCTTCCTCTTCGGGAGTGAAAACCTCCGCCCGGCGCGCGAGCTGGGCGATGGCGTCCCGATCCTGGGCCGGACTTTCCTCTACCGTAAGCGACAACCCGTTGCGATTCATTTCGCGATCCATTTCGATTCCCCTTTCTTCATCTTTGGATATGGCTACTCAATCGAAAATAATCGTACGCGGATTACTCGGATTTCACAGATTTCACGGATTATTATTTCCTTAAAGTCTGGTGATAATTATGTCTGTTCGCGCAATCCGTGCTTTTCCGCGAAATCCGCGTACATCTTTTTGGTCGGATCGTCATTCCCGAGCTGCCGCCACGTGATTAATTTTTCCGTCCCCGTTCGTCACGTCGTTCTCCGCCCCGTTCAGCAATCCATATCTCTTTGCCCCGGCTTCCAGGACCGATTGGATCAGCCGGTTGTAGCTCCAGCCTTCGGCGAGCGCGCACAGCGTCAAATCGCTGATGGGCGTCAACCCCGGCAGCGAATTAATCTCCAAAATGAATGGTTTTAGATTTTCGCCCGTATGCAGCCGAAAATCCACACGGCAAAAATCCAGCGACTGCGTGACGCGGAAGGTTTCGAGCGCAAGCCGCACCACCTCCGCCGTGACTGCCTCCGGCAACGGTGCCGGGCAGAGGTAGGGATACGCCTCCAGCGGGAGTTCCTTCACCAAGCGCGAGTAAAACGGATCCATATCCGGGATCCGGCTGTAATCCACTTCCGAGAGGGGAAAAATGTGAACCCCGTTCCACTCCATCCCCCCACCCGCATTCCGGATCAAAGGAAGCGGATGGGGCAAAGTCTGGCCGGCTTCGAGCGCCGAAAGATTCCCCACCATTCCGCAGGTGACGTCGCGCCCCGGGATGAATTCCTCCACCAGCGCCGACTCCCGGTATTCCCTTAAGATGTATTCCACGCGTTCACGTAATTGCGGCTCCGAGCGGACGATCGAACGGCTGTCGATTCCCATCCCGGTTCCTTCGCGATTCGGTTTCACAAACAGCGGGAAGCGCAGCGCCGGAGAAAGCGCGAGGTCCACGTGTGTGAATTCCTGGAAATGCGGCGTGGGCAAACCGCAGGCGTCGAGAATGCGTTTGGTGGAGGCCTTGTCGAGCGTGTTGGCGAGGCAGGTGACCTTGCCGCCGGTATAGGGGATTCCGATCATCTCCAGCACCGCCGGCACCTGCGCCTCGCGCGCGTCGCCGCGGTAGCCTTCGCAGGTGTTGAAGCAGATATCCACTTTGAGCCGCTTGAGGTGCCGGAAAAGGTCCGGATTCCCGTCCAGGCCGATGACGTGATGCCCGGCCGCCCGCAGCGCCGCGGCGTACGCGGCGACGTTTGTCTCGCTGTCGAGCTCGGCCAGCGCGTCGTCCGGATGGGGTCCGTTCTCCGGCGCATGTTTCTTCAGATTATGCAGGACCACCACGCGCAATCTGCGCCGCGTCCGCGAGGTTTTCTTCTGCGGCGGTTCGGGGACGGGCGGGGATTTCTCCATGGAATTTGGCTGTTCGAAAGCGCCGTGCGCAGGATCTGGTTGGATCGAGGGGGACATGATCGTTTCCGCAATCCACATCGGATTGCGGCATCCGGTTCAGGGTCTGCCGGACGTTTTTTTCCTTTGAGGGGAGGGAACCGCCGCCTGGGTTTCCGCGGATGGTTTTTCGGCGCCGATCCCGCGCGGCTGCCATTTCTCTTCGTCGCGGTTGAGTCGGTGCTTCGATCCGCCGCGCGCGTAAGTCGTCTCCCAACCGGCCGGCTCGATCGTTAACTGTTCCCCCTCGAGCAATCCGCTGATGCCGGCTTGGCCCGGTTCGCTCCGCTTGGCTCGGCAATAGGGGCAGAGAGCGGGATCGTGGGCCGTGTACCCCGCGGGCTCTTCGTATACGGAAATATATCCCTCGTAATTGCGCAGCACCGTGCGATGATCCGAGAGGCTCAATTGATAATTCGGCCCAAGCGGAATCTTTCCGCCTCCGCCGGGCGCATCGACGACGTATTGGGGAACGGCGAAGCCGGAGGTATGGCCGCGCAACCCCTCGATGATTTCAATTCCCTTCGCGACCGGCGTGCGAAAGTGCCCCGCCCCTTCTACCAGATCGCACTGATAGAGGTAGTAAGGCCGCACGCGGATGCGCAACAGATCCTGCACCAGCCGGCGCTGAATGTGAACGCAATCGTTCACCCCCGCCAGCAGCACCGACTGGTTGCCCAGCGGAATTCCCGCGCGTGAAAGCCGGTCGGTGGCTGCCGCGAGCTCGGCCGTGATTTCATTCGGATGATTGACGTGGATGTTAAGCCACAGCGGGTGATACTTGGCAAGCATCTCGCACAACGCGTCGTCGACCCGCATCGGAAGGAACACCGGCACGCGGGATCCGATCCGGATGATCTCCACATGCTCGATGGCCCGCAATCGCGCAATCAATTCTTCCAGCAGCGCCGGCGCCAGGGTGAGCGGGTCGCCGCCGGAAAGCAGCACGTCCCGGATCTGCGGGGTCCGCTCGATGTAGTCGAACATCGCATCGAATTCGGCGCGCGAAAACTGCGCCGACGCATCGCCGACGATGCGCGAGCGGGTGCAGTAGCGGCAATAGGAAGCGCATTGGGTCGTCACCAGCATCAGTACGCGGTCCGGGTAGCGGTGCACGAGTCCCGGGACCGGGGAATGCCGGTCTTCCGCCAGGGAATCTTCCATCATGGCCGTGAACGGGACGAGCTCCGCCGCGGTGGGGATCACCTGGCGGCGGATGGGATCGGCCGGGTCGTCGGGGCGGATGAGGGAAATGAAATACGGGGTGACGTCCACGCGGAACAGATTGCCGGCCTTCAGCGCCGTCCGTTCGCTTTCGGTCAGCGGGAAGATCCGCTCGATCTCCTCCGGTGCATCCAGACGGTGGCTGAGTTGCCAGCGCCAATCGTTCCATTGCGCGTCGGGAACGTCCTCGAAGGCGCGCGCCCGCCGGGTTTCAAAAACCCTGGGAGACATTCCCGCCTCCGAAGGCCGCCGATTGCGCTTCCATGGAAAAATTATTTTTGCGGGATGTTGGCTTGGGGATTGATCTTGAGGATTTTCTGAATCAGGACCGCGCGCGCTTTGGAATCCTTGGTTTCCGCCAGGCGGCCGCGAAGGAACTCCATCTTTTTTCTTTTTTGCCGCCGGCGTGAAATTTCGCGATCCCTCTCGGTTTTCGGCATGCTGCCCTCCCGGACGTCTGGAACAAGAATGGGGAAAGTATATCCCCTTTCGCCGGTGGCGACCAGAGCGGGAACGAACCACGGGATGGAGGAATTTTTTCTTCTCCGATCTCCCGGGATGGAATTTCCGCCGTTCGGATTGACATCTCCGGGCTGGTATAATCCAACCTTGAACTTTTTTTCCCGCGGGATGAAACCCGCGGGGTGGTTTGAAAATGGGTTCAGGCAGATGGTCCGGACGGCGCAATGGATATCCAGCAGCTCACGGAAGAAATGAACCGGTTCGTCCGGTCGAAGGGCTGGTACGAGCAAAACTCGCCGCGACCTCAAACGCCGCGCAACCTGGCGGTCTCGCTAAGTCTTGAATCCGCCGAAGTGCTGGAGCATTTCCAATGGGATCCGCCGGCATCCCCCGCCGGCGAACCGCCGCAACAGGGCGCGCTGGCGGAAGAACTCGCCGACGTCGCCCTCTACCTGCTGCAACTGGCCAGCGTACTGGGCATCGATCTGGAACAAGCCATCCTGAGAAAATTGGAAAAGAATTATTCCCGCAGCTGGCCCGCCTCCCCGTCGGAAGACAAGGCGGCCCAGTGACGTCCCCCGGGAACCGCACGATCCTCGCCGTCAGCGACGACGTTTCGCGGATATTGGATTCCTGCCGCGCCCCCGACGCCGTCGGCAAGGTCGATTTCATCATCAGTTGCGGCGATCTGCCGTTCGATTACCTGGAACTGCTGATGAGCTGCTTCAACACCGCAATGTATTTCGTGCTGGGAAACCACGACGGCGAGGGGTTCTGCCGGGAAAACGGCCGGGTGGATTACCAACCGGACGGCGGCGAAAGCATCGAGGGGCGCGCCGTGGAAGCGCAGGGAATCCTGCTGGCGGGTCTGGGCGGCAGCCTCCGCCTTGGAAGCTCCATGAAGAATCAATACACCGAGGCGGAAATGTGGCGGCGGGTATTGCGG
This sequence comes from uncultured Chloroflexia bacterium, assembly GCA_963780865.1. GTDB lineage: Bacteria > Chloroflexota > Anaerolineae > Anaerolineales > RBG-16-64-43 > FEN-1073. The sequence continues at coordinate 38,814 of CAWADT010000027.1, read as the reverse complement.
CTCACACCGCAGTTGCTTTCCAATCAGGCCCGCTACGGACGCCGGCTGGACATTTTCGTCGCCCATTCCCCCGCGCGCGGGATCCATGAAAGCGAGGATCCGGCTCACCGGGGTTTCGCCGCCTTTCGGTGGCTGCTCGAATGGGCCAAACCGCGCTGGATGTTGCACGGGCACTCGCAGTTCATCCGCCCGCCGGTTTCCCTCCAAACCCGCGTGGGAGCGACGGACATCACTTATATTCCGCCTTACCGTCTCCTCCATTGGGAGGAACAGGCCGCTGCGGGAGACTCGCCCGCCCCCAATTTCCTTTTCCGCCGCAAGCGAATCCAACGATGACCGCCCAGGGGCAAAAAATGGTCGTGGCGGTATTCGGCGCCGCCTTTCTTCCGCCTGATAGTCCGGCGTATCAAACCGCAAGAGAGTTGGGCGGCCGTCTCGCCGGACAAGGCTGGATCGTGGCGACCGGCGGATACGGCGGCACGATGGAAGCCGCCAGCCGCGGCGCCGCGGAAGCCGGCGGGCACACAATCGGCGTCACATGCGAAACGCTCTCCCGCGCCGGGCGGCGGACGAACGCCTTTGTCCACGAGGAAATCCGCTGCGAGACAATCCGGGAACGGCTGGTCGAGCTTGCGCGCCGGGCCGACGCCGCGGTGGCTCTCGACGGCGGGATCGGCACGCTCGCGGAAATCACCTTTTGCTGGATGCAAATTCAAACTGGCGAGCTTTCCCCCCGCCCGCTCGTTCTGCTGGGGAGTGTGTGGAAGGAAACGATGGAGGCATTCTTCCGATCGGCCGACACGTATATAAAGGAAGCGGACCGGTCGATCCTCCGGTTCGTCGAGTTGCCGGAAGAGGCGGTGCGAATCATCCAAGAGTATTCGGCCCATTAACCGGTTGTGATTATTTTAATAAAAGCGTACGCGGATTTCACGGATAAAAACCGATTGCGCGGACCCTTATGCCCATTTATTCTTTCTTAAGATCCCATCCGCGCAATCTGCAGTTTCAGCGTGATCCGCGTACAATGATTCGCAAGCTATCACACCTTTTCTTTTATTTTGATATCCGCGCCGACCAGCCGCGGATCAATCCGTAGACTGCGGCCAGCGTGCTCAGGCTCATCAAAGCCACAATGCCGATGAACCAAACCTGCGTGCTTGTTTGCCATGGCCCGAAGCTGCCGGCATATACCTGAGGGAGCGCCGAAAACGTCAGCTCAAACCAGGCGATCGTCGCAATCAACATGCCCAGCATGGAAACCGAGGCGATCACCGCCGGGAGGAAAGCAAACGAGTAGATTTTCACCGTGAGCGTCCGACCCAGCGGGCGGAAAGTTTCCTGCTCGACGTCCGTATGGGAAACCACTCTCCAGACGGCGAGCGTGCTGGCGACGGCTCCTATCACGAAGACCAACGCGAGCCCTCCCAGCAGCAGACGATTCCCGGGCGGAAAGTTTCCCGCCTGCACCGCCGGGACGACGCCCGGCAACTGTATCCTGCCCGACCCGACCAGGAGGATAAACCCGAGGTAGAGCATGATGGCCAGCAACGAAAACAAAGGAACCAGCAACAGACCCAGGTCCCGGCGTTGGCTCGCCAGAACGCGGCGGAAAATCGTGAGGACCAGCGGCGTCCCGCCGATCACGATCGCCAGCAGAGCGATCACCGCGCCGGCCTGGATGATCCTCCAGGCGGCCGCGAGGGCGAAATCAGTCTGCATCAACGGGATCATCGGGCTGTCGTCGGCCAACCCCACCAGGCTGAACCCGGCGATGATAAATCCGATAAACGCGGCGAATACGATCAAAACGGTTGTGCGAAGTTTGTTGAACATGTTCATCATTCTCCAGGATAAATTTTCTCCGCTGAGGAGTTGCAGGTGCGCATCCAGCGCGCCCAAAAACACATCCACCACGTCCAGCGGGGAGCGCAGGCACTGCTCCAGGAGGACGTCGAATTCGGCCGCGTACCGGTTCCGCCATGCGCGCGGATACAAACGCGTCAGCCAGGACCTGATCCTTTTCATCATGCTGCTTCCAATCGCCTGAGCCCCAACGTGACGATTTTTTTCAAGCTGGCCAGATAACTGCGCAGGAACACCGCCCCTTGCGAGGTGAGCCGGTAGGGCCGGCGGCGTTCATCGGCCGGCAAGGCTTCAATCAGGCCGTCCTGCTCGAGCCGGGAGATCGCCCCGTACAACGTTCCGGGCCCCAGATGCACACCGGTCATTCTTTCGATGTCTTCCATCATCGCGTAGCCGTGTTTTTCGCCGCCGGCCAGGCTTGCCAGGATCATGAGCGCCGGGTCGGAGAAGCGCCCGAATTCGGAAGTGTCCATGTATTTCACCTCGCGTTGCAACGCCAGACGTTATATCGTATAACGTAATAATAGTCCGATTCCGGGGTGGTGTCAAGCGTGTTCAATTAACCCGTTAAATATTCGACCCCAAGCCGCTAAAAAACGAGAAGTCCTTCCTTACGAGCCCACCCTTTTGCGTGATCGAGCTTGCTTGGCTCCCGGCAGCGAACCGGGTATGATTGCAAGTTGAAATTCCTCGCGCAGGAAAATTCGACATGGCCGAAGTTCGGATTAGCCAGCCCGCAGACCCGAAGAGACCGCTGTGATCACCGGCAGGCAGCTTTCGCATCGAAAATTCCAAGTCAATTCGTTGGACGGCCTGCGGGGCCTGGCCGTGCTGCTCGTCTTCCTGAGCCACACCTCCAACCGGGATATTCCGCTTTTTTCCTTTTTCAACACCGCGGGGATCGGAAAGAACGGGGTCTATCTCTTTTTCACGCTGAGCGCCTTCCTGCTCACCTATCCCTTCATTGTCCTTGCCCGGCAGGCGTTCACGCTGCGGGCGCTGGCCAATTATTTCCTGCGCCGGTTCCTCCGGATCTATCCCCTGCTGATCCTGTATCTCACGCTCGCCCTGGCCACCACGCAATGGTTCCTGGCGCATCCGGCCGGCAAATTGCGCGGCCTGCCCTTTCCCCTCACGCCGATAGAATTCCTCCAGAGCCTCTTGCTGCAAAAATCGAAAGGGGATACCTGGAGCATCGTGGTGGAATTCCAGTTCTATTTCGTGTTGCCCATCCTGGCTGCGGCCTTTGTCCTGCTGCTCCGCAAGCGGATCGTCCCGTCGCTGCTCGTCACTACCCTACTCCTGGTGCTCGCGCAGCTGATCTGGCCTCAAACTTCCGCTGCGGAAAATGACACCCGCCTGGGGCCGTACCTTGCCATTTTCCTCATCGGATCATTCCTGGCGCTGGCGCACTTCCAATGGAATCAGCCGGGCAACCGCTGGAAGAACCCATACACCGAGACGGCAATCGAATTGCTCGGGTTTGTCGGAATTCTCGGCATGGTCCTGCTGATGCCGAATATAGCCTGGACGGTCTTCCATATCAAAAACCTCTTCGCAACCGTCCACCGCCAATTTGTGGCGTTTGGAGTTCTCTGCGGGATGCTCCTCTTCGCGTGCTTGAACGGGCGCGGCGTGCTGCGGTGGATCTTCGAATTCCCCCCGCTCCGATTCTTCGGATTCATCAGCTTCAGCATGTACTTAATTCATCCGATGATGATCAACCTTTACGCCGCCTCGTCCTGGAACCTCCCCCTGGCCGGCTGGTGGATCCTGGCCGCCACCGTCGCGCTTTCCATCCTTACCTTCACCTTCATTGAAAGGCCCTTCTCGAAAATCCGGCTCGCGTCCGGCCCGGAAAAAGAATGAATGACCGCGCGGCATCCGGAATTAAAACCCCTGTTAACCGACGCCGCCCGCCGCGAATTGTTTTCGAATCCCGCAACGCTACGGAAGCGCCTTCAGGGCGATACGCGCCGTTTGCTTGGCGTCCCTCCACGAACCGGGTATGATTGCGAGGAAGTAATTTCCCCCGGAGGAAAAATTTCCCATGACCGAAGACCGTCTTCCCTCGCGCGCCGAGGACTTTTCCGAATGGTACAACCAAGTGGTGCTGCGGGCCGAACTGGCTGATTATGCGCCGGTGCGCGGCTGCATGGTGGTCCGGCCGTACGGCTGGGCGCTGTGGGAAAACATCCAGGCCGCGCTCGACAAACGCTTCAAAGCCACCGGCCACGTGAACGCCGGCTTCCCGATGTTCATCCCCAAATCGTTTTTCGAAAAGGAAAAGGAACACGTGGAAGGTTTCTCGCCGGAACTCGCGGTGGTCACCATCGGCGGCGGCGAGGAGCTCGAGGAACCGCTGGCCATCCGGCCCACCTCCGAGACGATCATCGGCCACATGTACGCCAAGTGGGTGAAGTCGTACCGCGATTTGCCGATCCTGATCAATCTGTGGAACAGCGTAGTGCGCTGGGAAAAGCGGACCAAACTCTTTCTGCGCACGACCGAATTCTATTGGCAGGAAGGCCACACCGCGCACGCCACCGCCGCCGAAGCCGAAGAGGAAACCCGCCGCATGCTGGATATCTACACGGATTTCGCCGTGAACGAGGCGGCGATCCCGGTGATTCCGGGGCAAAAAAGCGAGAGCGAAAAATTCGCCGGCGCCGTGACGACCTTTGCGATCGAAGCGATGATGGGCGACGGCAAAGCGCTTCAATCCGCCACTTCCCACTATTTGGGGCAGAATTTCGCCAAAGCGTTCAACATCCAATATCTGGACGTGCAGAACAACCAGCAATTCGTCTGGACCACCTCCTGGGGGCTTTCCACCCGGATGATCGGCGCGGTCATCATGGTCCACGGCGACGACACCGGCCTGATCTTCCCGCCACGCCTGGCGCCGATCCAGGCGGTGATCGTGCCGATCTGGAAGAAGGAAGAAGAAAAAACCGCCGTATGCGAAAAAGCCCGGCAGATGGCGGATGAGCTGCAGAAGACACTCCGGATCAAGGTGGATACGCGGGAAGGCATCACGCCCGGATTTAAATTCAACGATTGGGAAATGCGCGGCGTTCCACTGCGGATCGAAATCGGCCCGCGCGATCTGGCCGCGGGCTCCGTCACCCTCTCGCGGCGGGACCGCCCCGGACGGGAAGGAAAAACGAGCGCTGCCTGGGAAGGCCTGGCCCAAACCTGCCAACGCACGCTCGACGAAATCCAGCAAGCCCTGCTCGCGCGAGCCACTCAATTCCGCGACGCGCACACGGTCGATCCGGCCAGCTACGAAGAATTCCGGAAGGCCGTGGAAAACGGATTTGCGCTGTCGTGGTGGTGCGGCGCCGCCGAATGCGAAACGAAAATCAAGGAAGATACCAAGGCGACCACCCGCTGCATTCCTCTCGAACAGCCGGGCGGCAACGGCCGGTGCATCGTATGCGGCCGGGAAGCGCCGAAGAAGGCCTACTTCGGCAAGGCGTATTAACGGTGCCGTCGGTCGATCTCGCGCAACTGCGTTCGCATTCGATCGAGCTGGCCGCCCAATTGGATGATCCGGCTCGCTTCCGCACGTCGCTGCGGCGCATGATGGAACAGCACGCCCATCGACTGCTACGGCGCGGGCGCTCGATGGAGCAGCGCGGCGCGTTGCAGGCCTGGGACGTTCCCGGACTGCTGATCCGCGAAGTGGAAGCCGCCCTGCGCCCCTTCGCCCAAAGCCGGCCGGCCATCGCCCTCGCGGCGGCCGATGCAATCTGGACGGAAGGAAAGCTTGAAGAAAAACTGCTGGCGGCCTACCTGGCCGGTTTCTCGCAGGGCTCCGCGGATTTGCGGGCTCTGCTCCTCCGGTGGTTGGAAGGAATGGAAGATCCGTCGGTTTTGCATGCGCTTTCCACCCGCCTCTGTTTGCCCCTGGCCGCAGACAACCCGACCCTCTTCCGTTCCCAACTGCGGGCCTGGATGGAATCCCCCGTCCCTTCTCTGCGGCGATTCGGCTGGGTGTCGCTCTCCGCTTGGCAGGAAGGAAAATCCTCCGAATCCATTTTTGCGGCCTTCGACCTTCTTCCGCTGATCTTCCCCGAAACGGATCCGGAAGCGATCCGGTCGGCGGCCGGGGTGCTCGTCCGGCTTGCCCGGGCGGTTCCCCAGGAGACCCGCGGTTGGCTGGAGGATCTGTCCCCGAAAATTTTTCGGCAGGGTCGCCGGTTTTTCCGCGCGGCGCTACCTTCCCTATCCCCGGAACTATCCGCCGTGATTCGTCCATCGCGCCCGGAGTAACCGCATGCGCATCAGCATCCCGGCGGATGAAGTCGCCGGCGGCGTACCCCTCGCGCAGGCTTTTGATCTCAGCCGCCGAACCCGGCGTCCTCCGGCAAAAATCGCCGCCCTACTTCCCGGGGAAAGGACCAAGCATGGCGTCCGGGAATAATCTACTCGGGAAAAAAGGGGAAGACGCCGCCGCGGACCACCTCTCCGGCAAGGGATATACCATTCTTGGGCGCAACGTCCGGACGCCTTCCGGCGAACTGGACCTGGTTGCCACCGCCGGAGAATTCCTGGTTTTCATCGAAGTCAAAGCCCGGCGCGGCCGGAGCCACGGATTGCCGGAGGAAGCGATCACCCGGCGGAAGAAAAAACATCTGCTGGCCTCGGCGCAGTATTACCTGCAGGAGAACGGAGGAATGGATCAACCCTGGCGAATTGACGTGGTGGCGATCGAATACGGCCGGACGGGATTGCTGGAGCGGATCGAGGTCTTCGAAAATGCCGTTAGCGGATAACCGCGATTCCCTTCCGACGGTCATTTTCCTTGTCGGGCCTTCGGGCGCGGGAAAAAGCGCGCTGGCCGTCGCGCTCGCGCTGAAGTTCAGCGGCGAGATCGTCTCCGCCGACAGCCGGCTGCTCTACCGCGGGTTCGACATCGGCACCGACAAACCGTCACCGGACGCGCGCGCCCGGGTGCCGCATCATCTGATCAACGTAACCGATCCCGACCAGCCGTGGAGTCTGGCGGATTATCAGGCGGCCGCGATGACATGCATCGCGGAAATCCAAGCCCGCGGCAGGCTGCCGTTTTGCGTGGGGGGAACGGGTCAATATATTTATTCGCTTCTGGAAGGCTGGGAGATTCCGCCCGCCGCGCCGTCGCCGGAATTGCGGCTCCGGCTGGAGGAACGCGCCGCCGCGGAAGGGCTCGCCGCCCTACAGGTCGAACTCGCGCGGCTCGACCCGGCCGCGGCCGCCGCGATCGATCTCAAGAACCCCCGCCGCGTAATCCGCGCGCTCGAGGTGGTCCACTCGACCGGGAAACCTTTCTCCGCCCAGCGGACGCGCCGGGAGGTTCCGTTCCGGCCGTTCCTGCTCGGAGTGAACCGGCCGCGGCCGGAACTCTATGCACTCGCCGACGCCCGCATCGACCGGATGTTCCAAGCCGGATGGGTGGAAGAAGTTCGGAACCTGCTCGAGAAAGGTTATGCTCCAAGGCTTCCGGCGTTCAGCGCTTTGGGATATGGTGCGATTGTGCGCCACTTAAAGGGGGAACTCACTCTCGAGGAGTGCGTCGCGGAAATCCGCCGGTCGACGCGCATTCTCATCCGCAAGCAGGCCAACTGGTTCCGTCCCGACGACCCTCACATCCATTGGCTGTCTGCCGGTCCGGATGCGGAGGATCAGGCGGAGCAACTCATCCGCTCCAACACGAACGGATGAATGTCGTCTGGAAAAATATGAGATCGCTGAAAAACCGCATTCGACCGGAGCTAATCCCGCGAGGAACGCGGGACGGGCGCTCCGTTCTAGCAACAGCCCCGCAAAAAACGCGGGGGAGCCGCGCGAACTCAAGCCGGGCTTTACAGCCGGATTAATTCGGCGCTGTTATTAGGCGTAGGATTTATCCTCCGGTGAGCGGACTTTTTCAGCGATCTCAATATTAACTCCTTGGCATGAAATCGCAGGTACGCGGATTTCATCGAATAAAGAAATCAATAAATAAATAATTTAGGAATTGATTTGCGGCGAAATCGGATGAATCCGCGAGATCCGCGTACTAGGAATTGGAATAAATAGACGGACTTATGCAAAGTAAATAATTATTAAAGGACGAGAACAGTAGGTACGGCTCAGACCTTCTCGCCGATCTTTGATTTACCGTTTACACGAAACCCGCATTCACACTCGATGACGCCGTTTTTATCCGGAGAGTAGTTTCCCAGATTTCTTCCACACCGGGGGCAGTGGGAGGAGAAATATCCCTGTAGCCTCCGAGTAACGGTTCGTCGATAGACGGCGTACACGGCATCCACCCTTTTCTTGTACCATTCCCATAAACCACGCGCGCCCTGCGGGACGAGCACGATCGCGGCAAGGATTCCGATCACGACCGCCGCCGCCAGCGCGTTTCCCACCAGCAGGCTGAGCCCGTAGTGCGCCGCTCCGACAATTACAAAGAGCATCGCCACAGCGAGAATTTTTCCGATTCCGGCCGCGAAACGCGACAGCACCGGAAGGGGGTTCCAGTACCGGCCGAACATTTCCTGAAGTTCGTCTTGCATTTCCTCCAGGGATATTTCCTGGTCGGCCACTCGTTTGGCCTCCGCCGCGATGTGGTAATACTTTCCGTAGACCGGAAGAACGCGCCCTTTATTTCGATCTTCCCACACGATGAATGCTTCGAAGACCCAGGAGGAAGGTTTGTTCTCCCTGCGTTGGGTTTCCAAAAAGGTCTCGGTTTGGTGCATTACTTCGTCCGGTGTATAGGGAAGCAAGAACATACCTCGAAAGAGTCCTCTTTCTTCAGGATGTGGCTTCCGGCAGATTAAAGCCGGCTTCTCCAAACGATCCGACGCCGCTCTCCAGTTAACTATGCGGGAGGTTTTCCTATTTGGGAGGTACCACAAACCATCGAATTCCAGGCAGGCACAGAAATCGGATGGAGCGTCGCACTCCGCCGCAGGCGAGGGTCAATTAATTTATACGCCAAAAACCGCGGTGGTTTCAACCCTCCCCAATCGGGACACCATCGCGGTGCTCAAAAGCCGCCGGAAAAAACGCTTTTCCCTTAACTTCCGGAAACGTTTTTTACGGAACCTTTATCGGTTTGTGGTTTGGTGAATAGGGAGAGGTACTTTCCATATCCCTCGGCTTCCATATTTTCGACCGGGATGAACCGCAGCGCGCCGGAATTCATGCAATAGCGTTTTCCCGTCGGCTCGGGGCCGTCGTCGAAGACATGCCCCAAATGCGAATCCGCGTTCCGTGACCGGACTTCCGTCCGTTCCATGCCCATTTCACGGTCGATATGGAACGTGAGGTTCGCGGGCTCGAGCGGTTTGAAAAAACTCGGCCAGCCAGTTCCGGAATTGTATTTCTCGAGCGAGCTGAAAAGCGGTTCGCCGGAAACCACGTCCACATAGATTCCCGGTTTTTTATTGTTCCAATAGGTGTTCTGGAAAGCCGGCTCGGTAACCGAACATTGGGTAATTTGAAATTGCTCGGGCGTAAGTCGTTGACGAATCTCTTCCTCGTTGGGCTTCCTGTATTCAGCCATGGCAACCTCCATTAAATAGAAGGCCTGATTTCGACGTGCTTCTTCCCTGCGAATTATTCTTGGGAATTAATTGTAATTATTATATATCTAATCCATTTTATCTATATTAATGAAACATCTGAAAAATGTCTCTCCCCGCCCTAAAAAAGATGATCAGTCGGGGCATTCTAATGGAAAAATCAGGGTTAATGGGATGACCGGAAGCGTTCCCGAGGCCTCATTATTATTGGCCTTCATTGCCATTAATATTCCGGACGCTCGCGTGAAATGACTTCTCCCTTGTTTTCCTCAGCCTGGTATGCGCGGGAGATCAAGCCGCAAAAAGCATCACCGCCCGTCCCGCTCCATTCCCCACTGGCCGATGCGTTGCACCGCCAGCACCGTCACCGCCAGCGCCAAAGCCGGCGCGGCGGCCTGAAACGGAGCCTGCCAGAAAACCATCCGAGCTTCGCTGAGCATTCGTCCCCATTCGGGCGCCGAAGGCGAACCCCCGAAACCCAGGAAAGTGAGCGAAGCGGCGTTCACCAGCGCCCATCCGAAATGCAGTGCGGCATACGTTGCCAGGGGGCCCGCAAGATTGGGAAGCAGATGGGCTCGCACCATCCGGATTTGACCGGCGGCCAGCGCGCGCGATGCCAGAAAATATTCGCGATCGCGGATTTGCGCCACTCCGGCCCGGACCAGCCGCGCGAAGGTGGCGGCTCCGCCCATCCCCACCGCGATCACCACCTCCGTCTCTCCCGGTCCGAGGGCGGCCAGGATCACCAGCGCCAGAATCAACGCCGGCACCGACAGCGCGACATCCATTGAGCGGTCGAGCACTCGTTCCATCCACCCCTCCGACAACCCGGCGGCAATCCCCCATGAGCCGCCAAAAATAATAGAAAGGCATACCGCGCCCGCCGCGACCGCCAGTGTGTGGATACCTCCGGACAGCAGCCTCCAACCAAAATCCCGGCCGAGCAAATCCGTCCCGAGCCAGTGCTGCCAATCCGGCGATTGCAGCGGCGGCCCTGCGCCGGGATTCTGGAAACAGCGCGGTCCAGATCCCGCCTGCGAGCATAACAAGCAGCCAGAAGACCGCCGCCCGCGGGATATCGCGTTCCCCGGTGGAGGGACTCGAATTCAAGGTTCCGGCCTGGTTCATCGCCCCTCCCGCAACCGTGGATCCAGGGCGGCGGCCGCGAAGTCCGCGACCATACCAAAGAACACGTATCCCAAAGCCGCCAGCGCCAGCACCGCCTGCACCACCGGGAAGTCTCCGCGCAGAATCGCATCCACCAGCATCCGTCCCAGCCCGGGCCGGGCGAAGACCACCTCGGTGATCATCGTTCCCCCCAGCAGGAAGGCGGCTTCCATTCCCGCCAGCGCGAGCACCGGCGAGAGGTATGCGCGCAGCAATCTCCATTCGTATCGGATCCCGCGCGGGAAACCATGGGCGAGCAAGGCGAGGCGGAACGGCTCGCCGCGCGATTGGCGGATGGAGGATTCGGCCGCTCGCCCGATGCTGCATCCGACCGTGAGGGCCAGCGCCGCCGCCGGCAGGAGCAATCGCAGCGCCGCGCGCAGCGGTTCCGCCTGCGCCGCCGAGAGTAGCGGGACGGACGCCCAAAGGAGGATCAATCCGGACCAGGCCACCGGCGTGGCCGCGCCGATGGCAAGCAAGGCTCCGATGATGCGGCCGATCCTCCCTCGCGGCCCGCACTCGTCGCGGCGCGAAGCAATCGCCCCGAACGCGATCCCAAAAATCACCGCCAGCAGCCAGGCGACAACCGCCAGCGGCACGGTGTACGCGGCGGCTTCGGCGATCATCCCGGCCACGGCCTGGCCGCTGAAGATCGAGCGTCCCAGATCGCCGCGCGCCGCGCCGCTGAGATAATCCGCGTACTGCGCAAGCAACGGCCGGTCCAATCCAAGCGTTCGGCGCATATCCGCCGCCTGCTGTTTGGTCGCCAGACCCTGCGAGAGCAGCGCGGCCATCGGGTCCACGCGTCCGAGACGCAAGGCAAAGAAGGCGAGAGTGGCCACAGCCCAGACGACGAGCGCGCCCTCCAGCAGCCGTTTCAGAAAAGACATGCCCGACAGTATACCCAACTCCGCACCGGCCGGAATACCGGAGGGATATAATTCCCCTCTGCCCGGGAGAGGAAATGGCCGATCCACTGCGCAAGATTGAACTCCAACTCGAGAATATCTTCGAAAAGAAAACCGGCGCGCTGTCCGCCCAATCGCTGAGCGCCGGGAAGATCCTCGCGCGCTTAATCGAAGCGCTCGAGGAAAGCGCCCGGCCGGGGCCCGACGGACGCTGGATCGCCCCGAACGTTTTCCACCTGGCGTTCGGCAAACGTATTTCGCAGAGCGCCGTCCTCCATCCCGGACCTGAAGATTCTGCTGACGGCCAAGCTGGAGGAACACATCCGGCAAAGCGAGATGATTTTGCTGCATCCGATCCGGATCGAATGGGAAGCTAATGCTTCCCTGCGCGAAGACGAGCATCCGCGTGCAAGCCGGAAATTTTCCGCTCCGCCGAGGAAAACACGGACGCCTTTCCCCCCGAGCCCCATCCGGTCATCACGCTTCCGCGCGGCGCGTTTCTGATCGTCAACGGCCGGCGCCACGTCGCGCTCAACCGGCCGGTGATCAACATCGGCCGACAGCTCGATAACCAGCTGGTGCTGGATGATGCGCTGGTCAGCCGCCGGCACGCGCAGTTGCGGGCCCGCGAAGGACAATACCTGCTCACCGACCTGGGGTCCAAACACGGGCTCCGGGTGAATAACCTCGTGGTCCGCGAGTGGGTGCTTCAGCCCGGGGACGTGTTCCGCCTGGGCAACACCGAACTCATCTACGGCGACGAACGCGAGGAAAGCATCACCCAGCCGATCCTTCCCCCGCCCGATCGCCCCGCATCCGCCCCCGCCGAAGAAGAAGGAACGCGCGGATGAGCGCGTCGATTCTCATGCTCGCGGCCCGGATCGCGCTGGCCGTTTGTCTGTACGCTTTCCTGGCGCTGATCCTGATCGTCCTTTGGCGCGATCTGAGGGCGGCGCAAACCTTCGGCGCCGCGCGCGGGCGGAGTCCGATCCTGCAAAGGATCGAAGAGGCAGGCGCGCCGAAACCGCCGTTTTCCCTGTCGAAGGATTCCTGCCTGATCGGACGGTCCAGAAGCGTGGAGATTCCCCTTGCCGACGAAACCGTATCCGCAGTGCATGCGCGGATCTGGAAGGAAGGCGGCCGCTGGTGGCTGGAGGATCTGGACTTCCGCAATGGAACCTTTCTTAATCAAATCCCGGTTGAAAAAAGCGCGGTCCTTTGCTCGGGCGACCGGATTCGAGTCGGCCGAATTCGTGCTCGAGTTCCGCGACGAGGATTCCACCGCGGCGCCCAGCTCGCCGCCGTCCGCGGAACCGCCCGCATGACCCATCGTTCGCGTTTGGAAGCGGCGCTCTTGGGGCTTGGATTTGCCTTCCAGGCAGTCAACGCAACGGCCTTGCTGCTGGCTCCCTCGGTGCAGGACGGCCGTTGGAATTTCCATCCGGCGAATCTGGCGGCGTTTGTTCCGCTTGCAGTTTGGGGGGCGGCGGCCTGGATCGTTCATCGCCAGCTCGATCGAACGCTCCCCGGCCGCGACCCGTTCCTTTTTTCCACGGCGATGTTCTTGTGCGGATGGGGTCTGCAAATTCTCGTCCGCTTATCACCCATCACGGCGCTCCGCCAAACCTTGTGGCTGGCGGTCGGCTGCGCCGCGGTCATCATCTTCCTGAATCTGCCCCACGATCTGGATTGGCTGAGAAAATACCGCTACCTCTGGCTGGGCGCGGTTCTGCTCACGCTGGGCGCCACACTTCTCGTCGGCGTGGGCGCGGAGCCGGGTTCGGCGCGGCTTGTGGCTGGGTTGGAACGGCATCTTTTTTCAACCGTCGGAATTCCTGCGCTGGATGCTTCCGGTTTTTGCCGCCTTCACGCTGGCGCCCGGTTTGGATTCCTCCGCCGCCCCCCGCCCAAGGGCCGCGCTTCCCGTGGTTCTATTCGGCGCGGCGGGCGTCGGGCTGCACCTTCTCCAGCAGGACCTGGGCGCCGCGGTTTTATTACTGGTCGCGATTGTGGTCGTGCTCTATCTCGCCTATCGCCGGCCGATCCTTCCGCTCCTGGGGATTTTGCTGATCGCTTCCATGCTGGGAGTCGGGTACGCCGTTGACCCAACCGTGAGGCTGCGGTTGGCCACCTGGTGGAATCCGTGGGCGGATCCGTCCAATACTTCGTATCAGGTTGTGCAATCGCTGATTTCGGTGGCCGCCGGAGGGTTGATCGGCCGCGGGCCCGGGTTGGGCGCGCCGGCGCTGGTTCCCGTGGCATATTCCGATTTTCTGTTCACCGCGCTAAGTGAAGAATACGGCGTAGTGGGCGCGGTAGGGTGCCTGATCGCGATCGCGATCCTGGTGACGCGCGGATTTCGCACGGCGTTGCGCTCCCCCAGCGGCGCCGGCCGATTGATCGCCGGAACCTTGAGCGCGCTGCTGGGATTCCAATCGCATCCTTATCATCGGGGGCGTTCTCCGCCTGCTCCCCCTTACCGGCGTCACCCTGCCCTTCATGAGCTACGGCGGCTCCTCGCTCCTGGCGAGCATGATCGTCCTGGGGTTGTTGCTGGTCCTTTCGGCGCCCACGGCCGAGTGCCCGCGCGCTGTTTCTTCGGACCCTCCGCTGCAGGCGCTGGCCGCGCTCCTGATCCTGGCGTTCGCCGCGGCCGGGATTTCCCTGGGATGGTGGGGGATTTACCGCGCGTCCGCGCTCCGCGAACGGACCGACAACTACCGGCGCGTGTTGCACGACCGCCAGGCGCGGCGCGGAAATCTCTACGACCGCAACGGAGAGCCGCTCGCGCTGACGGCAGGCGCGCCGGGAAGTTACACGCGCCAGTATCCCGATCCGGCGGCCGCTCCGGTTGTCGGATACACCACGGCGTATTACGGCCAGGGCGGGATGGAATCCGTTCTCGATCCGTGGCTCCGCGGCGAGGCGGCGCGCAATTCCCTCGACATTTGGTGGTCGGAAACGGTGCTGGGTATTCCGGCCGACGGCGTGGATGCCTATTTATCCGTCGACCGAACCCTGCAGGATTTCGGAAGCGTCCGGATGGGCGGGCAGGCGGGGGCGATCGTCGCGATGCGGGCCGGGAGCGGGGAAATCCTGGCGCTCGTCTCGACGCCCACGTTTGATCCGGGCACGCTCGCGCAAAATTGGGACCAGATCCTCAGCCAGCCGCTCTCGCCCCTGCTGAATCGCGCCACCCAGGGTTTGTATCCGCCGGGACGAATGTTGTACCCGTTCCTCGCGGCGGAAGCCATCGACCGCGGATGGCTCGGAAGTGGTTCCGATCTGTGCACGGCGCCCTTCTCCGATTGGATCCTGGCCCATCCCGATTATCCGGGCCAGGTTTTGTCCGCGTTCCGCTTCAATGCCGACCCGGTGATGGACTTGCCGACGGTGTACGCGTTCTCGCCGGCTTTCCCGGCGGATGCGGGCGGCATTCAAAGGGAATTGGAGGGAGAGGGAAAGATTCTTATCAGCCCGGTCCAGCTTGCCGTCGCGCTTTCGGCCATTGCGGACGGCGGGATGGCGCCCGCTCCGCGGCTGGTCTTGCGGTTGGATTCTCCCTCCGGATGGATCACGCCGGCGGTGCCCGGCCGGACGGCCGCGATGATCCCGGCCGATACCGCCGCGCGCGTGAGGAATATGCTCGCGCCATTTCACGGGACGGGCGATCCGGCGGCCGTAGAATGGTCCGGCTGCGGCGCCGGCGCGGAGACCAACCCGGAGGTATCCTGGTATGCCGGGCTGCAGACGGGCACGGCCGATCCGATCGTGGTGGTCGCGGTAATGGAAGGACAACCGTCCACGGCGGCGGATATCGGCCGGAAGGTTCTGGCCGAAGCGTTGGCTACGGAGTAGAATTCCTTTCGTCGAAGATTTTCCGCTTATTCGATATTATTTGAGCAAGGCGGCGCCAGACCAAAGATTTGGGTTCGCGTATGAATTGGATGAAACGGATTTCGCGGATTGAAAAAATCGAATATTGAGTTTCTCCAATTTTCGTAACTTCTCTGTTCGAGGAAAACGTACACCGAGACACGGAAAATAATCCGAAATCACCGAAATTTTTTCTTGGGTGAAAAAGCACAACTCGTGTTTTTCAGTACATTCGGCTCTTTTCGGTGCAATCCGTGTACAAAGGCGAAAGTCCCGCTAAGTAGAAACAATTTTTCTACTTGAGGAATTTGGAACCCGAAAATCATGCCTGAATATTCCATCCGCCCGGTGCTTCCCGAGGATCGCGAGTGGATCCGATCGCTGCTGGTGGAACACTGGGGATCGGATTTCGTCGTGGTTCATGAAACCGTTTTTTACCCGCTGAAATTACCCGGCTTCATTGCCATGCAAGGCGAGCTGCGGGCGGGGTTGATCACCTACGTCCTATCGGATCCGGACTGTGAAATTGCAACGCTGAACAGCCTGACGCCTTCGCAAGGAATTGGTTCGGCGCTCCTGGGTGCGGTGAAAAACCTCGCCATCGGCTCGGGTTGCCGGCGGTTGCGGCTGACCACGACCAACGACAATCTCCAGGCCCTGCATTTTTATCAGAAGCGTGGATTCGTATTGACCGCGCTGCGCCCCAACGCCTTGGAAAAAACACGGAGGCTCAAACCCATCCCGCAGCGGGGAGAAAACGGAATCCCGATCCGGGATGAAATCGAATTAACAATGAATCTCGGCGAATAGGATTTCGAATTCTCAACTACTCCGCCCATGAAAAGATGGAAGGAGTTCCACAGGATTGATGACCAGGTATCACTCTCCCTCATCCGGCCTTCGGCCACCTTCTCCCAGCTTATGCTGGGAGAAGGAAGTGATGAGGGGAAAGGCTGAGTAGTTACTCGAATTCTTCTCCACGGGAATTGCTTCCCGCGCGGCAGATGCGATATTGTTTTTGCCTCGCAAGCTGTAAGCGTTGTTCCTGGGAAAAATGAATCAACACCGCCAAAGGCGGCGGCTTTAGAATGCTGCACCTGGAAGGTACGCTCTTACCATCTCCTAGTTGAGGTCATCTTCGGTTAATCTTTGTTCTCATTTGCCTTCCCGAAAAAGCCATCCCATCTCACCCCTCCCATCGATCCTTTCGTTACCAATTGTCTTAATGATTCCTCCCTTCCCTTGATACGGGAAGGAAGGGGAGGAGCAGGATGGGCAGGATGGGATGGCGAGGTTACGGATCAAACCCAATTCCTTTATCGGCTAAAGGAGAGACGTCGCGCAGAGAGTTGCGAGAACGTTTAATTCCATTGGAATTCAAGAAAATTACATTCAGGGTTAATCCTCTTCATTCCACTCACTGCCAAAGGCAGTGGTTTTGAAACCAAATAAATGGATCTGATGGGCGGGATCGTAGCGCGGCCTGAGACGGGGAATGGAAATACCGGACGTGCCCCCTGCGCGCCACCGAACTATCCGGTCGGCTTTTTATGTGATTTTGTTCGAATGGATAAACTATATACAACCAAACCTTCGGCATTTCACAGTATCATGCGCCATCCCGGGCGCACCCGGCGGTCATCCCAGCGATCAGCCTTCAATTGATAAGCGCATGCAGGACGCGGTCCAGGCCGACGAAGGCAAGGATCATGAGCAGGATTATTCCGCCAAGAGGGATCTGGAAACTGAGGAGTTGGCCGGCGGCCGCAGCCAGCAGCCCAACCCCAAGCGCCATCACCAGGTATTGATAGTGCCTATTCTCGAAAAGGGCGATCGTCCCGGCGGATGAGCCGACGATTCCTTTCCGGGTCTGCTCCCAAAGGACCAGATCCCAGGCGGCCAGAGCAAAGATCACGCCAAGGGCCATGAGAAACGGCATCGTTCCGGCGAACAACCCGGCGGCGGCCGACCCGACGGAGATCACCAGCGCGGTCGAGGAGAGCTCGATGGACGGCCACCGCCATGTAAGCAGCCAAGCCAGAAAGTTGAGCAAAACCACCGCAAGCATAATCCATTGTCCAACCTGGGCGTACGCGACGGCCAGGAAGGCCGCGTAGGCGATGGGGCACATGAGACCGAGAGTTCTCCAGACCATGCGAGGATCTCCCTACCGTTTTCGTTGAATATGGGAATGGGCCAGCGCGTTGCGCACCAGCGGAGCCAATGGCTGGTTGACTCGCCAATCGATCACGGGAATCCAAAATTGGGCGATTTGGCTAATCTCCAGTTGGCGATCCAACCGCGTGAGCCGGCCCGCCAGACGGGTGGTTTGTTCGTTGGGAAGCGCCGCCTCGGCGTAGTCCATCGGGTTTGGACTAATCAACAGCACCTGATACCCGTAGGCCCGCAGACGGGGGAATAACCGCCAATCGTCGATGGTCAGGGGGCTGAAGATCACGATGAGCGAGTGGCTTGAAAACATATGGATCGGCACAAACTGCAAACCGTTCAGGCTGCCGTCCGATTTGGGATTTACCTGCGCCAGCGTATGGAGAATGCGATTGAGCTGCAGCTTGCCATAGCCCGGAAACACATTGACGACATGTTCCCGGTAGACAAGCAGGCTCACCCGATTCCCCTGGCGCAAAAAAACCTCTGCCAGCGAGGCCACGGCGCGAGCGGAATGTTCGAAGAGGCTGTCTTGTCCAACGTAAGGATTCGTTTTTCGGCGGGCATCCAGGATCAAACCGATATCGGCAATCTCCTCCTGCTCGTACTCTTTGGTAAAGAACTTGCGCGGTTGGCGCGCGGTGCGGCGCCAATCCAGACGGCGCAACGGATCCCCGGAGTGGTATTCACGCACCCCCCAAAAATCCGTGCCGCTGCCGCCCAACCGGGCCGGGATGGAGCCGGACGAATGCAACGTGTGTTGAGGCCGCAAAGTGAACGGGCGCAGCTTGCTGTGCTCCGGCCGCACCTGAAATTCCGCCGCGGCCGGCAGTTCCAGCCCGGTTTCGATGAGGCCGAAAGGATCGCTCACCGCGACCCGGATGGTTTTCCAGGTGAAGCTTCCGCGTTCGGATTGAAAAGCGTACTGGAACGAGGTATTTTCTTGCGGCCCCAGCACCATCGATTGCTGGATCTGGCCGCTGGTAATTTTCATTCCGGGCTGGAGCAAATCCGAGCAGCGGAGGTGGACGACGGCCTCGCTGTGATTACTGAGAGTGACACAAACCTCAGCCGACGTGATGTCGCCGGTCCCGGATGGTTTCACGGAACGACCCGCCTGCAGGCGGGTCTCCCCCGAGGGGAGCGAGCGGACGATTCCCATTCCCAGGTACGCAAGCAGGGGCAGAGTCATCCAAACCAAATCCCCGCGGCGAGTGAGCAGGGCGGCATACAGCAAGCCAAAGATGATCAGAAGAAGGGTCAGAACTCTGCTATTCATACGAAGCTTGGATCACGGGCACGGGAACCGAGGCCACCACTTGTTCGATCACCGCATCCTCCGTTTTCTTCGATCCCCACAGGTTGGGATCCAGGACCAGGCGGTGGGCGAGCGCCGGTTGGGTAAACGTCTTGACGTCATCCGGAATGACAAAATCCCGGCCATGAATGGCTGCCCAGGCGCGGGCCAGCTTGAGCAAAGTAAGGGATCCGCGCGGACTTACTCCGACGATCACCTGCGGATGATGCCGGGTCGCGGTGACAAGATCGACTATATACCGCCTCACATCCGGATCAATGTAGACCTCCTCCACGGCGGCCCGCATCGCGAGGAAGGTCTCGGGGGTCGTTACGGCCTGCAGGGAAACGATATCCTGTTTGCGCTCCGCCCGCCGTTTCAAGATCTCGTCTTCTTCTTCGGTTTGGGGGTAGCCAACGCCGAGCTTGACCATGAAGCGGTCGAGCTGGGCTTCGGGCAGCGGGAAGGTCCCCTCGTACTCGATCGGGTTCTGGGTGGCGACGACGATGAATGGATTGGGCAACGCCAGACTTTCTCCTTCGAGGGTGACCTGATACTCCTGCATGGCTTCCAGGAGGGCGGACTGAGTTTTCGGCGAAGCCCGGTTGATCTCGTCCGCTAACACGATGTTGGCAAACACGGGCCCCTGCCGCAATTGAAATAGATTCTGGTTGCTGTTGAAGATATAGCCGCCGGTGATATCCCCCGGCAAAAGATCTGGCGTGCATTGGATGCGGTTGAATTTCAACCCGAGGGCGGCGGCAAAGCTGTTGGCAATCAACGTCTTGGCCAGGCCGGGGTAATCCTCCAGCAGAATATGGCCGCCGGAAGAGAGGAAAGCGGCCATCATCTGGTTGAGTACGGTTCGTTTCCCAACCACGGCTTTTTCCACTTCCGCAACGACCCGCGCCGAGAGGTCGGCAACCTGTTTAATGGCGCTGGATTTCGAATTGTCCGTCGTCATGTCTGGTCTCCATGGTGGTTTCCATAAATTGAATCACTTCTTCGATCGAATGGTAGTACTCCGTCACCTCCTGGCCCGTCCAGCGACGGACTTGCTTTCCAGGAATTTGCAGAAGGGCGTGAAGCATTTTCCGGAAGGACCGCCCGGCGCCGCGCGATTCCTCCGGGAACAGAAATGCGTGGATGTGGTCCGGGAGGGGGATCTGCCCGCGCTGCAGGGCGGCGTAAAATTCATAAGGGGCGATCTCGGTTTGTTTCGCGGCGTACATGGAAGCGAGCATTTCCCCCAGATTGCGTTTCAGGAGATTCAACTTATCGGGCTGCTCGCGCGTTAACTCAATCGAGGTGCGCCAATATTTTATCCTTTCCCGCAAAAAATCCGGTTCGGAGGGCTGCAGACGCTCATAATCGGGCGGCGACTCGGTTCGCCGGACGAAGAAAAGGATGGCGTATCCCACGGCCGCGAAAAACAACAGGTTCCAATAGAGCGCCTGATCGACGCTTCGGATTAATCGCCAAACCACCCAGAACACGAGTGCGACCGGAGTGATGACGTTGTCAAGGACAAAGCGGGAGAACAACAATCCTAAAAGCAAGAGCAGCCCCGCCAGAAGGCCGATCAGAAGGGCGCGTCGGGAGACAGTCATGTTAGCGCGGTTGCCTTTCCTCGCGACTGTGTTGCACGATCGCATTCAGGCAGTCGAAGGCATCCCGTTCATCATTCTCATTCAGCGGCCGCACGCCGTAGCGGGCGATTTCGAACAGCTGGGTCAGCTGGTGAACCGGAGCGGGCGGGAAACCCATGTCGTCCAGCAAACCCTCAAATTCACGCGCGGTCATGGTCTCGCTCAGCTCGATCCCCTGCTCTCTTTGCAGCGCCCTGCTCATCTGCCTGTAACAATTCACGATCACGTTCTTTAGGTCGAGGCCCGTATGCAGCGCGCGCATGGCGCGTTCCGCTTCCAGCGTCAGTGTGTCACCCGCCGGGGGCAGCCGGGTCCGCCAATTCCGGATCAACATCCCAAGGATAACGATCACCACAGCTATCCCGATCCACACCATCCAGACCAGGCTGACGGGCGGTGGACCGATTGGCGGGCCTTCGCTTTTTATTGCCGGCGGAAGAATTTCCACCTCCTGCGGCATCAGCGTGATGTGGACCCTGGTCATGGCGAAAAGAACGGAAAGCACAATGGACGTCACCGCCACGATAAGCAGGGTCGGCCCCAGGGTTTCTTTCCAAGGCACTCCTTTGATGAACCGGTACGCGATAAAAGGCAGCACCAAGGCCACGATGACAATCAGGATCGTTTTTGAAAAAGTTCCAATGGAGATATCCACTTCCGGCGTGTTTTTCGTTGGAACCGCGAATGTCTCCGCTTGAACCGGAAGCGGGATGGCGGGTTCGATTATGAGCTTTGGCAAAGTGGCTGCGATCAAAACCATCGTGATCACAGTGAATATAAGGAAAAGGATGGCGTACCGCTTGGCCCCGCTCGTCATTCGTGCCTCTATCTATCCCGAAGTTTGCCCGGTAGACCCGTCAAGTTTGGCGGCTCCGTGAAATCCCAATGAACCCGGCCCGCGCGGACCCGGCCGCTACGGCCTTTGGTATTGCAGGAACCAGTTATAGAACGCTGGATCTGAATAAGTGTCTGTCCAGGTGTCGTGATCGTGGCCCGCCAGGACCGTGAATTTGATATTGCTTCCCGCCGCCCGGAGGGCATCCACCGGTTGCTGGCCTTCGGCCAATGGAACGATGGTATCGTCGGCACCATGGATCGCCCAGACAGGCAAATCCTTGATGAGGCCGATTCTGGACAACGTGTCTGCATCGGCATAGGCCGATAAGGGCGCGATGGCAGCGAACGTTCCCGGCTGGTGCACGGCAAAGCGATAGGTGGCTTCACCGCCCATGCTCAAACCGGTCAGGTAGATTCGTTTCGCATCCACCCTGTACTCCGCCTGGATCTCCGCCAGGACGCCATCCATATACGCTTCCGGAAACGAATAATCGGAAGCGCTCAGCAGCGGCGCGACGATGATAAAGGGCAGGGATCCTTTCTCGCGGATGAACATGAAGGGGCTGGCTTTAGCCAGCACGAATATATTGTTATTGTTGCGGTCGCCGTAGCCGTGCAGGAAGAAGATCAACGGCCAGGTTTTCCCGGGCTGATCTTCGTACCCTTCGGGAAGATAAACCAAATATCCCAGGCCGTCGTGTTGCAATTCGCTGTTCTTGTAGGGTTTGGAGTAGATGCGCTTGCCCGCCAAATACTGGGAATAGTCTTTGTATACATAAAAGGACTGATCCCGGGTCAGCTCATAGGGGCCGTCGACGGGGGACGTGGTCAACCCCTCGAGGGTATCCTGCTCGCGATGATAAGTGAACGTTACGGTTTCTTTGCTCCCATCGGGCCAAATCAATTGGAATTCGAGCGAAGGAGGATCACCCGGGATAACCCTAAAATGGATCTCCATGATCGAGCTGGGATATTGAAGGTTGGTGCCCACCCAGGCGATTGCGGTCCCCTCCTGCATGTTGATTTCCTGAACGACCAGCACCACCTTCCAGTCCTTTTTTACCGGCGGGGCATAACTATATCCTTCCCACCTACCCAGGTAGACCGCGAGCGACGCGGGAAGGTCCGCGGCGGGCTTGATCACCGGTAATTTCCCGAAGATCAGAAATTGATTGGCATCGCCGTTCACCGGAGAATGAACATCGTCGAAATTTGCGATCACAAAATCTTTCCCATAGGTTTGATCCAGGGTGAGCGTGGGCAGCGGCGTGGCCGTCGGCGGGAGGGGTACCAGCGTAAGCCCGCTCGTGCGCACCAATCCGTAGATCACGACCCCCAGGACCACAGCCAATCCCCCCGCGAGGATCAAGCCGATCGGTGTATTCTGGCGTTTGATATCCATAAGCCTTCCCCGTTCTGCCGGTCCCTTGTGTCTTCGCCGGCGTGCTTGCCGGGGGCGATCAAGGGACGCCGCCCATCAGAGGCCGGTCAAGCATCCGGCCGACCTGCCGCCGAGAAAATATTCTACTCGGAAAGTGAAAATCCGAAATCAAAAAATTTTTCCTCGCCCGACTGCGCCGCCGGCAAACGCTGTTGGGAGCCTTGAATTAGAACTGCTCCTTCAGCCGGAAAATGCTGGGACAACCTCAGGTTTCCGCCTGCGCGGTTTACACCTGATGCAGCTCGCGACAATAGCGCTGGCGGTACTCGGAGGGGGTGTACCCGGTGTACTTGCGAAACGTGCGGCCAAAATGAGTGATATCGCCAAAACCCACCCGCTGGACGATTTCGGCGATTGGCAGCGTCGTGTCGCGCAATATTGAAGATGCCACCCGGATACGCAGTTGAGCCAGATATGGCATGATGGATTGCCCGGTGCTTTTCCGAAATTGCTGCGTCAGCGTAGTGTGGTTGGAATGAAAGACCCGGCTGAGCTCCTGCAGGGTGATCTTTTCTGAGTAATGGGCATGCAGGAACATCAGCATTCCCCCCATCCCCGTCGCAAGGCTGGTATCGGCCGAGGACGGGACGGCAGAGATTGCTTCAGGCTCCATACACGACCGATCCACCAGGAACAGAAGCTCCAGAAAAAAAGATCGCGCCCGGCAAGGCCAATACCCGTCGCGCTGCACGGTAAGTTCCTGCTGAATAGCCGCAAACAAGCGCGAGACCTGTTGGGCGGTGGTTGGCCCGAGGGTTAGCAGATTGTGCTCCCCGGCGCCGCGGTTTATAAACGCCCACAGCCAGTCTCGATCTTGCGCGTCGGTCGATTCGAGCGGACCGCGGATGTTTTCAAAGTCAAACTCTCCGTTGACGACGCAGGGATGAAAGTAGAAAGCCTGCGCCTTGAGATCGTGCTGATGCTCCAGACAGGGGCGTTCCTGCTCGTTGAGGCAAATCAAAACCGGGGCCATAAACGCCGTGGAGCGGAGATTCAGCCGGAGGATCCCCGACCCCTTTTCGGCCCAGATTAAGCGGAAACGCGTTCCCTGCCCGAGATCCGGATCAAACTTCTCGTCCTGGTTTGCCCAGAGCGGCACACGATATCCCACGGCGTTTTGCTGGCCGACGGTCTCTAGCTCCATGGACTTCCTCCGGAGGGCAGGAGGGAACCCATCCACTCCTCATGTCCGTCCGGAGATGATTATATCAACGGGTATCGGTGCTCGAATTACAGGGTCACGATCCGGAATCCAATGTGGAAGTCACTGTAGGCGGGAGGGTCTTCAAAGTGGGCGTAGGCCGACCGGGCTGCCAGCGCTGGACCGCCCATCCAGCCGCCTTTCTCAATCTTGATTACACCGGTCGCGGGACCTTGGGGATCGTCGCGGACTTTAAGCTTATAGTATTCGGTATCATACCAATCCTGCACCCATTCCATCACGTTGCCGGCCATATCCATCGCGCCCACCCAACTGGCGCCGCCGGGATAGCTGCCACCCGGTTGCAAGCCGGCGTGGTAGAGATTGCACAGCGTCTGGTCAAATTCGTTTCCCCAAGGGTATACCAGCGACTGCGGCCCGCGTGCGGCGAATTCCCACTCCGCCTCGGTGGGCAGGCGGCCTCCCCTCCAGCGGGCGTAAGCCTCAGCCTCATACCAGGAGACCAGGTTGCGAGGGAATTCAGGCCCGTCGTTGGGCTGTTCGGGCTTGAGCCCGGCAGGTTGGTCGCTCAACCAAGCCCAGCCATCTTCCGACCAATATTCCTTTTTCAGGTATCCGCCGGCATCGATAAATGCCTGGAAAGCGGCGTTCGTCACCTCATAACGATCAACCCAAAAACCTTTGGAAATACGGACCTCATGTTGAGGACGCTCGCGATCCAGCGCTTGGGCCATCCAATAGGGGAGATTTTCCTGTGCCAGCAGAGCCTGGGCGTCTCTTTCGCTGGTGCCGATTAAAAATGTGCCGGCCGGAACCCACACCTGCTCGATGCCATGCCCATCCAGACGCTTGGCAGACATAAGCGGGGTGGGAGTGACGGTGGGGCCGGGAGGGGAAAATGCGCGGGAAGACGTTGAGGATACGGGTTGGCCACCACACGCGGTTAAAAACGCCACGAGCGACACAGCAATTAGTACCTGAAGAAAAAGTGTTTGTTTCATTCGCTTCATCCAATAAAAGAACCTGGCTTCGATTATCGTACATGAAGAAAGGTGTTTTGAGAACAGAAAATCGGCAATATTTCTAGGAGAATCGTAAACACCGGAAAGTTTGAGGGCAACCAAGCTTTTTTCCGCTTTTGGTGCGCAATATTCGAGATATGCTCGACTCATGTTTAGTTAACAAAGCCTCCCCCCGGAAGCCGGCATTTATCCCTGCAACTTTCCCAATGCGTAAACCGAGAAATGTATCACCGGCTAATACTAATATACTTACGTATCCGCCACTTAACAAAGTGCTAAGAAAACAGAAAGATGTTATTGCGAGCCCCGCCCCGGCCCGGAGTGATCCACCGGCGGCTGCGATACCACAATTCATGTCCGCAGCGCAAGGCCGAATATCCACCCCCGGACGGATCTGCCAATTTCTAAATGATTCCCATGTCATTAACCTCAAAACCATAATCCGTCGATGAATCGCACCCCTTCTCCCCTTCGCAAACCTGCTTTGGGAAACATCAACGTTTGCAAGTTTTTCGTACCGTCTCCCCCTATTCCCGACAGTAAACGCTTTGCGAAGTCGGTTTTTCACCCAGCCGGAAAAGGAGGACAATCGGACCGGGACGATCGACTTCCCACAGATATCGCACGGCCAGCGTTTGGATCTCTTCCGGAAGGAACAGACGGTTCACATTATGGGCCGGACAAAAAGCCCGCACCAACGCTCCATGTTCCTGCGCATATTCCGCCAATGGATCGGACTCCTTGGTGATCTCGGCCTGAGAAGTGGTGATGAGAAGATATTCGACCTTGCGCTCCTCCAACAGCGCGGGCATACGCTCCGGCATGAGGTATCCGTTGATTATGTCAAATGCGGGATGCAAGGATGGATCGGCCGAATAATCCTGGTTCAACAGCCACTGATCGTATGTCCCCAGACTGCCGGGATATTCCTGCTGCTGAATTTCGACGCTTTCCTTCGTGGGGATCAGTTCCAGGGCCTGGAAGTTCACCAGAATGACGCTATTCTCCGGAAGATTCTCATCCACCCATTGGCTGGCCTGCGTGCGAGTATCTGTTTGCGCCGTGACCAGATCGAAGCGCAGCGCCGTGACCAGCATCGGCAGCAAAACCAGCACGCAAACCAGTGCGTAGAGCCGTCGAGAACGCTGCGGATCCCTGATTGTAAACAGGATATCCTCCAGCCCATACGCCACCAGTACAATGAAAAAGGGTGTCAGAATCATGGTGATGCGCGCGTAGCTGTCTACAAAGGTCGCCCATACGGTTAGTTGCACGAGCGGGAAAGCCATCCCCACGACAAGCACTCGAACACGGTTGCGGAGACTCCATACGAAATAAACCAGTGCCGCCGGAACCGCCGCCAGCAGCAAGGGTTGATAATCAAAAACGTTTTCCAGAAATACAGGAACATTGGCAAGGCTGAACATTTCGAGATTAAGCATATGCGAGCCCGCACCGAGTGTAAAAGCCGATTCATGCCCGGAAATGATCCCGATCAAAATCCCGCCGTAGTCGTGAAAGACATCGGGGTAAAGCGGCAGGATGAGTACCAGCAATAATGCACCATTCAACGCACCTTCCCACAGGGCGGGCATACGTCGTTTGGCTCCATGAATTCGGAACAGCCAAGCGAGCATAAACGGGAGCAAAATAACGATGCCGTTCTGCAATGTGCCGATGGTCATCGCCGAGCAAATCGTCGCCGCGACAGCCCATTTTTTTCCAGCGCCGCAAGCCGCGGCGACCAGCAGCGCCACACTCAATAGGGCGAAGGTGGCAAGCGCGGCATGCGGGCGCGCTTGATGGCTGAATTGCACAAGCAGCAGGCTAAACGCACCCATCCCGGCGGCCAGCCATCCCCGATGGGCGGAATTTATGCGCCTTGAGATTACAAACAGCACCGGCACTATGGCCGCCGCAATAACACCCAGGCCGAGAACCGCAATCTGGTGCATTCCTACACGATTGGTAAACAACAAATTTTCAAAACCCGTCAAAGAGGAAATTTGGCCTGTGGCCAAATCGAACACGAAAATCACCCCGTAGATGCTAAGCAGAAACCACGGTAAACCCAGCGGATATTTCTCGCCCTGCAATCCGATATTATAGTGAGCAATATTTGCAATTCGCTGGCCAAGATCAAACGCCTCACGGACGATCTGCGTATCCGGAATATAGGCTATCGAAGAGCGGGCACCGATAACTCGCAAGCTGTAGGCCAGCAAGGTAAGTACTACTAGAATCGCCAGAACAGCCCCGGTTGATTGGACCTTCTTCATGGGTTTATTATCCTTCCATCAGAATGGGCTGGGGAATTCGGCCTATAGTATACACGACTCTCTTTGACTTATGTGATAAGTAACAACAATCCGGGGCTTGTTGGCGACACCTATATGATTTTGCCCAGCACGTCCGATGAGGCGCGCTCCTTTTGCCGCTCTCTCCTTCCTTTTCCGCTCCGAAATAAATTCGGTGGGCGACGCAGGCAAATTTACCCGCTTGCTGAATGATATTGCGTTTACTTCCCAGCCGTTCTATATATTTTTCCGGCGTAAATTGCCAACCTGCTTTGGGATCGCCTTCTAATAATAGACAACGGCTCCAATATCTATAAACTCGACCGAAGGGACAGCGTATCGAGCGCGTGTCCCGGGCGCACGTCCACTCTTTCGTCTCGCCTTGACACGTCGCACGCAACCGCTGCCGGAAACCTGGATCCGGAGCCGCCGGTTTGATGAGTGGATTTTTGAATAGCGTCCGGTTTCCGCGTGGGAGGTCTACACCTGAGGCAACTCGCGGCAATAACGCTGGCGATACTCCGATGGGGTGTAACCGGTGTACTTGCGAAACGTACGGCCAAAATGGGTGGCATCTCCAAAACCCACCTGCTCGACAATTTCGGCGATGGGCAGCGTGGTGTCGCGCCATATCGAAGAGGCTCCCCGAATCCGAAATTGGGCCAGGGAAGGCATGATGGATTACCCGGTACTTTTCCGAAACTGTTGCGCAAGCGTGGTTTGATTGGAATGGAAGATCCGGCTGAGTTGCTGCAGGGTGAGCTTCTCGGAGTAATGAGTGTGCAAAAACATCAACACTCCCCCCACCCCCGCGGCATGGTCGGTTTCGGCTCCTGGAGCGTTTCATCCAAGATCAGGTCTACGGTTTTATCGAAAATTTTAACCGGCCGTAATACCGGTAGCGTATGCTCACCGGTTCGCCAAGTTACCGCGTAAGTTTGCGCATTTCCCTGCTTCCCGGTCGGTGTGTCAACTTGGTTTTCATCTCCCCCTCCTGCCCCTTTGCCGTGCGGCGGAGCTATGAATCCCCGACGGGTTGGCTTGTCAATGATTTCACTATGGACGGTTGAACGCGGACCCCAGTTCGAAATCGATAATTCCCGGCATCCTGGCGCTTTACACGCTATTGCGTTTGGTTGCGTTTTTCTTTTAATTCGTCAAACTCCACCAGTGTCCGCGGACCGCGGCGGTGCGCCTCCCACAGCGCGGAGGATGCGCGGGAGAGCAACTCGTCGGCGGTAATCCCCTCGCCGCCCGCATGGAACGTCACCCCGGCGCAGATGGAAACGCCGAATTCTTTTAGCTCGCGCGTTACCTGTTTGCCCTGGAACTTTTCGACCAGCCGCTTGGCCGCATTGCGCGCCCCGCCGGCGTCGGATTCCGGCATAACGATCAGATAATTCCCCTGGTAGTGGCCGGGCATGTCCACTTCGCGCAACGCCGTATGGAGGATATCGGCAAGGTACGCATGGGCGCTCTCCATGATTTCCGGCGAGGGACTTTCATCGAAGCAAAGGCCGATATAGAGCAGCGCGATCGAACTGGGATACCGTTTGGCCCGGAGCAGTTCGCCGTCCAGGAGCGACTCCAGCATCTTCTGCGGATAAAGTCCGGATTTGGCGTCGAGCCGAGCTTCTTGATCCATCCCGCCTTCCCTCCGTTCCACGCTTTCCTCAACCGCTCGCAGGCATCTTTATTAAATCCGAATTCCCGATTCTCCGCAAACGGGTCAGACGGTCTTTTTCACCATCTCCCCGTACACCACCAGGCTTTTGGGTCCTCGTTTTTGCGCTTCCCACAGCGCCATGGAAGCGTTGGAAAGAAGTTGGGCGGCGGAGATTTCCGATCCGCCTTTATGCGAAGCTATTCCGATGCACAGCGACAGGTCGAATGATTCCGCCGACCGCGTTAGGTGCGAACGGGGAAAATTTTCGAGCATCCGCTCGGCCGCGATCTTGGCGCCGTCGCTTTCGGTGGAAGGCATGATCACCAGATAGTTCCCTTCGAAATGACCCGGCAGGTCCGCCTCGCGCATAGCCGCGTGCAGGTGATTGGCGATCAGGATGTGCGCGCTATCGATGATGTCCGGGGAAGGATCCATCGGGAACCGCAAGGCGAAATAAAGGAGCGAGATCGGACTGGGATACCGGCGAGACCTGGCCACTTCATGGGCTAGAAGGGTCTCCAGCATGGCCTGCGGAAATAATCCGGACGAAGCATCGATGCGCTGTTGCTGTTCCATGGGTCCTCTTTCCCGGGAACCCTCGACCGCCCGGCGGAAAATAAAAATCGGTTTTGTTACTGCTCATTTTGTCCTATTTGAATGAACAATCTATTAGAAAAAACTACAACTTTTTTTCCCGCCCTCATTCGGCCTCCGGTCACCTTCTCCCAGCGCCTGCCCTCGCGAAGCGGGGGTATGCTGGGAGAAGGATGGGATGAGGGGGAGGCTGAACAGTTATTCGATTTTTTTCAACCGGACGAATCGGCGTTTCCCTACCTGCAGCACCGGATCGCCTTGGACCGAAACGGCCGCCGCGGGGTCTTTGAGCGTTACCCCGTCCAGACGCACGCCGCCCTGCTCGATCAGGCGCCGGGCCTCGCTCCGGCTT
The DNA here is from genome assembly GCA_963780865.1 of uncultured Chloroflexia bacterium. Classification (GTDB taxonomy): domain Bacteria; phylum Chloroflexota; class Anaerolineae; order Anaerolineales; family RBG-16-64-43; genus FEN-1073. Next base: position 8,946 of record CAWADT010000027.1, on the reverse strand, counting down.
TTCGCCAGCCCGTGATCGGCCAGAAAATCCGCGAGCTTCGGCGCGCCTTTCACTTCCAGAACCGGGATATCCTCCGGCAATTCCTCGCGCTGGAACACGCGCCGGAACTGCTCCTCGGCGGAGGCGGCCTGTTCGGCGCCGTGGTAAATCTCGACGATCTCCCGCGCGAGTTGCATCTTGGCGTCGCGCGGATGGAGCTTACCCGCTTTCAGCGTCCGCTCCACCTCGGCGATCTGGGCCGGCGGAAAGCGGGTAAGCAGGCGGTAGTAGGTCATCATCGCCGCGTCCGGAACGCTCATCACCTTGCCGTACATGTCGTCCGCGGCGGCGGTCAGCGGGATGTGATTCCCCAGACTCTTGCTCATCCGGATCACGCCGTCGGTTCCCGGGAGGATTCCCAGGAGCACGCCGATGTTGGGCCGGGCGCCGTAATACTCCATGATCTTCCGCCCGGCGGTGAGGATGTTGAAAAGCTGTTCGGTCCCGCCCACCTGCACGTCGGCTTGCAGCGAGTAGGCGTCGTAGCCCTGCATGATCGAGTAGAAGAATTCGTGCAGGTAGATGGCGTCTCCGCGGTCCCAGCGCAGCCGGAAGTTTTCGCGGGTGGTGAACTGCTGGATGGTGAAATTGGAACCCAGCCGGATCAGTTCGGCGAAACTGAGTTTGGACAGCCATTCGGAGTTGTAGCGGACTTCGGTGGCTTTCGCGGTCCAGGATCCGGAACGCCTGCTCGGCGTAGGTGCGCCCGTTCTCGCGGATCTTCTCCTCCATCAACTGCGGACGCAGCGCATTTTTATCCGACGGATCGCCCACGCGCGCGGTGTAATCGCCGATCAGGAAGATGGTGGTATGGCCCAGTTCCTGGAACTGGCGCAGCTTGCGCATGGTGACGGTATGGCCGAGGTGCAGATCCGAAGAGGTGGGATCGTAGCCGGCGTACACGCGCAGCGGGCGCCCTTCCTTGCCGGCCAGGATCAGGCGCTCGCGCAATTCGACCGCCATCGCCTCCTGCAGCGCCCGGTCTCCGTATTCCGTTCCCTGCATTAATATTTCGACTTGCTCTTCCAACGAGGGTGCTGGCATTCCGGCTCCGATCCTTGGGAAGAAGCCTATCCTCCCTGGGGGTTGAAGATGAATTATAGCATCAACTTCGGGAATTCACGCGGAAAAACAGCCGAAAAATGCCGGATGGTATAATTTCCGGTCGTCCTTCGGACAAGGTTCGACCGCCGATTTCCGCCCATTTCCTAGGAGAACACATTGCGTAATCCCGTTCAATGGCTGCTCAGTCTCGTCACGCTGGATATCAGCATCGATCTCGGAACAGCCAACACGCTGGTCAACGTGTATGGGAAAGGCATCGTCATTAACGAACCCTCCTGGGTGGCCGTCGACAAGAAAACCCGCCGGGTGCTCAAGGTCGGCCGGGCGGCGAAGGAAATCATCGGCCGGACGCCGCCGAGCGTGGTCACCCTGCGCCCCATCCGCGACGGCGTGATTTCCGAATTCGACGCGACGGCCACGATGCTCGAGTATTTCATCCGGCGGGTGATCAACCAGAACGTGGTGCCGGTGCCGCTCACGCGGGTGATCGTCGGCGTGCCGGTGGGCGCCACCAGCGTGGAACGCAGGGCGGTGGTGGACGCCGCCCAGTCGGCGGGCGCGCGCGAGGCGCTGCTGGTGGAGGAACCGGTCGCCTCGGCGCTCGGCGCCGGGCTGCCCATCCGCGGCGTGCACAGCACGATGCTGATGGACATCGGCGGCGGAACGACCGAGATCGCCGTGTTTTCCGCGCGCCGGATCCTGTTCTCGAATTCGATCCGCGTGGCGGGCGACGAAATGGACGAAAACGTCTCCACCTACCTGCGGGATAAATACAATCTGCTGGTCGGCCAGACGATGGCGGAGACGGCCAAGAAGACCGTCGGCGCCGCCGCCCCGCTGGGCGAAGAGAAAGTCATGACCGTCCGGGGGCGCAACCTGATCTCCGGATTGCCGGAGGAAGTGGAAATCTCCTCGATTGAAATGCGCGAAGCGCTGGCCCCTTCCTTGAAGTCGATCTCCCAGGCGTTGCGGGACCTGCTCGAGAAGGCTCCGCCGGAGATCATGGCCGACTTGCTGGATTCCGGGCTGTGCCTGACCGGCGGCGGATCGCTGCTGAACGGCCTGCCGGAAAAACTCGGCGAAGAATTCCACATCCGCGTATGGCGCGCCGACGACCCGCTGACATGCGTGGTGCGCGGCGCAGCGGCGATCCTCGCCGGGATGGACGATCATCGCGAATTCCTCGCTTCCCCCGAACGGGATCATCGCGGCCGCCGGTAAAACCTCGCGGCGCTGCCTTCTCCCTTGGCGAATTATGGTTAATCCCAGAAGACGTTTTTTCACGATTGCGCTTGCCCTTTTGTTGGCGGCCGCCGGCCTGGTGGTCCTCGGCCAGGCGGGCGTCATCCAACCGGTGCAGGATCTGGCCCTGCGCGGCGTCACCGGCGCGCAGCACACCATTTCCACCGCGTTTTTCAATATCCGCGATTTCCTCACCGCCCCGCGCAATCTGCAGGACCTGATCCAGCGCAACAACCAGCTGGAAGCCCAGGTGGCCCAGCTGGAAGCGGAATTGGTCACCCTGCAGGAACAGGCCTCGGAGGCCGATGCTCTCCGCGCGCTGCTGGGCGCCGCGCGGCAGCAGCCGGAAAACCGGTACCTCGTGGCGCAAGTGATCGGCCGGGATACCAACCCCTTCCTGCATTACCTGATCCTCGACGAAGGTTCCGACGCGGGAGTCCGGCGCGGGATGCCGGTGGTCAACGAAAAAGGGCTGGTGGGCAGGATCACCGAAGTGAGCGCGACGGCCTCCAAGGTGCAGCTGATCATCGATCCGAATTCGGTCATCAACGCGAGGATCCAGGCCAGCCGGGCGGAAGGCGTGCTCGTGGGTCAGTCGACCGGCGGAGTGCAGATGATCTATATCCCCCAGGATGTCACGGTGACCGTCGGGGATCTCGTGGTCACCTCCGGCCTGGGCGGAGGATTCCCGCCGGAGATTCTGATCGGGCGGGTGGTCAGCGTTCACCGCCGGGATTACGAACTGTATCAGACCGCCGTCATCGAACCGCGCAACGATTTCACCAGCCTGGAAATGGTTCTCATCATCACCAACTTCCAGCCGGTGCAAATCGGCCCGCTGCAAGGAACGACCTCCTAAGGCCGCCGCGATGATCTGGTTCCTTTCCGTCCCGCTGCTCGCGCTCCTGGCTTTGCTGCAAACCACAATCTTCCGGCAGATCCTCTTCCTGGACGGTAGCCTCGACCTGCTGCTGGTGGCGGTGCTCTGCTGGAGCATGCTGCGCCCGGAGGAAGGGCTGGTGTGGGCGCTCCTTGGCGGACTATTCGCCGACATGTTTTCCGGCGGCCCGTTCGGGACTTACGGCCATCGCCTACCTCCTGGCGGCGATTTTCGTCGGGGCGCTGCATGGGCGGCTGTGGACCCGCAGTCCGCTGGCGGTGATGGCCATCGCGATGTTCGGAACTGTGATCGCCCATCTGGCTTCCGCCGCCATGCTCGTCCTGTTCGGCCATCCCCTCGAGGTTGGATACCTCCTCACCTATGTCACCCTGCCAACCGCGTTTCTCAACACCGTCGCCTCGATTCCCGTCTACCTCGCCCTGCGCCGGCTGCATTATCGTCGGCGCTCCGGCTCTGGCGGAGGAGGAAGCATGAATACGCCTTCCAAGGATAACCGGGTCATCCCGCAGCGCATCCGGATCTTCCTCGCGGCGATGATCGTTCTCTTCGTGATCTTCGCCGCGCGCCTGTTCTTCCTCCAGGTCGATCATGGGCAAATACTACCTGGCGCTGGCCGAAACCAACCGCACCCAGGTGATCAGCCTGCCCTCCTCGCGCGGCGTGATCTACGATCGCAACGGGGTGATCCTGGCGCGCAATGTTCCTTCCTACAACATCACCATCACCCCCGCCGACCTTCCCGACGACACCGGCCAGGTGCAGGCCATCTACCGGACGCTTTCGGACCTGACCGGCGTCCCGATCACCGTCCCGGGCTCGCGCCCGTCGCAGGAGTGCGCCCCCGGCCGCGGGATCGAAGATCTGGTCAACGAGTGGATCGAGCTGGCGCCGTACTACGCGGTGAAGATCCAATGCGACGCCGACCCCACCGTGGCTCAGATCATCCAGGAAAAAGCCGCCGACATGCCGGGAGTGGGCGTGTCGGTTTCCTCGGTGCGGGATTATCCCAACGGCCGCTTCACGGCGGACATCATCGGCTATACGGGCCGGGTTCCCACCACCCTCGCGGATAAATACAAAGCCCTCGGGTACAACCTCGACCAGGATAAGATCGGCTATGCGGGGATCGAACTCTCCGAGCAGGATATTCTGGCGGGGACCTATGGCAGCGAAAAAGTCGAGGTGGACGCCGCGGGCAAGGTCATCCGGCTCTTGGAACCTCCGATCGAACCGGTGGCCGGCAAGAACATTCAATTGACCATCGATTCGCGGCTGCAGGAGGCGGCGACCGATCATCCTCCAAAATAAAATCGACGAGACGCGGGCTGCGAAACCGCCGGCCCAGCGCAGCCCGATGATCACCGGCGTGGTGATCGCGATGAATCCGCAAGACGGGCGAGATCCTCGCGATGGTCTCGCTGCCCACCTACGACAACGAACAATTCGCCCGCGAGATCCCGCTCGCTTATTACAACGCGCTCGTCCTCCGACATCAGCAACCCGCTGCTCAACCACGCCATTTCCGGGACGTATTCCCCGGGATCGATCTTCAAACTGGCCACGGCGATCGGGGCGTTGAACGAGAAAATTGTCACCCCCGACACGCAGATCATCTGCAACGGGTCGATTTCCATCCTGCAGAAATTCTATCCCGGTGATCCGGGCACGCCGATGCTCTTCTACTGCTACACCGCGCAGCGGCCACGGGGTCGTGAATTTTCTTTATGGATTATCCCAATCCTGCGACGTGTATTTCTACAATCTGGGCGGCGGGTATCCGGGCGGACCGGTACCCGCACCGGGCCTGGGGATCGACGAATATCAAACGGTATGCCGAGGCGCTGGGATACGGACGAACCCTCGGGATCGAACTCCCCGGCGAAGTCGCCGGGCTGATCCCGGATGCGGACTGGAAACGGATCAACAAGGGCGAGAACTGGGCCACCGGCGACACTTACATTTCCACCATCGGCCAGGGGTACGTGGAAGTGACGCCGCTCCAGGTTCTGGAATCCATCGCCACCATTGGCAACGGCGGAAAAGTGATCAAGCCCACCCTGCTGAAGGAATATCTCGACGGAGAAGGCAACGTCACCCAGAACTTCCCGCCGCAAGGTGCATCTACGACCTGGCCGACAATGTAATCACCCCCAATCACGAACGACATCCTCGTGCAGCCCTGGGTGATGCAGGAAGTGCAGGCGGGGATGCGCCTGGTGGTCACGGACGGGACCGCGTCCAAATATGCGCAGATCGACAACATTCCCTCGGCCGGAAAAACGGGCACGGCGGAATATTGCGACGACATCGCCCAATCGCGCAACCTGTGCCAGCGCGACGCCTGGCCGACCGCACGCCTGGTACGGCGCCTATGCGCCCCGCCGGACAATCCGGAGATCGCGGTGCTGGCGTTCGTCTACGACGGCGGGGAAGGCTCGGTGACGGCCGCGCCGATCGTCCGCGACGTGCTCAAAGCGTATTATCAATTGAAGGCCAACGACGCGCAGAGCGCCGGATGACGCTCCGCATGCTATAATCGTTTGCAGGAGCGTTCCGGGATTCAGCGAATCGCCATGCCCGTAGAGGTCAGTGTCAAGGGTATTCACGAAGGCCTCCTGATCAGCTTCGGCGAAGGGAGCTGGGAGGAAGCGTTTCCCTCGCTGCTCGAGCCATCTGGATTCCAAACCCGATTTTTTCCTCGGCGCCAACGCCATCGTTCAACTGGGAGCGTTTGCCCTTGCAGGCGGCGGATCTGGCGCGGCTGCGCAGCGCCCTGGCGGACCGCGGGATGGGTCTGCGGACGGTGCTCTCGCAATCTCCCGGCACCGTCAGCGCCGCGAAGGATCTGGGTTTGGAAGTGGCGCTCCCCGTGCGCGAGGCGCGGGAAACGCCGCTCGACACCGAACTCACCGGATCCGAGGCGATCCTGCTGCATCAAACCCTCCGCTCCGGAAACAGCGTCCGCTACCCCGGGCACGTGACGATCCTGGGCGACGTCAACCCCGGCGCCGAGATCGTGGCCGGCGGGAGCGTGATCGTGTGGGGGCATTTGCGGGGAACGGTGCACGCGGGGGCGGAAGGCGACGAACAGTCGGTTGTCTGCGCCCTGGATCTGAGCCCGATGCAGTTGCGGATCGCGGGACACGCCGCCACTTCCCCGGCCCGCAGCGGGAAACAGCCGGCCGGAGATCGCGTCGCTGCGCGACGGCCAACTGGTGGCGGAAACCTGGAACCCGAAAGAAAAACCTGCCGCGCTTGCCGGAGGATGAGCTCGCGGACGCGACGGAAGTAAATCTGCACCTCAAGGAGCGGGAATGACGGCAAAGGTAATGACGGTCACATCGGGGAAAGGCGGCGTGGGGAAAACCACCGCCACGGCCAACATCGGCGTCGCCCTGGCGCTCGCTCGGGCAGAAGGTGGTCTGCATCGACAGCGACATCGGATTGCGCAACCTCGACGTGGTCATGGGGCTGGAAAACCGCATCGTCTACGATCTGGTGGACGTGGTGGAAGGCCGCGCGCGGCTGCGCCAGGCGATGATCAAGGACAAGCGGCTGCCCGAACTGTATCTGATCCCGGCCGCGCAGACCCGCGATAAAACCGCCATCTCGCCCTCCGACATGGTGCGCATCTGCGACGAGCTGCGCGAGGAGGCGGATTGGATCCTGATCGACTCGCCGGCCGGGATCGAGCGCGGGTTCCGCAACGCCATCGCCGCGTCGGACACGGCGATTATCGTCACCAACCCCGAAGTCTCCGCCGTGCGCGACGCCGACCGGATCATCGGGCTCCTGGAGGCCGAGGAGAAGGGCCCCGGCAAGCTGATCATCAACCGGATCAAACCGGAACTGGTCGAACGGGGCGACATGCTCGCCACCGCCGACATTCTGGAGATCCTGGCGGTGGATCTGATCGGCCTGGTTCCGGAAGACGAATCGGTGCTCATCTCCACCAACCGCGGCAATCCCGCCGCGCTGGATTCGAAAAGCAAGGCCGGCCAGGCCTTCCGGGATATCGCCGGGCGGCTGATGGGGGAACCCGTTCCCTTCCCGCCGCTGGATGGGACCGCCTCCCTGCGGAAACGTTTGGCGCGGCTGATGCGCCGGGGAGGCGAATCATGAGCGGCCTGTGGGATCGCCTGACCGGACAGGCGGAGCGGTCCAGCGCCCGGACGGCCAAGGAACGGCTGATCGTCGTCCTGAGCCACGACCGGAGCGACATCGAACCCGGCGTCCTCGAAAAAATCAAGGACGAGATCGTCCGCGTGATCTCCCAGCACATCGACGTGGATCCTTCGACGGTCCAGGTGCATTTATTCTCGGAAGGCCGGGAGCAGCATCTCAAGGCCGACATCCCCCTGCCCGCCCCCTCGCGTCGAAAGCGCACCCTCTAAGAGCCCCCCGTGTTTGACTGGCGACGTTGGCGGCATTTTGATTTCGGGCTGTTGGGAAGCACCGCCCTGCTGACGATCTTCGGCATCGTGATGATTCGTTCGGCGGTGGCCGACAACGCCTCGCCTGGCCGATACGGCCCAGCGCCAGGCGCTGTTCGCGCTGATCGGGCTGGGCATCCTGCTCCTCGCCACCGTCATCGACTACCATTTCTGGCGCGGACTGACGCGGATCCTGTTCGTCGGCGTCATCCTGCTGCTGCTGTACGTGGAACTGGTGGGCGCGAGGACATTCGGCGCCACGCGCTGGATCAAGATCGGGTCGTTCACCCTCCAGCCCTCGGAAGTGGCCAAGGTTACCCTCATCCTGATTCTGGCCGACGATATCGCGCGCAACGAGGACCGCCTGCAATCCTGGGCCGGCATCCTGCGCACGTTGATCCTGGCCGCCATTCCCGTGGTGGTCATTTTGCGGGAACCGGATCTGAGCACGGCCATCCTCGATCATGGCGCTGTGGGCGGCCATGACCTTCGCCGCCGGAATGCCCCCGAAATATCTTCCTCTTCCTCGGGGCCGCGGCGATCGTGGGCGTGGCCGTTGCGCTTTCCTTCAATCTGCTGGCGCCCTATCAATTGCACCGGCTGGCGCTCTTCCTTTTTCCCGAGTCGGATCCCGGCGCCGCCTATAACATCGAACAATCGCTGATCGCCATCGGGTCGGGCAGCGTGCTCGGCCAGGGGTATGGGCTGAGCACCCAGGTGCAGCTGCGGTTCCTCAAGGTGCGCCAGACCGATTTCATCTTCTCGGTGCTGACCAGCGAATTCGGATTGGTCGGTGCGATCGTGTTTTTCGTCATCCTCGGGTTCGTCGTCTACCGCTGTCTGGCGGCCGCCCGCAACGCGCGGGATACCTACGGGGCGCTGATCGGTTACGGCGTGGCGACGCTGATTTTTTATCAAGCGGCGTTTAATATCGGGATGAATCTCAACCTGCTGCCGGTGGCCGGACTGCCGCTGCCCTTCATCAGCTCCGGCGGAAGTTCGCTATGGGCGGTGCTGCTCGGGATCGGGTTTGTGGAAAGCACCGATCCTGTACCGGAAGGAAATGGAATTTTAGATATGACCGCGCCGGTTTGCGTCCGGTTTGCCCCCTCGCCCACCGGGCACATGCACATCGGCAGCGCCCGCACCGCGCTCTACGATTATCTTCTCGCGCGGAAAACCGGCGGCCGCTTCATCCTGCGGATCGAAGACACCGACCAAAAACGGTTGATCCCCGGCGCGGAGCAGGAGATCATCGACGGGTTG
>CAWADT010000026.1:0-255879 GCA_963780865.1 uncultured Chloroflexia bacterium | reverse complement strand
AGTATCACTCAGGCCTCGCCCTGGTGGGGCTGTGTTTGAACAAGCTGTGCTCGTTGCCGGCCAAGGCTATTGATGCTTTTCCCAGGAAGGTCGGCGGCATTGGTCTTGACGATATCCTCCGTAGTTACGTGGGGCTTCTGACAGTGGGGAAAAGCGATTTTGAAGCCATAACGGACTGCCGGGACGATGACCACTTCAGTCAAGCCTTGGGAATTGCGCGCATCCCGTCTACTGAAACCTTGAGGCAACGTCTGGATGAGGTTGCGCCCGCCCTGCGTCCTGTTGCCGATTCTTGCTCAGTGGGATTTTTGAAAAAAGCCCGGGTGACGATCACTGCGCTGGACACAGGACATGTCCCTCTTGACTGCGATGTCTTTGGCATGGACAACTCCAAGACCAAAAAGGAAGGAGTCTCCCGGATCTACAATGGACGAGACGGATATGCGCCCATAGCGGCGTACCTGGGCACGGAGGGCTGGTGTCTGGAGTTGGAATTGCGTAAAGGCAGCCAACACAGCCAGGAGGGGTTCATCCCTTTTATTGAGCGAGTCATCGAGAAAGCCCTCGGTCTTACCTCCCGAAAGCTTCTGGTGCGCCTGGACTCGGCCCACGATGCGCTGGATACACGCGTTGCCCTGGCGGGTAAAAGGAATGTTAGCTATATCATAAAATGGAATCCCCGAAGAGAAGACCAGGTCGAATGGGCGGAGCGGATTTTCAATGAGGGCGCGGTCACTACTCCCAGGAACGGAAAAAGAGTTGGACTGCTCACCGTCCATATCCGGCAGGTCTACGATGGGAAGACCTACATGTTCAAAAGGGTGATGCGGGCGGTCGAGCGCACCATCGACCGGCGCGGGCAACGTCTTCTCACCCCGGAAATCGAGATCGAGGGATGGTGGACCACACTGGATCTGCCCGAAAAAGATGTGACCAGGCTTTACGCAGATCGTGGCACAAGCGAGCAGTTTCATGCTGAGATCAAATCCGACATGGACATGGAAAGGCTCCCATCGGGCAAATTTGCTACCAATGCCTTGATCCTGACTCTTGGTGGACTGGCTTACAATATTTTGCGCGCCATCGGACAACTCGGACTTGTTTCCGGAGAAACCCCTGTGCGCCATATTGCCAAACGACGCCGGATAAAGACCGTAATGCAGGAGCTGATGTACTTGGCGGCGCGGTTGGTGCGTACAGGCCGCCGCCTGAAACTTGTCTTCGGCCGTCATTGTCCTGCGTTTGCGGCTTTCCGGATGGTCTATACACGCTTTGCTTGTGGCTGATGGAGCGTCTGGGGGCTTGCTGAACGCAGAAAATTTAGAAGACGGCGGAATCGGAGGAAAAACTCTGTCCAACTTGCAGATACCGATTATTTGATAGGAGACATTATCGCCCATTAAGCTGCCAGTTCTGTAATTTTTTGGGCTCCGGCGCCGTGTTTTAGTGAAAAAATGAATCCGAAGGGTTCGATAAGTAACCTCGCTCAATTTGAGTTCACGGATTCAGGAAAGTGTAAGAAAACAGAGACTAAGCAGAATCGAGTAACATGAGCCTGAGGCTTCTATAATAAAGGAAGCCCCCGGCACTTAGGAATAATATGGAAGTTTGGTAATGCGAGTGAGTGTTCGTTTGTATTCAGTATTCCAAAGACTCTCTCCCGCTTTTGCTACCTTTAACTGAAGTTTAACAGTGCCACAAAAATATTTTTCTTCACAAATGAGCAATCTTTCTAAGCTCTCGGCGTATGGAACTGCTGCTCTTTCCAGCAGCGCTCTTATTGTATCATCGACCTGGGCCTCGCCCTGTTTTGCCGCCAAGTTGAGCAGAACAGATATTGCTTTGGCATTTTTCTTAAGCGCATCGTATGCCATCCGGGACCGGTGTGTGGGGAAAAGCTCTTCCCGGTAGCGGTAGTTCTCAAAAGCTCCCGGCTTCGTAAGGAGCCAGTCGATAATATGGCGGTACTGGATGCCATGTTTTTCAGCTCCCCTGATCCGGTGGACGGAACCGATGATGGGTTGTGCAGATGAGTCCCGGCAATATGCGCATAGCCCGTCGCCGGTCTTTCCAATGCAAGATGACCCGATGCAAATCGGCGGTGAACTCTTTGCATCAACCGCCCACCTGGATGCGTGTGCACCCAGAATGGCAAAAGCCGGATCACAGCCGAGCTGTAAGACTTTTTTTTCGAGATGCTCACTTTTTTGGAGGAGCTGTATATGGCTGCAATCGGGCGTTAGCTGGCCGTCGGCAGCCTGAAACCCATCGCTCAACAACCAGTTGCCATCCAAAGGATAGGCAATGAGGCTCTCGCGTACTCTCGTCACTGAGACCCGGTGTTCGCGACGCCAATCTTTTCGACAAATGTCACAGGCTGTTCATCTTCAGACTCATCCAGAGCGAAGAGGTCTTTGACCCTGCAGCCCAACTCTTTTGCCATTCGGAGTGCCGAAGTGCTATTGGGCACGTTCCGCCCGATCTCCATGTCATAAATAGCCTGCCGTTTTACTCCAACCCGCTCCGCCAGTTCTCTCTAAGACAGCCCTTTGGCTTTACGGGCCGATCTGAGGTTACATACAACCTTCTCTTTGATCGATCCTATGGCATTTCCTTTCTTGCACACATTCCTCAGGTTGGAACGGTATAGATTACAATAAAGCAGTCTATAGTATACTTTTTTCTAAAATTTGTTCTTGACAACCACTGCAGGGTCAGTATAGGGTAACACGTCATTCGGAGATAACAAATGTAGTTCTGCATTATGGAATGAGCAGGAATGCATTATACCTGTAGTAATCTAAGGAGTTCATCTATCTTTTCTGCGTCCGCGAAGACACTGCCGCCCAGCGCATCGCAGAGGCTACGGCAGGTCCCGGGGTCTGTTTTTTAGCGAAGCGATTTGCCTAAAATGTCATAACGCTCCGCATGGTCCCCCTGGGTAAAAAGGTAGACTTGGCTGTAAGAAAGGAAACAAGAATGAAGGGGCTTATTGACAGTGACTACGGGCTATTCATTGACGGACAGTGGACCAGGGGCAAGGAAGGAAAAACCTTCAATTCTTATAACCCTGCCAACGGGGAACTGCTGGCCACCTGTATCGATGCCTGTAAAGAAGATGTGGACCTCGCAGTTTCTGCAGCATGGAAGGCTTTTGAGAGCTGGAAAAAAGTAAGCCCCCCTGAACGGGCCGCTTTGTTGCTGAAAATCGCCGATCTGATCGATGCCAACTTTGAAAAGCTCGCAATGGTTGAAACTCTAAATGTAGGAAAGCCCATCCGGCAGACTAGGGCTAGTGACATTTTGCGGGGTTGCGACCACTTTCGCTATTTTGCCGGCGCCATCAGGACCGAAGAAGGTCGGGCCGTCATGATAGATAAGGACACTTTGAGCATCATCCTAAGGGAGCCCATCGGTGTTGTGGGGCAGGTGATTCCCTGGAACTCCCCTTTCTTGATGGCATGCTGGAAAATAACGCCGGCATTGGCTGCCGGCGATTGTGTGGTCATCAAACCCTCGTCGGCGGGATCTCTGAGCATCCTTGAGCTTGCCAAATTGCTGGGTCAAGTTCTTCCTCCCGGAGTGGTTAACGTCGTTTCAGGGAAAGGGTCCGTTGCAGGTGACTACATCCTCCGGCATGAAGGCTTCAGTAAATTGGCTTTCACCGGCTCTACGGAAATCGGTTACTCCGTCTCTGAAGCTGCGGCCAAAAAGCTTATCCCGGCGACGCTGGAACTCGGAGGCAAGTCTGCCAACATCTTTTTCCCCGACGCCCCTTGGGAAAAGGCTGTCGAAGGCTTGCAGGTAGGCATCCTTGCCAACCAGGGACAGGTCTGTTTTGCGGGGTCAAGAGCTTTTGTTCATGAAGACATTTATGACAGATTTTTGGAAGATGCAGTCACCGCCTTCAACAAAGTGCGAGTCGGTCTCCCATGGAATCCCGATACCCAGATGGGCACACAGATAAATGAGGTGCAGTTGATGAAGATCCTTAACTACATCGAGATCGGGAAAAGCGAAGGTGCGAAGGTCGCCTGCGGTGGCTACAGGATAACCGATAATGGGCTTGATAAGGGTTGCTTCATGAGACCGACCATCCTTGCCGATGTGGATAATAAGATGCGAATCGCTCAGGAAGAAATTTTCGGACCGGTGCTCTGTTTCATCAAGTTCAAGACCGAAGAAGAAGTGATCAATATGGCAAACGAGAGCGACTATGGACTTGGAGGCGCTGTTTGGACAAAGGACATAAACCGTGCATTCAGGGTTGCCTCCGGAGTGGAAACGGGTCGAATGTGGGTTAACAATTACGGCAATGCGCCTGCACATGCGCCTTTCGGCGGATATAAGAAGTCGGGCATCGGACGCGAGTCACATATCATGGCGCTGGGTCATTACTCTCAGACCAAGAATATCTTTATCAGCCTTACAGATGGTAAGCTCGGTCTGTACGATTGATACACATATTTTCAATTTTTGTTCTGCTATCGGATGCCCTGGTTGCCAGGTTCGCCGGTAGCGGGTCCACTCGAGGGTGTTCGAGAGGACACGGAGTAGCGGCAGAGGGTTATCGCGAGTTTTTTAACCTTTATGAAGGAGAAAGATCATGTCCGTTAAATACCCTTCCTGGAACAAACAATTTATTGGCGGTGAATGGAAAGAAGGATCCAGCGCTCGGGTTGATGCTGTTACAAGCCCGTACGATGGGCAAGCGCTTGCTGAATTAAAATTTGCGAGCAAACAGGACATTGATGACTCTTATAAAATTGCGAAGAAGTGTCAGCCGGCTTGGGCGGCAGTGCCCGCTTATGAGAAAATAGCTATCTTGGAAAAGGCGGCGGCAATCTTCGCGGAACGCAAAGAAGAACTCGTTACTTTGTTGATAGAAGAAAGCGGGAGTTCTCGAATAAAGTCTGGCATTGAGGTGGATGCCTCCATTGCGGACATTAAGGAAGCGACGAAGTATCCAACGCTTATGAATGCTTCTCTGTTTCCATCTTTGATACCGGGGAAAGAAAATAGAGTTTATCGCATTCCAGCCGGCGTCATTGGAGTGATTTCGCCCTGGAATTGGCCTCTTTATTTGAGCATTCGAGCTGTGGCCCCGGGTATCGCGGCAGGCAACAGCATTGTTTTAAAAGCCGCATCTCTGACTCCTATCACCGGTGGACTCGTTATAGCGCAAATTTTCGAAGATGCTGGTCTCCCTAAAGGGGTACTCAGTGTGGTTGCCGCCGACCCGAATGAAATCGGCGATTATATGGTGGAACATCCGATCCCCAGTATTATTTCATTCACAGGTTCTACCCCCGTTGGAAAACGGATTGGTGAGGTAGCCGGGAAAAATTTGAAGAAAGCAGCGCTGGAACTTGGCGGCAATAATGTATTCGTTGTCCTCGACGATTCCGATGTTGACCAAGCGGTCAGTGCCGCAGCGTTTGGAAAATATTTTCATCAAGGACAAATTTGCATCGCTACGAATCGGATTATCGTCGACCGTAAAATCTATCCGGAATTCGTCGATAAGTTCCAAAAAGTGACCGCTAAGGTCAAGGTAGGTAATCCGGCCGACCCGGATACAATCATAGGTCCGATGATTACCACGAAAGCGATTGATAAGATAGTAAAAGTATTGGATAACTGTGAGAAGGAAGGCGCGAAGATCGTACTCCGTGGAAAAGTTGAAGGACATATGATGTGGCCCTCCATTGTCATAGATGTAAACAATGACATGACAATTGCCCAGACCGAACTTTTTGGTCCTGTCGCGACTATCATCCCGGTAGACGGTGAAGAAGAGGCAATTAAGGTTGCGAATGGGTCGGATTTCGGGTTAAGCGGCGCTGTATTTTCCGGGTCACTTGAGCGGGGAATCAAAGTGGCTCAACAAATCGACACGGGTATGATTCATGTCAATGACCAGACAGTAAATGTCGAACCAGGCACTCCGTTTGGAGGGGAAAAATCATCCGGGTTAGGTAGATACTGTGGGGTCGAATGGGCTATTGAGGATTTTACAACTGTTAAGTGGATTTCAGTCCAGAATGAATATAGGCAATGGCCATTTTAGTAGTGTTGTGTCTATGGGGACGAACTGGGCAATGCAATGGTCCGACGAAACGGCGGAAACATTGTGGCCATAGGCTCTGTTGTTTGAGCAAGCATTGAGTCCCTCAATGGATTCTACGGTTCGGGCAAATTCGCTTGGACGCCATCGGTCTCCCGGGAGGACAGCCTTTCAGGTCCATGTGGCTTACGGCAATTTCCTTGTCTTCGCCGCTACCCCGGAGACCCTGCCCGAGGTTGTCTGAGCGTAACATTCTTCCTGAGTCTCCTATGGGGGGGCAGGCAATGTCGAGGCGAAGTGCCCGAACGTGAGTCTGGCTTTATGCAAGGCGATAGGCAGAATTGTGTCGAGGTGATCCGGTCGGTCCATCGTCGCGTCCGCGGTGGAGTCTGACGCAAAAGCGGCAGATCGTCGCGGCAGCGGGAGGTGCCCAGGGCGCACCTTCCGCCGGGGAAAAGCCGTGGACCCATTACCACCTGAGGACATCCCCGATTCATCAAGGATACTTTGACCGATGATTAGGCATCTCAAGATAAGTTGACTTGGGTCGGGATGCGCAGCTTAACAATCGATAATAATGTAATTTGAGAATGTGATAACGGAAAATTTTCGGCGATCATTGGCTATACTTTATTGATTAGCTTAAGATCTGTCGGACTGGATTTCTCGAGGTCTTAGCATAATCGGATGGTAGATCTGTCAAAACTAAAGTTGCGTTACCTACGATGAAGAATTGAAACGTTATTCGGATGTGCTCGGCTTGGATGTCGTAAAGATACGATAATGTCGCTTTGACAGCCACTTCTAAGCCCGCCAAGAGGAATTGTCATCAGCAAGCCGGAATAAGCTTATAGGAGGTAGCAAAAATGACAGAAGTGCGGACATACTCAAATTACATTAATGGCCAATGGATACCCTCTTCCAGCGGAAACACTTTCAGTACGCTTAACCCTGCAAATCAGGAAACCGTCGCGCACCTCCAGAAATCCAATGAGAAGGATATGAAAGACGCTATTGATGCGGCTAGAGATGCATTCGAAAAGTCCTCCGACTGGAGAAAATGTCCTGGTTTGCGCGCCGGTGTTTTGCTTGAATATGCGCGGTTGCTAACCGAAAACCACGAGGCTCTGTCTCAGTTGCTATGTGCCGAAAATGGCAAATCAATTAATGAGGCAAGAGGCTCAATGTGGGGCTGTATTGACGGATGCAAATATTACGCCGGGATCGCTAGAAATCTAAAAGGAGAGACTTATGTTCCCGCAAAAGACTCTTTCTGCTTTATAACCAGAGAAGCGATTGGTGTCGTAGGAATTATTGTACCATGGAACTGGCCCGCATGGCTGATCATTAGGGCGATGGCTCCTGCACTGGCTGCAGGGAATGCAATAGTAATCAAACCGGCAAGCATTACTTCAGGTATAGCAGCCGAAATGGTAAAGTTATTTGCAGAGATTAAAGAAGTTCCGGCTGGCATTGTTAATCTCGTAACGGGACCTGGTAGTGTTGTAGGGGATTATTTGGCTGGAAGCGAAGATGTGGATATGATCGCCTTCACGGGGGGTACGGATACTGGGCAAAGAATAGCAAAAATGGGGGCTGGCAATGTCAAAAAACTCTCCCTGGAACTCGGCGGCAAATCACCTAATGTCGTGTTTGATGATGCTGATCTGAATAAGGTTGTACCCGGAGCGATTTGCGCGTTTACTACCACTTCTGGTCAACTTTGTATGGCTGGAGCAAGACTCATTGTACAGGACACCATATTTGATGAAGTAGTAAAGAGGATGAAGGAAGATGTCGAAAAAATTGTTGTATGCAATGGTTCTAATGAGTCCTGTCAAATGGGTCCAGTGATATCTGAAGAGCAATACAGCAAGGTAATGAAATATATTGAAATAGGTAAAAAGGAAGGTACTTTAATTACTGGTGGATATCGATTGACAGGAGATGGCTACGATAAGGGCTACTTTGTTCCACCGACGATATTTACAGGTTTAGATTCTACTTCAAGTGTGGTCAAGGAAGAGATTTTCGGGCCCGTCTTAGTGATACAGAAGTTCCATACGGAAGAAGAAGCTGTTAAAATTGCGAACGACACGAAGTATGGTTTGGCAGGAGCAGTTTGGACTTCCGACGTAAATAGGGCATTTCGAGTCGCAGCAGAAATCAAGGCCGGAACTGTTTGGATTAACAGCTATAATCAGTTTCTAACAGAATGTGAATTTGGGGGTTATAAGGAAAGCGGCACAGGCAGAACACATGGTGTTGAGGGGTTAAATGAATATACCGAGTTGAAAACTATTACTCTTAACATTAAGAAAGACTTTTACTAAAAATATCTACCGCATATGAGTCTATAGCTTTGCCATTTCGGGCCGAGATGGCTGGATACGTAAGAGGAATCACCTGGAATTTATCGGCGTTCCTTTCATAGACACTTCGGGAAGGAGGAGCTGGAGGAACGCCGATGCGCAAAGGGTAGTTGCCACGGCCTTACCGGTATCGCAAATCGTGATTTCCCAATCAAAGGCAGCAGTCATGAGCAAAACTTCCCCCGGGCAGTAAGAACCTGGATTATGCGTGAGCATGCCTATGAATTGTACTTCTCGCTTTGCAGCGTGCCTCGGACCCTGGCGTTATCATTCGGAAGCGTCTTCCAGACGGTTCGAAACCGGAGCCTTGGATCAGCGTGCTGCGGTTCCTGGAATCGCTGAACAGGTTGCCCGAGCGTAAGAAGAACTTCTCAGCTGTATTGGAAAGTCTTCCGGGCTGGCCTGGGCCGCTGCCCGATTCATCATGGTGTCGCCTAGAGGAGAGCGGATCGTGCGGCGCATGGAAAAAAGCCTCCTCTGAGATAGGAAAACAGCTACGGCAAGGGGGTGCTACAGGGTAAATTTGTTTTCATTCAAAAATGGACAGAATTACGGGACTTTTTACGGCGCGTCACACTTCCCCTCTCTCGCATTGGGGTGCATAACGCCCCATAACATGCAGTGCTAAGCCAGAACCGGCTTTAGTTTTGGGCAAATTAGCGCCAGTCTCTTTCACGCTCTGCTTTGATATGCGCCCCTGTGAGAAGCATAGGAATCAAGGAACATGCACAAGTCAACGTTATTATTATCAGATCCCTGTAGAACAGGTTAGCCGTGGGGGGTGCTATCGGTGGGTTGACCACGCTCCTGACGGCGCTCATGCTTGGTGGCACCTTGGCGGCTCCCGAGACCAAAGGGAAGTTTGAATAGAAATTTGCGCGGCCAGCCCGCGCAGGAACCTTGCAGAGAGCTTCTTGCAGAGAGCTTAGTTATGTACGGCTATCATAATCGCTTCCTTTACATTGACCTAACGGAAAACACATGGGAAGTAAAAGGATTCGAGATTGAAATCCTGAAAAAATATATCGGTGGTGCGGGTTTAGGGGCGAAGGTACTCTATGACGGCACTGATGCTAAAACCGACCCACTTGGAGCAGACAATCTTCTTTGCTTCATGACCGGTCCACTTACTGGTACCAGGATCACTGGTTCGGGCCGCCATTCAGTGGTGTGTAAGTCACCCTTGACAGGTGCCTGGGGTGAAGCAAGCGTTGGCGGCACCTGGGGCCGCGAACTCAAAAAGACAGGCTTTGATGGGATCATCATCAAAGGGCGTGCAAAAAAGCCAACCTACATTTCGATCGATGACGATAAAGTCGAGTTCCGGGATGCCTCGTTTGTGTGGGGCAAAGATACTTACGAAACAGATGCCTTTTTGCGCGAAGCTACTCACCCTAAATCAGGTGTTAGCTCCATTGGGCCTGCTGGCGAAAAGGTGGTGCTCATCTCTGGCATTTTCACCGATGGGATCGAAGGCCGGGCCGCGGCACGCTGTGGCGTCGGTGCCGTTCAAGGCTCAAAGAACCTAAAAGCTATAGTCGTGCGCGGCACCGGTTCTACACGAGTTTTCGACGAAAGCGGCCTCGGTGCCTCAATGAAAGGATTTCTGCCCGACTTTGTGGCGAAAACCGGGGGCCTAAAAAATTTCGGTACTGCGGGGTTAGTCCTTGGCTGCGAGCAGACTGGCGACTTCCCTATCAAGAACTGGAAACTCGGCAGCTGGGAACACGGTGCCGCCAAGATCAGTGGGCCGATTATGAAGGAGACTATAACCTTAAGGAACTACCACTGCGCCGGTTGCGTCGTTGGGTGCGGCCGTCATGTGAAAGTTGCGGAAGGTCCTTATGCTCCGGTAAAGGGTGCAGGTCCCGAATACGAAACACTCGCCTTATTCGGCGGTTCGTGCCTGGTAGATAATCTCGAGTTTATTGCAAGAGTCAATGAACTTTGTAACCGCTATGGTATCGATACAATTGAAACCGGTAACGCTATCGCGATGGCGATGGAGGCCTATGAGAACGGACTTCTGACGGAAGAATCGACTGGCCTTAAATTGGAGTGGGGGAACTGCGCCGCGGTGATTGAACTTATCCACCAGATGGGTATGTATGGCGAAAGCCTCGGCCAGACCGTTCGGATCGAAGTCGTCTCCTATCCGTTGAATCCGCAGCGGGCCATCTCGCTGAGCGCCCGGCAATTGGCGAACCGCAAACGCCAGTTGGAGGCGATGGAGAAAGAACCCATTCAGGTTTCCATCCCGATCTCCGGGGCGGCGGTGGGTACGCTGTATTTTTCGCATTTGATCGCCTCCCTGCGCGAGAAATGCGACCGGTTCCATTTTCACATCGTCTCCAAAGACGCGCCCTTCACGCGGAACTTCCTTTCTTCGATGGAAGGGAAACCGTGGGTCAGGCTGTACATCGGCAAGCAGGACCGGGAAGTGGTGGACCTGTACGACCGGCTGCTCGACCGGGAGGTGATCTCGCTGGAGGTGACCAAGCCGAGCGAGCAGGCGTTCAAGGCGCTGACCGGAACGCAGACGCGGGGCGGCGTGATCCTCCTGTTTTCGGAGCCGGTGGGCAGCCAGGAATCCGATAATCTCGATTTTCTCGAGCGGCATAAGCTCATCCCCTCCACAGAGGACAATGTTCTCCTCTGGAAGGTTGCCGAAAGCAGCGCCGGAATAAAAACCACTCTCGGCAAACGGCTCTATATGGAATCCAGGACTTGGCGGGGTGTCCGTCTCCCGAAAGGATCCAAACGGTCCGCGGATTTCATCGGATGGATGTTAAACTCTGGAATGTTTTCCCGGATGGTTTGCAACAACCGCAGCGTCGTGCTGAAGGACGAGGGGAAGTTGATTCAGGGGTCGAAGGGCGTAGCGGAGTTTTGGGATCTGGCGACGTCGATATAAGAAACTAGCTACGAGCTATTGCGGATCCATATTTAAATACGATTCTTCCTGTACATCATTTGACCATAGACCACGGACCATCGACCATGGTCTATGGTCCGTGGTCTATGGTCAAATGCACCACATCCCCCGCCAGAATCGTCCGCTGCGACCGGTTGCGCAGCCGGACGACGAGCGCCCCGTTGTCGTCGACGGACTCCGCCTTGCCGATGATTTCTTCTTCCGGCAGCGCCACCCGGATATAGCGCCCGAGGGTTTCCAGCGAGCGAGCCCATTCTGCGCGCAGGCTTTCGCCCCGGCAAACGGCCCGGTAGAGCGGCTCCATTTCTTCCAGGATCGCGCGCAGGAGCGTGGCCCGGGGCTGCGGCCGCCCCAGCGCGAGGAGAACGCTGCTCGCTTCCGGCGGGATGCCCGCCACACCGCGCGGATCGAAATTCACGTTCAGCCCGACCCCGACGACCGCGTACTCCAGCGTTTCGCCATCCAGACCGAGCTCACATAGAATCCCTCCGGCCTTTTTTCCGTTCAGGAGAATATCATTCGGCCACTTAATGCGCGCCGTTAAGCCGCACGCGAGCCGCATTCCCCCGATCACGCCGAGGGAAACAGCCATCGCCGCCTGCAGCGCGCGCACGGCCGGGAGCGGAGGGCGCAGGAGGAGCGAGAAGAGCAGGCTGCTTCCGGCCGGGGCCTGCCAGGCGCGGTCCCCTCTCCCGTGGCCGGCGGTCTGGTAATCCGTTATGACCAGCAGACCTTCCGGCTCGCCCTGCATAGCGAGTTCGCGCGCCAAGCCGTTTGTGGAGGGGCATTGGGGGAAGAACTGCACCGCGCGGCTGAGAAGTGTGCCGGCGAGGAACTGAGGATTAAGGGGATCGTCGAATGGGAGAGGGGTCATTGGGTGTACGTCATCCCCGCTCCTGCCCCCGCTTCCCCGAAAAGAGCGCGGGGCGTGCGCGAGGGCAGACGGAGTGACAAACTGGTTATGTCACTCCGAGCCCTGACCTTCAGGGCGAGGAGTCGGTAACGCATGGGAGCTCATCAACAAGCGCAGAAGAAGCCCATACTCCTCTTCAACTCTGCGATTCCTCGATCCGCTTCGCTCCCCTCGGAATGACACACTCCGTATGTCACTCCGAGCCCTGACCTTCAGGGCGAGGAGTCGGTGGCGCGTGGGAGCTCATCAACAAGCGCAGAAGAAGCCCATGCCCCCCTTCAACTCTGCGATTCCTCGGTCCGCTTCGCGGCCCTCGGAATGACATACTGCGTGAGTTCTGTCATTTTCCTTTAGCCGCCGGCTCGCGCTTGGCCGCTTCGGCCAGCTCCTCGGTGTGGTCTGCCAGGCTCCCCAGCACGCCGTTGACGAAGCGCGGGGCGCTGTCGGAGCCGTACAGCTTGGCCAGTTCCACGGCCTCGTTGATCGCCACCTTCACCGGGCTCACCCGCCCGACGGCAAACTCCCACAGCGCCATGCGGAGGATGTTGCGGTCGACGATGGCAATTTGATTAACCGGCCATTCGGGGGCGAAGCGGGCGATCCAGCGATCGAGGCGGACGCGGTCCTTTAAAACGCCGAAGACCAGCTCGCGGGCGAACTCGTGCTGGCCTTCCGGAAGTTTGCCTTCCTCTTCGCGCTCGGCCAGAACCGCGCCGGGCTCGTGAGCAGAGCAATCCAATTCATAGAGCGCCTGCAGCGCGACCGTGCGCGCCTTGCGTCTGGCTTTCATGGGAACGAGCGGTCTCCGCGGAGGGATTATCCCGCTTTCGCGGGAGGAGGAACATCCCGCGGTCTGCGGCCGGTGAGCTCGAGGGGCGCGCTGGGCGGTACCGGGCGCTGTTCCCCGCGGCGGATCATTCCGATGGGGCGGGGGCGAAATCCTCGATATGCACCACCACCTCCCCTACCTTCAACCCGATGATTTCGGTGATGGCGCGGCACACTTCCAACTGCACCTTGCGCGCCACCTCGCGCGCGTCGCCCTCCGGATGCAGGACGAGAAACAATTCGGCCGAGACCACTTCGTCGCGGGTTTCCAACCGCACACCCTGCGCGGCGCCCCGGCGAAACAGCCGGTTGACTCCGCCCGGAACCGGGCTCATGCCCGCCACCCCCGGCACGCTGAGCGCGGCGAGCCTCGCCACTGTGACCAACACACCGGGAGAGATGAAAATCTTGCCGGAAGCGGGTGCGGGATTCATGCTCACCTCACATCATCACCATGCCGCCGTCGACGCTGAGGATGTGGCCGGTGATATACGCGGCTTCGTCGGCGGCAAGAAACTCGACGGCGTACGCAATTTCGTCCGTCGTCCCCCACCTTCCCACCGGGATCATCTTCATCATGGCATCCTTGAGATCGGCCGGCAGGTCCTTGGTGAGCGCCGTCGGGACAAACCCCGGCGCCACCGCGTTGACCGTGATCCCGCGCGAAGCCACTTCGCGCGCGAGGGCTTTGGTGAACCCGATCAGCCCGGCCTTGGAGGCGGAATAGTTGGTCTGCCCCGCTTGCCCGGCCAGGCCCGAGACGGAAGCCATGTTGACGATCCGGCCGTAGCGGGCCTTCATCATCGAGCGGATGACGGCCTTCGCGCAGTTCCACGCGCCCTTGAGATTGATATCCAGCACTTTATCCCAATCGGCTTCGTCCATGCGCATGATCAGGTTGTCGCGCGTGGTGCCGGCGTTGTTGACGAGAATATCGATCCGGCCCATTTGGGCGAGTGCTTTTTCGATCATTTCGGCCGCGCTGGCGGTCGAGGAGACGTCCACCGTGAGCGCGATCGCGCGTCGGCCGGTTGCGGCGGCCACTTCCCTGGCGGAAGCTTCCGCCTTCTCCGGCTGGATGTCGGCGATGACGATATCCACTCCGGCCTTGGCGAGCCGGTCCACGATCGCCCGCCCGATGCTTTGGGCTCCGCCGGTGACGACCGCGACGCGATTGGGTGAAAAAGTCATGATCCGCTCCTGAAAATCGGATTTCCCCGTGACCCCGCCGGGGCATTCTCCGGGAAATTATTCTCTGCGGGAATTATACCCCCAGTACGGCGCGGATTTCCTCCGGGGTGCCGGCCGGAAGCGACCGGACCCGCGGATCGATCCGTTTAATCAGGCAGCTGAGCACGTCCTTTGGCCCGAACTCCACGATCAGCGCCGCCCCCATCGCGGCGATGACGCGCACGGATTCCGACCAGCGCACCGGGGAGGTGAGTTGCGCTTTAACTTCCGCGCGGATCTCCGCCGCCGTTTGCAGCGCCTCCGCCGCGGTGTTTCCGATCAGTGGCACCTTCGGATCGGCGATCGGAACGGCGTCCACGGCTTCCGCGAACTGGCGCGCGGCCTCGTCCATCAAAGGAGAGTGTGACCCGATGCTGACGTTGAGCCGAATGGCCCGTTTGGCGCCGCGTTTCAGCGCCAGCGCAATCGCGCGCTCCAGCGCCGGAACTTCCCCGGAGATGACGATCTGCCCCGGGCAATTGTCGTTGGCCAGGTGCACGATTCCCCCCGTTTCCCGCGCGGCCTGTTCGCACACTTCGGTCAGGGCGGCCGCGTCGAGGTTGAGAATGGCCGCCATCCCGCCCGGCTTGCTCTTTCCGGCGTCCGTCATCACCCGCCCGCGCCGGCGCGTCAGCCGCAGCGCGTCTGCAAACTCGAGCGATCCCGCCGCGACCAACGCGGAAAATTCCCCCATCGAGTGGCCCGCCACGCACAACGGTTGGAATCCCCCCGCTTCGTCCACGAGCACGCGCCAGGCGGCGATCGAATGCGTGAGCAGCGCCGGCTGGGTATTGAGCGTTTCGCCCAGCTCCGCTTCCGGCCCGTTCCAACACAATCCGGAAAGCGGAAAGCCGAGGACGGCGTCCGCTTCCTCGAACACGCGGCGCGCGGCGGGATAGGTTTCAGCCAGCGCCTTGCCCATCCCCACCGTTTGGGAGCCCTGCCCGGGAAATACGAACGCGGTGTGTTTCGGATCGAGTGTCATCATTACCGATTTAAAACCTTTCACCACGGATTACACGGAAGCAAAACGGATTTCACTGATTTTATAATTTATTGAATTCTTATCGGTGTTATCCGTGCCCTTTTCCGTGAAATCCGAGGTGAAAACCCAGCCAACTAACTAACACAAAAACGGCAATCGGGTTGCAGGCCGCTTCACCGAATAAAAAAGGCCGTCATGTCACGGCCTTTTCTTCATCTTTCCCGGGTTACTTCTTGGCTTGTTTCTTCTTCGGTTCGAAGACCTTCCGGCCGTCGTAATACCCGCATTGCGGGCAGACGGTGTAAGCGGCAATCTGCGCGCCGCAATTGGCGCATGCAACCAGGTTGGGCGGCGTCAGGGCGTCGTGCGCGCGCCGGCGATCCCTCCGTCCGGAGGAATGTTTTCGCTTTGGATGTGGGGGCATGGATCAAACTCCTCGGAAAATATCGGGAAAACGGCCGGGAAGGCAATAGCCTCCCCGGGAGGTTGGGGATTATACGTTTTGCCCAGGGCTATGTCAAGCAACGGCTGGCTACACTTTATCCGTAGGATCCTCAGCGCGGGGTTCGGGCGGTTGCGAATCAGGCTTGGTGACGGAGGCCGAGTTTTCCTCCCTGTTCTCGATCGCGGGCACGGGCGGTTGGGAGGGGGCGTCGAGGCGCAGAGCGTCGCCGGCCGATTTGACCTCTTTTTCCAGATCCTTCAATTCCTCGAGATGCGCCTCCCGGGCCAGCCGGTTGGGAAGATCCTGCAATTCCTGCGATACCTGCTTCATCGACCGGTAGGTGTCAGACCGGTAGAGACGGTTTATCCAGCGTCCGATCGCCTTGCCTCCGCCGGCGATGTCCTTCGGCGAGAAGACGATCAGAGCCAGGATAAAGATCAGGAGCAGTTCCAGGGGGCCAATCCCGAGAAATTCCATGCCGCGTCTCCGGCACCATTATAAGACAGCCGATTTTGCCCCAATGATCGGGGTTGAATTTGGAGACTCTTGTACACAAATTCCACGGATAAAATCCGGATTACACGGAGAATTCAAAAAAATTTTATTTCTTTTCCGAGTAATCCGTTCCATTCCGTGCAATCCGTGTACGCATCTCTTTATACAATTTTAATTGAGACATGCTATGGCGCGAACATCGATCCGCTTTGATCGCCGTTGTTGTTGTATCCCTGGGATTCCCAATACCCGCGATAATTCGGGTCATCCGACAACCGGATCTCGTCAACCCATTTGACCCATTTGTATCCCCATTTGGCTTCCGCCACCACCATGAAGGGGAATCCGCGTTCCGCCGGCATCACTACGCCGTTCATTTTATTCGCCAGCAGGATTTTATTTTGCCGGATGTAATCCAGCGTGAGGGAGGAAGTGTATCCGTCCACGGCGTGAAAAATGGCGATCACCGCGGCCGGCTGCGCCTTCGCGTCCGTGAGCAAATCGTCGATCAGAATCCCCTCCCACAAAATCGTGACGTCCCAGCCTTCGACGCAATGCAGGGTGACCACCTTGCTGTATTTCGTGTGGCTCAGCACCTGGTCGTAGGTGAGGGTAAGCGGATTGTCGACCAGGCCGGAGACCTTCAGCCGGTAGGTGTCGAGCGAAACCGTCTGAGGGCCCTTGATCGAATTCTCGCGGAAATCTCCGATCGAGGAAAGATTTTCCCCCTGATACTGGCGAATTTCCACGGTTTGCAAAGCCTTTACCGTCGGCCCGTTGGGCCCGGTGCAAGCCGCCAATCCGCATGCGACGGCCAGGCATGCCAGAGCGGCCGTACGTTTTGCGTTCTTCATTTTTTTATCACTCCTTCGGATTGGACGGCGACGTCCGCCACCAGAGCACAATGCCGACATGCGCGAACATGAACACCAGGAACGGCACGCCGGTATACGCATGCCACCGCTGCGCGACGGCCTTATTCAGAATCCCGAGCGTCAAGGGATCCACAATCCGGTATTGCGTGATGCCGTAGCCCGTCAGGAGCGTGACGAGCGCGAGCGCCATGGTCGCCCAGCCGCATGCGCGGCCGATGGCGCGGATTCGCCGTCTCAGGGTGAGGCGATTGGTCATTGGGTATCTTCCTTTGAACCATATAATAGGTTTTCTGTTCCCGCTGGTCAATACTCCGGGTTCGCTCGCGCATTTTCTCCTATGTTTATTGCAAGTAGATATATACTACGGCCGCGGGAAGGTTCTCCCTTCAGGAGGTCGATATGGCGCCATATAAATATCTGATCGTCGGCGGCGGAATGACCGCCGACTCGGCCGTACGCGGTATCCGGGCCGTGGATCCCAACGGGACGATCGGGCTGTTTAGCCGGGAGCCGGATCCGCCCTATAAACGCCCGCTCCTTTCCAAGGGACTTTGGCTGGGAAAACCGGTCGATCAAGCCTGGTTGAAGACGGAAAGCCTGGGGGTCGAGATGCATCTCGCGAGGGGCATCGTGACGATCGATCCGAAGGGCAAACGCGCCCGCGACGACCGCGGGGAGGAATATGCCTACGACCGATTGTTGCTCGCCACGGGCGGGACTCCGCGCCGGCTGCCGCTGGGCGGAGAGAGCGTCATTTATTACCGGACGATGCGGGATTACCAGAGATTGCGAAACGCAACCGAACGCGGCCGGCGCTTCGCGGTGATCGGCGGCGGATTCATCGGATCGGAAATCGCGGCGGCGCTGACGATCAACGGGAAGCAAACGGTGATGATTTTTCCGGATTCCGATATTTGCGCGCGCATCTTTCCGCCGGACCTCTCCCAATTCCTCACCCGGTACTTTCAAGAAAAAGGCGTGGAAATTATTTCCGGGGACACCGTGGAAAGCATTACCGGCGGCGTCCAACCGGTGTTGAGAGTGAAAGGGAGAGGCGAGCTTCCCGTGGACGGCGTGGTTGCGGGGATCGGAATCCAGCCAGACATCGACCTAGCCCGGGCGGCGGGGCTTGAAATCCGCGACGGGGGAATTGCCGTGGACGAGCAGCTGCGGACCAGCGCTCCCGGCGTATATTCGGCGGGCGATGTGGCGGTGTTTTCCAACCCCGCCCTGGATAAGTTCCTGCGGGTCGAACACGAAGACAACGCCCTCCGCATGGGCGAGGCGGCGGGGCGCGCGATGGCCGGCGAAGCCATCCGCTACCGGCATCTGCCGTTCTTCTACTCCGATTTGTTCGAACTAGGGTATGAGGCCGTGGGCGAATTGGATCCACGATCGGAAACCTTCGCCGATTGGACCGAGCCGTACAAAAAAGGGGTCGTCTATTATCTGAAGGCGGGACGGGTGCGCGGCGTGCTGGCGTGGAACAGCTTCGGTCTGATGGACATGGCCCGCCTGCTCATCGCCGAGCCGGGTCCCTTCCAACCTTCAGCCCTAAAAAACCGCCTTGCCCCCTGACCGTCGCATCGACTCACTGCCGGCAACCGTCTATACCGTCGGGCATTCCACTCGCACCTTGGAAGAATTCATCCGTATCCTGCGAAAATACGGAATTGAATGCCTGGCCGACGTGCGAACGGTCCCTCGCTCCGCGCGCAATCCGCAATTCAACCGCGAGACGCTTCCCGCGGCACTCGCTGCGGCGGGAATCACCTACACTCCTCTGCTCGAGCTGGGCGGATTCCGGCATGCGCTTCCGGATTCCGCCAATACCGGATGGCGTAACGCCTCCTTCCGAGGCTTCGCGGATTACATGCAAACGGACGGCTTTCGCGCTGGAATGGAAAAGCTCATCTGCCTGGCCGGCGAAAATAAATCCGCGATCCTGTGCGCCGAAGCCGTGCCGTGGCGCTGCCACCGTTCGCTGATCGGCGACGCGCTGACGGCGCGCGGATTCCCGGTTGAGGATATTCTCGACGCCGATCACAGCCGGCCTCACCGAGTGACCCCTTTCGCGCGCATCGACGGATTTACCGTAACGTATCCGGATCCGGGCCCTGCCGGGAATCCCCCGGCTTCGGGAGTATGATTCTCGGCGCCTCCCGCCCCGCGAAGCAGCCGGAAGGCATCCTAGGATGAATGGAAAATATCATGAGAGGCGTGGCATGCGAAAAATATTCTTTCTGGTCGCCCTGGGCGCGGCCGCTATGCAAAGCGGATGTGGATCGATGACCCCCACCTTGCCCACGCCCACCGCGGCGCCTTCTCCCACGGCGTCTCCCCTGCCCACGGCCAACCCCCCGACCGCCGCGCTCCCGGTATACGATTGGCCGGACGCATTCGCGATGAATAAGCGCATCGGGCGCGGTGTGAATTTCGGTGACGCGCTCGAAGCCCCCAGAGAGGGCGAATGGGGCGTGGTATTGCAGGATGAATACTTTCAAAAGGCGAAAGACGCCGGGTTCACCGCCATCCGCCTCCCGGTGCGCTGGAATGCCCACGCGTTGGAATCCTCGCCGTTCACGATTTTTCAATCTTTCTTCGACCGCATCGATTGGGCGGTGGAGAGCGGCCTTTCGCGAGGAATGGTCGTAATCCTGGATTTTCATCATTTTCTCCCCTATATGGATTGCGCGTCCTGCGAGCGCGAACGATTCCTGATGCTGTGGGGGCAAATCGCCGAACATTACAAGGCCTATCCTCCGAACCTGGTGTTCGAACTTCTCAACGAGCCGACCGATGCCGTTCCGGCCGCGGAATGGAACACCGCGATTGCGGCCGTTCTCAGTGTGATCCGCGCCTCCAACCCGCGGCGGATCGTGGTTGTCGGGCCGGTGGGATGGAACGGCCTCGGCGGTCTCCCCTACCTGAGCCTGCCCGAAAGTGACCGCGGATTAATCGTCACCTATCATTATTACGAGCCTTTCCACTTCACCCACCAGGGGGCGGATTGGGCGGAGGGTTCTACTGCCTGGCTGGGAACGACCTGGACGGGAAGCGCGCCGGAACAAGCGGCGATCCGGAATGATTTCCAAACCGTCTCCGCCTGGGGAGCGGCGAACATCCGCCCGATCCTGCTTGGCGAGTTTGGAGCCTACAGCAAGGGGGACATGGACTTGCGCGCGCGCTGGACGGCATTCGTCGCCCGCCAGGCCGAGTCGCTATCCTTCTCGTGGACGTACTGGGAATTTTGCTCCGGCTTCGGCGTGTACGACCCGGACGCCCACGTTTGGCGAGACCCGCTGCTCCGCGCTTTACTGCCTGGATCGTCTGAGCTCGGCAAATGAACCGCCGGTCGGATGCACGCGCGATCTCATCGAACCCAACCGGCAACTAATTTCACCGCAAGGGCCGGGGCATTCTTCATCCCGCGAAAGCGGATAATAGCGACAGAGGATTCCACCGCCGGAAGATTCTGCCGATCCATCCGGGTAGTACTTTCGAGCGGATCACCGCCAGCAATCCGGTTCGGCTACAATTTCCTTGCCCGCGGCGCGAGGATCAATCCGCGCAATCCATCGCTGGAGAACCCGCATGCAGTCCGAATCCCCTTTTCAGTCCGTCTATGATCTGGGCTCGCTCCTGAGCGTGCATCCCGTGAAGTGGGCTCATCGCTGGGGGAACGCCGTCGTCGGCGTCCTTCTGGTCGGGATTGGAATCGGAAGTCTGGTCTTCGCGTCGGTCAATGCCTTGCCCCCCTCTCCGCCGGTTCCACCGGCGCATTGGGAACCGCCTGCATCCTATCGATCGCCGGTCTGGGGTCGCTGGCGCTGGGGGGATGGCGCCTCGCGTTGGCTGTGAGAAACTGGGGGCAGGCGGCGGCGTTATTCGAGCGCGGATTTGCTTTCGCGCGCGGCGGCGAAACGCGCTCGATCCCATGGACGGATATGGCCGCGGTATGGCAATCCATCGCCAAGCATTACACCAGCGGCATTTACACCGGCACCTCGCACCTGTACACCGTCCAGCTCTCCGACGATACCCGTTACCGGCTGGACGATAAATTTAATGCGGTGGAAGGACTCGGCTCGGCCGTTTAAAAGAACGTCACCCAGGCGCTCTATCCGAAATATGTAGCCGCGCTCAAGGCCGGAAGCCGGCTCGAGTTCGGCCCGCTGGCGCTGGATTACAACAAACTGTACGCCGGAAAAAAGGAACTGGCCTGGGACGAAATAAAATCCATACGCGTCCGCGGCGGCTCGCTTTCGGTGAAAAAAGAAAAGGGCTGGTTCCAGTGGGCCCGGTCGAGCGTCCCGCAAATTCCGAATTTCTTCCTCTTCTACACGCTCCTCAAAAACTTCACAGCCGTGGATTAGCTGCGCAGGCGTTTGGCTCCCTCACCCGGCCCGCTGCAACCGCCCGGTGGTCTCCGGATCAACCTCCCCGGATTCCCTTCGCAATTCGTCGTTTACATAAAAAGCCCGTATTTTTGTTCTGGTTTCTGTCATCGAGGGAAGGAATATGACGGGATCTGGCATATACTTGCCTTACGATATGGCTGAAATTCATCCTCCTGGAAAAGAAAGGAACAAACCATGTCGTACAAATGTGAATTGGTGGTCCGCCCCGCGCAGCCCGTTCTTTCCATTCGCGCCCGAGGCAGTGTGAAAGACTTGCCGTCGATATTGGGTAAATCGTACGGCGCCATCGGCGCGTATCTCGGCCGGCTAGGCCAACAGCCCTCCGGCGCGCCGTTTGTTGCTTATTACAATAGCGACATGCAGAATTTGGATCTGGAAATCGGTTTTCCGGTCGCCAAAAAACTATCCGGGCAGGGCGAGATCCAGCCCGGCGAAATTCCCGCCGGGAACGCCGCCGGTTGTTTGCATGTCGGGCCGTATGACAAGGTGCAGGCGGCGTATCAGGCGCTCGGGGAGTGGATGCAGGCGAAGGGTTATGAAGGCACCGGCGTCTGCTATGAAATTTATTTGAACGATCCACAACATACGCCGCCTGAATCCCTGCAGACGCAAATCCTGTTTCCGATTAAATAATTTTCGCCGTCCGGCGGGATTCGATGGATCCCGCCGGACGGTTCTTCCCAGCCATGCCCAACACCGCCACACGCCTGATCACGCTCATTCTGCTCCTCCAGCGCCAGCCCAACCGCAAAGCGGGCGAGTTGGCGAAAAAACTGGGCGTATCTGTGCGTTCCTTGCATCGATACATCGCCATGCTGGACGAAATGGGCATTCCCGTCTACTCGGAGCGCGGCCCGAACGGCGGGTTCTCGCTGGTGCGCGGCTACAAGCTGCCGCCGCTTATCTTCACGCCGGAAGAAGCGGTGACCATCTGCCTGGGGGCGGAGTTGACGAAGGAAATGTGGGGCCAGTTATACGAGGCGGCGGCTCAGGGCGCGCTGGCCAAAATCGAAAATGTTCTCCCGGACGATCAGCGTGACGAGGTGGCCTGGGCGCGCCGCACGCTGGTAACGACCGGTTTGCATTATCCCGGCCTGGCGGATTGCGCGCCGCTCCTGCAAATGCTGCGCGGCGCCATCCGCCGGCAGAAACGGATCCGGCTGTTGTATCAGGGCAGTCAACAGATTGCTCCGCTGGAGCGCGAAGTTGACCCTTACGCACTGGCCCACAGCCGGGGCTGGTGGTACATGGTGGGCTTCTGTCGCCTGCGGGGGGCCGTCCGTTCTTTCCGCGTGGATCGCATCCACCGGCTGGACATACTGGAAACGGGTTTCGAACGTCCGGAGGATTTCGACGCGCGCCGGTATCTGGCCGTCGAACCGCAAGGCACACCGATCCGGGCGCGTTTGCGCTTCGTCCCCGCCGCGGCGTATTTGGCGCTGAACAACCGGCTGTGGTGGGAAGGCGTGGAACAGCTGGCCGACGGCTCGGTGCGCGCCACGCTCGCGGCGCCCGATATGTTTTGGGCGGCCTCACTCGCGCTAAGCTATGGACCGGCGGTTATGGTCGAAGAGCCTGAGGAACTGCGCCGTCTCGTCCGCGAATGGGCGCAGGCTGTGGCTCGGCTTTACGAAGGCAAAGAAAACGCGCAATGAGGACAAAAACATGAGCCTTTTCGAACGATTGTCCAAGAACAAGGGAACCGTCTCCAGCGCGCTGGGAAAAACTCTTGCCCAGCAAGTGCTCGGCCAGAATCAGATCGACGTCCTTATGGAGTGCATCGATCTGGCCTCGTATCAAGCCCCCGATTCCGCCGCCAAGAAGATTCGTTCCGGCGCGGCCAAAGTGGTGGAAATTGTCGCCCAGCAGCGGCCGAAATTGGTGGCGCCGCATTTAGCAAAATTATTGCCGTCCCTTTCCGTTCCGGAACCGCAGACGCGCTGGATGATCATTCGCGTCATGGGATTTTGCGCCAGGGCGAATCCGACCACGGCGCAAAAAGCGGTCCCCTTTGCCGAAAAATTCCTCGACCGCAAAGAAGGTCTTTGCATTGCGAGTTCCGCCGATTTGTTCCTGGGCGATTTTGGCGCCGTTTCGAAGAACAACGCCCATAGGGTTTTTCCCATCCTGGAAAGGTCGATGAAAAAACCAATTCCCAACGAGCCGGATTGGTTGCTAGAGGCCTGCTTCAAGTTGTTTCCGAATTTGGGAAAAGTCGAGCAGGAAAAAGTGCTGAAGTTTGCCGGACGCCATCAGTCTTCCCCCAGGAAAAGTACGCAGCAAAGAGCCCGAATAATATTGGAGTTCGGGCAGCGGTAAGGCTCATCCCATCCCGCGAAAGCGGGATAAAAAGGGGAAAAACGATCCGCCTTCGACCCCGGCAATTTTATTCCCTCTCTTCCCGATAATTTTTCATAAATTCTCATCCCGGAGCGCGACAATCGATTGACGGTGGTTTTCCCCTCACCTATACTAATTGGTGGCGTTCTGAGATTTGATCGGTCAATGTTTTTTCGATTGGGCTCGTCTTCCATTATCTGCCAAGGGGAGGCCACATGTTCCATCGTCCTCGAACGAACAAAATTGCGCTCTCGCTGATCGTTGGCTTCCTCGTTTTCACTTCCGCCTGCAATCTCCAAATGAAGAAAATCCCGGTCCCGGCCGGGAGTATCTCAACCGCCGCGTCCATGGCAACCGCCGTTCCAACGGTTGCTCCCGCCGGTGCGGCCGCAGAGGTGGAAATCCTGTCGCCCCTGAATGGGGCCGAGGTTCCCGCGGGCGAACCCCTGACCGTCTCCGCCCGCTTCTCCTCTGGCGAGGCGATCGAAGCGATCCTGAACGTGGATTCACAGACGGTGGCCAATCTCCCCGGCCCCATTCCCGCCGGCCAGGCGATCGAACTTGTCTGGCCTTCCCCACGGCGGGAAAACACAACCTTTCCGTGGAGTTTCTCGACGATCAGAAGGCATCCCACTCGGCGGAGATTGAAATTCTCGTTGCCGCCTCCGCCGGGACTTCCGCTGAAACCGCCACCTCCGCCTCCACCGAAACACCCACGCCGGGCGGCGCGACGATTTCCTTCGTCTCCCTTTCGGAAGGCGCCACGCTCACGGCCGGATTGGGTTCCGCAGGGCTCGCCCAGACCGCCGTGACGGTGGAAGCCTCCGGCGACGCGGTCAGGGATGTCATCCTAGAGGCCGACGGGCTGCAGGTGGCGCGGGCTCACAACGACTCGTCCGTCCATCCCTTCCGCGCGGACCTAACGTGGACTCCCTACCGCGGAAACGGAAAATATACGCTGACCGCCTTCGCGCGCTCGGCCGATGCGGCGGAGAATCATTTCACGCCCGTCGCCAACGCCTCCCTCACCGTCGACGTGGAGGGAATCCCGGCCGGCGCCGCGTCCCTCCGCGATCGCTTTATCCGGCTGTACTCCGAACGGTTTGGGTTGTCCGTCCCGATGCCTCCGCTGGCGCGCTACATCCGCCCCAACCCCGCGGCGCTCGATCCATCCCGCTGGGTGAGCGTGGTTTACCTCGGAGACCATGATTACGAAATCGACTTAATGGATGACGGCTCGGTGCAAACCAGCCGGATGGCGCTGAACCATGCCGAAGCCGGGCTGGCCACGATTTGCCGTCCGGCGGGAAATCTAAAAATGCTGGTCGTGTTCGTGGATTTCGGCAATACCGGCATTCTAAAAGACCAGGCCTTCGCGGCCCTGGCCGCCGCGCAATCTCAATCGGCGGACTGGCATCAGGCCTACGCCGCCGCCCATGGACTCTCCGCCCCGCTGTTGCAAATCAACACTATGCCCGCGTTTGTCTCCGTCCCGCCCACTCCGGGAGAATTTCTCACTTCGGATCAAATTCAGTCGCTGGCCGGCTTCTCGACCCATAATTACGATCTCGTCGCCCAGGTTGATCTCGATTCCGGAGCGGCCCTCGCCGCAAAATACCACGGATTGGGCTTCACCCGCTACGGCGGATGCCTGCCGGGTGGATCGGATCAGGTCAATCTTTTCATGACGGTCCAAACCCCCGGCGACCTGAGCAGCGGGTTGTACGGATCGCTGCTGGTGCATGAACTCTCGCACAACCTCGGCTGGCAGCATTGGTGGCCGACGGGCAACGGCGGCGCGAACGATCAGCTAATCTGGAATTATGACAATTCCGCCTTTTCCCCGCTCTTCTTCGGCTGGACGGATGTGGACGGTGACGGGACGATCGAGATTCTCGATCCAACCCCCTATGGAAGATAATCGCTCCGCTTGTCTTTCTTCCCAACCTTGAAACCCGGCGCACATTGGGAATGCGGCCGGCGGGAATCCATCCGGCTTTGCGGCGGCTAGAAAGTTTTCGCGAATCCGAAGAGCGTCCTTGGGACGCTGGATGCACCTGCCCTCGCGACGCAAACCGCCTCCGAATCTTGGAGGCGGTTGTGAAAGCGAGCCGGGGGGCCGGCGCGCATTAATTAAAATCGGAATTTTATTAAAGCCGGATCATCCGGTATGCGCAATTTCTGGCGGATTCGGCTGCTCGTTACGCGCTCTGTAAATCCAGCCGATACAGCTTCGAATATTTAATTCACCGGCACGTAGGTAAGCACGACGTTGCCATTGGCGAAAACGCGCGTAGCCGTCAGTTTCAACCCAAGCGGCGATGGTATTCCTTCGAACATCGTCCTGCCTCCGCCCAGCGCGACGGGGGTCACCACGATTTGGTACTGGTCGATGAGCCGCTCGCGGGCGAGTTGCGAGACGATGCTGCCACTCCCCAGGATCGCCATCCCCGGTCCGGATCCGCTCTTGAGCGCGCGGATTTCCTCCGCCAGACCGTCTTTCACCAGACGGGTATTGGCCCAGGTTGCTTCTTTTAGCGACCGGGAAAAAACAACCTTGGGGTGTTTGTTCATCCGCTCGGCCATAACCGGGTCGGTCCGCGCCGCCTGCGGGGTCGGCCAGTAGCTTGCCATCAGCTGGTACGTGACCCGGCCGAAAACGAGCGTGCCGCCGCCGCTCGCGTTTCCCGCCACGTATGCGTCCCATTCCTTATCAGAAACGGAGTTGCGCGCCCAATCCAACCCTCCGTTGCGGTCGGTGAAATACCCGTCGAGCGAAATGTTGTTGAAAACGATCAGGTTTTGCATACCATGCTCCTTTCCCAAAATCCCCGCCGTTCCAACAAAATTTTTCCCCGTTGGAAGCGCGGATATTCTCCAAAGTCTCCATTTTTCCTACATAAAAAATACACGGATTTGTATCATAATGATGTAAGAGAAGTGGTTTTTAGCAAAAAGGAAATCCGAGCGTTTACTTCAGAAGATCCGCCGTGAAAGGGAAAATTCCATGCACTATCAGCGCAATGAAACAGCAGTCGAAACCGGCCCGGAGACCGCGGGCATCACCATTCCTTGGGCCGCGCGATACGATTTCTTCACCAGCCTGGCCGGGATGGGCGTGAACGGCCCGAACAGCCGGATGGTGGTTGAGCTGGCGGGAATTCAACCCGGGGAATCAGTGCTGGACGTCGCCTGCGGCTCGGGAAACCTGACTCTGACGGCGAAGGTTTGCGCCGGGACGGAAGCCAAGGTGGCCGGCATCGACGCCGCGCCGGAGATGATCGCAGTGGCCAGGGAGAAGGCGTCCCGCGCACGGCTGAATGTGGAGTTCGAGGTGGGTCTGATCGAGAAGCTCGCCTTCCCCGATGCAAGTTTCGACGTGGTCATCAGCCGGCTGGCCATCCACCACCTGCCCGACGACCTAAAACGGGCGGGGTTTGCGGAAATCCTGCGGGTGCTTAAACCGGGCGGACGTCTGTTGATCGCGGATTTCAAACCGCCGGCGAATCTCGTCCTGCGGCATATTACCTCCGGAATAATCGGCCCGCACATGATGCAAAGCGACGTTTGGAGCATTCCCCCGCTCGTGGCCGCAGCCGGATTTACGGAAGTGGCTTCCGGAAATACACGCTCCGCGTTCCTGGCGTTCGTCCGCGGGAAGAAACCCGCCTAACCTTTTAGCTGCGGCGCCTTTTTCGAAATCGAAGCCAAGGGTTCCGTCCGGTGATTGCCCGGTTCGGGAGACCCGACGGGAGAGGGCGCAGGGAGCATTCGCGGGCAAGCCCCCCGAGCGGCGGACTGTTTCAGCGGCCTCGATCGGCGAAACCGGTCCGCACTGGCCTCCCGCCGCTTCCGTTTTTGGCCATCCATTTGATAATTTTTTTCATCCAAAGGGGCTCAGCCGGCCGGCCGCATCATAACCTAATAAATTTGATTAATGGGTTATAATAAATTATCTGTTTTTTCAAGGGAAGGCCGTCCTCGGCGGCCAATCGATCTGTCCGGAAGGATTGCGGCGAACCCAGGAAGGGAAAACGGATGAAATTCAACCCAACCTATTTTATCGGCGGCAGATTTTGCGTTGATTTTTGCAACACGTTTGATCACCTGCATACTCCGCCGAAATTTGACTATTTCAAGGATTACGCGACGATCCTGGATTGGGGCAAAGCGGCCGGCATCCTGGCGGGGAATCCGTCTGCCATTTCTGCATCCAGCCGACGGGCAATTGCGGATTTGGTCGCGATTCGATCGCTGATCTACCGGGTGCTGCTGCCCTTCGCGCACGGCAAGGCTCCCGCGGCAGCGGACGTGGCCGCCTTCAATGCCCGTCTGCAAAAAGTTTCGAGCTCGTTGCGCATGGTGGCCGCGAGTGGGCGCTATTCCCTGGTTGGTTCGGCGGAGGATCCGATTGAAAAAATCATGGTCGAGGCTGTGCGCTCCGCCGCCGACCTGCTCGTCTCCGGTCATCCGGATCAAATCCGATTGTGCGGCGGGTGCGGCTGGCTGTTTTACGATACCAGCCGCAACCATTTGCGCCGCTGGTGCACCATGAAGATCTGCGGCAACCGCGCCAAAGCCAGACGCCATTACGAGCGGGAAAGACGGAAGGGCTCGATCGGCATCCAAGCCAAGACTAAACCGCCGCAGGGGATCCGACCCCGCCAAAGATGAAATGGATCCCGAGAGAGCGGGATAAGTTAACGACTATTGACCATAGACGATGGATGGGAGTCCTTGCCCCGAAGGGGAATTGGATAACAGAGCGGGGATCAATCTCCGCATAGGCGCGGGTGATTTATTATCGACCGCGGACCATGGACGATAGACCATTAAAACCCGACAATCGACCATGGACCATGGACAAGAGACCATCGTCAACTCATCTCTGCGGTGAAGCAGCCGACCGCACGCGGATGGTTATTCTACAAGTCAGGCGGTTCGGTGAACCGATCCTGGCTTGTTATGAACTGGATTGCACGCTTGAGTTTGATCCATGCGCATTGAAGAATCGGCCATGGTCGATGGTCTATGGTCGATGGTCTGTGGTCAATGGTCATTTGGATGATCCATTGGCTATTGGAACCACCCCGATTAATTAAAACTTCTCCCAAAACTTCGATGATCCCCCTTGACCCATCCACCCGCACGCGCTGGCCGGTGTGTAGCCGGGTCGTCGCCGCGTGCACGCCGACCACCCCCGGGATGCCGTACTCGCGCGCCACGACCGATCCATGGGTCATCATGCCGCCCACTTCCATCACCAGCGCGCCGTCCGAGAGGAACAGCGGCGTCCAGGAGGGATCGGTGCCCGGGCAGACAAGGATCTCGCCCGGCCGCAGGTTGGCCTGGCGCGGGTCGAGGACCACGTGGACGATTCCCTCGGCCACGCCCGGCGAGACTGGGCTGCCGGTGATGCGGTCCTCGGAATCTCCCGTCTGGGGGGAGATGCCTTCATAGAAGGCGCGCCCATCGCTCAGGAGCAGGCGCGGAATCTGGCGCCGGCGCAATTCGCGCTGGTAGGCGCTCCGCCGCGAGGCGATCAGCTCCTGCCAGGGCCGCGCTTCGCTCCCGGCAAACGCCCGGATCTCCACGAGGCTCAGGTAGAACAGGTCGTCGGCGCGCGCAAGCTCCCCCGCGGCGGCGAATTCCCGCCCGAGCGCAAGCAGTTCGCGGCGGATGATGTACATCATCCGCACCGCGAAGAATTTCGGGCTCTCGCGCGCGCCCATCAGCTGGCGCGCCCGCCCGGCGAAGAACCGCACCAGGCGCGCCTTGATCCATCCGCCGCGGGTTTTCCCTACGGCGGCCGCGATCTTCCGCACCGATTCCTCGGCCAAGGCGGCGCTGCGCGCGAAGACCGCATCCGGCGCCTTGCTCTCATCCTGGATCTGGAGGAAGTTGATCAGCATCTCGAACACGTGGGTGGGATCCTCGGCCCAGCGCGTGCGTCCCAGGTCGATCTCGCCGAAACCGCGCCCGCCGTATTTTTTCAGGAAACGGCCCGCCGCCCCCGTCACCGCCGCGGGCAATTTTCCTTCCCGGTAACCCTCGGCAAGCTCCGGCGCGCTGCCCGCTTCCACAGCGCGGCGGGAATCCGGGTCGCGCCGGATGGCCTTGGCCATTTCCCACAACGCCAGGTCCATTTCCGTCGTCGGGTTGTAGGGCATCCCGCGCGTCACCTGCAGGATGAGATCCTGCACTTCCGCCCGGGCCGCCGGATCTTCCATCGCCTTGCCCGCGATCATGTTCAGCTCGTTCCACGCGCTCATCCCCCCCGCCACACCCGAGACGAAAAGGATCAACGAAGGCGGAAGACGTTCCGCCATTATCTCCGGCAGGAGATTGATCTGCGCCAAGAGCCTCTGCCGGCGGTCGCCCGTCACCGCCGCACAGCGTTTTTCCATCAGCGCCAGCATGCGTTCGCCGTTGGCGACGATATATTCGCGGCGCCTGCGCGGCGCGATCAGATTCAGCGCGACGTTGAACCCCATCGGCGCGAGAAAACGCGCCAGCCGGACCGCGGCCTGCAGGCTGACGCCGGACCGCCCGGGTTGCAGGTCCGGCTCGTCTTGGATCTGTTCCACAGCCTGCCCGATCGTCGGCTCGACCATGGAAAGGACGTACGGTACGATTCTCCGGCCGATGGAGTTTTTCAGGACGGGAGTGAAATTGATCCACAATCTCTCCCCGGCCGAATAAAGCGTCGTCTGGGTTTCGGCGTTCGCGCGCACGCCGAACAAACCGGCGCCGACGGCGAACATCTCCATCATGGAATCGCGGCCGATCGGGGTGATCGGGTCCAGCATGCCCTGCACGGCCGCGAAGGAAAATAGCGTCCGGAGGGGGCCGTTCTCCATTCCCGCCGGAACGGGAAACAGCGAAGTGATCGGCCGGGATTGCACGAGATGGAATTTCCCGTCCGCCAGCGCCCACTCGATATCCTGCGGGTCCGAAAATAGCGCCCGCGCCCGCCCGCCGAGCCGCGCCAGTTCGAGGATTTGCCCGTCGTCGAGCGCGGGCTGGGATTTGGAATCGTGTTCGCCGCTCTCCGTCCCGCCGCTCTCGCGGGCGCGGATTTGGAACGCCTTGGCACCCAGCGTCTTGGAAAGGATCCGTTCCTCCGGCATCCGGACGACGTAATGATCCGGCTCGACCTTTCCACCCACCAGCGCCTCGCCCAGCCCGAAGGTCGCATCGATCACGGTTTCCCGCCGGCTGCCGCTAAGCGGGTTGGCGGTGAAGAGCACGCCCGAACATTCCGACAGGATCATGCGCTGGACGGCGACCGCCAGTGCGAGGCCTTCGGCCGAGACCTCGTTGCGCATCCGGTAGCCGATCGCGCGCGCGGTCCATAGGCTGGCCCAGCATTCCATCACCGCGCGCAGGAGATTCGCGGCGCCGATAATGTTCAGGAAGGTCTCCTGCTGGCCGGCGAAGCTCATTTCCGGCAGATCCTCGGCCGTGGCCGAGGAACGGACGGCGACCGGCGTATCCCCCGCCGGATCGAGCGCGCGGTAGGCGATGCGGATTTCCTCCGCAATCTCCTCCGGCATGCGGCAGGCCAGGAACAACGCGCGGATTTTTTCGGCGGCGGATTCGATCGGTTCCGGTTCCGGCCGCGGGATGCCGGCGAGGATCCCGCGGATCTTTCCCTCCAGATCGTTCCGCCGCACGGTCTCGCGGTAGGCTTCCGTCAGCACGCAGAAACCGGGCGGCACCGGGATCCCGCCGCGAATCAATACGCCGAGATTGGCCGCCTTGCCGCCGGCCAGCGGCAAATCATTTGCCGTCAATTCGGATAGATTGCGTATCCAATGCATAAAAAATAATTCCTTTCTTCATCGGTCTCGGGATACGATCAACGGGTCTCGATGCCATGGAAGAAAATCTCCAGCATGGAATGAATCGTCTTCTCGGGATTCGCAATCCGGTTTCCGCTCAGGTAGATCTGGACGTACAAACCGGCCAGCATAGTCAACAGAGTGCGCGCGGCCTCGGAGGGATCCACGCGGCGGAAGAGCCCCCGCCGGATTCCCGTTTGAATGGCTTCCGTGAATTGGGTGGTGTAGTCGACGAAGAAGGAAGCCAGCTCCGCGTGCACCCGGTTCCGGCTGCCGGGTACCTCGCGCCGGATTACCTGAAAGAGATCGAACGATTCGCCCCGCAGGCGGATACCGGCCTTGGCGATAGCTTCGATCTGCTTGTGCGGGTCATTTCCGGCATTCACCGCCGAGAGCGTTTCGTGGACGCGGGAGGAGCTCCGGTCGAGGAGGGCGTAGACGATCGCCTCCTTGTCGGGAAAGTGGTGGTAAACGGTGGCTTTCCCGATCCCGATTTCCCCGGCGATCTGGGAAATCGAAGTGGCCGTATACCCCTGGCGAATGAATAATTTGGCCGCCACTTGCAGGATTTTTTCGCGGGTATCGTTTTTTATCATATTGCACTTCCCGACCGACCGGTCGGTCGGTCGGTCGGTCGGGAGCATCATAGCATTGCCAGAAAACGATTGTCAAGCCCGCAAAACACGCCGAGCGGTTCAGTAGTCCGCCTCGGCCTGCTACGCTGACTGTAGATAAATTTATTCCCAGTGTGGGTGAGCTTCCTGATTCCGCAGCCCCGGTTACCCGTAAGGCAACCGCCTCAACGTAGAATTGACCGAAGCCAAAAAACCATCTACAGAGGTCACGAAGATTCATCAAATTAATAAGAAAGTTTTCGTGACCCTTCGTGTCCTTGGTGGATAGAATTCGATCGGTTGTAAAAGGGCCTACCAAATTCCCGGCAACAGCCGATAGCGCACCCCCTGGGCGTAGTCCGCATAACCCGGCAGCTCTGTTTGCAGTGCGCGATCCTCGAGCGCGGTGCGGAGGATGAGCAGGAAGACGTTCCCGAGGCTGATGATCAGCGCTCCCCACGACGCAAGCATAATCGAAACAGCCAGTTCAAACGCGATCATTCCCAGGTAGCTGGGATGACGCACAAACCGGTACGGCCCGCCCGCGGCGACGGTATGCCCGCGGTCGGATTGGATCCGCACGATCTGCGAGAAGAATTTATTGTTGGCTACCGACCATGGGATGACGGCGTATCCCAGGAAACTTACAACCAAAGCCGCTATTTGAATCCCGGCTGGAAATCCTCGCGTCCAGCCGTTGCGCTCGTCCAGCCCGGCGACGATGTAACGCGCCAATTGTAATAGACGGACGGTGCTCATGATGGCGGTATCCCAAAGTTTGGCTCCCTTGGGCGGTGCGAGGCGTTCCGCCGCAAGTTCCGGATAACGGCGGAATATGACGAAACCCATCGCCGCCATCATCGCCGCGTTCACCGCGAGCACGCCCCAGGCCGGCCACCAGTCGATCCTCCCGGCCGCCCAGAACAGGAACACGCCCGCGCCGACGAGGCTCAGGCTCGCGTCCAGGATGTATCGCGCGATAAGCTTTTTATCCATTGTGCCACCCTCCCTGCCCGGGGATCTGGCGATTACGGGGATATCCCGGCGCCGAGGCGGGCGCATCGGCGGGTTTTTCCCCCTTGCGGCGAGCGCCGCGATGGGCATGCGGGTCCATCCCAGCGTGATCCGGCTTGAGCGTCACATAGGCTCGTCCGCATGCTGGTACTTTAGGAGAACGACGCCCGATCCGAAGGCGCGTGTTTCCACGAGCCGTAAGTTGATCCGCTCTCGCAAGTGGGGAAACATCGGCTTGCCGCCCCCCAACACCACCGGGTGGACGTAGAGCCGGTATTCATCGATCAGGCCGAGTTGCATGAACTCCGAGGCGAGGCCTGCGCCGCCGACGCTCATGTCGTTGCCCGGTTGCGCTTTAAGCCGGTTCACCACTTCGGCGATATCCCCGCTTGCCAGTTGAGAATTCCAGCCGACCGTTTTAAGTGTCCTGGAAAATACTATCTTCTTCATATCCTTCCAGATTCGGGCATACTCGATCTCCGCGCTCGGCGCCGCTGGGTTCTCGTCCGCCGTCGGCCAGAAAGCCGCCATGTTCTCATACAGCCGCCGCCCATAGAGGTGAAGATCGATCGTGGCTTCCTGCTCGTTGAAGTGACGGTGCAATTCTTCATCGGGATACGACCAGCGAAGATCCCCGTTCACCGCCTCGATGAAACCGTCGAGCGATACCGACATGGCATACATGACTCTTCGCATAATGGCCTCCGGCCCGGGTGCGAGCCGCATACCCATGAATAGCCGTCCTCATTATTATTGTTTTTCAATTCTCCCGTCAAGCAGCCTGGCGCAAGATCCGCCGGAAATATTCTTAACAGGGTGTTGAAAAAGCCGGTCGAGCCCCGCCCCGCTTCGCGGAGCGAGGCCGGGGTAGCCCGCGTTCTATGCGGGCGTATCGAGACCCCGCTGAAATCCGGTGGTCTCGCCCGCCCCGGCAGGTCGGGCCG
The DNA here is from genome assembly GCA_963780865.1 of uncultured Chloroflexia bacterium. Taxonomy (GTDB): domain Bacteria; phylum Chloroflexota; class Anaerolineae; order Anaerolineales; family RBG-16-64-43; genus FEN-1073. The sequence goes on along the minus strand of CAWADT010000026.1, from coordinate 221,557 downwards.
GGGATACGCAAAAACAGCTACTCGACCGCCTATGCTGCTTTTTTCAACAACCTGTTAACAGGATGTTGAAAAACTCAATTCATGCTGGTGTCACCTTCTCTGTGGTAAACCATCCTCCCTCGCTCCCCCCATTTTCCATTGGAAAATGGGAAGATGAAAGGGGGGCGGGTGCGTATGGCTAAAACAAAATCAACGCTTTTCAACAGCCTGTTAAAATAAAACGAATGTCCATGCCTCATTATCCCTACGCGGCGTCGTAGTTCAAGCCCTCCCCGGAATTCAAACCATTGCCTCCGGAAGCGGGAGGGCCGATAATTGGCGGATGACCGATTTGTCCATCCGCCAATTTCGCCCGGAGGATCAAGCCGAAGCCAAAGCCCTGATTCTGGAAGGGTTGAAAGAGCATTGGGGGACGATCGACGCGCGTCGGAATCCAGAATCTCGACGACATCGCAGCATCGTATACCGGAGGAGCCTTCCTAGTAGCCACCCTGGGCGCCCGAATCGTCGCGACCGGAGCGCTCCTCCCGCGTTCGAACGGCGACGCGGAGATCGTCAGGATGTCGGTCGCGCGCGCCGAGCGAAGAAGGGGGATCGGAAGCGCGGTCCTGGGAAGGCTCCTGGCGAACGCCCGGGCCGCAGGTTTCCGAAGGATCATCCTCGAGACCACTTCCACCTGGGTCGAAGCGGTGGCTTTCTATCAAAAGCACGGCTTCCGGGTCACACACGTCCGAGAAGGAGATATGTACTTCGCGCTCGATCTATCTCCCGGCGGTGCCTCCGACTAAACACTAGGGAACCGAGGAGATTTATTAAGGCATTTTTGTTTTTTTTCTGTGGTATAACAACTTGCAAAGGAATTTTCCCCGGGGACAGCAGAGGATGTCTTTTCATCGCATCGTTATCAAACTAGGAACCTCGACGCTTACCGCCGGCACGACCCACCTTTCCATGCCGCATCTCGTGGACATCGCGCGCCAGACCACGGCGTTGCGCGGGCGCGGCATAGAGGCGCTGCTCGTCACCTCCGGCGCGATGGCGGCGGGTCGCGAGCGGCTCGGCTTCCCCCAGTTGCCCAAAGGCCTGCCCGCCAAACAGATGCTGGCCGCGATCGGCCAGCCGCGGCTGATGGCGCTCTACGAACAAGTCTTCGGCCTGTATTCCCTGACCATCGCCCAGGTGCTACTCACCCGCGCGGATCTGGCCGACCGCCGGCGCTACCTGAACTCGCGCAACACGCTCACCGCTCTGCTGGACCAGGGGGCGATCCCGATCATCAACGAAAACGACACGGTCGCCACCGAAGAAATCCGCGTGGGAGACAACGACAACCTCTCGGCGCTGGTGGCCAACCTCATCGACGCCGACCTGCTGCTGCTGCTCACCGACCAGGTGGGGCTCTACACCGCCGACCCCCGTTCCGATCCGGACGCGATCCTGGTCAACGAAGTCTCGGAGCCGGAGATTCCCAAAGCCTTGTGGAACGCGGCCAAGGGCACGGAAAGCGGTCTGGGGACCGGCGGGATGCTGACCAAACTCCAGGCAGCCGACCTCGCGCGGCGCTCGGGCACCACGGTGGTTATCGCGGCGGGGAACATGCCCGACGTGCTGCTGCGCGCCGCGACGGGCGAGACGGTCGGGACGCGCTTCCTCCCGGTGGCGAGCTCGGTGGAGAGCCGCAAACGCTACATCCTCGCCGGGGGGCGGGCCGCCGACGCGGTTCGGGTGGATCCCGGCGCGGCCCAGGCGCTCTCCCGCGGGAGTTCGCTGCTGCCGGTCGGGGTCAAAGCGGTGGAGGGCGCGTTTGAACGCGGCAATTCGATCCGCGTGCTGGATTCCGCCGGGCGCGAGATCGCGCGCGGGATTTCCAATTACGGCTCGAGCGAGCTGGTCCGCATCATCGGGAAGAAATCCGACGAGATCGAGGAGATCCTCGGATTCAATTTCGGCGACGAAGTGATCCACCGCAACGATCTGATCATCCTTTAATCCCATCCAGGAGACTTTCGTGACCAAAATCGAATTCACCCAAAATTATTCCGACCTCAGCACCGAGCAAGGATTCCAATTCGAATTCAACTGCGACCGCTGCGGCACAGGCTTCCGCACCGAATTCCAGGCGTTTGGCCTGGGAACGGTATCCAGCGCGCTCGATACCGCCAGCAGTTTATTTGGGGGAGTTTTTGGGCAGGCCGCGAACGTCGGCGAACGGGCGCGTTCGGCCGCATGGAAAAAAGCCCGCGATGACGCCTTCGTCAAGGCGATGCAGGAACTCAAACCCGATTTCGTGCAATGCCCGCGCTGTTCCAAATGGGTCTGCCGCCGCAGCTGCTGGAACAATGCCAAAGGCCTGTGCAAGGAATGCTCGCCGGATCTGGGCGTCGAGATGGCGGCCGCGCAATCCAGCCGCACGGTGGAGGAAATTTGGGCCCATTCCAAAGTGGCGGAAGAAGACCTGGATATGTTGAAGGAGAAAAGCTGGCGGGATGGCGTGCGCGCCACCTGCCCGAAGTGCAACGCGCCGCTGGCGGCCAACGCCAAGTTTTGCCCCGAGTGCGGCGCCAAGATCTCGTCCGAAGCGCATTGCACCCAGTGCGGCGCCAAACTCAAGGCTGGCGCGAAGTTCTGCGCGGAGTGCGGAACCAAGGTGGAAGGCGGCTGAACCCGTTGGATCCGGTTTGTCGCTATCCATTTTTCGTATTGTTCAAACCTATCGCGTCCGATCAGATCTTTGTGCGCGGATTTCACGGAAGAAAATGGATTTAGCGGATGGAAAGAATCTTCAGAGGGATTCTCTGAAAGAATAATCCGCGAAATCCGCAGAATCCGAATAATCCGCGTACTGGATCTTCTGCATTTTGCGCGTACACTTTATTAGTAGAGGAAGGAATGCCGCTCGCGTCGCGAGATATTCTCCGAGCCTTTGTATTATGAAGATTCCCTGACGATTGCATCCGATGATGCAATCCTTCCGCCGAGGGAATACCATATTAATAAACAGATCCTTCAATCCAGTTTAGGTGATCCGGGCTTATGGCGAAAAGCAGCTTTGATAAAAAGAATTTTTTCTATGCGGCCAAGCGCAAAATCTGGCGCGATTGGTTGAAGGAGCATTTCCGTTCCAAGAAGGAAATCTATCTCATATATTACAAAGAGCATACCGGGAAACCGCGCGTTACCTATAATGAAGCGGTCGAGGAAGCGCTTTGCTTCGGATGGATCGACAGCACCGTCCGGCGGATCGACGCGGACCGCTACGCCCAGCGCTTCTCGCCCAGAAATCCCAAGACGCCCTACTCGCAGGCGAACAAGGAACGGCTCGCGGCGCTGATCGCGAAAGGCAAGGTGGCCAAGGAGGTGCTGGCGGCGATTGGGAAGCCGCCGCCGAAGCGGTTCCGCATCCCGCCGGATCTCCTCGCGGTGATCAAAGCCAACCCCGCGGCGTGGAAGAATTTCCGGAAGTTCTCGGCGGGCTACAAACGGATCCGGATCGCCTTCATCGACGGAGCCCGCAACCGGCCCGCGGAATTCCAAAAGCGTCTGCGTTACTTTCTGCAGATGACGGCGAAGAACACACAGTTCGGGTTCGGGGGGATAGAGAAGTATTATTAGGTTTTTTCCTCATACCGATAGTTTTCGAAATGAAACCGCGATATGGCACGTCTTCGATGATTTGGTACGCGGATTTCGCTGAAAAACCGGATTACACGGAAAATACAATCACCTATTGAATTTTAGAAATTACTTCTCCGCGAAATCCGTGAAATCCGTATAATCCGCGTACAAATAAAATGATAGAGCAAGATAGATTCGCCGATGTATTCACGAAACCGGCAACAATGTTAGAATTTATCATAACCGCTGGAGTTCATCATGACCGTATCCATAACCGACCTCGGAAAACGCGCGCGCGCCGCCGCGAAACACTTGGCGCGCGCGACAACCAATCAAAAAAATAAAGCGCTGACCGGACTCGCGGATGGTCTGGACCAGGGCCGGGAGCTCATCTTGCAAGCCAATGCCTTGGACGTCGCCGCGGCCATGAAGGATGGGCTATCCGCCGCGCTGATCGACCGCATGCGGCTCGATCCGGCGCGGCTGGCTTCTATCGCGGCCGACCTGCGCAAGGTGGCCGAACTTCCGGACCCGGTCGGCGAGCGGTTCGACGAGACGATCCGCCCCAGCGGGTTGAAATTATGGAAACAACGCGTCCCGATCGGGACCTTGGGCGTGATCTACGAATCGCGCCCCAACGTGACCGTCGACGTGGCGGGCTTGGCGGTGAAGACCGGCAACGCGGTGATCCTGCGCGGCGGCAGCGAGACGCTGAATTCGAACCGGGCGCTGGTGGGAAGCGTGCATCGCGCGCTGCGCGGCGCCGGAGCGCCGGAGGACGCGGTGCTGTTCGTCGACGACGCGGACCGCGCCCGCGTGACCGAACTGCTCGCGCTCGACGACTATGTGGACATGATCATTCCCCGCGGCGGAGCCGGCCTGCACCGTTTCTGCCGCGAGCACAGCCGCATCCCGGTGATCACCGGTGGGGTGGGAATCTGCCATCTGTACGTGGAGCAAAGCGCCGATCTGGCTAAGTCGCTTGAGGTGATCCACAACGCCAAGACCAAGCGGCCGTCGGTCTGCAACGCGCTGGATACCGTCCTGGTCGAGCGATCGATCGCGGCCAAGTTCCTGCCGATGCTGGTGCATCGATTGGAAGGCGAAGGCGTCACTTTCCGCGCGCATGCGAGCGCCATCCCGTTTCTGGGGAATCCCCTGCCCGCGTCGGTGCACGCGGCCGGTCCCGAGGATTTCGACACGGAGTGGATGGCGTTGATCCTGGGAATCAAGGTTGTGGATTCGCTCGAAGCGGCGATCGAACACATCGCCGCGCACTCGCAGAATCACTCCGACGGGATCCTCACCGGAAACCCGGAGCATGCGGCGCGCTTCGTCGCCGAGGTGGATTCCGCCGCGGTATACGTCAACGCCAGCACGCATTTCACCGACGGCGCTCAGTTCGGCCTCGGCGCGGAGGTGGCCATCTCCACCCAGCGGCTGCACGCCCGCGGACCGATGGGGTTGCGCGAGCTCACCACCTACAAATGGGTCGGCCAGGGGGATTACCTCATCCGCACCTAGTCCTCGGGCTTGGAAGCCCGACTCCGCCCGCTTGAAACCAGAAAGAGAGTTAATGCAAACGGAAAATCGTCAACCCGCTCCTTCCCCCGCAAGCGTCCGGTTCGCCCTCCGCCATCAGGCGCTGCTCCTGGCTACGATGATTGTCAGCAGCGCGATGTGCGTTTTCCTGTTCGGGGTACGCTGGGTGAAAACGGGACAAACCACCTATTCCACGCTCAACGTCAACCTAATTCTCGCGTGGATCCCGGTGATGTTCGCCTGGATCGCCTACAACGTCTACCGCAAAGGCTCCTGTCTGGGGGACGTTATCGCGATCGGGTGCGCCGTCGTCTGGTTGCTGTTCTTCCCCAACGCGCCCTACTTGATCACCGACCTCGTCCACCTGCACGCCCGGCCGGAAATGCCGTACTGGTTTGATCAGATCCTCTACATGGCCTTCGCCTTCACCGGCTGTTACCTGGGGATGGTTTCGCTCATCCTGATGCAAGCCCTCGTGCGCCGGTGGCTGGGATGGGTCGTCAGCTGGGTCTTCGCGCTCGGCGCGCTGGTGTTGGGCGGATTTCGGAATCTACATCGGGAGGTTCCTGCGCTTCAACAGCTGGGACCTGCTGCTCAACCCCAAGCCGCTGATCAAGGAACTCCTCAGCTGGGTGCTCCATCCCAAATCCAATTCAGACGCGTTTATCTTCGCCATCACCTTCTCGGTCTTCTTTGCCGCAATTTATTTTGTCGTCGTTGGGATTCTCAATTTACGAAGAGTGGACAGCCAAGAATAGAAATTCTTCAACCTGGTTGTAGCAATCTCAATAATGGGGAATATTTTCTTAAATTGTTGCGCGGTCTTTGCGCGGGGATGAATCCCCGCGCCGGAATACGAAGGCCCATCGGGGCTGCATCGCTTGCACCATATAGCCCGCGAAGCGGGCTTCGTTTCTTAGCGCCGCGACCTGTCCTGATCGGTTTTTGCGAAGGATCAATCGCGGCGCGGACGGCCGCACCGGCACACTTATCTCAATAAAGAAGAATCCTTTATTAATATATTGCTGAGGCATTTGCGCGGGCATAAATGCCCACGCCATGACACCAAGCCCCTTCGGGGCAGACGTCCACCCTCATCCGGCCTCCCGTCGCTCCGCTCCAGGACAGGTTCGGCCACCTTCTCCCAGCTTATCCCTCGCTTCGCGCGGGACAGGTGCTGGGAGAACCTGTCCCGGAAAGGAATGACGGGAGGGTTGGGGATGAGGGCGGGTTTTTATTGCACACGCGATTTATATCGGCGCGTGCGGCCGGGTGGGGAAAAATAATCGTGCAGGCAATCGTACTCGCGAGCGGATTTCATATCCCTCCGCCTGCGAATTATTTTCCCGCAGCAGACTTCGAGGCCGCCAGGCTCTCGCTGAAGAGTTCCAGCTCCGGACGATTGGCGATCCCAAGCGGCACCAGAAAGATCAGCGCTCCCGCCGCGGCAAACAGCACGACAATGCTCCCCTTGATTGCGGCGCCCGAGATGGCCTGGGAAATCGGGCTCAATCCGCTCGTGCTGAGCATCAGCATGCTCATCGTCCGGCCGAGGATCATCTTGGGAGTGCGCGATTGAATCCAGGTGAGCACGATAATAATCAGGTAACCGTTCCCGAGACCCAGCAGGATCATGATGATGAAATCCAATTCCGTGGAGCGGATGAACCCCAGCGATGCGATCGCCAAGCCGAATGCGGCCAGCGCGCCGAGCAGAAAATATTTCATGGTCTTCCCGCCCGGCCGCGGCAACGGCCCGGCCAGCAGGTAACCCGCGAGATTCCCTCCCGCCAGCCCCGACACCAGCAAGCCGAACGCGATCGCCCCGCCCGGCAGGAACCGGTTGGCCAGCACCGGAATCCCAACCATCAGCGGCCCGATGAAAAGGAAGTTCACAATCGTCACGACCAGGAACATCAGCCGCAGCGCTCTATCGTTCCACAAATATCTCAACCCGACCAGGATGGACGCCCAGATACTTTCTGCACCAGAGGGATCGCCGGAAGCGGCCGATAAACCTGCTCCGCCGCGCATCAGGAGCAGCGCGCCGGCCGAGACGGCGAAGCTCAGCGCGTCCAATCCGTAGGCCAGCCCGATCCCCAAAAGCGATTTGGAGAACCCGGCGATGAGCAGCCCGGCCATGGTCGGTCCGATGAACCCCACCAGTTGATTGCTTCCCAGGATGATCGAGTTCCCGGCTTGTAGATCGCGTTCCTCGACCAGCATCGGCACAATGCTGTTGGTGGCCGGGATGGCAAATCCCGCCACCAATCCAAAACCCAGACTGAAGACGTACAACATCCACAAATGGACGTTTCCGCTCAACACGGCCAGCGCCATCAGCGCGGTAAATCCCAGACGAAGAGAGTCCGAGATGATCATGATCCGGCGCGGCGAGAACCGGTCGGTGACGGCTCCGCCCAGGAGCATGAATACCGCGCGCGGGATTCCTCCCAGCGCCATGACGATTCCCAGCACGAGGGGATCGCGGGTGAGTTGCAGCACGAGCCAGGGCGTGGCGATCAGCGCGAATTGATCGCCCAGAATCGAGGTGGTCGCTCCGCCGAACAGCAAACGGAAATCCCCCAAGGACAAGACGCGCAAGACGGGGTTCTTGGGCGGACTCTCGCTACCCATGAACCAATCCCTGCATTTCCGGATCCGCTGCCGGGGACGGCCTACAACAGGGTACGTCGGTGGCGGGGACGAAAACGAGAAAGGCAGCCTGGAAACAGAATGCCTTTAAGGGGTAGCGTCCGGAAAACGCGCAAGGTGAGTATGGAGCCGTCATTGGTCTATGCGCCGAAGAAATACTTCCACGCGGTTGTCGCGCTGGCCAAAATTCTCCAGGCTATAGATCAGACGGTAATTCTGGTCCAGGGCGGCAACGATACTGTCGTAATCTGTAAAACCTCGCAGGATCTCCCAATCCAAATCTGTCAGAATGACCAATTTGGGAATGCCGTTTTCAATATCTCCCAATATCATTGGTCCGTTCATCAGATGGAGATGGTCGGCCGTTTTGGTATCGGCGCTGGAAAACGAGAATTGCGCCATGGCCTGATTGGGCATAGCTTCCCGATGGGATTCAATAGCCACCGCGAGCGCTTCGAATGCGAATAGTTTATCGTTGGGACCGGAGTTTTTCGTGACGACCGCGGCGACATCTTGGATTTTTTCAATCGGCGGTTGCCCGCCGGATAGATCGTATAAGGTGAATCGGCTTCGCACTAATCCCATCACCAGGGCAGACAATACAACCAATTGGAGAACGATCTGAGAACGTTTGCTGATCCGGAGAAATAATCTGGCAAAGGCAATGCCGATGATGGGGAACAAAATAAAGAGCAGAGGAACGTAATATTCCACAAGAAATCCGCCGGTTAACAAATTAGCGACGGCAAAAGGGAATAATCCCACCACCGTGATCAATGTTGCAGGATACGATCGGAGCGCAGCCCGGATCCGGCCAATCCCCAAAAAAACCAGGGTAGCCATCAGAAGAAAATAACAGGGGAATTGTTCGACCAGCCGCGGGATCGTGATCTCTACTATCCGCCATGTCCGCTCGGCAAGGGATAGATTTCCAAACTGCGTCAGGTGGTACATCATCAGCCCCCAGAGGGCAGCGTCTAGATCGGGTAACGCGACGATTAACATCCAGGAGCAAGCCGCAAGGCACAGGGCCACGACGATGATTTGGATCCTGTTATCGGCAACGATCAACGCATAAAGGATAAAGGGAATGGCAAAAAATGTTGCTGTCAGCCTGGTGAGCGCAGCCAGCAGGACAAATAGCACGGGGAGAATTAATTTAATTTCCTTCCGGTAGCCGGACGAGAGAAAAAATAGCGCCAAGAGGCAAAAGAGCGTCGTCAGCGGATAGGTTTTGATAATCGATTGATAGTAAATTCCAAAAAGAAAGGTTCCGCCCAATAGCGAGGTGATCGCTCCCGCCATTTTCCCGCCATACTGGAACGCAATTTTCAAAGATAAGAGAAAAGCCAAGATTGAGAAGAAGACCGAGGTCGCCCTGCCAAGATACAGGCTTTGCAGGAAGAGATTTTGAATTATTCCATAGATATAGGGCAAAAGCGGAGTTTGCGTGAACGCAAAATTCCGATACGGCAGTTGGCCTGCATACACGAGTTTGCACGCATAAAGATACCAGCCCTCATCCGCATTGAAGCGGCCCAACACAAAAAACACAACGCTGTTTAAAAAAAACAGCGTGATGCCCAAAGCAAGAAGAAAATCCCAAAAAGATATCCGCTGATTTTTCTGCATTGCTCTTCAAGATTGCGATCGTTCTGCAGTTTCCCTGCGGATTGAGATCGCTGCGATACCGGCCACTTGACCCGGGATCTTTCCCCTTGAAGACACCGAACAGGAAACCGGATCTTGGCAAACCATCCGCCTCTACTTCGGGCAATCCGTCTGGCAGGCCATCAAACCAGTGCATTATACTCTGATCTCCGCCCCGGCCGCTTCCTTCTCGCATTTCGAATCCCATTCGATGAATCCTTCCTCCCGCCAACATCCAAGGATTTCTTTTTTCCCAGCCCGCCGAATCGCGTTAAGGATATAATTTATTATCTTTCCAACCCCTGGATGGTATTGGTTACGAGGATGCATGTTCGATAAACTGGCAGGGCTTGAGGCCCGCTACGACGAGTTACAGAACCTGATGGCCCAGCACGCCGGCGACTACGCGCGGATAAACGAACTGGCGCGCGAGCGCTCCGAGCTCGAGCCGGTGGTGGTTAAATACCGCGAGTATAAAAAAGCGCAATCTGCGCTCGACCAGGCCAAGGCGATGCTTTCGGATTCCGATCCGGAAATCAAAGCCCTAGCCGAGAGCGAGGCGGCGGCGGTGGCCCCGCGCCTGGCGGCGCTCGAGGGGGAACTGAAATCCCTGCTCCTGCCCAAGGATTCGCGCGACCAGCGCAACGTGATCGTCGAGATCCGCGCCGGAACGGGCGGCGACGAGGCCGGCCTGTTTGCCGCCGACCTCTTCCGCATGTACAGCCGCTACGCCGAAAAGCACGGCTGGAAGACCGAGGTGCTTTCCCAGAGCGATACCGGCATCGGCGGATTCAAGGAAGTGATCTTCGAGGTGAAGGGCAAGGGCGCTTTCTCGCGCCTGAAGTTCGAATCCGGCGTGCACCGCGTTCAGCGGGTGCCGGTCACCGAATCCTCGGGCCGGATCCACACCTCCACCGCCACCGTCGCGGTGCTGGCCGAGGTGGATGAGGTGGAGATCGACATCCCCGAGAAGGACGTCAAGATGGAGGTCTACCGCTCTTCGGGCGCGGGGGGCCAGAACGTGCAGAAAAACTCCACCGCCGTGCGTCTGACTCACCTGCCGACCGGAATGGTGGTGCAATGCCAGGACGAACGCTCCCAACTGCAAAACCGCCTGCGGGCGATGGCCATTTTGCGCGCGCGCCTGTACGAGATCGAGGAGGAGAAGCGCCGCAACGAGATTGAAAAGACGCGCCGCTCCCAGGTGGGCAGCGCCGAGCGTTCGGAAAAGATCCGTACGTACAATTTCCCGCAATCCCGGATTACCGACCACCGCGTCGGACTCTCGCTGCACAACATGGCCGCCGTGCTCGACGGCGAGATCGACCCCTTTATCGACGAACTGTCGCAGCGCGACGAGACCGAGCGGCTGCAGTCTTCCGGCGACGAGTGAACGGCCCCGTTTCCTCCGCCCCCACGGTCGGCGCGGCGCTCCGGCTGGCGCTGTCCGAGTTGCCCCATGCCGAATCCGGTTCACTCGAGGCGCAGGTGCTCCTCGCGCGCCTTTTGGATCGTCCCCGCGGCTGGATCCTCGCCCATCCGGAAGCAAACCTTCCGGAAAATATTCTGTCCCGGTATCTGTCCCTCCTCCGGCGCGCAGGCGAAGGGGAGCCGCTAGCGTATCTGACCGGATCCCAGGAATTTTTCGGTCTTTCCTTCGAAGTTGCACCCGACGTGCTTATCCCGCGCCCGGAAACCGAACGGTTGGTGGAAACGGCGCTGGCGTGGGTATCGGCCCGCCGAGAACGGATCGCGCCTCCGGCTCCTCCGTTCCGCGTTGTGGATCTCGGCACCGGGTGCGGATGCATCGCCGCGGCGCTTGCCGCCCGCGTCCCGGTCCTGTATGTGATCGCCACCGACATTTCTTTCCGGGCGCTCGCGCTCGCGGCGCGTAACTTCGCAGCGCTAGACATTTCCAATCGCGTTCGATTGCTTCAAGCAGATCTGCTCGCTCCGCTTGGCGGGCCGATCGATTTGCTGTGCGCGAATCTTCCCTACGTCCCCGCCGCCATGCTTGAGGGGCTGCCGGTGGCGCGTTACGAGCCGCGAATCGCTCTCGACGGCGGGCCGGACGGATTGCGGCTGATCTCGCGCGCGCTCGAGCAATCCGTCCAACACCTGGCCGAGGACGGGCTGGCGCTGTTTGAAATCGAGGAATTGCAAGGAAGGAGTGCGCGGAATTTGGCGTGTAAATATTTTCCACAGGCCAAGATCGTTATTGAAAAGGATTTAATCGGTAAGGACCGATTGTTGCAAATCCAAACCTGAGTATTGGGGTAACAATGAAACGCGGGTAAACCATGATCGCGGTAGAAACAACAATGGAATAAATCAGTCAACCACCGACGACTCTTCGTACCAGACCCTGTCACCAATTGAGTGAAATTAATCAAGCTTCTACCTGCCCTCATCCGGCCTTCCCCCCGGGAAATCGCCGGGGGTCCGGCCACCTTCTCCCAGCATAAGCTGGGAGAAGGATGGGAGGAGGGGAAGTTGAGAAATTACAAATAACCAGTAGAATAAAACATCCGAGTTTTCCGGTAACAGTAGTTCGTTTCTACGCAAAGGATAACCCCACTATGGATGATTCCTCACAAACGTTGGCGCAACAATTAAGCTCGGCTTTCCCCGCATCCGACGAGGTTCCGGCCGAATTCCGCCCGAACCCAGCCGGCTATGAAAGGCTCTACCTGCTCGACGGGCAAGTCCGCACCTGGCAGGGCGAAGTCAGCGACGTCACCTCGCCGATCTGCCTGCGCCGGGGGGAGAGCTGCGAACGCGCGCTCATCGGCCATGCGCCGGTGATGGACGAAGCCGCGGTGATGGCGGCGCTCGACGCGGCGGTGCGGGCCTGGGATAACGGGCACGGCGCGTGGCCCACCGCGAGCGTCGGCCGCCGGATCGAGGCCGTGGAGGGTTTTATCGCCCGCATGATCCAATCCCGCGACGAGGTCGTGCGCCTCCTGATGTGGGAGATCGGCAAAAATCTCGAAGACAGCCGCAGGGAGTTCGACCGCACGGTGGAATACATCCGGCGGACGGTCGACTCGCTCAAGGATCTCGACCGCACCAATTCGCGCTTCGCCTTCGACAGCGGCGTCGTGGCGCAGATCCGGCGCTCGCCGCTGGGGGTCTGCCTCTCGATGGGGCCGTTCAACTATCCGCTCAACGAAACCTACACCACGCTGATTCCGGCGCTCATCATGGGCAACACGGTGGTGGTCAAGCCGCCCAAGTTCGGAACCCTCGTCCACCAGCCGCTGCTGCCCGCGTTCGCCGAATGCTTCCCGCCTGGCGTGGTTAACTTCATTTACGGACCCGGCGGACGGATCATCGAGCCGATCATGCGCAGCGGGAAGATCGACGTGCTGGCCTTCATCGGCACGAGCCGCGTGGCCGATCTGCTCAAGCAGCAGCACCCGCGGCCGCACCGGATGCGCGGGGTATTGGGCCTGGACGCGAAGAATCCCGCGCTCGTCATGCCCGACGCCGACCTCGACACCGCCGTCCGCGAAAGCCTGCTCGGGGCGCTGTCGTTCAACGGTCAACGTTGCACCGCCCTGAAGATTCTCTTCGTCCACGAATCGATCGCGGAAAAGTTCCTCGCGCGATTCTGCGACGCGGTCAACGCCCTTCCGTTCGGGATGCCCTGGCTGGGCGGCGTGCGCATCACCCCGCTGCCGGAAACGGATAAAACCGACATGCTCAACGCTTATGTGGAAGACGCGAGAGTCAAAGGCGGCCGGGTGATCAATCCCGGCGGGGGTACCTCCTGCCAAACCTTGTTTTTCCCCGCGGTGGTATTCCCCGTCTCCCCGGACGCAACCCTCTACGACCAAGAACAGTTCGGACCGGTCGTCCCGGTGCTGCCCTATCGCGAGGAAAGCGAGTTTCTCGATTTCGTCACGAATTCCAATTTTGGCCAGCAGGTGAGTTTGTTCGGGAACGATGCGGCGAAGATCGGCGGGTTGGTCGACAAACTGGCCAACCAGGTCTGCCGGATCAACCTCAACACCCAGTGCCAGCGCGGGCCGGATTCGATGCCGTTCACCGGCCGGAAGGATTCCGCCGAATCGACGCTTTCGATCAGCGATGCGCTGCGTTGTTTTTCGATCCGGACGCTGGTCGCGGCTCAGTCCAACCCCGCCAACCGCGAGTTGATCGGCCAGATCGTCACCGGCCGGAAATCTAGCTTTCTCAATACCGATTTTATATTGTGATTGATTTTGCTTGTGGTTGGAAAATTTTTATCCACGAAGGTCAGGAAGGATCACGAAGAATAATGCAAAATATTTCGTGTTCTTCGTGAATTTCGTGGATCATGGCTCTTATTTCTTCTTGACCGGATATCGCAACACGGTCTTGAGCTTTTCCGGCGCCGAGCGGCGTGGATCGCCGAGGTAGATTTCGTGGTGCTTGCCACGGGGAGAAAAACCATTCTCCGCGGCAAAAGCATGCATGCGATCCAGCGTGGACGGCTCGGCGGCGTAGGGGCCGACGTGCATCGTCTGGATGCATAAACCCTCGTGGAACCGCTCCAAGCGCAATTTCTCGACCGAGGGGGAAGGTCGCTTCTGGCGGATTTTCCCGAGGGCTTCTGCGAACATCTCCTGGGTAACGTGATCCGGCTGGAGGATCATCGCCCGCCAGCACCAGTTGTCCAGTTGGGAGATATCGAACGCACCCTCTTCCACCCACCACAGAGCCTCGAGCGCCATCACCGGATAGTCGATCGCGTTTTTCTTGCGCAGCTTCGACATGAATTTAATCGTATAGGCGGCGCCGTAGAGCGCCTGCATCGCCTCCTCAAAAGCGGGCGATGTGCCCGGCGATTGGCCCTTCTCGATCCGTCCGTCGACCGTCACGAACAGAAAATCCGGCACGTCGACGACCACCACCTTTTTCGCCGAAGGCAGATAAAGCATTTTATATTTCTTCCGCAGATCAAGTTTTTTCACGGCTGTCTCTTTTCAACGGCGCATTCTAGCACACGGACGGTATTCTATGATTCCTCCGGCCGCATGGGATCCTCCCAATTAAGCTCCAATCGCCGGATGGCAAGCGGGAAAGTACGGAAAAAAGCCGGGAGGGGGATACCTCCCGGCTTGTCGGTTCGAAGGAATCTTGGGCTACACATTGCAGGGGGAAAAGAGCGGCGGATCCCTCGGCGGAACGGTGTCCTGGAAGGCGGTATTCGCGCTGCGCAACTGCGCCACCGCAATCATCACCGCGTCCGGCGATAGCACGGCGCCGACCTGGTGATACACCCAATCGATGCTTTCGGTGTACTCGCGGAAGGACGGGTCGGTAACAAGGCCGTCCGGGATGAACCAGAGGTTGAAATTAATCGACATCGGTACGCGCGGATAGGTGTGAGGGCCCTGGGTGGCGATTGGCCGGCCGTCGAGATAATAGACGATTTGTTGATTGGCAAGCTGCAAGACCAGTATGTGCCACCCCTGAAGGCTTTGCCGGATAGTGTTGCTGACGACATCCGCATACCACGGACTGATTTGAGCCGTGTACCAGGAGGTTACCGCCAAGGTGTTGGCCGGATTGCTCCATCCACCGTTGGGAAGGTACTCGTAGTCCACTTCGCTGTAGTTCGGGTCCATCGCCGCGTACTGGCTGATCAGATAGAACGTCTCGTTCACCTGGTCGCCGTCGGCGCCGGTATCCGGCGCATCGTTGAAGAAGATGCGGGCACCGTAGGTGCCGTCGAAGAACTTGCGCTGCTGGCAGACCTGCGACTGATGGGTCGTGGTTCCGTCGGTGGTGCCGGCTATCCGAAGCAGGCGATTGCCCGGCTGGGCGTCGTCGTCCACGAGGGTCACCGTCGAGGTGCCGAAGATGGCGCCCGGAATGCCCGGCCAGCCGGACCCCGTGCGCGTAATCCAGCCGTTGAGGATCATGTCCGCCTGCGAGGTGTACGAAAAATCATCGAAAAAAATCTGCGGAGCGGGTGTGGGCGTTCGGCTGGGCGTGACGGCGGTCGGAACTGGGGTCGCCTCCAACGTTGGGATGGGGGTGGAGGAAGGGCTGACGGTGACGCATCCGGGCAGCAGCCAGAACAATGCGATACCGGCGATTTCACGAAATCGAATATTGATTGGACGTTTCATATTATTTTCTCCAACCTTGAGATCGGGGAACCATTCGGAGGGCCGGTCCTCTTCTCTCAGATTTCCATTATGCGATTTTCCCATCGCCCACAATATGAAATCCCGAGTTTATCAATGAATTGGAGAAAGCCGAAAAAGTATTTTTGATCTGCATATAAAAAAGGATTTTGGCGGAATTTTTGGCACTTATCCAATTCAAAGTATACCCTTATCAGTGGCATCAACTTTTTATTGATGGGAGAGCTTTGATGTGGTCCTTCAGGAATGGAAATCCCACTTGCGGAACGGCGCGGATTTAAGTAAACTTTATGAAATTCTGTTCTGGGGGGGGAATTCCATGGCGACGGGACGCGAAAAAGCCCTCGAATTGGCAATCCTTGAGCTCAAGAAAAAATTCGGCGATGGCGCGGTCATGCGCCTCGGCGAATCCACGGACCTTAACGTGGAAGTGATCCCCACCGGGTCGCTCGCGCTCGACATCGCCCTGGGCGTGGGCGGCATTCCGCGCGGCCGGGTGACGGAAATCTACGGCCCGGAATTGTCCGGCAAGACCACGCTGTGCCAGCATATCGTCGCGGAAACGCAAAAACGCGGCGGGATGTGCGCCTATATCGATATGGAGCACGCGCTCGACCCCGCGTACGCCGCCAAGTGCGGGGTCGATACCGACGCCCTGTACGTCGCCCAGCCGGATACAGGCGAGCAGGCGCTGGCCATCGCGGAGACCTTGATCCGCTCCGGCGCGGTGGACGTGGTGATTGTGGATTCCGTCGCCGCGCTTGTCCCGCGGGCGGAGATCGAAGGCGACATGGGCGACGCCACGATGGGCATGCAGGCGCGCCTCATGAGCCAGGCCCTGCGCAAACTTTCCGCCGCCATCCGCCAGACCAACACGGCCATGATCTTCACCAACCAGTTGCGCCAGAAAATCGGCGTGATGTTCGGCAATCCCGAGACCACCTCGGGGGGCATGGCGCTCAAGTTCTACGCCTCGGTGCGGCTCGACGTGCGGCGGGTGCAATCTATCAAGGTGGGCGCCGAAGTGGTGGGCAGCCGCACCCGCGTGCGGGTGGTCAAGAACAAGGTCGCCCCGCCCTTCCGCGAAGCCGAATTCGATATCATGTACAATGAGGGCATCTCCAAGACGGGCGACCTGATCGACATCGGCACTCAGCTTGGAATGATCACCAAGCGCGGCGCGTTCTTCTCGTTCCAGGATACGCGCATCGGACAGGGACGGGAAAATGCGAAACAGTACCTGAAGGAGCATCCCGAGATCATCGAGGCGCTTGACGCAGCCATCCGCGAAAAGACCCTGAGCGGCGCGGTGGCGGTGGATCTCTCCTCTTCCGCCGAGGAAGGGGAGGAAGCGGATGCGGAAGCCTAGGCGTTTTTCGCCCGGGTGCAACAGAACAATTTTGCGTGGAGAATTGGCCGGATGGGACCAGCGTTCCGGCCACTCTCCACGGGCTACGGACTGTCGACAAAGTTTTTTGGAACCCTCCCGCGGAGGTGCGGGCGATGCCATCAGGGCACACACCGCCGGACTTCGCAATGCGTTTTTACTTGTTGTCCCTCGCCAAAATCCAAAACCGGATTTGGGGGGACGATGCGTCGTCCCGCTTCGTTCCAAACGGTTAGGGCCACCCTAACCCCGGGTTCCTGATTCATTTTGTCCTTGCGGAAACAGCCGTAGCCCATTCTGGGTACGGCTGTTTTTGATTCGAGGAGTTATGCCTGGCATGATCGCCGCCCTCCGCCTGCAGCGGAACGGCCGGAAGGTGACGGTGGAAATGGTCGGTGCGGAATTGTTTTCGCTCTCGCTGCCCCTCGCCGACGGCTTGCATCCCGGCCAAACGCTTGAGGAATCGGCGATCGAGGTCCTCATCGGCCGGGAGCGCCTTGAAACCGTGTACCGCCGGTGCCTGGCGCTCATCGCGCGCCGCCCCCGCTCGCTCGCGGAGCTCCAGCGGTATCTGCGCGCGCGGAAAACGGAGGACGAAGCGGCGCAGGAAGTGCTGCGGCGCCTGGCCGAACGCGGGCTGCTCGACGACCGCGACTTCGCGCGCCAGTGGGTGGAGAACCGGCAGGCGTTCCGGCCGCGCTCGCGGCGCGCCCTGCAGGCCGAACTCCGCCGGCTGGGCGTGGCCGACCCGGACGCCCGGGACGCGCTCTCCGGCGTCCGCGAAAACGACGCGGCGCTGGCTGCCGCGCGAAAAAAAGCGGCGCGCTTATACGCGTCCATCCGGGGAGATCCGAAACCCCGGCAGACTTTTGAAAATAAACTGACGGCCTTCCTGGCGTCGCGCGGATTTGATTTCGACCTCTCGCGGGAGACAGCCCGGGCGGTTTGGCGCGATCTGGCCGACCCGGAAGAGCGCGAGGGTGAATTTTAAATTATCCATCGAGGAGGACAGGCAATGGGTGATATCTCTTTGGTCCTTGCGATAGCGTTTGTGGCTGCAGGCGTTGTGCTTGGAGTAATTCTTGGTTTCGCGGTCCGACACATGATGGCGGCGCAGCGGATGACCGCGGAGAAAGCCACCATCGAGCAGATGAAAGCCGCCGCGGAAGCTCACGCGCGCCAGATCGAAGTGCAGGCCAAGGACGCCGCACTGAAGGTGCGCGACGGCGCGGAAGAGGAGAATCGCCGGCGGAGGGCGGACCTGGCCAGCGAAGAGGAGCGGCTGAACCGCCGGCGCACCGAGGTGGACCGGCGCATGGAACGCCAGGAACAGCGCGAACAGATGCTCAACAAACGCCAGAGCGCCCTGGACCGGCGCCAGGGTGAGTTGGAAAAAGTCCAGGCCGAACGGCTGGCGGAATTGCAGAAAGTGGCCGGCATGACCGTGGAGGAAGCGCGCGGCATCCTGCTGGCGGAAGTGGAAAAAGATTCGCGCGCGGACATGGCCCGCACGATCCGCCAGATCGAGGATGAAGCGCGCCAGGAAGGCGAACGCCGTGCCCGCGAGCTGGTGGCCGACGCCATCCAGCGCGTGGCCTCGGATCACGTTTCGGAGGTGGCGGTGTCGGTGGTCCCGCTCCCCAGCGAGGAGATGAAAGGCCGGATCATCGGCCGCAACGGCCGGAATATCCGCGCGTTCGAGCAGGCGGCCGGCGTGGACGTGATCGTCGACGACACGCCCGAGGCGGTGACGATCTCCTCCTTCGATCCGATCCGGCGCGAAGTGGCCCGCCGCTCGCTGGCCAAGCTCATCCTCGACGGGCGCATCCATCCGGCCCACATCGAAAAGGTGCTCGAGGATTCGCGCAAGGAAGTGGACAAGGTGGTCATGGAGGAAGGCGAGCGGGCCACCTTTGAGGCCGGCGTCCCGGGGCTGCATCCGGAAATTCTCAAGAAGCTCGGCACGCTCAAGTTCCGCACTTCCTACGGCCAGGAACAACTTTCCCACGCGATCGAAACTGCGCTGCTGGCGGGCGTGATCGCCGCGGAGCTTGGCGCCGACGTGGCGGCGGCCAAGGCCGGCGGATTGCTCCACGATCTGGGCAAGGCAATGGACCACGATGTCGAGGGCACGCATGCGGCGATCGGCGCGGATTTCGTCAAGCGCTACGGCGTGCCGGAGAAGATCGTCAACATCATCGCCGCGCACCATCACGAATCCGAGCAGGAAAGCGTCGAAGCGGTGATCGTCGAGGCAGCCGACGCGATTTCGGGCGCGCGGCCCGGCGCCCGGCGCGAGAACCTCGAGCAGTATGTCAAACGCATCCGCACGCTGGAGGAGATCGCCCTTTCCTTCGAGGGAGTGGAAGAGGCGTACGCGCTGCAGGCCGGCCGCGAAGTGCGCATCATCGTCCGGCCCGAGAATTTGGACGACCTCGCGTCGGTGCGGCTGGCGCGCGACGTGGCCCGCAAGGTGGAGGAGGGGTTGCAATACCCGGGGCAGATTAAGGTGACCGTGATCCGGGAAACGCGGGCGGTGGATTACGCGAAATAGTAATCACACATTAATATCGCCCGAACGATAAACCATGCAGCCGCGATCGTCGATCGCGGCTGCATTTCATGACAATATGTGTAGCCGGGGTCGACGACCCCGGCTACAATTTAATTCGCTCAAAGTTACGCGGTTTTCGGCGGCTCCACTTTTTTCTGGCTCGCTTCCAGCACCTTGCTCACCGCCTCCAGCAGCGTGGTCAAGCGGACGGGTTTCATCAGAAATCCGTCGCCGAGCGTGCGGCTGGTAACCTGATCTTCGGGCGAGCCGCGCGCGGAGAAAAACAGGATCGGCGGCGGAGAGGGCATCGTGGTTCGCAGCTTTTGGGCAACGGAGAATCCGTCCATATCCGGAAGCATGATGTCCAGCAGGAGGATGTCCGGGCGTTTCTTGGCGATTTGCACGAGCGCATCCGCCCCGCGCTCCACCGGCAACACCTGGTGGCCTGCGCGGCTCAGAATGAGCGTCACCAGTTTCAAGGTGTCGACATCGTCGTCCACAACCAATACTTCCGCCATCGCGTGCTCCCTCTCTCCAGAATTTAAATCGATTCCGCCTATCCGAGGGGAATCCGGCCAATAGTTTTATTTTAATCAGGAGGGGGCGAACCCGCCAGCGCGGATTGTCCTCTTCTCCCCGCGGAATGTCATGAATCCTATACGGCAGCCGGGATCGACGATCCCGGCTGCGTGGTCACCCCCTGCTTATTGTAAATACCAGGATTCCCACCACCACCCCAGCCCGAAGTCCGAGGATCCCACTTCGGGAATCTTCATGGGATCCAGCGGCCTCCAGAATATCCGCGAGGCCGTCCAGGCGTAGCATGCTCCATTCCACCACGAAAACCATCCGTACGATTCAGCCATCCGGATCGATTCTTCCCCGCCGGCGGTGAGAAATCCTCCGCCGACCGCGAGCGGTCGGGCGCTGGAGGCGCAATCCACCGCACGCCATCCCTCGGCGATCCCAACCTGCGGCGCACTCTTCGGATTCAGCAGGTCCGGCGGGAGGCGGTTCGGCTCACCCGGCGTCGGCGTTTCGGTCGCCGATTCGGTCAGGGTGGGCGTCGGCGAGAGCGTGCGGGTCGGGTTGCGGCTGGCGCTCTACGTGGCGCGCCAGAATCGAGTAAGGCTTTCGGTATCCGGGGCAGATCAAGGTGATCGTGGTCCGCGAAACGTGCGCGGTGGATTAAGAAAAAAATGTGGGCGCGATCGGCGATCGTGTCCACATAGTTTCTCCAAGGCGCCGCAAGCCCCGAAGATTTTCCTCTTAACAAAACGCAGCCGCGACCGTTGGTCGCGGCGGATTTTATTTAATTCAGCGCCCTATGCTTTTGGGCGCCCACCTCGAGGACCTTGCGCACCGCCTCCAAGAGCGTATTACTGCGTACGGGTTTCACGAGGTATCCGTCACCGAGGGTGCGGCTGGTCGCCTGATCCTCAGGCATGTCGAGCGCCGTGAAGAACAGAATCGGGGGAGGATTCGGCATCGTAACGCGGATCTTTTTGGCGATGGAAAAACCATCGAGATCCGGGAGCATGATGTCCAGTATGACGGCGTCCGGATGGTTCGTAACGACCTGCGTGAGTACATCGGTCCCCCGCTGCACCTGCAGAACGGAATGGCCCGCTCGACATAAAATAAACGTCACCAATTTCAAGGTATCGGCATCGTCGTCCACAACCAACACATCCGCCATCGAAAACTCCATCAAATAAAGAGAAAATACCCGATCGAGTATCCTCATTTTGGGGTGGATAGGAAAGAAGTACTAGTGCAATTCGTCCTGATTTTTTCGTCGAATGTCATATTCCTGTAACGCTCCCGGATGACTATTGCAGATACCATGATTCCCACCACCACCCCAGCCCGAAGCCCGAGGATCCCACTTCGGGAATTTTCATGGGATCCAGCGGCCTCCAGAATATCCGCGGGGCAGTCCAGGCGTAGCATGCTCCATTCCACCACGCAAACCATCCGTACGATTCAGCCATCCGGACCGATTCTTCCCCGCCGGTGGTGAGAAATCCTCCGCCCACCGCGAGCGGTCGAGCGTTGGAGGCGCAATCCACCGTACGCCATCCCTCGGCGATCACAACCTGCGGCGCGGATTTCGGAATCAACAGGTCAGGCGGCAGACGGTTCGGCTCCCCCGGCGTCGGCGGGAAACCGAGCCGTAGTTTGCCTTCCCCGTCCGGGAAGCGGTCCCAGCCGTTGTCGGGCCAGCGCGTGCGGGTGTAGAGCGTTCCATCCACCGCGCGGCCGTCCGGCGCCAGCAACCACACTCCGTCGCCCTCGTCGTTGAGCGCGAGATGCGTCTGGCTGCGAAAGAACACCAGGTGCTCCCTCGGATGGATCGTGGTTCCAGGGTGGATCGTGTACGGATGGCTGCCCCCGTTTAAGCGATCGTCGAGCATCCATCCGCCCAGATCGATCGGGATGGAATTGGTGTTGAGCAGCTCGATGAATTCGTCGTAGTAATCCACGCTCCCGTCGTGGTTCCAATCGCTGCCGGGTTTGGGAACAAACTCGTTGATTAATACTCCCCTGGGGATTTTGGTCGGGCTCGGGGTGGGGAAGAGCGCGCTGTTGGGCCTTCCGGGCGTGCCGCGGATCGGGCCGCCGCGCGCGTCGCGGCCGTTGGTGACGAAGCCCGTGTTGGTCAGCCAGCCGGGCGGATCGATCGTCGCGCGCTCCATGCTGGCGTACTCGGGAGACGCGGCGCCCGCCGGCCATCGCGCGCCGCCCGCGCGGTCGATGGTGTTTCCGGCCGGATCCCGGAGGGTCAGCTCCTCGCCGGAATTCGAGAGCGCGCCGGTGTAAATCTGGTTCGCGGCCATATCGCTCACCGTGTCGTCTCCCCCGCGCTCGAGGAGAAAATATTCGCCCGGCCCGACCGATCCCGCCAAATGAATTTCGATATCGTTTCCGTCCGCGAGCACCCACCCGTCCAGGGGGGTCGATTCCGAACCGGGATTCCAAAGTTCGATCCATTCGTCGTCGGCGCTGGCCGCCGTACCGGCCCAGGCCACTTCATTAATCACCACTGAATGTCCCGGAAAGGAAACCGGAGTGCCGGTCACGGTGCGGGTCGGAGTTGGAGTGCGGGTCGGCGTCGCGTCCCCGCAGAAACCGGAGAAGGCGGACCGCGGTGTGCCGTTAATCGGATTCCCCGCCGCATCCCTGGCATTTCGATGCAGCCCGTCATTGGAGCACCACGAGGCGTCGGATTCCGCGCCGTCGGAAATGCGCTCCATGCTGAGGGATACGGGCGCGGAGGATCCCGCCGGCCAGGACCCTCCGTTGCCGTTGGCCGTGTCGATCAGGCTGCCGGATGGATCCGAAAGCCGGAGAATTTCACCGCCGTTGCCAAGGCTGCCGGTGTAGATTTGATCCGCGGGGATGTCGCTCACGGTGCTATCGCTGGTGCGCTCGAGGAGGAAAAATCCTCCCGCACCGATGGTTCCGCCCAGCGCGACGTGGATATCGCCGCCGTCGGTCAGCGTCCAACCAGCAAGGTCGATCGCGGCAGAGCCGGGATTCCACAGTTCGATCCACTCGTCGGAGGAAGAAGCCGCCGTGCCGGCCCAGGCCACCTCGCTGATGATCACGCTTTGGGGAGGATAGCTTGCCCCCGTTGGCGACAAAGTCGCCGTTGGTGTCACCGTCGGAGTCGCGGTCGCCGTCGGGGTAACCGTCTCGGATCCGGTGGCGGTGGGGGTCGGCGAGGTTGTCCGGGTCCCGGTCGGCGTCCGGGTCGGCGTCCGGCTGGGCGTCGGCGCGGCGCAAAATCCCGAAAAGGATTGGCGCGGCGTGCCGTTGATCGGATTGCCATTGGCGTCCTGGCCGCTGCGGTGCACACCGTCGCTCGTGCACCAGGAAGAATCCGAGGCGGGACCGGGCCCCGTGCGCTCCATCGTCGCAAACGTTGCGGCGCTTCCCGCCGGCCACGGACCGCCGTCGCCGTTGGCGGAATCCTCAATCTTTCCGGACGGATCGTACAAGAAAAGCGACTCGCCGGAATTCGAGAGCGCCCCCGAATAAATTTGATCGGCCGCGATGTTACCGACGGTGGTATCGTCGGTGCGTTCCAACAGATAGAATCCGCCGGCGCCGATAGTTCCGCTCAGGTTGATGCGAATATCCCCGCCGTCGGTGAGCATCCAACCCGCCAGATCCATATCCGACGCTCCCGGGTTCCATAGTTCGATCCACTCGTCGGTGGAAGACGCCGCCGTGCCCGCCCAGGCCACTTCGCTGATCACCACCCAGGCGGAAGAGGCCGTCGCCGTCGAAGTGTTGGTCGGCGTCGGCGTGGGCGTTTCGCTGGAAGTGGAGGTGGCCGTGGCGGCAGGCGTTTCTGTCGGCGTTGGCGTCCGCAATTCGGTGGAAGTGGATGTGGCCGTGGCGGCAGGCGTTTCGGTCGGCGTTGGCGTCGGCGTTTCGGTCGGCGATTCGGAAACCGTGGAGGTCAGCGTCGGAAGCAGCGTCTCGGTGAAGGTTTCGATCAGCGCCGTTTCGATCGTCTCGCTCGGGGTTTCAGCTGCCGGATCGGTTGCCGATAGCGTCTCGGCGGGAGTCAAAGTTTCCGTTTCGGGCGGAGTAGGCAAGAAAAAATCCGAAACGGTCGGCGTGGCCGATTCCGTCTCGGATTCCTTTGGCAAAGCTCGGATGGATGCGGTAAAAGCGCTCAGCAGCAAACAGAAAACAAGCGCCAATAGAAAATATCCTCCCCCTCGCTTCATATCCTCCCCCTTTCGTTGATCCGCTCTCTTTACCGGGTCGTTCGCGCGCAGTATATCACGACTCGACCGGCTTACCCTCGGCCATTCGCGCCTTCACCCGCCCTTCGATCCAGGTATAGGTGCGCGTGAGCCCTTCCTCGAGCGTTACCTTCGGCTCCCATTGGAGCATTTTACGCACCAGGGTGTTGTCGGAATTCCGTCCGCGCACGCCCAAGGCGCCTGCGACGTGCTTCTTTTCCAGTTTGACGCCGGCAATTTTCATGATCATATCCGCCAGCTCGTTGATGCTCACCAGCCGGTCCTGCCCGAGGTTGACCGGTCCGTGGAAATCTAAGTCCATCAGCCGGCGGATCCCCTCGACGCAGTCGTCGACGTAGCAGAAGGTGCGGGTCTGTTCGCCGTCGCCCCAGATCTCGATCGACTGCTCGCCTTTGAGTTTGGCCACCGCCACCTTGCGCGAGAGCGCGGCGGGCGCTTTCTCCCGGCCGCCCTCCCATTTCCCGAGCGGTCCGAACATGTTGTGGAAGCGGACGACGTGCGTTTCTATGCCGAACTGCTCGCGGTAATGCATACACAGCCGCTCGGTGACGAGTTTTTCCCAGCCGTAGGCGTCTTGCGGCTGGGCCGGGTAGGCATCCTCCTCCTTGAGCGCGGGCGAGTGCACGTCGGTCTGTTTGAATTCGGGGTAGACGCAGGCCGAGGAGCTGAACAGGTAGCGGCGGATGCCGTTGATGCGCGCCGCCTCGAGCGAATGGGTGTTGATGAGAATGTTGTTATGCAGGATCTGGGCATGGAACTTGGAGATGAATCCCATCCCGCCCATGTCGGCCGCGAGACCGTACATTTCCTCGATCCCGCGCGTCGCCTGCAGGCAGTTATCCCACCGGCGCAAATCCAGGATCTCGAATTCGTCCGCCGGAGACGGCTCGTATTCCGGTTCTTTGATATCCACCCCGCGAACCCAAAAGCCTTCCTTCTTCAGCCGCTTCACCAGATGATGGCCGATGAACCCGCCGGCTCCGGTGACTAATACTTTTTTGGGTGCCATATCTTCTCCATTGATCGGATTGATTCTGTCCGCGATTGGTCTAGGAATTGTAGCCGCGATCGGCCTTGGATTGTAGCCGCGATCGCCGATCGCGGCTACAGAAAATAAATCGCGCCTACAACTCGGACATTATATCGCAGACGGAAAACCACCCGCTACATCCCCGTCAGGAAAGAAAAAATCCTGTCGCTCGCGCCGGGAATGTGCTCATGGACAAAATCCGGATAGATGTCCATCTGCTTCTTGGATTGGATTTTATTGTATGCGGCGAACTGGCTGGAAGGCGGGCAAACCTGATCCATCAGTCCGATGCTCCACAGCACGTCGGCCCGGATGCGCGGGGCGAGGTGCTGGATGTCGATGTACCCGAGCGTTTCGAACACTTTCGCTTCGTCCTCATGCCGCGGATTCGCATGGCGGAAGTAATCCTTGATTTCCACGTACGCGTCCTTCGCCTCGTCCATCTCCCACACCCGCAGGTAATCGCTCAGGAAAGGATACACCGGCGCCGCCCGCCGGATGCGCGGCTCGAGCGCGGCGCAGGCCACCGTCAACCCTCCGCCCTGGCTCCAGCCGGTGGCGCCCACGCGGGCGGGGTCCACATCCGGCATCTCCAGAACGATTTTTGCAAGCTCCGCCGTGTCGAGAAAAATCTGGCGGAAGAGCAGCTTCTGCGGATGGCCGCGCAGCGCGTCGTCGAGCCCGCGGATGATGTGGCCGTGGAGGGTGTTGCCGCTGACGATGCCGCGATCCTCCGACGGCCCTGCCTGCCCGCGGACATCCAACGCCGCCACGGAAAACCCCTGCGAAACATAGGCCAGCTTGTCGGACCAATCGCCCGAGTCCGTACTATAGCCGTGGAAGATCAGCAAGGCGGGATGCGGACCTTTTTTGTTTGCCGGCCGCAGGAATTTGGCATGAATGCGCGCTCCCTCCACACCGGTGAAATACATGTCAAAGCATTCGGCTTCGGCGGCGTGGAATTCCGCGGGCCGGAGTTCGAGGTGGGGATCGAGCGACCGCATTTCCTCAAGCGACGCATCCCAAAACTTGTCAAAATCGGCCGGGCGCGGGTTGGATCCCGGGTACTTTTTGCATTCTTCCAGGGTGAAATCAAAGGTCAGCGGCATAGGCGTCAGCTTTTAACCTCGGACTCGCGCTGCGCGCGTTTCCCCCCGAAGGCGTGGATGGTGCGCGTGCCGGGGATCCGGTCGCCGAAATGCGGCACCCCCTTGGGAACAAGGAATTCATCCCCCGCGCGCAACGGGAAGCGTTTGCTCCCCATGCACAGCGTATACTGCCCCTGCACCACGACCATATATTCGTCGAAGGGATGGGTGTGTTCGGCGGCCACCCCGCCGTCGCGGCAGGTCCAGAAGGCGATCTGGCTGCCGTCCGCGCCGTCGAACACGTAGCCCTCCAACCCGGCGACGTAATCCGAGGTCGCGTGGACTTTATTGATGGGATTCCTCATAAACTCAGGGAAATTGTTCATCGCTCCTCCTCGGCAAATCGCTTCGCCATGGCGGGCGTTTTTCGCCTCCCCCGATCACGTCGCGTGGAAAAGCCGGTCTTCCTGCTGATGGCTTAATCATACAACGATTAGATATCTCTGAAAAATGTCACTCCGCCCGCCCCGGGCCTCGCTCCGTACCCGCTTACCGTTCCCGAAGTTCACGGGAACAGGCGCACTTCGCGATGGCCGGCTGGGTCGATCCGGGGAGAGCCGAATGGAGCGAAGTGTTCGGATTCTAGAGAAAAACCTTTCCTTAGTGAATGCCTTGGGTAATCCAAAGGTTTTGGATAATAGCTCGCTTCCTTCGAAGAGGATTGTGGCGTACCGGGAAGTCCATACTCTATGGTGGAGGAATCGTCCCCGGATTCTACTCACGCGACAAATTGATCGATTCTCCGGATGATCGTCTCCATCGCCCGGATCGATCCCGGCGCGTCGTCAGGAATCTCCAGCCCGTGATCCACCCCCGGCAGCACCAGGCTTTCCCCGCCGGTGGATTGCACCACTTCGGCCAGCAGGGATTCATCATAGAGACTATCCGCCGTCCCGATCACAAAAAGCCCGTGATGCCGGCGGGCCGCCATCCCTCGGCGGAGATATTCATCGCGAAGGATCGGAGTGAGCCAGAGGAAATCGGCCTTCTCGAGCGCCGGGTCCGCCGCAAGCAAATGGATGAGCGCAATCGTTCCGATGGATTTTCCTATGAGCGTAACTTTTTCATACTCCCCGGCTGACAGGCCCGCGCGGATCACCGCGGAAGCATCCGCTGCTATCCAGCGGGATTGCTCCCTGTCTGGCAACTCCTGAAACCCCGGATTGGTATAGTCATAGTTAACATTCAGGACGTCCGCTCCCTTGGCGAGCATCGCCAAGGCGGGATAATAGCAACCCGGCATGCTGGTGTTATAGCGCAGCCCGGGAAATATCACCGCTAAACGCCTGGCGCCGGCGCTCCTTCGAACCATCGAATTGGGAACAGGCAAACCGCAATACCCGGTTATTTCCAAAACGTCGAAGGTCTTCACCCAGGCATCCCTTCAATTCAATTCCAAAGATAATGTCACTCCGCCCGCCCCGGCGCGGGCTGGGCCGGGGAGACCTGAAAAGGGCGGGGAGTTCGCGGACTTCTAAAAACATACCATGATGAACCGTAACAAAAATATTCACGATTTTTCGATTATTCGTGTTTACTTATATCGATTTCAATTGCTGGTACACCGAAACACTGAAAAAAGCCGAACCCACCGAATTATATTATTTTTAAAAATCCGTGTAATCGGCTCTTCTCTGTGCCTGCCCCGTCAGCGGTTTGTGCGATCGGGGTACTCCGTGTACACTTTTTCCGGACTGAGCAGATACGATTAATCAATATTTTGCAATCACCCGCTCGAGCGAATCCAACCCGCGTTCAAGCTTTTCCATTTCCGGCCCGAAGCTGATGCGGCTGTAGTGTTCGTAGCGCGCGTGGAAGCGCCGTTTGTCGGGGTTGACGTCGAAGAAAATTCCCGGGATCGTGATCACGTTTTCCTTCAACCCCTCCTTGAATAAATTCATTCCGTCGTTGAGAGGGGCGGGGAGTTTTTCCAGATTGGCCCACACATAGAACGTGCCGGCCGGATCGACCTCCACGCCGATGCCCATGCGCTTGAGCCGCTCAAGCACGTAGTAGCGCTTCTTGCGGAAATGCTTCTGGATGGCGAGCGTCTCCCGGTGGGCGAACTCCGGCCGAAGCAATTCGAGCGCCGCCGTTTGGAACGGATGGTTGGCGCCGCCGTCGAGGAACGAGCCGGCGCTGCCGATAGCGTCGATCACGTCGCGCGGGGCGAGCGTCCAGCTGATCCGCCAGCCCGGGTAGCGCCAGTTCTTGGTCATGCCGTCCACGACGATGACCGGATCGCTGTTCACATCTTCCACATACGCCGCGGCCGAGACGGTCCGCCCCAGTTCGCCGTCGTACAGGTAATGCGAGTAGAACTCGTCCAGGATGAGCGAACAACGGCAGCCGCGCGCCAGCTCGCACCAGGAATTCAGTTCCATTCCCTCCACCACCTGCCCGGTGGGATTGCACGGGTTGCTCACGAGCAGCGCGCTCAAGCCGCGCCCGAGGATTTCCTCCTCCAGGTCGTCGACCGCGATGTGATAACCGTGGCTCGCTTCCAGCAAGATCGGGATAGCCGTGAAGGCCTTGAAAATCCCCAGCAGTTCCGCGTAGGCCGTGTAATCGGGGATGAAGTGGCCCATGTTGACGTTGCCCAGCGCCGACGCCAACCGGGTGAGCGCCATGCGCCCGCCGCTCGCAATGCTGACGTTATCGGCGGTGTATTGGGAGGACTTACCCCGGCGGAAATGCGCGTTGTAGTACTCCGCGACCGCCTGGCGCAGCGCGTCGTTGCCTTCGATCGGCGAATACTGGCGGTTGGCCGCGGGGATGGGGATGGTTTCGATCCGCGGCGGCGCGTCCGGCAGCTCGCCGGTTTCCGGCGAACCCTGGCCGAGGTTGATCCACTCGGGGCTGTCGTAAGAAAACCCGAGTTGCATCGCCTCGTGCATGACGTAGATCACGCCCGTGCGCGGGACGAAACGAAAACCCGGGGTGGGAGATTGATCGATCATTTTTTGCGATGGCTCTCCAAAATCCGCGTCCGGAGAATTGATTTAGGGGAATGCCCTCCGGAGAGCTCATTCTACTCGATGACTGTAGATAAATAAATGGAATAATCGCCCCCCTCATCCCGTCCATCTCCCAGCTTATGCTGAGAGAAGGTGGCCGAAGGCCGGATGAGGGAAAGTGAAACCTGGTTATCAATCCTGTGGAATTCCTTCGAGCTTTTCTTGGGCTGAGTAATTACGAAAAATGTTAATTAGGAGCAGCCAAAAGCTCTTCCAATATTTTTGCGGCGGAGAGCACGAACAGCGGGCATTGGCTCTGAAACACTCCGCTCTCCCGGGCGCGTTTCAAATCGTCGGGGTTTTTTAGATTGAATGAAATCAATTCCCGGCAAAGTACTGTGTGATGTTCTTTTTCGAATTTCTCCAGCAGCGCATCGGCTTTTTCATAGGCCTTATCCCGCCCGGCGGTATCCGCTGGATCGGTGTTCCCGTACCTGGCTCCGATCACCAGCGCCGAGCCGGAGAGCGCGCCGCAAACATAACCGTTGCGACCCAAGCCGGCCCCCAAGCTGGCCGCCATTCTTACAGCGGCCGACTTATCGACGGATAATTCCGAGGAATACGCCTTGACGATCGATTGAGCGCAGTTGAAACCACTGCCCATGTATTCGGCCGCCGTTTCCGATCTATCCATGAATTGCCTCCCGTTTTTTTACGGTCTAGGGGCGGAAGAATAGAATGGATATCATTCCAAGCGATCCCCATTCTATCCGCGCGTTTCTTCCCAGCCCCCCTGTCATCCCCCCATTTTCAAAAAAGAAAATAGGGGGATCGTGGGGGGAGAAAACCGATCGCATTCCCATTCTGTAAATAGTATAAATCCTTGATATCCCGATCACGCCAACGGCGCTCCGAATTTTTCGCCGCATATCACCTCGGAGGCCGGCTTCCGATTCTTCTTGCCCCGCCCAAGTTTCTTCACCGGATACCCGAACGGGACAACGGCGATCACGTCGATATCCTTCGGGATATTCAGGAGCGGCTTGATCGAATCGAGCCCTCCGATGAATCCCACCCAGTTCGAACCAACCCCTTCCGCCCACGCGGTCAGGATCATGGACTGGATCGCGCGGCTGGCGTCGGAGACCGCGTAGACGGTCTTGTCGATCCCCACGACCACCGCCAGAGGCGCCTGGGCAACGTACGGACCGGTGCGCAGCATTCCGCCCAGCGTTCGCAGTGTATCGCGATTCTGCACCACGAGGAAATGCCAGGGCTGGCCGTTCATGCTGCTGGCGGTAAGCCGCGCCGCTTCGACGATCCGCTGCACGGTTTCCTTGGGGATCGCCTTATCCTGAAAGCTTCGAACCGCCAAAACCGTGCGGACGGCATCATAAACTTCCATGGTTCCTCCTTTGCGCGAAGACAACGACGAATCACAATCAATCGCCGATCCAAATTTATTCCCGGGCCGGAGGTTTTTTTCCTCCCGCTGCCCTTTATGAGAAAAACTGGGCCGAGCTGGAACTAGTCCTCAACTGTTCCGGCCTCCTCCTCGGCGGAACCCAATCTCATCGAAAAAAATTTTTTTTTACGCATTCTGGCACTAGGACCTTACCCCGCGAGTACGATTTAATTCTTCCAATACGTCCATCGCACGATGTCGGCTCATCCAGGGAACGAACAGATGATCGTGATAATAACCCGAAACCGGATTTACGCTGATGCCCGCCTGCGCCAACCGGTCAAGGATCGCGGCCAAAAAGCCGACCGCGTTCAGAGAGGAGTGAACCGTCAGGGTGATGCAGGCCCAGGTGGAATCAAACGGCAATTGGGAATCCTTCGCCTGTTGTTCGGTGGCAATCAGGGTGACGCCTTCCGTTTCCCGGAAAGTCACTCGCAGGGTAAACGGCAGCCTGGCTGCCTCCTCCGGTTTCACCGTACAAAAAACGTACGGGGCCTCGTCAAGCGCCGGATGCATGTCAGCGAGCAACTTTTTCAGATCGGATTCTCCGGTCATCATCATCCTTTTCGTTTCGCTTCAAATCAACCTAATAATAAATTGTAACCGGGATCGTCGATCCCGATTACAAAATACAACGGCTTGATTCCTTTCTGCGGTCCTTCTCACAAAATTTGCTTTTCATAAAACGCACTGAGCGGGTCGGGCGCATACGGTCCAAAAGGAGGGATCCGTCGGTACCCGGTTTTTTCATAAAGGGAAATCGCTTCGTGCTGAAGGATTCCGGTTTCAAGACGGACGACGGGAATCTTCCGCGATCGGGCAAACGCCTCCAGATGCCCCAGGAGGTTTCGCCCAAGCCCGTTCCTCCGGAACTCCGGCCGGATATAGAAGCGCTTGAGTTCCGAATACTCGGTTCCGAAACACTGGATCCCGCCGCAACCGGCCGGCACGCCGCCTGCGCGCAGGACGAAGAAATCCACCTTCGCCTCCAGCAATTGATCGACGCTCAACCCATGCTGGCTGGCGGGCGGGTATTGCGGGAAGAGGTAGGCGTGCAGCTGGGCGACCAGCATTCTGGCGTCGAGCGTGTCGGGGCGTTCCCGGACGATGGAAATATCCTTCACGAATTGGTTCTCCATTTTTCGTAACATCTCAGGTCGGGGAAAACGTACACCGAAACACGGAATAAATCCGAAATCACCGGAATATTTCTTTGGGCGAAAAACACAACCCATTGTTTTTCAGTGCATTCGGATCTTTTCGGTGCACTCCGTGTACAAAGGCGGAAGCCCCACAGAGTAGATATCATTTTTCTATCAATTACGGTAACGCTTCAGGCGATACGTCCAGCCCGGCGCAGGATTCCCGCCGCCTGCAGCGACACCCAGCGGTTCGTTTCGTCGCGTCCGCCCAGTTGCTTCCAGGTTCGGTTACCATACGGGCTGCGTCCGCGCCAGCGTCCGCGGGAGCCGCGCAATCCTTCCAACCAATCCAAAGCCGGCCGCACGCCGGGGCGGCGAAGCGCATCCAGTTCCCCCAGCACGCGCAGCGTGAATAAAAGATCGGCCTGATAGAAGAGCGGAAAATTCAATTTGAACCACAGCGAATTGGGAGGACGGTTCCCCGGCGTGGGATAACCGGCCCGTAGCAGCCGTCCGTCTTCGGTGAGGAAAGCGATCCCATCGGCGATGGCCGATCGAACCTCGCGCGAGCGCTGAGATTTCGGAATCGCCGCGAACCCGTAGAGGGACCGCACGACGCCCCATGCGCAGGGTTTGCCACAGTTGTGTTCGCATTGGCAATGATCATGGAGGATTGACCCTGAGAGAAGGCGAATGAGTTTTTCCACATTTGGCTCGTCCGCCCGCTCCGCGCGCAGCGAATACCGGAGGAGATTGCCCCAGAAGCAGGACCATCCGAAGTTGTTCTCCTGCAGCTGGCGGCCGAGTTCTTCCGCCGTAGTCTCCAGCATAAACCGCACTCCGCGGCGATAACGCGGATCGCGTCCATCCGCGCGCAGCTCCGCCAGCAGCAGCATGCACCAGTGCGTGCTGAAATATTTCGGCGTGTAATAGCTGCGTTCGTTTTTCCAATTCCCCGCCGCGGTTTGGCGGGAAAGCATCGCGGGCGCAGGACCCCGGCGCATTATTTCCCGCCGGGTTTGCGTTGCGCGCCGGTTGGATTCCGGTAAATCCATCAGATCTTTCAACGCGGCGTAGCGGATGGTGGGAGTTTCGGCGCTGATCAGCCAGGACGTAAAGGTATTTTCTTTCATCGATTCTCCATTGGGTTCGATCGAACGGATCGAAATCCCGCTTTGTCCGTTCTCCCTTTGCGCCGGTCTTTCATCGGCGGGTTTTTTTATCCGGAGATAACCGGAGAAGCGGCAGAGAAAAAATCAACGCGTTTCCTATCCGGCCGATCCAGTCAGGACATTTTTACGAGCGAAATGCCGAGCGGTGCGGTCATCCGACCTCACCCGGAATGCGAAGGAACGGGGCGATTTAGTTTACTCGCTTTCACGCAATTTATAATTGTCGCGGAATTTCTCAATGAAGGAAGGATCGAGGAGCGGCATCGGATTCGTATACAGGTCGACGGGGAGCTGGTAATTATTTCTGCAATCAGGGCAAGTCCAATTCGAGGGGTGTTCGCCGTTGGCCAGCGAGAACGTGTAACCGCATTTGCAGATTGGGCACCATACTTCGATCGCCTCGTAGGTGCAATGCTGCAAATAGCAAGGCGCCTCGAGGTCTTCGCAAAGGTAAACCGATTCCTTTTTGCACGCCTGGCATCGAAACAAGACCAACTCTTCCATAATGCATCCCTGCTTTGGTCTCTTTTATACCACTTACAGAGCATTTTTCCAATAAAAAAAGCCCGGATTTATAATCCAAAGGATTGATTATTCGGATTGGTATAGGAAAATATCCGCGCAAAACTCGTACTTTTTTTCCTAGTACTCTTGTCCCGGTAGATAAATAAGGGGAAACAATAATCTATCTTCGTAAAAACGCAATTATTAGAACCACCGGCTTACAGCGATTCCAGCGGATTAAATCACCATGATGACTTTTTCCTGGGCGTTTAACTCCGCATAGAGTTTTTCGATATATTCCCTGTTTTTAGCGATGATATTGATTGTCAAGGACAGATATTTGCCATTCTGGCTCGTTTTTCGGCCGATTTGTCCGGGGTTTAAATCTTCCACATAGGATTTCATCACCGAAAGCACATTGGATTCGAATTCGGCGCAGCATTCGCCGACGACCTTGACCGGAAAAACGCACGGGTAGATCGGTTGGGGTTCCTTTTGATCCGTCATTAATTCTTTCTATCCTTTTCCGAAAAAAGTGCGCACCCAAGCATCGCTTCCACTTACTGGTTAAGATTATTTATATCCATGCCAATCGACCGCTCCGCATGGGGCTCGCTCCTTGTCCCTTCCTCCCATTTTCCTCCCCCGATTTTCTTGAAGAAATCCCTGGAGGCAAGGGGCAGATGCCATCAATTCTTTATTTCCCGCTGTGCGGCCCGTTGCTTCCGGATGGCGGCGGATTATTTCTTCCCCGGAGCGGGTGTCCGCTTTAGCGCGACCAATTCCTGAATATCCCGTGCGTCCTTCGCGGTTTTTACGGGCGCATACAGCCAGCGCCCGTCGTGAAATTGCGACGCTTTCGAAAACACTTCCGCCACGCGCTTCCCTAGTTTCAATGTCCGGGCTTTTTCGATCTGTTCCTGCCCGAGAACAACTTGGGCGACGCAAAACCCATCCTGAGGGAAAAGATTAAGCAGTGTTTTCCCGCTCCTTCGAAACCATAAATTCCAACCATAGTTCTTCCCGCCGTAGGAGAGCGTTCCATCCAGCTGGTAACTCCGCTTCATGAAATCCACCAGCAGCTCGTACAGGCCGTATCTTTTCCCCAGGGCGCGTTCGATTTCCTTTTGGGTGGGAGGCCGGTCTTTCTCCAGAAATATCCCTACCGTCATAGTACCAACCTTCCCCCAGCCATGCGGCGGAGTGCAGGACCGCTTATTTGTCCCCCAATTTGCGGACGCTGCCCAGTCCGCTGACGTCCTTGGTCACCTGCGGGGAGCCGTAATAACTCACCGAACCCGTCCCGCTGATATCGGCTGTCAGACCGAGCTTGACCCATACAGTGGCGCTTCCCAATCCGCTGATATCGATTTTCCCATTTTGCGCTTCCAGCCCGCCGCCGTCGAAACTGCCCAGGCCGCTGAGGTTTAGGTTAATCGATTGCGCCGTCCCGTCGGCGGCAACCGAACCCGCCCCGCTGAGATCGATCGTCAGGCTTTGCGCAGTCAGGTGCGAGAGGGTCACGCTTCCGGCACCGC
The DNA here is from genome assembly GCA_963780865.1 of uncultured Chloroflexia bacterium. Lineage (GTDB taxonomy): Bacteria > Chloroflexota > Anaerolineae > Anaerolineales > RBG-16-64-43 > FEN-1073. The sequence goes on along the minus strand of CAWADT010000026.1, from coordinate 186,274 downwards.
TGACGGATACATTCAGCGCCACGGCGTTTAACCCGTCGACCTGCACGCTCCCGGCGGAAGAGAGATCGATCCGCCCCAGATCTTTCACCGTCAGATTGATCCGCACTTCCCGGCTGGGGGTGACGCGCCGGCTCCAGTCGATCCCCGCCGCCTCGATCTGCAGCGTTCCGTCGACGACGCGCGTGTTCAGCTGGGGCAGGAGATTATCGTCGGCTTCCACCGCGACGGAAGGCGTATCGCCCTGGCGGATCGTGACGACGGCGGGATAATCGATCTTAACGCCGTCAAACGCCGGGACGGCCCGGGTTTCGGAGACGATCACCCCGGATCCGCGGGTCGACCCGCCTACGCCGGAACAGCTTACAAACGGGGCTTCCGTCCACACGCATCCCCAATTGGGGGGCGTGGTCCATCGCATTGGAGCCGCGAACACCACCGCGAGCACCGCCACCCCGACGACCAGGACCGAGACGACCTGCCGCGCCCAGATCCAGCGCGTGCCCAAAATCAATCCCACGCCGAGCGCCATGAGCGCGTACGGGATGACGTAAAGCAGCGCCCACAAATTGGCGGGCGGCACGATTCCCGTTTCCGAGAGCATCCACAGAACGCCGACGGCGATTAATACCAGCGGCCAGAAGATCGAACGATAGCGCATGGTGTCCTCCTGCCTCATCCGTATTATGAGGGGTTATTTTGCGAATTGGCGCCGGGCTGTCCGGAAATTCCGCCCCGGCGGGAGCGAACGATCACGAGATAGAGGCCAAGCAGGACGAGCGCCGCCGGGAAGATCAGCGGCCCGATCCCCGCCCGGCGGGATTTGAAGATGAGCCCTTCGAAAAACGCGCCGAAGACGATCAGTAAAACAACGCCGATTTGCATCAGGCGCAAACCCGCGCGCCGCGAGTGCTCGTATCCGCCGTAGACGCCCATCAGGAAGATCCCCAGCCCGACGGAAATGAGAATAACCGTCCAGGCGTACGCCCAACTCTCCCAATAACCCGTCAGGCTTTGCGCGAGGAGCGTCAATCCGATGACCGTGATGATGCTGCCCGGGACCGCCAATCCGGCGGCGGACTTCCCGCCCGCCAGCATCCCGACGAAAAACAAACCTCCAATCGCGATGATGAACAGCGGCCACAGGATTCCCCAAAAGTTGAAACCCGGAAACCCCTGTGCGAGCAGCGCCATAAGTCCGAGGAGGATCAGGATGGACCCTCCAACAATGGAACCGCCATTGCGTCTTGCGGTCATGGTTTGTCTCCTTTTCAACGAAAAGCCGGGCTCCAATACTCCATAAACCCCGGACGTCCGGATATCCATCCCAACTGTAGCACAAAAACGGGCTGATGGAATTGCCTTCACCGCGACAAAAAAACATCCGGCGGAGAGCCGCCGGATAGACTTGATCCATCTGGGACGATCCTGATTGCGCCTACACCGGTCAGAGCGCGGCGCGAATGCCGTCGAGCCTGGTTTTCGCTTCCGGGATATATACAAGCAAGTGGCTGATTTTTTCACAGCCGTAGTCCGGGCAATAGGCGCAATTCGCATACCCCCGGCCGACGGCGCAAAGGCGCGGTTCGCATTCCAGGCAATGCCCGCCGAGACGGCCGCTGGAGGCGAGGCACCCGTCGCAGGTGACATAGGCGGCGTCGATCTTGGGATTGTTATGCTCAACTCTCCACTGAGTTGCGACCTGCTCCTTGGAGGCTTCATCGTTGGCTTGCGTAGCGAGGTAGGCGGCGCAAACCGAACAATCCAATCCGCAAACGGCGAGTTTGGGTTCCATGGTCATTCCTCCGATGGCCAATTATTTTCCCATGAGTTGATCTTAGCGGAGAGGGTGATTCTTTTCAGATCGTAGGAATCCGTTTAATAGCGATCCGTTCTATTTGCGATTTGCGACCTCTCCCCCAGCCCCTCCCCAAGTTGGGGAGGGGCTGGGGGAGAGGTCAGGTATTCTCAATTTCGATTTTTCTCGTCCGGCGGCGCGATCTAATAGCGATGGGCTCCATCGCATAACGGCTTTTTCTTGGACCGCCCGCAGGAACACAGCGTCACCCGGTTGCGAAGTTCCATGAGCTTTCCGTCCGCACGCCGGATGGGGATGTTTCCCATCACCCAAAGCGCGCCTTCCACCGGCCCGTCGGAGAGGATGTCGGTGGTCGCCGCGATCTCCTGCGGCAGCGAAGGCTCAATATCCGCGACCTCACCGATCAGCGCGTAGGTGAGGCATCCGGATGGACAGCGCTCAACCATCGCGATCACATGGGATCGGATATTGGAATCCGCCGATTGCGCGACAAGCTGATCGAAGGTCGAGAGGCGCGTGCCGCAAAATCCGGATTCCATGCACAGGTAGTTGTCGCGCCGGAAGGCGAACTGGATCCCGCCCGGAAGGGTCTCGCGCCGCTCGAGAGTGGATCGCTCGTCGGCCGTTTCGGTTCCGTCGAAGGGAATCCGGGTGTGGGTTAAATCGCAGAACGGCATGGTTTTGGATTTGCCGCAACGGCAGAGCAGATAAGTCTTGCGGGTCGTGAACGTCTCGGTTTTTTTCCACGTGAGCGGCTCGCCGTATTCGGAAACCACCTGGATTTTCCGCACCAGGGGGATATCGCCGAAAACGGCGTACGGACCGTTGCGCCGAACGAGGATCTGCTTTTCCTCGGGATTGATTTCCGGACCCGCCATGTTTACATGCCTCCGTAAATCCATTTTATTGTACTACCGACGATTAATTTCAATAATTCCACCGGATCACCTCAGCGGGGCATCCGCCTTTGTACACGGATTGCCCCGTTCGCACTAACCGCTCATGGGGCGGGCACCGAAAAGAGCCGAACGCACTAAAAAACATTCGTTGTGCTTTTTTCCCAAGAAAATTTTTCGGTGATATCGGATTTTTTCCGTGTTTCGGTGTACGTCTTCCCCGACCTTAGTAGTTACATTCCTCCTTAATAATTCAAAACCCTTAGGGTCTTGCAGACCCTAAGGGATTATTTTTTTTCACGAAAATATTCTTCTCTGTTTTTATTGTTGATTCGAAGGCGACGGGTGTTCGGCTTGCACCTCTCGGCCCATATAATGATTAATACACGGTAGATAGCCGTCCTGGAACGCCTCCAGCGCCTCCGCCCGATCCCTGGGAAACAGTTGGCAAACGATCGGTTTGTACTGGGTATCGTGCAAGCGGCAGCCGCGCGTCGAAGAAAGGAAAATGCAACCGCGTTTTCCTTCCACCGTGCGATACAGCATGGTTCCGTCTTCGTCCGCCTCCGGGCCGGTGAACTCGCCTGGCTCCGCCAAATGTTGCGCGATCAGGTTGGCGTACTCTTCCGGTAGAACGTCCACGCCGTACTTGCAGCAGAGGTCCGCACAATCAATTTTAAGGCAGGGCGGCATTTTCGATTGGGTTCCGATGGATTCGGCTTGCATGACAACTCGTCCCTCCAGTACTGAACGTACACCTTGAAATGTTATTCCTGATGCGGATGGATTAATCGCCTATCATTTTACTCGAGTTTCGCAAAATCATTTATCTCCTTCGTCGCGGCCCAACAGATGGTATTTATCCGATCGTCTGGGATGCCTGCTCCCGACTATCAACTGCCCACGCGCCTTCCCCGCAAAGATCGCGGGGCAGCCCGCCCCGGTGGGATGGGCCGGGGGCGCGAATGCAGGCCCCCACTCGCGAATACATCGCATCGGAAATTCACCGACGCTCATCGCTCGGGGGGCAGGCTGGCGGCTCAGCCGCGGCCCGGCCGGCTTCCTCAGGAGCTTCACAGGACGGCCGTGGCTAAAAACTGAGGCGGCTTCCGCGCTTGTCGGGCCTGCTCGAAGGCGTAGGCGATTCGCAACAGGGTGGGCTCGCGCCATGCGCTTGCAAAGAACGATACTCCGACGGGAAGACCGAAGATCGAACCCGCCGGGACGGTGATGTGGGGATAGCCCGCGACCGCCGCGAGCGACGTACTCTCCATGTCCCAGCTGTTGGGGTCGCCGTTGGCCAGGTCGATCAACCACGCCGGCCCGCCGGAAGCCACCAGGATGGCGTCGAGGCGTTTTTTCGAGATCAGCGCGTCGATCCCTTCCTCCCGCGTGAGGCGGCGGTTGCGCGCGAGCGCCTTGCGATAAGCGATGCTTGAGAGCGGGCCCTTCGATTGCGCCTCGGTCATCCGTTCCTGTCCGAAATACGGCATCACGCGGGATTTGTTATCGTCGTTGAACCGGATCACCTCTTCCAGCGAGTGGACCATGGAACAGGGGCCGAGCGAGGCGAGATATCGATTCAGGTCGTGCTTGAATTCATAGTAAAGAACTTCGAGCTCGGTCGGCCCGAAGCGGTTCCAATTTGGCAGATTGGCCGGATCGACGATCACCGCGCCCAATTCGCGCATGAGCCGGAGAGAGGAACTCGACAATCGCGATGACTTTCCTATCGGAGCCCAGCATGTTTCGGGCGACCCCAATTCGCATGCCCCGGAGTCCGTCCACAGAGAGGAATGTTGTGTAATCACGCTGGCCATGTTGCCGCGCGGACGCGGTGGCGCGGTCCCCGGGATCGACTTGCGCCACGGCGCCCAGCAGCGCGGCCACATCCTCGACCGTCCGGCCGATCGGGCCCGCCGTGTCCTGGCTGTGGGCGATGGGGATGATGCCGCTCCGGCTGATAAGTCCCAGTGTGGGCTTGAGGCCGACGACGCCGCAGGTCTGCGCGGGGCAGATGATGGAGCCGTCGGTTTCAGTTCCGAAGGCGCCAGCGCAGAGCGATGCGGCGACCGCCGCCGCGGATCCGGAAGACGAACCGCAGGCGGTGCGGTCGAGCGCATACGGATTGCGGGTGAGTCCGCCTCGGCTGGACCAACCGCTCACCGAGTGCTTTCCCCTCCAGTTGGCCCACTCGCTCAGGTTGGTCTTGCCGAGAATAACAGCCCCCGCATTCCGGAGTTTCCTTGCCAGGAAGGCATCGCGCGGCGCCCGGGACCCCTCGAGCGCCAGAGAGCCGGCCGTGGTGGACATCCGATCCCGCGTGCCGATGTTGTCTTTGAGAAGGATGGGAATTCCGTGCAACGGGCCTCTTACTTTGCCGGCCGCCCGTTCAGCGTCGCGCTCGCTGGCGATGGCAAGGGCATCCGGGTTAAGTTCGATCACGGAGTTAATGCTGGGACCGGATCGGTCGATGGTCTCAATCCGCCGGATGTAGTCTTCGGTTATGGAGACGGAAGTGGTTTCGCCGGAGGCCATTCGCGATGACAGTTCGAAGATTGAGGCTTCTTCCATAGTCGGGTCTCCTGGCTGGCATTCGGCGACGCAGCCGGAAGCTGGGCCGCCGCACAACGGCTCCCGCTTCGTAAACATTGCGGGGGAAGCGGGGGTAGCGCAGATTTGGGCCGATTTTGCAACCTGTGCGATCACGGAGCGGTGGTTCGACCCCCAGTCGGTCATCCTCTCATTTATCCCGCTTTCGCGGGATGATGAATACCCCGCAGCTTGCCCCGCATTCCTATATATTAATCGAAGAATGCGGGGCTTACACCGCATTTCCCTTTTTTTGTTATGGAATGCGGGGCTTGCTGCGTAGTTCTTGGGGGTTGCGATCCTTGATACCGCGCGGCAAGCCTCGCGGTCATTCATTATTTCGATCCATTCCATTTTCGTCGCCTTTTCTAAGCGGCATAATAAAATAAACCCCTTGTTGATTATCGCCGTGAACTTCCGGTTGCGCTCCAAAACCCAGGGATAGTTTTATATGATGATTTGCGTCCCGGCCATAGCTGCTATACGAAGCCACTTGATAACATCCGAGTTCTTTTGCGCGACGGATTGCGTGCTTCTGTAATTCCGTGCCAATCCCCTCTCCCCGATTGGACTCCGCAACAGCGAAAGCATGGATTTTAGCTTCGGTTAGTTGCCTGCCGTTAAGATATAGAGGTGGACACTTGGCTTCCGGACCGATTGGCTGGACGGCAAACCTCAGAAAGCCAACAATATCATTTCCTTGGAGTGCTACAAAAAGATACGATGGATAGTCCATATAATACTGACCGCACACAAACGGTAACTGGTCCGGCGCAACGGTTTCAAGGCATTTTACAAATTCATTCCATCTTGAATGAGTTTCACTCCATTCTTCAATTAACCAAGGGGTTGCCATGCCAATATTTCTCCATCGACAGATTACCTAACATACCATGAAAACGCCCAACGGTCACCGCACATGCCCCCTGGAGCAAGTTGCCCTTCGGTTTTTGAGGGGCAACTGGTTTTCGAAAGGGGACCCCCCGGCCTCACCCGGCGCCCCCAGCCCACCCCAACCTGGGCGGGCTGTCCTGAGCCCGAAGAGCGAAGGAAAGCCGGGGCGGTCCTGCAACTGCGTGTTGGGCAACCGAAATTATTTAAATTCTATTAGTTCTGTTTTTGATTAACTCATATCAATACCATCATGCAAATCAGGCGACTTAATCGAAGGAAAAATCTATTTTATGACGGTGAAATAAAATACTGAGCAAATTCCAACAAAGAGAAAAAGCCAGATCCGGGCGCTGGCCATGAACATTTTCCATTCCTCTTTATTGAAACTTATCAGCCTAACTAAGGTTTTTAGATTTTTAATGATGGTGGTTAGGCAAAAACTTATCAAAGCAAAGAATATGACCACGATCCAGGAAATTATCGATCGGACCAATTCTAACTGTGGATCCATCACACCCTTCAAGCCTGGAACCGTGAAGATAGTGGTACCTAAGAATTTTACGGTGTTCCCATTGCAGAACCAGGGATCCATTCCCAATCGAGTGACAATCAGATAAGTGCAGTTGGTGTACTTCAAAAAGGTTTCTTTGACAAGCAGGTTGAATAGGAAGACCGCCGATATAAGCAGTACAACACTCAAGACAAATTCTCCCAATATTCGTATCGTGTGGAAATAATTCTTTTTTACGGCCATTTATTCTCCTTTTTCATAAAGTACCGATTCGTGCATATTTGCCATTATTATATTTTTTCAAATGATAGCTCATTATTATTCGACGCAGGGTAATATTCATGGATATTGCCGTCTTCTATCTGGAATAATATTGTTTGTTGCTGCCCAACGGCTGGCGGCTCAGCCGCTTGGCTACGTACGCTTTGTTGTCACCATTTTAACAGGAAATCAAAAATCGTAATCCAGCGTTCTCACTTTGAGCCTTGGCCAAGTCGGTTGAAGCCGCGTGTTGGGTCATTAATTTTTTACTTATTTATTTGCCGTTTTTCTGACGACATCTTTAATTCTCTTTTCACGAGTTTCAGCCTTCACCGCCTCATTAATAACCCGAAGAAGATAACTCTTTTTCCCAATAGGCAAAGCATTAAATTCTCTTTCAGCACCAGCTTCTTTCAAGGCCTTTTGTAGATCATGCGGTATTAATATTTCTTTTTCTCTATTACGTACTTTAATTTTTACATTAATTAGGTCTTTCTCTTTTATTTGAACGGCTTTGCAAATTTTATTTTTAATTCGTAAATAATGGCGGCCTTCTCCGACTGGAAACAAACTAGCCATGAAAGCATCCGAACTATTAATTTGCACTTTTACTGGAACAGATGTACGTGTTTTTAATGCTACGGTAATATCATGCGGAATAGAAATAGCATAATATTCCATACCAGAAGCCCATCGTTCTAAAATAGCTTTAAATTCAAACTCTTTCCCAGAAATAGATTTCGAGTTGAATGCCGTACCGTTTTTCAAAATTAGATTACCCTTTCCTACATTCCATCGCTAATATTATATCAACAACTCAAAGAATATAGTAATTGGCCCAACATGATAGTAGACGGAAATTGCACCAACAGGTAGATGCAATTATTTCCCGGTATTTGCTTTTCTAAAGCATATGTATGTCTATACTTCTGCCATAGTTATTCCCATTCCTTGTTCAGCTTATCGGCAACCGCTTCGCATCACCAGCAAATCCTAAAACAATCCATTCTTTGACCTAAGGCGACAAATAAAGAGACGCTTTCAAGCTTTATTACATCACCGGTCAATAGTTAGAAAAGCTACTTCATTACTTCACATAATCATTCCTTTTGCAAAAACTCCCTCCCCCTCCTTACCCTTTGTGCCTGCTCTTGGCTCCCAGGAGCGAAGAGCCTTAGGCAGGCTTCACGTATTCAGCATATACTCCCGTGGCACGCTCCTTGCACCTATATCCGCGAACGTCCGGCGCAGCGTTTGGCTCTCCGGGCGTCTGGCTATGAAGCGAATTCACCGTAATTATGGCCTGATCCTCCTCAGCCTCGCCGCGCTGCTGCTCCTGGGCGCCGGCGGCTACTCCTCCCCGCCCTCCGCCCTGCCCGGCCCGCCCACGCCCGCCGACCGCGACCGCATCACCGCGCTCATCGCAGAGAAAGTGGCGGCGCATCCGGAGGTGATGGCCTTCCATATATATAAGGTTGACGGTGGAGGAGATCCTTTTCTCCCAGGACGGCGGCTGGGCGCTGGCCACGCTGAACTACGTCCAGCCGGATACCGGCGAGGCGCTGCCGACCGACCCCGGAGTCGCGATCGGACGCCGCACGGCCGACGATTGGGTCGTAACCGTCCAGGCGGATTCCGACTGGGTGGCGGTGCTCCAGGCGGCGCCGGAGGATCTGATCCCGGCCGAAACCAAGCGCCAGTACCTCCCGCCCTCGGCCGACGAGCAGAAAGCGATGGCCAAGACCTTCACCAGCTACAAGCTCCCCTGGCCGGCCGGCGAGAAAAAAGAACTCACCCAAAGCGTCGCGCATCCAGCCGGGGAAACGTACGCCTTCGATTTCGCCGATCCCTCCGACCCGATGTTCCCGCTGGTGGCCTCGCGGGCCGGGACGGTGAAATACGCCGTTTGGACCTACCCCAACGGCTATTACGACGGCAACGCCAACCACGCCAATTACCTGGTGCTGGAGGACGACTCAACGGTTCCCGTCAGCTTCATGGTGTATCTGCATCTGGCCCAGGACAGCATTCCCGTTGCGCTGCGCACTCCCGGCGCGCGCGTCTACCGCGGACAGTTCATCGCCATCGCCGACGACACCGGCTACTCCACCGGCAGCCACCTGCACTTCCAGGTGCATACCAATCCCGGCTCGTGGTGGGGCAACTCCGTTGACATTACTTTCGACGACGTTTCGATCAACGGCGGCCGTCCGCGCACGCCGCCCGAAGCCGCCGCCTACGGCGGGCAGGGCGCGTGGTGGTACACCTCGGGCAACACCTCCGGCACCGATTTCACCCCGCCCGCCGCCGGAATAACCGCCCCCGCCGACCAGTCGGTGGTCAACCTCACAACCGTCCAGCTCCAGGGCTATGCCACCGATTCCGGCACCGGGTTCAGCCACGCCTATTTCATCGCCAACACCGGCGACGGATGGCAGCAGGTCGGCCCGATCTTCTCGTCTTCGCCCTTCACCTACGATTGGGACCTGTGCGCGGCCGGACTTCCGGCTGGCGCAATTAGCATTTCGCTCCGCGCCTGGGACCGCGACGGAAACGAGACGGTCGGTTATCCGGGCCTGCGTTCGATCGTCCACGCGGGCTCGTGCCCGCCTCCGCCTCCGGCGTGCACCCCGAGCGCGGACCAGGTGGCACTGTACGCCGGCAAGGATTTCGGCGGCGATTGCATCGCGCTGGACGCGGGCGACTACGCCAACGGCTCGGTCCTGGCTCCGGTGGGCGCCGAACACGCGCAATCGATCCGCGTCGGCGCGAACGTCCTGGCCACGCTCTACAGCGGCGATTATTATTCCGGCAGGACGGAGGCGTTCGATTCCGACGACCGGAATCTCAGCGACAACCCGATCGGTTCCAATTCCGTTCATTCGATGAAGGTCACATCGCGCACCGTCACGCCCGGCGTGGCCACGCTGATCTGGCCGCCCGAGGGGGCCACGTTCCAGCGCGGCGACTCAATCGTGCTCTTCTGGCGCACCGGCCTGGCGGCGCTTTATACCGGCGTGGAGACAACCCCCACCGGCCCGCTGGGCGAGCAGCGCCTGCCCTACCACGTGTTGGAGGGCAGCGATCAACGCCGCCCTTGGCACGCAAACCTGGTACCTTGTCCAGCGATCTTGCGCGGGGAACCCCGTCTGCATCAGCGATTGGCAGGATCGGCGCTGGACGGTTGTCGGCCGCGCCGGCCTGGCCTTCCGCGGTGAGCGCTCCCTTCACTGACGGGATCGAGGGCGACGTTTCCAAATGGAGCGCGAGCGGATTTTGGCGCGTCACCGCCAGTCCCGTTACGAGCGGCGCCCGCGCCTGGGTCTACAACCAGGCCGGCAGCGGAACCTACAACAACGGCGATCCGAACTACGGCTTTCTCACCTCGCCGCCGATTGCCATCCCCGCCGCGGGATACTCCCTGAGCTTCAAATACTGGTTCGACGGCGAGGGCGCCAACCCGCATTGGGACCAGCGCCGGATCCAGATCGCGGTCGACGGCGGAAACTACACCAACGTCTATCAACTCGTCGACGACGCTCAGCGGGTGTGGCAATCCGGCCCGTTCCTCGACCTTTCGGCCTACGCCCTCCACACGATCCGCGTGCGCTTTGCGTTCTACTCGGGGGATGAAATCGGCAACGCCAACACCGGCTGGGCGATCGACGATTTTTCCGTCACCGCCGCGGCCGCGCCCGCCTGCGGCGACGCGAACGAACCGAACAATGCCTCGGGCGCCGCCACGCCGGTTTCCATCGGCGCGACGGCGAGCGGCCAGATTTGCCCCGCGGGCGACGAGGATTATTACCGCTTCACCGCCGCCGGGGCGAGCCGCATCGTCGCCAAGCTCGAAGGCACGACCGCGCTCCAGCCGCACATGGAGATTCTCGACGGCGACGGGACGAGTGTGCTCGCCTCCTCCGACGCCGCCTCGGTCGGATACCAGCTTCCGAGCGCCGGAACGTATTTCGTCAAGATGCGCTCGCAGCACCATCCGAGCGATGGCGGGACCGGACTTCGGATACACAATGCGGCTGCTGGTGGATTCCGATCAATCCGACTGTCTCCTGGGTGACGCCTTCGCAATCCGGCCAGTTCCTTTCCGCTCTGCCGGCGAATCTGGTCGTCTCGGCCGCCGACGGCGGCGGAATCCAGAAGGTGGAAATTTACAGCCACTCCTCGGATTGGGCGGGTACCAATTGGACGCTCGTCTGCACCGATACCAGCGGCGCCGACGGCTGGTCCTGCCCGCTCGATCCGGCCACGCTTCCGGAAGGATCGGCGCTGGCTTTCGAGGCGGTGGCCACGGACTGGGTCGGCAATCAGACGGTGGCGGTGGTATGGGGAATCGCCAACGACCGCACTCCGCCGACGCTTTCCGTATCACCGCTCGCTCCCATACAGGATTCCACGGTGGTTAATCTGAACTGGACGGCGAGCGATTCCTTCTCCGGTCTGGCTTCCTTCCGCGTGCAGTTGCGGATCGACGGCGGAGCGTGGACCGACTGGCTCACCGGCCTCGACGCCGGACACTCGCCAGGCGGTATACGCCGGGCAGCCCGGGCACAGCTACGGCTTCCGCATCATCGCGCTCGACCGCGCCGGGAATGCCTCCCAATCCGACGTCGCTACCGCGATCAAAGGCTGCAAGTCCCGACTCGTTCGAATCCGACAATTCCGCGCTGTTCGCCAAGGAATTGACGCTGGGCACGGCCCAGCGGCACACCATCTGCCCGTCGGGCGATGAGGACTGGGGATTTTTCCAGGCAACGGCCGGCACGACTTACCTCCTGCGCGCCCTTGCCCGCGGACCGACATCTTGGATCGTGCTCGATCTCATCGACACCGACGGGACCACCCGCCTGCTGCGGGCCCTCCCGCCCGCCGCGAGCATGATCGGCCAGGGCGCCACGCTGTGCTGGACCGCCCCGCGCGATGGAATCTTCTTCCTGCGCGCCTCCCACCAGGACGCGATGGCCGCCGGCGACGACACCGCCTATGATTTGATCGTCACCAAAGGCTATTGCGGCTTCCTGCCGGGCATCCTGCGCTAGTGGTATTATCGTTCACGGTTGATGATAAAAAGTGTTGACCATCCCATCCTTCCTCCTCTTTCCCCTCCTGCCTTCCCATCTTTCGGGAAGGGAGAGGGAATGTCCTGAGCGCCTGTCCCGAGCGAAGCGAGGGATAGCGAAGGACAAGGGGTAGTGGGATGGGATGGCAATCGCCTACCGCCGTCATGAAACTCGTCATCCAGATCCCCTGCTATAACGAAGAAAATAATCTGCCCGCCACGCTGCGGGCGATTGCCGCGCAAGCATCCCGGGCGTGGATTCCGTCGAGCTGCTTGGTGATCGACGACGGCAGCAGCGACGGCACGGCCGAGGCCGCGCGGAAATCCGGCGCGGACGGCGTGATGGTGCTGCCAAAGCACGCGGGCCTGGCGGCGGCTTTTGCCGCCGGGTTGGAAGAGGCGCTGGCGCGGGGCGCCGACGTGATCGTCAACACCGACGCCGACAACCAATACTGCGCCGAAGACATTCCCGCGCTGATCGAGCCGATCCTCGCCGGCCGGGCCGAACTGACGGTGGGCGACCGCGGCGCGGCGGGCATGCGGCGGTTCCCTCCCGGGAAGCGCATCTTCCAGCGTCTGGGCAGCGCGCTGATCGGGCTGGCCTCCGGAATGCGCGTCCCCGATGCGGCCAGCGGGTTCCGGGCCTACTCGCGCAACGCCGCGTTGCGGACGCTCGTGATGAGCAATTTTTCCTACACGCTCGAAACGCTGATCCAGGCCGGTGCCCGGCGCGAGGCGGTGGAATTCGTCCCGGTTCGCACCAATCCGCCCGTGCGGCCTTCGCGCCTCGCCTACGGCGTCCTGCATTACCTGTTTTTTTCCGGAGCCACGCTGCTGCGCTCGTTTGTGATGTACCGCCCGCTGCGCGTGTTTTCGATTATCGGAAGCTTGTTCTTCGCCGCCGGGCTCATCCTCGGCGCGCGGTATCTCTACTTTGCCGCCCTTGGGTTCGGCGCCGGGCACGTGCAATCGGTCGTCCTCGCCGCCGTGCTGCTCATCGTCGGAATCCAGATCGTGCTCATCGGGCTGGTGGCGGATCTGATCGGCTTCAACCGCCGGATTCTGGAAGAAACTCTTTTCCGCGTGCGGCGAATGGAAGGGGACCGCGCGGCGGAAAAGCGGCCGAGGAAACGATAGCCATCGTTTACATATTTCCCGTACGCCATCCTATTCTCCTACCCCTGCTCCCCTTCCTCCTTCCCGTGATACGGGAAGGAGGAGATGGGCCGGGAGATGGAGGATGGGATGGGAGATTGAGAAAGTCATATGCTCAGCGTCTGCGTCGCCACCACTTCCTTCCCCCGCTGGGAGGGCGATTACCGCGGGACCTTCATCTGGGAGGCGTGCCGCGCGCTTTCCGCGCTCGGCGTTCGCGTGGTGGTCGTGGCGCCGCACGCCGCCGGGGCCAGGGCGCACGAGGAAATGGCGGGCGTGGAAATTTTCCGCCCGCGCTATCTGCGCCCGGAGCGGTGGGAAATCCTCCTCTCCACCCCCGGCGGATTGCCGGTCGTGTGGGAACGGGGCGGCCCGGGACGGCTGATCGTGCTTCCGCTGCTGGCCGCGCATGCTTTGGCCGTCGCGCGGATCGGCCGGCTCGTGCGATCTGATCCACGCCCAGTGGACCTTCTCCGCCTTTGCCGCCTATTTGGGCGCGCCGGTCCACCGCCGCTCCGTCGTGTGCACCGTGCAGGGCAGCGACATCTATCGCGCCGCGCGGATCCCCCTCGCCGGTATGTTCACCCGCCGGGCGCTGCGCGGCGCACGGAAGGTAATCGCGCTCAGCGCGTCGCTGGCCGCGGATGCGGCGGCGCTGGGGGTGGATTCGGATCGGATCGCGGTCATTCCCAACGGCGTGGATGGAATGAAGTTTCATCCCGATGATCTCCCGCGCGAACCGGTTCTGCTGTTCGCCGGATCGTTGATCGAACGCAAAGGGTTGCGCACGCTGCTGGAGGCGATGGCGCTGATCTACCGCCGGCACCCTGCGCACCGCCTGGTGCTGATCGGCGACGGCCCCCAGCGCGCGGAACTCGAGCACTAGCCCGAGCCGCGGGCATCAGTGAGGCGGTGGTTTTCACGGGGAGCCTTTCGCCCGAAGAAGTCGCGCGGTGGATGCGGCGCGCGGAGGTATTCGTCCTGCCCTCGCTCGAAGAAGGCCAGGGCGTGGCGCTGCTCGAAGCGCTGGCTTCGGGAACCCCGTGCGTCGGCGGGCGTGCGGGCGGAATCCCGGACGTGTTTCTTCCCGTTGGGGAATCTTGGTCGAGCCAGGTGATTCGCAGGCGCTGGCTGAGGCGCTCGAAGGCCTGATCGCCTCGCCCGCGCGCAGGCTCGCGATGGGACGCGCGGCCGCGCAGGGCGTGCGCGCGATTTACGATTGGCCCATGATAGCCCGGCGAATACTCGCCGTCTACCGAGAAGCGATCGACGCTCGCGCGCCGGCTCTCCGGCGAGTGGGAAATTCCAGCCGGGTATGATATGGTAATAGAAGGAAGTAGAGTGCATGCTTAGGTTTCGTTATTGTGAGCTCCACCCCTGTCGATTTGGTGGTCGAGCCCGCCCCGGCTTCGCCGCGCGGGCCGGGGTAGCGGTTTGTGCGTATTGAGGCCACCAGCCAGGGCATTGTCCGTTACATTGTGGTCTCGATACGCCCCTTCGGGGCTACTCGACCGACTTTTTCTAAAGAGAGGCTCATATGATCCACCAGTTCAATATCCGTCGGAAATCCGCCCTGGCCGCGGCCGCGTTCTTCTCCGCGCTCTCCTTCTCCGTCCCGACGCCCGTCCAGGCCGCCGCCACCGCGAAGCTGTTGAGCACAAACTTCACCTTGGTTAACCTGGATAAGAACAATCCTGCCACCGGCTCGATCTCCTATCTGCTCGAAAGCGGCGCCGCCTGGCCGGGGGTAACGACTGGCAACCTCAGCTTCAGCCTGCCGCCCAACGGCGGCTCGATCCAGATCAAGCAATATTTCGATCCGACCATGCAACCGGGGCGCGGATCGGTGGTGATCGCCTCCGATAACCCGGTCGGCGCCATCGTGCAGATCCAGGCCCGCGGGCAGGTGCCCACGCAAGACGCCTATACGGGCTTTCTGGCGGGGCATACCGTCTTTTACGTGCCCCTCGCGGCGCGCAACCACCCCACGCTCAGCGGCACGGCCAACAGCCAGATCATCATCCAGAACGCCGATACCGAGGCCCTTACGGTGACGGTGGATTTGATCCCCACCACCGGAAGCAGCGGAGCCTATACCAAGACGATCGATTCGCTTGCGCCCGGCGTTTCCTATTATTACGACCTTTCGACGGAAACCAACCTTCCCGACGATTGGATCGGCTCCGCGGTGGTCACCGCGCTCAACGGAAAAAAGATCACGGTGATCTCCAACTTCTTCCAGGGCGCAGACATTCTGCAAACCTTCGACGCCTTTCCGGCCGAGGACCTCGGCCCGCAGTGGATCGTGCCGATCTTCTTCTCGCGGCTGGACAACGGGCTGAGCACGGTGATCACAGCCCAAAACATCGGCGGAGCGGAGATCGCCGCCGGGGCGCTGGCGATGCATTGCACCACCATCTGGGGCAACACTCCCGCCGTGCTGACCTTCACCAATCCCACGGAGATTGCCGCCAACGGATCGTATTCGTTCAACCCGATCGGAGACGCGGGATTGTATCCGGTGGGCTGGGCGGGAACGTGCGATCTGCAGGCGGCCGGGGCTTCTCTCGCGGCGATCGTCCAGATGCGCTACTACAATTCGCCCACCGGCAACGTCGGCGCTTCGGCATACGAAGCGGTGCGCGCGGGCGGAACCGACCGGGTGATGTTCATCCCGCTTGTGGCCAAGGTGCTGCCAAACGGGTTTGCGAGCGTCGTGGGAATCCGCAATCTCGGCGCTCTGGCCACCAACCTCAAACTTTTCTATATTCCCGCCACCAACGGCAACTGCCCGCTGTCCACGTGCGATATCAACCACGACGGGGTGGTGGACAGCGCCGACACGATTGAGGTGGACGGCGTGGTCATTCCGGGCTCAAGCAGCCTGCAGCGCAACCACCGGCTGGGGACCGGCACGGTGAGCAGTGAGGCGGAAAACACCCTGCCCGATAATTGGGAAGGTTCGCTGCGGATCGAATCCTACAACGAACCGATCGACGGGTACGTCCAGCTCACGTATTACAAGAACGTCAGCGGCGATCAGTTCATGGCACATCGCGCCTTCACCCGCGCCCTGCCGTAATGAACCGCCCGCTGCTCGGATGCCTCCTGGCGGGCCTGGCGCTCGCCGCCTGCAAGCCGGCGCGCACGCCGTCCGCCGCGGGCGCCGGTTCCTATCCCGCCGCCGGGAATTACTTCGGACCCGTGGCGACCGATGCGGAAAAAACCATCCTCACCCCGCTGCCGCCCTCCGACGCGCCGCTGCCCGAAGCGGGGCTGGCCGCGCTCTCCGGCGCGCTGTATTCCTATACGATCCAGAAAATCATCCCCGAGACGATGTTCTATCTGACCAAAGCCCAGGGGGATAATCACGACTCGATGCCCGGTTTCCTGGCCGGACCGGATCCCTCCCGCGATGATTTCATCGAACATTCCGACCTCTATGGAAATTTTCAATTGACCGACATTCCGCCGGGGAGTTACTTCCTGATCGTTTCCGCCCCCTACAATTGGTGCCCGGCCGAGATCGCTCCGGATAACCAGGCTCCGCGTCTGATCACTCTTTCGGCGGGCGAGCGGTTGGCGCTGGGAATCGTTTACGTTTCCTGGCCGTGAATTAAACTGAAATACCATTCGCTTTTTGCGAATGTTGTCATTGCGAGCGACCAAAGGGAGCGAAGCAATCTCTCAATGACAACAGCAGAATGGAATCAACCAATGGGAAAATGGAATCACTGGCATTTGAAGCCCAGATTGCTTCGTCGGACCGGCAAAACATCCCGCCGGTCCTCCTCGCAATGACAGACTTTCTTAATTTATTAAAAGGAGACTGTGGAACATTCGTGTAATCCATGAAATCCGAAAACCCCCATGCAGCTAAATTGATTAAAATACCGGACGGTAAGAAAGAAAACTGAGAGGGTTTATGTGCCCCAAAATAACTGAAGACAAACTGGAAAACATCCTTCGCAACGCGGGGATTTCCTACCGCCGCCAGCCCACCATCGGCGGGTTGCGCCCGGATTTCATCGTCACCGGGCCACACGGGGAAAAAATCGTTCTCGAGGTAAAGGGTTGGGATCCGCGCGGGGGCAACACGGCCCGGGCCATCCACCAGGTTCAATTGTATAAAAAGGCGACCGGCGCCGATGAGGCGTTGATTGTGATGCCGGATCTGAAAAAGAATTACAAACGCAAAGGGGTCATCAAGCTGGATGCGGTTCTCCCCACGCTCCAGAAATTATTTCACCTTCCCGCGTCTCCCGCCCGTCCGGCTAGTGTCGAAGGCCGCGCGGCGGAGGAAAGCCGTCCTGCCCGCCCGCCGCGGCCCGCCACGCCCACGGCGCCTTCCAAGCGGATGATCTTCGCCGCGATGCCGTTTTCCAGCGAGTACGACGACACCTACTTCATCGCCATGTCGCACGCCGCCGAGCAGGTGGGCGCCGATTGCAAACGCGTGGATCTCAAGGAGTTTTCCGGCGACATCGTGGCGGAGATCAAGCGCCTGATCACCTCCAGCGCGGCCGTGATCGTCGATCTCTCGGAAGCCAAACCGAACGTTCTGTACGAGGCCGGCTTCGCGCACGCGTTGAAAAAGCCGACCGTGCACATCTGCTCGACGCCGCTTGCCGACCTGCCCTTCGACGTCCGGAACTGGAACACGCTCCCCTATCGCCGCGGCCAGACGGCCCTGCTCAAGGAACCGCTGGCCCGCAGGTTGAAGGCCGTGCTTGCCGGAAAATAGTGTCCGCTTTTTCACTCGACTGGGGTCATGACAAACTTAATGACTGTTGTCATTCCCGCGTGTTCTTGCCCGCCCCCGAGTGTCTTTATCGGGGGGCGGGAATCCATAACCCTCATTATCCATTGGAAAAAAATGGATGCCCGATAGGATCACTCGGGCATGACGATCTTGTGAATGCTTGCCCCCCGAGAAGAACGCTCGAGGGCAGCTCCGCTCTGTAAATAGGGATAGTCCGTTCTAACAGAGTGCTGAAAAAATCAATTCATGCTGGCGTCATCTTCTCTGTGGTCAACCATCCTCCCTCGCTCCCCCCATTTTCTTTTGGAAAATGGGGGGATGTAAGGGGGGCAAGTGTGTCTGGCTAAAACAAAGTCAACGTTTTTCAACTGCCTGCTAAAAGGAGATTTATAAATCTCAAAAATCTCCCTCCCCTATTCGTGTTTCTCCTCGGGCTGACTTCCTGCAACCTGCATGTATCGCTGGCCAATCGGACCGTCGCTCCCGCCGGATCCACAGTATCCGTCGTGACGTCCTCCGCAACTACAAACGCCCCATCCGGTTCGTCCATCTTTACCGCCGTCGAGCTGCCGAAATTTATTTCGCGCGTTCCGCCGCCGCCCATCACAACCATTCCGAAAAGCACGATCGAGCTTAACGGTGAGTCATTCGACGCCTACCAAATACCCGGCGACCGGTTGCGCGTCCTGTGCAAACAGTCCTGCCCTTTGGAGGAACGCCTGATCGATGCCGTTTACGCCGGGTACAAAGTGACGATCCAGCAGGATGTCCGAACGGCCGGGATCGATATTCTGGATAAGTGGGGGGCGATTGACATTCATTTGAATCGGGATGCCAACTGTCGTCGATTGGAATTGGAATTGGGGTTAACCTTCCAATATTCCGGCGCCGACCGGCTTGGAATTTGCCTTTATTTGACCGATCCGGATATGCAAACCGACCCGCAAGCGCCTTTCACACCGGAAAGCGCCGTTCGCAACGGTGGGTTGGGCGTCTTTGCCCATGAATACGCCCACGCCATTCTCTGGGGGCGTTTCGCCTCCACGCACGATTTTGTTTTTCCGATCGAATATAAAACCATGGATCCCGCCAATGCCGGCAATTACGGCAATTTATGCAATCCGGTCTATCAAAACATCGCCCCGCTAACCTTCCGGCTTTGTCAGACAAATGGGTTTACGTTCGACCAGCTCATCCAAAGCCTTTTGGACATAGACCGGTTATACCAGGACGGCAAGGGGAACTTGAGCGGCGGAACCGTCGGGTACCACCAGTATCTTGCCATCCTGAATTCCATCCTGGGCAGCGACGTCACGCAGGTGTTTTCTGACGTAGGCTATATGAAAATATTAAATTACGAAGGCGGCGCGGCGTATTCGTTGCCTTACGCCAGTGAACCGTGTACTTTCAGGGCGGCCATCGTCCACGACACGACGATTCCTTTGGGGACAACGCTGGATGTTAATACGCCGTTCGAAAAGACCTGGCGGATCAAAAATACCGGCAGTTGCAAGTGGGATGGCGTTCAATTGGTGTACGCGCGCGGCGAAGCGATGACCGCCGCGACGTCTGTTCCCGTCGCGGCCACAGCCGCGGGCGCGGAGACAGACGTAACGGTTCCGATGACAGCTCCCGCCGATGCGGGCGTTCATACCGGTGAATGGCGTTTGCGCAACTCCTCCGGCCGGGATTTCGGACCGATCCTCAATCTGACGCTGTATACGCGCCCGGGATGTTCGTCTGGGCCCCAATTCTCCAGCTTCGCCGCCGATCCCTCTGTGATCGGGCCTGGCGCGCTTTCCATGCTCACTTGGGGCCAGGTGACCAACGTGGATAAGCTGGAGATCGCCGGCTTAGGGTCGGTGGACCCGGGCGGCGACCGGGTGCTCGTCCAGCCGGACCATACCACCACCTATACGCTTCAGGCGACGTGCGGCGGAAAGAAAATTGAAACGCATGCGACGGTCACGGTCGATGAAAGCCTTCCGCACTTTGCGATTTCCAATATCACCGCGTCCGCCGATCCGGCCAAGTTCATCGGCTCATGCAGCGATTTAAAAGGAGTTCTTTCTACGGGGTCGTTTGTCAGCAACGGACCAGGGGTGGTCCTGTACGGTTGGAGATACAGCGATGTTGATTACTTCACGTCCGCAGTTTACATCATTGATAAAGCGGGTGCGCATTCATTGACCGAGAAGTGGGGCCTTACGGGCAGCTTCGACGGATGGATGGAGTTTAAAATCCTCGCGCCGGCGGAAAGCGACGCCGTCCGCGCGAATTTCTCGCTCGTCTGCTCGCCGGCATGATTTTTTGATGACCGCGCATAAAAGTTAACTGTCATTCCCGCGTGTACCAAGCGGGAATCCATTTCCCTCATTATCGATAGAGGAATTCTGGATGCCCGTTTGGAACGTGTGGGCATGACGAGCCATTTCCCTATAGCTATGAAAATTGATCGTCATTCCCGCGTGGGTTTGGTGGGAATCCTTTGCTAATATTATCTATTGATTAAATACTGGATGCCCGATAAGTCCACTCGGGCATGACGAGCTATTTTCCCTATAGCTATGAAAATTGATCGTCATTCCCGTATGAATTTATCAGGAATCCTTTTCCATTATTATCCATTGATTAAATACTGGATGCCCGATAAGTCCACTCGGGCATGACGAGCTATTTCCTCGCGGTAATGATAAATGATCGTCATTCCCGCGTGCACTAAGCGGGAATCCATTTCTTTTGTTGCCTGAGGATGTAATCGGATTGCTTACTTGGCCCCAAACGCCAGCGGCAGCAATTTGTCCAGCGTGATCGTCCGGCGGATCGATCCCTTCTCGTCGGCGAGGACGATCTCGAGGCCAAGCCCAAATTCGGCCAGTGCCTGGCGGCAGGCGCCGCACGGAGCGGCCCCGTCGGCGGTGACCACCGCGAGGGAAAAGAACTTGCGCTCACCGGCCGCCACGGCCGAAAAGAGCGCCACGCGCTCGGCGCATACTCCCGCGGGAAAAGAGGCGTTCTCCACGTTGGCGCCGGCAAACACTTTGCCGCTCGCGGCTTCCAGCGCCGCGCCGACCGGATAATGGGAATACGGCGCGTAGGCGTTGGCGCGCGCGGCGCGCGCCTTTTCAACGAGCTCCTTCCGGCCGACTTTACCCGGCTCAGGTTTGCCCGGCATCGTGTTTCTTCAACTTTTTGGCCGGCACGCCGACCACCGTCTCGCCGTCGGGGACGTCGTGCGTCACCACCGAACCGGCCCCGGTGCGCGCGCCCTTGCCGATCTTCACCGGCGCCACCAGCATCGTGTCGGATCCGACGAACGCGCCCTCGCCGATTTCGGTGCGGTGCTTTTGCTTTCCGTCGAAGTTGCAGGTGATCGTTCCGGCGCCGATGTTGGCGTCCGCTCCGACGGTCGCGTCCCCCAGATACGAGAAGTGCCCCATCTTGGCGCCGGCTCCCAGACGCGAATTCTTCAGCTCGCCGAAGTTGCCCATATGCGCGCCGCGCGCCAGGTACGCCCCCGAACGCAGGTGGGCGAAAGGCCCGACCGATACGTCCTCCTCCAGCGTCGCGTCCTCCACAACCGAACATTCCACCCGGCAGCGGTCGCCCATCGCGCTGCGACGCACGATCGTGCCGGGGCCGACGACGCAATCGCGGCCGATGAGAAGTCTTCCCTTCCAGGTGCGTGCCGGGCAGGAGCAGCGTGCCTTCGCCGATGACCGTGTCGAAAGAAATATAGGTTGTTGCCGGGTCCTGCATGCCCACCCCGGTTTCCATCCAGCGCCGGTTAATCCGCCGCCGCATCGCGGCTTCCGCCTCGGCGAGGTGGGCGCGGGTGTTGACCCCGATCCATTCCTCCTCGCCCGCGACGGGGATTCCTTGCGCGCCGCCTTCGCGCGCCGCCAGCGCCACCAGGTCAGTCAGGTAATATTCGCCCTTGGGGGAGGGTTTCACTTCGGAAAGCGCCGTCCACAGCCAATCTCCGCGGAAACAATAGGCGCCCAGGTTGACTTCGTGGATCTTTTTCTGCTCCTCGGTGGCGTGCGCTTCCTCGATGATCTCCCGGACGGCGCCCGCCGCGTCGCGCATCACCCTCCCGAAAGCGCGTGCGTCTTCGCATGTCCCCGTCAGGAAAGACAGTGGACCGGGTCCGCGCTCTCCCGCTTCCACGAGCGTCCGCAACGTCTCCGGTTTCCAGAGCGGCATGTCGCCGTAGAAAACCAAAATGTGTTCGGCTTTCCCGCGCAAGAGACTTTCCGCGCGGCGGACCGCATCGGCCGTTCCCAACAGAGACGGCTGCTCGACCAGTTCCGCCAGGTCGCCGCCCAGCGCCCGCACGGCGTCGGCTCCGTGCCCGACGACAAGAATCGGCTTCTGCGGGCTGACGGCTCTCGCGATCTCGAGCGCCCAGAGGACCATTGGCCGGCCGCAGAGCGTATGCAGCATCTTCGGCCGGGACGATTTCATCCGAGTCCCCAGCCCGGCGGCAAGAATGATCACTCGAATCGGCATGGCGGATCCTCTCTTGGTTCAGCCTTGCGTCCCGCGAAGGGAACACTCGCTAAAAAAAGGAGCGTCCCGATAAAACAGAAAGACTCGCGGGTTCAGAGGGTATTATATCCTCGAGTTCCGGAGTCTTCCGCTGTGTCAGGCTGGGGCGCCAGGTTTCGAACCTAGATCCACGGATTCAAAGTCCGGTGTGCTGCCGTTGCACCACGCCCCAGAGTGAGCGAGCGCCGGAATTGTAGCATAAGAAGGGCCGGAAGCCGGCGGCGGGGGTCAGTCGATGACGCGATAGGGATCGTTGGGTTTTGCTTCGGGGGCCAGGCCGAGTTTTTCGGCCTCGTCGAACGTAAGTTTTCCGGGAGATAGGAATCCGCCGGCCTGCAGCACGGCATCATCCCAAAAGGTTTTCGCTTCGAGCGGCTCCACCTGCGGCTCGGTGATGTTCCATTCCTGCGGTTCGCTGGCGGGGGATCCGACGGTCTGTTTCACCCAATCCGGCATGGGGATGACCTCCGATACTTCCTGCAGCAATTTGTCGGTATGGAAGATTTTTTCCAGGCGGTGCATCGCCTCGCTGATCGCAGCGTCGAGAGTTTGGGAGGGCACCGGTTTGGAGAGGAATAAAACCAGGCTCGGGCCGTCGATCATCGGGACGACCACCATTTGCCGTTTCTCGCCCGAGAGCATGATCACCGACGGCGGTTCCGGCTTGATCTTGCCCAGGAAGGACGCCGTCCGGTGGATCATGGCGAGGACGGCGTGCTGGATCGCTTCCATGTCCTCTTCCATCACTTCGAGGACGTCTCCCGCGCGATGCGTCGCCTGCCCGGTTTCCTGGCACAGCCAGGCCGCGTCGGCATTCAGCATCTGGCGCAGATCCGTGAGCACGTGCGCGGCGCGATCCTCGCTCGGCTGAAAGGTCTCCCCGGCCAGAATGGAGCGCACGGCGCGGAGAAAATCCTCCATCGGCAGGGGCTTGTTGAAAAAGGCGCGCGCGCCGAGCCTTTCGGCCAGCGCGCGGATGGCGGGTTCGGCGAACCCGGTGGTGACGATGACGGGGATGGTGAGATTCTGGATGCGCCAGCGTTCGAGCAGTTCCAGGCCGCTTATCCCAGGCAAACGGACGTCGAGGATTATCAGATCCGCGCCGCGTTCGGTAAGCTCCAGGGAAGCTTCCTCGGCCGAGAGGGCATCGACGATGTCCAACGAGGCGTCCATCAGCTGGATTGCGCTGTGGATCATCCGTGCAATTTCGCGCTGATCCTCGACGATCATCACGCGTTTGCGGTTCATAGAAACGATTTTAGCACAACTCGCAGCTCCGGGTCGTCAATCCGAAAGTCCGGAACCCGCCAAGCGTTGGCGGGACGGGAAACCGGATCGCTCGCGGGAAAAACAATTTGACGCCCGGCAGGTATAATCCATCCGGTGAGCAATCCCCCAACCTCTCCGCGCCGCCCGCGCGCATTATATCCGTTTCTAATCGGGGTTCTCGCCGCCACGATCCCCTGTTATTGCACCGCGGCGGTTCTTATTGCCATCCATCCCACGCCAACCATCCAACTTATCCTAAGCCCCACATCGCACGTTTCCCCCACCCGCCGTCCGCCGCCGCCCGTCGCAACCACCGCCCTCCCGCCGGTCCAATCGGCCACGCTCACCGATACGGAGTTCATCCCGCCCACGCTCACTCAAACTCCGACGCCGACGGTCACGCCCACTCCACTTCCTCCGACGCCGCTCCCCACTCACACGCCCACTTCCTCCTTCACCCCGCCCGCGCCAACCATCACGCCCACCGAGATCCCGCCGACCGAGACGCCGACGTCTTCCTGATAAGTCATTCCGAACCCCGCCGGGGTTGGATAATTTGCTGCGAGCCGGGCATTCCATTTCCTCGGCCTGCGAACCACGTCAAACGGTTTACCGATGAAGCGGCAACCGGTTTGGCAGACTAGCCTTAGTCTTCGGGAGAATGGATGCGGGGGAAATAAGGTTGCGGAACGGACCGATTACATTTTTTCGTAGGTTATGAGCGACTTGCGAATGCGAAGCCGGACGCGACCCTGGCCGCGCTGTTGGTCGAACAGGAAATGAGCCCTTTGTAAGATGCCATCCGTGAGCACGACATCGTCCTGCCACCGGTCGTCCATATCCGCTTTCATTTCCGCCACGGAGTTCCAGTAATACGCGAAATCAAAATAATCCGCTCCGATTTCTTTGAAGATTCCGTCGCGCAGGATCCCGCGGATGGCGTTGTCCGCCGCGATATCATCGGCGATATTCAAACCCATATCCACCAAACCGGCGAAATCGCAGCGCGTGGAGGTGACAATGTCCAGCGGACCATTGATATTTATCGGACGCAGGTCGATTCAGAATCCCGCGCGGAACCAGAACGCGCCAGGCTTCCCGCAGGGCATGAACCATGCCCCCGTGAGGAATTCATCAAAACGACGAGGAAAATAGGACGACGTCGAAGACCCGGGCGGTATAGGGCAACGCTTCCCCGATGGCCTGTGAAAAAGAAACGACGTGCGGCGCAGCGGTGCGGGCGCCGTCGGCCTTGCGGAGCTCGGCCAAGTTTGGATCGATCCCGAAGATCCGTCTGGGCTCGGCGGCATACTGTCCGGTGAGGCAACCATTGCCGCAACCGATTTCGAGGACCTTTTTTCCAATCAGCGGATAAGCTGCCAGCAGGTGTTTTACTTCAGCCCCTTCCGGATCACGCAGGACTTGTATGGCCACGTTTCCTCCCACTAGAGAAGTCAGGATTCGCCGCTATTTGAAATTAAACCATTAAATCGGAATACCCGTCGCGGTGTGGCATTCCGAAGCCGCCTCGAAGGCCGAGGAATCGACAGGTTGATTAAGAATCGCGGGTTGCTTGAAGTATGCCCCTTGTGAAACGGTACCGATTCCTCAGGGCCAACGGCCCTTCGGAATGAAATGCTCAGTATGTCATTCCGAGGCCGCCTTGGCGGCCGAGGAATTGGCAGGTTAATTGGAAACCACGGACTGCTAAAAGCATGTTCCTTGCGAAGCGATACCGATCCCTTCCCTCGCAATGCTCGGGACCGGCGCTCTGCCTTTCGGCAGCGCTCGGGATGACATACTTCGGAAGGATTACAGCCTTTCCGCCACCGCCTTGGCCACATCCAGCGTAGTGCTGCTTCCGCCCATGTCGTACGTGCGCACTTTTCCGTCGGCAATCACGCCGGCCACGGCTTGTTCGAGGGCTTCCGCTTTGTCCGCCTCCCCCAGCCAAGCGAGCATCAGCTTCACCGCCAGGAAAGTGGCGATTGGGTTGACCTTATACTGCCCGGCGTACTTTGGCGCCGATCCGTGGGTCGGCTCGAAGACCGCGAACCCGTCGCCGATATTTCCGCTCGAGGCGAAGCCCAGCCCGCCCACCAGTTGCGCGGCCAGATCGGAGATGATGTCGCCGAATAGATTGGTTGTCACCAGCACCCCGTACTCTTTCGGATTCTTGAGTAGCCACATGGTCATCGCGTCGACGTTGGCTTCCCACAGCGGGAGACCGGGGAACTCCGCCGCGATCTTGCGCGCCTCGCGTGTAATCAGGCCGGAGGTTTCGCGCACCACGTTCGGCTTTTCCACCAGCGTCACGCTCGGATAGCCGCGGTCGCGCGCGTATTCAAACGCCGCGCGGACAATCCGCCGGCATCCGCGCCGGGTGAGGATCCGGCATGAGAGGGCGATATCCTCCGAGGGGGACGAGCGAAAAGCCTCCATCGCCGGGCTGTGGGCTTCCAGCGCCGCGCGCACGTCCGCCGGAAGCGGATGGAATTCCACCCCGGCGTAGAGATCCTCGGTATTCTCGCGGAACACCACCAGATCGATCCCCTCGCGGTAATTGAGCGGATTGCCGGGATACGCCTTGCACGGGCGCAGGTTGATGTACAGTTCGAACAGCTGGCGCAGGCGGACAATCGGACTGCGGTAGGAGAGTCCCTTTCCGCGCAGGTCCGGGTTCAACTCGGCGGCCGCTTCTTCCTTGGGCTTGGAGGTGATGGCGCCGAACAAGGCGCAGCGGCACGTTTGCAGCAGGTCGATCGTGCGCTGCGGCAGGGCGTCTCCCTCCGAACGCCAGAATTCCCAGCCGATGTCGGCCGGCGGATACTCGGCGTCCAGGCCGGTTTTATCCAGCACGATTCGGGCCGCTTCCATGACGTCCTGCCCGATGCCGTCGCCCGGCATCCAGGCAATTCGATATTTTGCCATCCGTCCTCCCGAGAAAGTTTTTCCCCCGGCTAAGCGCAGGGAGTATAGCATAGCATTTTGCTTTTTCCCTAATATTTAATATGTTCCAAGGTTAAGAAAAAAACCGAGCTTGACAAGATATGTCATATATGACATAATCCTCGCTGTCGCCTCTGCTCGACCATCACGTTTTTCACTTCACTCATCGAGCACCAATGAAGAGAAAGAACATCGTATGGTTGTTTGGAGAAATTCGGACTCCGCCATTTTCCAAAGAGGCAAGAATAGAAGCGGGTTTCTTGCTTGGATTGCTTCAAAATGGGGAGGCTCTTCGTCTTCCCCATTCCCGGCCGTTGCAAGAAATCGTAAAAAACTGCCATGAACTTCGAATCCCGGATACACAACATTCATGGCGAATCGTGTATCACATCGATTCTGAGGCGATTGTGATACTGGATGTTTTTGATAAAAAGACCAACCGTATACCTTTAGGAATCATCGAGGTATGCACAAAGCGGTTAGCTCGATACCGGAAAAATAAAATTCCCTGAAAGTGTCGGTTCGGAGAAGGTAGATGAATAGTGCATTGCGGCGCCGCCTGGAAGCCCGAGGCTGGAAAGTCGGTACGTCTTCAGAATTCCTTGGGCTGACATCACAGGAAGAGCAATTGGTGGAACTGCGTTTGGCATTGTGCAAAGCCGTTCGAGAAAGACGAAGAACGAAACGAATTCCTCAGGAGGAATTGGCTGAGCGTATGAAGACAAGCCAATCTCGGATAGCAAAACTCGAAGCGTGCGATCCTCATGTTTCGACTGACATGATGTTTAATGCTTTGTTTGCGCTAGGCGCATCATTAAACGATACAAGTAGAATAATTGCCGCCGCAGCAAGAAAATAATTCATCATATTTGAGATTCGTCCGTCATTTATCTTCAACACGAATGACGGCAATTTTTTACTTCCCACCTGTTGATTCCCAATCGAAATCAATTTGCTATCTCTGTAACCCTCTGCTATCATCAACGGCATCATGAACGACAAGGCTCTCTCCGACCATGTGAAGGACCTTCTCCGCGCGCCCGGCCTTTCGGCCTTCGAGACGCCCGTGCGGGAGGTGGTGGCCGCGGCCTGGAGGCCGTATGCTCCGGAGCAAACAGTTTCCCGCCTGGGCAGTCTGCACGCGCTGCAATCCGGCACGGGCCGGAACGCCCGCCCGAAGATCCTGCTGACGGCCCATATGGATATGGTCGGGTTGATGGTCACGCTCGTCTCCGGCGGATTTTGCCGGATCACGGAGATCGGCGGCCTGGACGCGCGCATTCTGCCCGGCCAGGCGGTCGTCGTTCACGGCCGCGAGGATGTGGCGGGCACCATCGTGTTTCCTCCAACCGCCCTGCTGCCGCCCGACCGCAAAGCCGAAATTCCGCGCCTGCGCGATCTCTGGCTGGACACCGGCCTGCCCGAGGCGGAAGCCGCGCGGTTGATTCGCACCGGGGACACGGCCTCCTTCTCCCAGCCTCCGATGGACCTGGCCGGCGGCCGGATCGCCGGCAGATCGCTTGACGACCGCGCCGGGGTGGCCGCGCTGACGGTGTGTCTCGAGGAGCTTTCCACCCGGCCTCACCGCTGGGACGTGATCGCTGCGGCCACCGTTCAGGAGGAAGAAACCCTCGGCGGGGCGGCCACCTCGTCCTTTGCGCTGCACCCGGATCTCGCGGTCGCTGTCGACGTCACCTTCGGCGCCGCGCCCGGCCTTCCGGAGCATAAAACATTCGCGCTGGGGGAGGGTCCGACGATCGGCCTCGGGCCAAACGTCCATCCCGGGGTGCACCGGTGGATGATCCGGGCCGCCGCCAAAGCGGGAATCAAATACGCCCTCGAGGTCATGCCGGCCCATTCCGGAACGGACGCCTTCGCGATGCAGGTGGCGGAGGAGGGAATCCCCACCGGTGTTGTCGGCATCCCGCTGCGCTCGATGCACACGGCGGTGGAAGTGGTGGCGCTCGCCGATATCCGCGCCGCCGGCCGATTGCTCGCGGAAGGGATCGGCGCGCTCGATGACGGATTCCTATCCAAACTCCGTTGGGAGTAAGCGGATGGCCGCAACCAGAAGAAGAAAACCCGCGCCCAAAAAAATAATCGCCCGGCCCGTGAAACCCAAGCGCCGCGCGCCGCCCCGTCCGCGGGACGGGGCGATCGCCCGGATCCAGCGGCTTAGCGAAGCGGTCGGCGTGTCGGGCGATGAATCCGCGATCCGGGAAATCATCCTCGAAAGTCTCAAGGGAGCCGCGGCGGAAACGCGGATCGACGCGCTGGGCAATCTGCTCGTGCGCTGCCGCACGCGCGGGAAAGCCTCCCTGCGGGTGATGCTCGCCGCCCACATGGA
This sequence comes from uncultured Chloroflexia bacterium, assembly GCA_963780865.1. GTDB lineage: Bacteria > Chloroflexota > Anaerolineae > Anaerolineales > RBG-16-64-43 > FEN-1073. The sequence goes on along the minus strand of CAWADT010000026.1, from coordinate 157,197 downwards.
TGAGGTGGGGTTGATCCTGATGCTTCCCGGGAGCGATGGATTATGGAAATTCGGCGTCGTCGGCGGGATCAATGAACAAACGCTGCCGGGGAAGGCGATGTGGATCGGAAAAGACCGCGTTCCCGGCGTGATCGGGGTGAAGCCGGTTCACCTGGTGGAGAAAGAGGAAGCCGAGCACCCGCTCAAATCCGACGCGCTCGCCATCGATATCGGCGCCACGGACAAGGATTCCGCGCTGGCGCAATTGAAGCCGGGCGACCGCGCAGCCTTCGCCACGCCGTTCCGCTTCGAGCGCGGCGTGCTCTACGGCAAGGCGCTGGACGACCGTCTGGGCGTGGCCGCCCTGATCGAGATTGCGCTCGACCCGCCGCCGGGGATCGAGCTGTGGGCGGCTTTTACCTCCCAGGAGGAAATCGGCGCGCGCGGGGCGCAGGTGGCCGCTTACGCGCTCGATCCGGATCTTGCGATCGTGCTCGACGCCACGCCCGCGCTCGACATGCCGATGTGGGATGGAAGCGAGAATACCGCCTTCAATGCCAAGCTCGGCGGCGGACCCGCCATTTACATCGCCGACCGCGCCACGGTTTCCGATCCGCGCCTCGTCCGGATTTTGGACGGGGCGGCCGAAACGAAAGGCATCGTCCGCCAATTCCGACAGCCGGGCAGCGGCGGAACCGACGCCGGAGCGATCCACCGGACGCGCAAGGGGATCCCGAGTGTTTCGGTCTCGGTCCCGATCCGCAGCCCGCACGCGCCCGTGTCGATCGCGCGCGCGGAGGATTGGCGCGGATTGGTGGCACTGGTGCGGGCCGCCCTGGATCATTTGGCGAAGGCGGGGCTCCGGGAAGGATGATCCGGCGCCTGCGAGGATTTTTCCAAGGATAAAACCGATATGAAACGCTTTGCCTGTTGCCTGATCCTATTCCTGGCCGCCTGCGCGCCGCGTTCCACCCCGCTTCCCGCAACGGAGACGTCCTTGCTTCCGACGTATTCGCCCACGGCGGAATCCACCGCCACCATTGCGGCCACGCCGCTCCCCACGAACACCGCCACGCCCGCGCCGCTCCCCACCGGCACCTCCACGCCGCGGTCCTCCATCCATTCCGGAAACGCCGGACGCCTGACCCGGATCAATCAGCTCCAACATCCGGACGTGCGCTCGCTGGCCTTCTCCCCCGACGACACCTGGCTGCTGATTGCCTCCGGCGACCCCTCGCGCGGAAATTACCTGGTCACCCTGTGGTGGCCGGATCAAAACCAGAAGGTTGACCTCGCCTCGGCGTCCGCGACGGTTTGGGACGCGGTCTTCTCTCCGGACGGAAAGCGGGTCGCGTACGTGTTCGACAATCCCACCAACACGATGCGCGGCTATGTGATCGAGGTCGCGTCCAAGACGCAGCTTGCCAGTCTGCTCGGGGACGGCACCGCCGAATCCGTCGTCTTTTCCCCGGACGGCACACGGCTGGCGCTCGGCGGGATCGACGCTTCCCAGAACGGCATCATCTGGGTCTACGACACTTCCACCTGGGAAATGGTCCGGTCGATTCCGATCAAAGGTCAAAACGTGCTGGCCTTGGCGTTTTCGCCGGACGGATCCATCCTCTACAGCAGCGGCACCGACGGATCGATCCGCGCGTGGAGCATGAGCGACGGAACGCTGCTGCTCCATTTTGCGTTCAAACCGCAGGCCAACAGCATCTCGCTTTCCCCGAACGGCGAGCTGTTGGCGTCGATCTACTGCACGAGCAGCGATGCCGACGGCTGCACCAAGGGCGGCGTGGCGATCTGGCATACGCCCGACGGAAAAATGCTGAAGACTCTCGGAGATATCGCCTACGCGGTGGCGTTCTCTCCGGACGGAGGCCTGCTGGCGACGGGCGGCGGCTCCCATGATTCATACCTGCGGTTCCGGTACAGCGCCACGTGGAATTCCGTCGGGGAGTTTCCATCCCTGGTCGAACAAATGGCCTTCTCCCCCGACGGCCACCTGCTGGCCACCGCCGACTACGAAACTGTGACGATCTGGTCGATCCAATAGCGAGGCATACATTGGCCGGAGGTTTCCATCCGGCCGCATCGCGGAGGGCAAACGTGAAGCCGTTAATTCGCAAACTGGTGGAGGCCTACGGGCCTTCGGGAAGAGAAACCGAACTGCGGCAGATCGTGCGGTCCGAAATCAAGGGCCAGTGCGATTACATCACCGAAGACCGACTGGGGAATCTAATCGGGGTGATGAAAGCCAAAGCCAAGACCGGCCGTCGGATTCTGCTGGCGGCCCACATCGACGAGATCGGCTTGATCGTATCGCACGTCGATCGGGAGGGATTCGCGCGCGTCGCCCCCGTCGGCGGCGTCTTTCCGATCTACTGCCCCGGCAGCCGGGTGCGCTTCGCCTCGGGCAGGACCGGCGTGGTCGGATGGGAGCCGCGCGAAGGAGACAAGACCATTCCAACGCTCGACCGGATGTATATCGACCTGGGAGCCGCTGGCCGGGAATCCTGCCCGGTGCGCGTGGGCGACCTGGCGGTGTTCGACCGCCCGATGGTCGAAGCCGGTCCGCGGCTGGTGGCTAAATCCATGGACGACCGGATCGGCGTAGCGGTCCTGATTGAGACGATGCGTCGGCTGAAACGCACGCCGCACGAGGTGCAATTCGCCTTCACCGTCCAGGAGGAAATCGGCCTGCGCGGCGCGCAAACCACGGCCTACGGAATGGATCCGGACATCGGTGTATCGGTCGACGTCACGCTCACCGGCGACACACCGCGCTGCGCCCCGATGGCCGTCGCGTTGGGCAAGGGTCCGGCGGTGAAGGTCCGCGACGGCGGCATGATTTCCGATCCGCGCGTGGTCGAATGGATGACTGCGGCGGCAACGGCGGGTCGCCTCCCATATCAATTGGAAGTTTTGGAAGGCGGGACAACCGACGCCACGGCGATACAGATATCACGCTGCGGGGTTCCGGCCGGATGCCTTTCGATCCCATGCCGCTACGTCCATTCGCCCTCGGAGATGGTCGACCTCTCGGACGTGGAGAATGCGGTCAAGCTGTTGGTGGCGATGCTTCAGGGGCCGGTGGGTTTTTAAATCTCAAGACTCTAACAGGTCGTTGAAAAAGCCGGTCGAGCCCGCGCCGGCAAGCCCACCGGGCGGGCCGGGGTAGCCCGCGTTTTCTGCGGGCGTATCGAGACCCCGCCATTTTTCGGTGGTCTCGATACGTAAAAACCGCTACTCGACCACCTTTTTTCCTTTTCTCAACACCCTGCTAAGGGCCTTGAAAAAACTTAGGGTCTCTTCCAGATGATTGCCAAGCTCCCCTCTTTCACAAACCGCACCGGCAATTTCCAAATGCACCGATAAATATTTTCCGGGAGGATTGGTTTCCGCGCGAGCACAGTTACCTCAGGCCGGCCGGAAAACTCCCCTGGTGATTTGGCTTTCCGGCATCGCCCAATCCACAGCTTTTCCATGCAACTTTTTTCCGGCGGGAGTTGTTGAGAGCTCGGCCCGCCCCGGCTCTGTCGTGCGGGCCGGGGGCGGGCCGTCCCGAGTGAAGCGCAGGATTAGCTCCGGACGAATGATGATTTTAATAGGTTCCAGATTATCAATAAAACTTCTTCGAATTGTCCGCATGGTAGAATTGTTCTGGGAAAGACCGGAATGGACGGAGAGATGAAGATGAAACGCTACTGCCTTGGCCTATTCCCTATTCTCCTCGCTATTATGCTCAGCGGCTGCGGCTCGGCCGCTCCGGCGGGCGGATCGGCGGCATCGTTTACGGCTGCGGCGCAAACCGTCTTCGCGGCCCAGACGGCGGCGGTTGTCTCCGCCCCGTCTTCGATGCCCACGTTTAGCGCGTTGCCGCAGATAAGCCCAACCGTTACCCGAACCGGCATTCCGACCTCCGGCGTCACCCGCCCGGCGGCAACCTACGTCTCGACCTGCGATAACTCGGCTTACGTCAGCGACATAACCATTCCGGATGGAACGGTCATCGCTCCGGGAGCATCCTTCATCAAGACCTGGAGCATCCAAAACACCGGCACCTGTGATTGGTCGACGGCCTACGCACTCGCGTTTCTCAGCGGCAGCGCGATGGACGGTTCCACAACCAGGCTATCTGCGTCCGTCAATGCGGGCGACGCCGTGAATATCTCCGTGGGAATGTGGGCGCCCACGACGGCCGGAACCTACACCGGCTATTGGAGAATTCAGAATGCCGCGGGGACGTTCTTCGGAGAATCGGTTTTTGTGAAAATTGTTGTTTCCGGCGGCACCGGCACCATCACGCCCACTCCGACAAAGACGGGAACCGTGGCCTCCCGAACCAGCACGCCGACTCCGACCGCCACCGGGATCGCGTCCTCTCCCACCAGCACGCCGACCCTACCCTCCATCAATACGCCCACTTCCACCGAGACGCCTACCGATACGGCACTCCCGGATACTTCGACAGAGACACTTGCGTCTTAGTCGGCGCTGGTTTTTTATTTCTGGCGACACGGACGGCGCCATATTCTCTCAACGAGGGTCTGTAAATCCCGTCTGGGTGCGTCCGATCGCCCGCGGAGGTGGGCGATTGGCGCGGGCGGAGAATAGGATTGCCCTAAGGGCGGGGATGCCTCATGAGCCGACGGGATTTTAATCATGAAGACCCTTAGCAGAGAGTTGAAAAAAAGGAAAGATGTCTTTGCGAGCGACCAAAGGGAGCGAAGCCCGTCCCGGCAAGCCCACCGGGCGGGCCGGGTCAATCTCGTTTTTCGCTGAAGAAAGACCGGATTGCTTCGCCCGCCCCAATTGGGGTGGCTCGCAATGACAAATTCATCCTTTTTCAGCAGCCTGTTAGGTTCTCTTCCTTGCGATTACCAGGCCCCCGTTTTCATAAACCGCACTGGGAATGTCCCGGCTCGCCAAGCGCAGCTTCTTCTTTCTGTTCGTGATTCTCGACAATTTATACGGTATTACGGCGACGCCCGTTCTTCATAAATCCCCTACAACTTTTATACGGGTTCTCAATACGCCTCCCGTACATTGACCGCATAGAGCAATCGTTCCGAGCGGGGTGGAACGGGAGGAAATTTCATGGCGAAACCTCTTTCGCTTGTGCTTGCCGTGATCCTGCTGATGCTTTTTCTCGGCGGCTGCAATCCCGGCGCTCCGGCGGGCAACCCGGCGGCCGGTTATACGATCGCGGCAATGACCATCGATGCCGCCCAGGCCGCCGCGGCTACGTACACGCCGTCCCTGCTCTTCACTTCGAGTCCCCCTCCGCAAATGATGCCATCGGACACGCCAAGCGACACGCCGTTTGCCATCGCTACCTTTCCGGTAGTCGCGAATAGTTACCCCTGCGATGATTCGGCCTATGTCAGCGATGTAACCATCCCCGATGGTACGGTTGTCGCGCCGGACGACTCGTTTACCAAAACGTGGAGTTTCCAGAACACCGGCACCTGCGATTGGACGGCCTCCTATGCGATCGCCTCTGTCAGCGGCGACGCGATGGGCGGTTCCGCCACCGCGCTGTCGAATGCGGTGAGCGCCGGCGGAGAGGTTAACGTCTCGGTGAATATGACGGCTCCCGAGACGGCCGGAACCTACATCGGGTACTGGAGGTTGCAGAATGACGAGGGAACCTTCTTTGGGGAGGCAGTGTATGTGCAGATCGTCGTTTCCGACAGTACGGCGACCATCACGCCAACTCCGACGGCAACGGCCTCCCTCGGCGCGGCTGCCATGACATCAACTCCGACGGCGATCGTGGCCGCGCCAACCAATACGCCTACACCGACATCCATTCCCGTGAGCACTCTCACTGCAACTGAGGAACCGACCGATACGACCCTCCCGGCCACACCCACACCAACAACCGCTTCCTAACCGGTGCCGCAACACCGCATCAATTCGCAACGGTCCTGAGGGGGTGCTTTGGTTGGGCAAGGATTAATGAAATCATGAAGCGTGGTACACTCTTCGCTGGCAGCTTCCAGGAAATCCATTCATTCGACAGTACTAATGACGATCTTCAATAATTTCCGGCAACGAATCAATCGATGGATGAAGAACTACATCATTCAGTTCGGTCCACCGAGAAGCGGCAGCACGCTGGTTTTAACATTTTAAAGGATTCTTTTCCCGATAGATATATTGAAAAGCGACATGCTTTTCAACCCGCGGATCCCGACGTTCCCGTCGTGGTTACCTACCGCCATCCCCTGGACTGTATCGCCTCTTCCATACTGCGGTATGAATTGGCACCCACCGATGAAGTGGTGGATCAACAAATCTCCGAATTTGAAAAGAACGGAATTTGGGACGTGCTGGCGATCAAAGACGATCCGAATGTGTTGCTGCTGCGGTACGAAGATTTTGTTTTTGATTTTGAAGTGATTTTTCGGGGAATTGAAAATTTCTTCCATGTGAAAATTCCCCCCGCGGCAAGAAAAGTCCTCACCGATCGCTACCGAATAAAATTGGTCGAAAAAACGACCCGGAAAATGAAGACCTTCTCCGAATACGACAAACGGACGGAATGGCACGGCAAACATATTTCCAAATACCGGGGTGCGCCATACTATTACAAGGAATTTTTCCGAGCCGATCAAATTTCCCATCTGGAAAACGTCTATAAAGATTTCCTTGAAGCGTTTCATTACCAATAATCGCGAGGGATGAACTCTCGCGGAAAGCAATTCCGAAGCGGGAGCTAGAATTCCCTGCCCGCATTACCTCCGACAAGACCCGACGACCAATTCGACGCCTCTGCCCAGGCCATGGTAATCCTTCCCAAAGCTACCGCCAGCGGACTATCAACAATCCTTCGCCCATAAACCGCGCCGGAAACCTCCAAATATTTTTTAATACAAATTCGGGGCGGATCGGCGCACCGTCAAGCGCAGCGTTTACCGGCCGACCGGGAAGCGCCAGCCAGATATTTCCCTCCGCCTCGCGGCCGAGGCGCAGCCCGACGCGCAACGCGTTCCGCGTCGCTTTCCATTCCACCACCTCCGCGCCCTGGCTGAAATGCAGGTCCGATCCAATATATTGCGCCCTGTCTTCCCATGAACGCAGCGCCAGCAGGATGGAACCGTGCGCCGGAATAGGCGGCGGGGTAAAAATTCCCGCCTGGATTTCCATCAACCGCCCATCCCAGAAGGAGAGCGCGATGGCTTCATCCGGAACGGGAAAGTATTGGCGCAAATCGATCGAGTCGCGCAGCGGATGATCCGACCAATTAAAAAAGCCGATCACCCTCCAAGCGCCCTGCGGTCCGTGCATGGGCAGGATCGCCAGCCTGGGCGGCGAGCCGCCGCGCCAGGCGGGGAGAATCGCGGCGCGATAAAGCGGCGGAAAGAGAGATTGGGCGAGGCGCAGGGATTCCGGCGAGAGCGCGGATAAATCATCCGAAAGCAGCACCATCCCGCCCGATAACGCGATCGCTGCGGCGAGCGTCCGCCGCTCCTCAGCCGAAAGGCGCGTCTCCTCATCGCGCGCCAGCAGGCAATCCGGATCGTTCCACCACCAGCGCCGGTGCAGCGGCCCCCGGGTGAGCATGTTGCGCGCCGCGTTCGAGGCGGCCGGGACGGTCGGATCGCCGCGCGCCGCCCACGCGTGCCCGAAAACATGCGGCTTCCAGATCGAATCGACATCCGGCCCGATGCGCATCCCGTCGAAGATTCCAATTCCCGAACCGAGCGGGCAGCCGCATCCAAGCAGATAGGTTTTCTCGCCCGCTTCCCGGCGGATGAGCTCAAGCGTCCTGCGAAGCGCCTGGGCGCGGGTGACGGTCGGATCGAAAAACCGCACGTGTCGCGCCGCCGGAAGATACAAGTAGTCCAGTTTTAATAACGGGAACTTCCATTCCTTCACCGCCGTCCGGATCAGCCGCCGGAGATAGTCCGCCACCTCCGGCCGGGTTACATCGAGGGTGAGCGTATCGCGCAGCCAGGTGATTTTGACGTTCGACATGACCCCTTGCACGCCTCCGGCCAGCCACCGCGAATGTTCGCGCTGCATGCGCGACCCCGGACGGACGATGAACGGCGAGAGCCACACGCCGGGCGTAAAACCGGAGGCGCGGATCCGGTCGGAAATTTCCCGCATGGACGACGGAAATTTCGGGCTGCGGTCGAACCAATCGCCGACGTCGGCCGCATACCCGTCGTCGAGCTGGATCATCCGCAGCGGCAGGCGCGCTTGCAGCGCGCGCGCGGCGTCGGTATTTTTCTCCAGATCCTCCTGGCGGATGGCCGTATGGTAGTAATACCAGGAGCACCAGCCTTCCGGGGCGGCGCGGGCGGCCCTTGCACCGTTACTCTTCGCGGCCGCATCGAGATAATCCGTGGCCGACGCCTGGGATCCGAGCGCAAGGTAGGCCCAATCGGTGGCGAGGGACTGTCCGCCGTCGAGGCGGACTCCGTCACCGTCCGCCCGCATCCGCAGCGAGAGCACATCGTCCTGCAGCCAGGTCTCCACCGCGCCGAATTGTTCAATCTGAGAAAGAAAACCGGCCACCAGACAATCGCTTCCCGTGGGCCGCCCGATCGAGGTGAACATGTCCGAGACGAAATGCCCCGGCCGCCCCGTGGAACTGAGGCTGGTGCCGGCGTGCATCGGAACGTCCAGCGGCCCCAACATCGGGCCCGGCTGCCGGTCGGCGCTCGTTAACCCGCCGGCGAAACTCCACGATTGCCAGCCGTTGACGAACATGGCGCGATCGGCGGGCGGGATCGGAAGCTCCACGCCGCCCTTCTCCCCGAACCGGCGCCCCGCCCGGCACAGATCGATGGAATCAATTTGCCATGGGGAGGAATTCAGATTCTTGAGGAGGATCCGCCAGATTAAAAATGGCTTCTCGAGTGACACGCGCCATTCGGCATGGGCGGCCAACCCGTAGCCCAAGCCGGCTGCAACCCCCAGAACCCGGAAGCGGCCGAGCATCCGATCCTTCTTTATGGCCGTTGTTTGTCCGCCTCTGAAATCCTGAACCAAACATTGAGCCCGTTTTCTCCCGGCGCGGAAATCAACCCCGATCCGTGCGCCGCACAGCGCCGTCGCATCCTCCCCCACCGGCGCAACATTCCACGTGCCGGAAAACGGGTCAAGCTGTAATATTAGGAATGGGCTTGCGATGGTTATCATCACTGCGATTGTATCCGGGATTCTGCGATACCGATTCCTCCCCCTCGCCTACGGCTCGGGGTCGGAATGACATATGCAGTCTGTCATTCCGAGGAGCCGCTTATGCGGCGACGAGGAATTGGTAATGCATAGAAAGGTGAATTATCCTTCCAATTCACGGCGAATATCCACGACCGGTATGATCGGTTCCCTCCCGAGCTCATAGAAACAAGCGCTGGAATAGAGATACTCGCTGCGCGTGTCGGCCAGTTTCCATTCGGGCGAGACGGGCTTGTGGTGGATATAGTCGAGCAGGGAGCGGAGTTTCCCGCGGTCATTAATTTCCTGGATTCGCAAATCGCCCCAGATGGGAGAGCCGGGGTTGCCTTCGCCGGATTTGGCATGCAGATAATGCATCAGCGGCACTCGCCCGCGTCTGCGAAGCGCCGATACCATGCGCGCCGCAGTAAAGTCGGCGAACCCCTCCACCAGGCGGCGGATCTCGCCGCGCAGCGGGCGGCACAGCAGGCACAGGTGCGAAGGGAGCAGAGCGAAGGCGAAGAGCGCGAGCTTCCCGGTCCGGCTCAGATACTCCAGCGAATCGAAAACCGTTCGCGCACAGGCTTCATTAGTAAACAGGTGCTTCCACCCGCCGACGGCAGCGGTGACATAATAAATCGGCTCAACCAGATTCCTCTCGGATCGATTCATTGTCTCCCCCTTCAAAGATGGTTTGTCTTTGTGCTCTACGCGTCCAACGGGCTCTCCCGCGCGTGATTAAAACTCATAGACGAGCGTTCCCGCGCGCGCAAACGCAAGCGCCGCCATGCCATGGGCGAGGACCGCGAAGAGCGGCGGCGTCTCGCGGGTGTAGTAGGTCCAGCACTCGCGCGTAGTCCCCCACAATTCGAGAAAATACCCCAGCCCCGAGCCGGCGACGAAAATCAGCAGCGCCGTGCGCTTCGGGCCGGGCGAAAGGATGACGAGCGCGCACAGCAGCAGCGCCGCCACGGTGAACGGTTTGTTCAGCGTCAGCCGCGTGAAATATATCATCAACAAATAAAAACCGCCAAACAGGGGCCAGTAGAAACGCCCCCACCAGACGTCCGGCACCCGCCGAAGGAGCCTGATCAACAGGCGGGTGATGCGGTCGATGGCCAGGGTGGCGATCGGCCAGGCCGGGACGATCCACAGCGGCGGCCGTTCGCTGGTGTAATAAGTCCAGAGCAAGGTTTGCGTCCCCCAGGCTTCGATCGTCAGACCGCCCACCGTCGCCACCAGGACGATCCAGGCGTCGGTGCGCAGATCTGCCCCCAGCATGATCAGGATCGACATCGCCAGGAAAATGCCGATGAGCAGCCAATCGACCTGGGACCAGATCGGATAGGCGGGATTGACCTGGACAAGATAATCCTTCGCCAACGGCCACCAGACGACGATGATCAACGCGATCACCGCCAGGAAGGCGCTGAGCAGAAAATAGGATGTCCGCGTCCAGCGCAGGGCTTCGGGGCGGCGCGAGCGGGAAAACATGCTTTCGACTGTCCTTTCCTTGGCGTCGAATTATAGTCCGACTGCTACGCCACCGGCATACGATAGCTCCCCAAGTTCATTAACTGAAGGTAGGCTATCGTAGACAAAGGCCATTCTTTGCTCTTGAGCCCCAAAGGGGTTTTGTATCCCAACGCGGACATTCATGTCCGCGCGCATTCCCAGGGCGAGGATCGTCGACCCCGACCGCCGCGCCGCGATAAATCGCGGCGCCTGGATACGATGCCCACTCTCATGGGCAGCAACCTCCGGACGATATTGCCCCGGAGGGGCTTTGGGTCCCGGCGCGGACATTCATGTCCGCGCGCATTCCCAGGGCGAGGATCGTCGACCCCTCACCGCCGCGCCGCGATAAATCGCGGCGCCTGGATACGATGCCCACTCTCGTGGGCAGCAACCTCCGGACGATATTGCCCCGGAAGGGCTTTGGGGCCCGGCGCGGACATTTTTGTCCGCCTGAACTCCGCATGGTGGTAATAAAAAAAAATCGGGACGACCTTTCGGCGCGTCCCGATAAAATCAAATTCATTCCGGCCGATCGACCAACACTAACAACCGCTTGGGGGCGGATAAACCGCCGTGCAAGTCTGGGTGAGATTGGGCGTGGGCGTAACCGAAGGAGTCCGGGTGCCGGTCGCAGTCGGGATCGCCGTGGGAGACGGCGTGCCGCTGGGGGTTCTGGTGATCGTCGGAGATCCAACCGTGTTGGTTATGGTCGGGGTGGTTGTCCCGTTCTTGACTGTGATGAGTACCCAGAAGGATTGATCGCCCGCGTCGCCGATCCCAAACCGGCCGCCCGCCGAAGTGCGCAGCATCCAATAGCCGGTATACGTGCCGGCGTCGGTCGGGGCCACCAGCGTGACGCTGAGGTCGATTTGACCCCCGACGGCGACCACCTGACCGAGGCTCTGCGAGGAGGGGCCGCCCATTTGTGTTCCCGAGAAAAAGACGAGGCTGGTATCGGCAGACCAGTCGCAGCTGCCTGAATTTTGCAAACGCCAGGTTTAACAAATGTGGCGCCTGGATTAATCACGGTGTAATCGGCGATCGTGACGTCCTTGACGAAGAACGCGCGATAGCAGGGAGTCGGCAACAGGGACGAGGTTGGGGTAACCGAGGGCAATTGCGTTACTGCCGAAGTGGCCGTTACGGCGGAAGTGGGCGTACTGGTCGGAATTCCGGGGATCGAAGTGTTGGTAGCGGCGGGCAACGTCGGAGACGGGTTATTTAGATTGTGCGCGCTTTCCGTCAGGACGGCGTACAGGGTCATGGCGCGCGCCGTCGCCGGGTTTGGGCCCGACGGGGTAACCGGCCCGCAACTTGCGGCAAGTATTAGAAAGATAATGACCGCCCCTGCTATTAGGATCTTTCTGGTCATATTTTCACCTCTCCCGGCGTATTGTATTTCAATTCGCCGCTTGTTTTCAAGCCTACTTCCACGTCCATCTCAAGGGTGCAAGTTTCATTCCCGGCCAGATCCACGGCACATACTTTCACCGAATGGCTCCCCGGCGATAAATCGCTCCAATGAACCGAAAACGGACCGACCTCCAGCCGGGTGCGGCTCGCCCCGTCCAGAAGAAATTCCACCGCGCCTACTCCCAGGTTATCGGATACGTCCACCTGGAGAGTCAGTTGCTCTCCCGGCGTGATCGAAAGCTTCTTTGGTCCGTCGGGCTGAATCCACCGAATGACCGGGGGAGTATTATCCAGGGTTACCGGTATGGCGACGCTGAGGATTTTTCCGTTCGGGGCAACCGCCAACAGCTGGATCGACCACACCCCTTCCAGGCCCGAAGTATCCCATTCCGCCAAGTCTCCTTCGGAGACCGGCCCCGCCCCTGACCCGAGAGTGAACCATTCCTCGGGGTAAAGCCCAGACCCGGCCTGGAGGACGTAGCGGCTCATTCCGGAGACGGCCGCCGTACCGCGCAGGGTAATCTTTCCATGGAGAATATCCAATGCGTTCGGTGCGGAAAGATGCAAATCGTCCTCGTAGGGAAACGAATCCGGCAGCGTGTCGTAAATTTCCGGAGGGAGCGGAAAACCGGATTGTTCCGCCCACGTCCGCGCATCGCCGGTTAGGATGAAAAACACCTGCTCGTCCACCAGCCCGATCGGCGTCCACAACGTCGCCAACCTTTCGGTTTCGCGGTTTACGGCCACCGGCTGGTAATACGTGTCGATCTGAGCCGGTTCGGTCCCCGCCAGGAATATTTCCGACGCTGTGTCCGGGCAATAGCGGCTGGGAAGCAGGCCCGAAGGAAGGCAGATATCCTCGCGCACGATCCCGGGCGGCTGCGGCCAACTCTGTTCCGGCAGCGAGCGCAGGATCCATCCGGCGGCGGCCTGGGCGAGGGTCCAGGAAGATTGCGGTTCCGTCGGGTTGCCCATTCCGCGCACGCCGACGACAAACTTCGGCGTGAAAGCAAATGCCCAGGAACCTTCCCCGGCCGGATCCTCCGCGAGCATCGCCCCGACCGCGCTGCGCGATCCGGCCAGCGCCGGCGCGGACACGTCCTTCCGCCCGGATTCGTCGGAGAGGATATCCTGAATCAGGTACGCCAAGTCCGACCCTATGACCCGCCGTGTCTGCCGCTGAGCGTAATCTCCGATGGTGTCGCCTTCGCCGTTTTCCACGCGCAGGATCACAGGCGAGGCCGGGCCGGTTGGATCGTCCACTTCCATCCCGCTGCCGGCCAGCAGCGCGTACGCCTTTGTCAAGGTGAGGAGTTCCGCGGTTTGTCCGAGGCTTTGCTCCAGGCGGAAGCCCGCCCCGCCGGTGGCAACGAGGTTAAGCAGCGAGAAGGTCCTGGCAATCTGGTCGCCGCCCACGGCGGAGGCCATTCCATCCGTCGCCGTCAATCTCCGCTGTTGAAGCGCCGTCCGCGCGCTGATCGGTCCAAGATATTTCCCGTCCGGGCTGGCCATGGTCTGCGCGCCGGGAATATCCAGCAGCATCGATGAGGGCGCGAACCCGCGGGTGAAAGCCGAGAGATACACAAACGGCAGAATCGCATCGCCCGCGTCCCCGCGCGCGGAGTCCGCTCCGCCGCGCGCCGAATCAAAGTACGCCAGCACCTCGCCGGTCTCCGGGTCGATGACCGCCAGGGCGAGATCCTGCGGAACGGCGGAGCCCGCCGCCGGCCCGAGCAGTGCCGCCAGGTCGCACGGTTTGCCATCGAGGGTGGGAATGGGCACGGAGGATTCCGCCGGCTGCGAGATCAGATTTTGCGCGGCGCACAGCGCCTGCAGTTCAAAATCCAAATCGAGCGAGGTAAAAACGCGCAGTCCGGAACGGGGCAACTCATCCGGCGGATAGCGGTCCCCCAGGCGCGAAACGGCCAGGGAGAGGAAGGAATCCAGGAAGGCAGAATTTCCGGTAAACACGGAGGGCTCTGTCCCGCCGGCGGCGGGCGGCATCGGTTCGGCGGATGCCTCCTGCCAGGCGTCCTTTTGGATGTAACCGTAATTAATCATCCGGATCAAAATCTCGTCGCGCGCGTTTTTCCACGCGGCGGGAGATTGCGTTCGCGCCGGATCGGCGGCCAGCGCTTCCAGCGCGGCGCACCCGCCCGCCGAAAGCGTCCCGGCGTGGGATTGAAAAAAGGTCAGCGCGGCGTCGTCCGCGCCCACCGTGCCGCGGCCATACAGCCGGACGTTGATCAGCCATTCCGCCAGCTGCTGCCGGTCGTATCGTGCGGCGAGCGCGGCGGAGAGGCGCGCCCGGTTCCACGTCGACGGCTTGACCCCGTCGATCGCAAAAAGCTCAGCGGCGGATTCGTCCGCCAGGTCGTTTCGGCCCAGCAGCGCGTCCCCCAGCGCTTGGAGGATGTTCACCGAATCCCCGGGATGCCAGGCCGCGGGAGAAATACCTCGGGCGGACAGAAAGGCCGACAACACGCAATTTCCTTCCAATGTTCCGTCGAGGGAAAACCATTGGCTTTGCCCGGCTTGCTGCGAGCCCGCTTCGGTGAGCAACCGGCCGGTCCGGTCATAAAATTTGGTTGGCGCGGGGCGGGTTCCTAGGGTCAGCTCCGGCGCGGGTAGCGGGAGCGGAGCGAGCAGAAAAGCCGCGCCCGCCGTAAAAACGACCACCGCCGCAAGCAGCAGCATCCATCCAAGCAAGCGGGTTTTTTTCAGGCGGGCCGTGAAGCGCAACCGGCGCCGGCGCACGCCCCGCATCAGGCGCAATTCGTCCGACATGCAAAGGATTATACTGTAGCCCCGCCGCCGATATTCGATGTCGGCCGAGACGAAGTGGGCGGAAAATTGCGTCCCCGCGACGGAAAAGCCGGTTGCCTGGATTTCCAGCAGGAGCAAATCGATCGGATTTGCTTCCTGCCACACGGTGAAACGTCCTTGGAATAGGTTTCAGCATGCAGCTCCTCATCCCCGGACTCACGCAGGAAATATCGATCGTCGTCACACCCGACCGGACCGCCAAACACCTGGAGACGGGATCCGCCTCGGTTTTATCCACCCCCTCGATGGTTTGGCTGGTGGAACACAACGCGCAAACGCTGGCTCAGAAGCATCTCCCGGAAGGCCAGACGACGGTCGGCGCGGAGGTTTTCGTCCGGCATCTGGCGCCCACTCCGCTCGGGATGAAAGTGACCGCCCGGGTGCGGATCGAGGAGATCGAAGGACGCCGGATCGTCTTCTCGGCGGAGGTATTTGACGAGAAAGAAAAAGTGGGCGAAGGCCGGCATGTGCGCGTGATCGTCGACCAGGCCCGGTTTATGGAAAAGGTGAAAGGGAAAAGACCTGACAGGTCTTGAAGACCTGTCAGGTCTTCGCGAATCATTCATGCATTACTATCTCTGGACCGAAGGCTGTCAGATGAACACGGCGGATTCGCGGCGCCTGGCCGGAACGCTTGAAGCGCTGGGGTATGCGGCCGCCGCGCAACCCGAAGACGCCGACGTGATCGTGCTCAACACCTGCGTGGTGCGTCAGAGCGCGGAGGATAAAGCCTACGGCCGCCTTACCTCGCTCCGCCCGCTCAAGGAACGCAATCCGGACCTCGTGATCAACCTGATGGGTTGCCTGGTGGGCTTGCGGGAGCCAAACGGACTGCGCAAACGTTTCCCGTACGTGGACGTCTTCTCCCCGCCCTCCGACCCGCGCCCCTTGGTCCATTTTCTCGTTTCCCGGCGCAGCGCCAGCACGTCGGCGGAAATAATCGACTCCCTGCAGAATTCGTCCTCCCAAGACACCGCACGCGGCATGCCGTTTTTTCCGCTCTTCCCCGCCCGTGGAGAAAATGGAGTGCTGGCCGCGGCTTTGGTTCCGGTGGTGCTGGGTTGCTCGCACGCCTGCACCTACTGCATCATCCCCTACCGCCGGGGAGGCGAGCGTTCGCGCCCGGAAGAGGAGATCCTCGCCGAAGTTCGCTCGCTGGTCGAATCGGGCGCGCGCGAAGTGACGCTGCTCGGACAGATCGTCGACCGCTACGGAAAGGATACGGGCGGGCCCGGCCTGCCCGCGCTCCTGCGGAAGGCGCACGCCGTCGAGGGGCTCGCGCGGATCCGCTTCCTCACCTCCCATCCCAACTGGATGAGCGACGAATTGCTGGAGACGGCCGCCGCTCTGCCCAAGCTATGCGAGCACATCGAAGTGCCGGTCCAATCCGGAGACGACGAGGTGCTGGCTCGGATGAGACGCGGCTACACCGCGGAAGATTACCGCCGTCTGGTCGGACGAATCCGGTCGTACCTCCCGCAGGCTTCGATCGCCACCGACGTCATCGTCGGCTTTCCGGGCGAGACGGAGGCGCATTACCAGCGCACCGTCGACCTGCTGGCCGAACTGCGGCTCGACATCGTGCATCTGGCTCGCTATTCCCCGCGGCCGGAGACGTACGCCGCGCGCAATTATCCGGACGATGTGCCGCCGGAGGAGAAGCTGCGCCGCTTCCGGGTGCTCGAGGATTTGCAGGAACGCATCGCCGCCGAGAAGAACGCCGCGCTCCGTGGACAGACTCTCGAAGTGCTGGTGGAAGGAAAACACAAAGACCGCTGGTACGGCCGAACGCGGACGAATCGACCGGTCTTCTTCGACAATTCCTCCCGCGAGTGGACGGCGCAACTGGCGCCGGTGGAAATCACCCGCACGACGGCGTGGAGCCTGCAGGGAAACATCAAGAATTAATTTTCCGATTGGAAGATAAAACCGCTATCCACGAAGGGCACGAAGAACACAAAAATTTAACATCCATTTTATTTCCCGAATTATGTCACTCCGAGGCCTAATAGGGGCGAGGAGTCGCGATCTTCTATTTGATCATTCAGAATTGAGATAATTTCCGGGAATTATTCGGGGCTTTTTTATTCTCCTGTAATCCGTTTTATTCCGTGTAATCCGCGTACAAAAAACCATCCAACATCTTGTAAAAAAAATCGCCGGAAAATTATCCAGCGGTTTTTTCGTTAAAAGAACCCCGCCATGCCGTGTGCTGCGGGATTTTGAACCTGCTTTCGCAGGTGGGAACCGGCCGTCGGGGTCTGCCTTGGCCGAAGCCTATCGCATCGCCCTCGTGAGAACAGGCTCCCCTTTACAAAGTGTTGGCTCAAAATCGTGGTGCAACATCACGAACACGGTAGGGCCCGGCTCTTATACCACCTTCGGGCGCAAGCCGCAATTACCCGCCCTCGGTAATTGGAAAAATTTTTCCGATCAATCGTCCGCCACGCGAATGTGCAGCTCCTTGAGCTGGCGCGGTTCGGCCGGGGAAGGCGCATCTGCCATGACATCGATCGCCTGCTGGTTTTTCGGGAAGGCGATCACCTCACGGATGTTGGGTTCGTCCGCGAGGACCATCACCAGACGGTCGATGCCGGGCGCGATTCCCCCGTGCGGGGGCGCGCCGTATTCGAACGCCGCCAGCAGGTGCCCGAACCGCCCTTGGATATCCTCCTCACGCAGCCCCAACCGCTCAAATACCTTATGCTGGATCTCGCGCCGGTGAATGCGGATCGACCCCGAGGCGAGTTCGAATCCGTTGCACACTAGATCGTAGGCGTCGGAGAGGACCGAACCCGGATCAGAATCGATTTTTGGAAGGTCGGCCTCCTTGGGCATGGTAAACGGATGGTGTTCCGCTTCCCAGCGTTTCTCCTCCTCGTTCCAATGGAACATCGGAAAATCCAATACCCAGGCAAAGGCGATCGCATCCTTGGCCGCGAGGTTCAGCCGGTCGCGGAACAGCAGCCGCAACGCGCCGAGGGTCGCGTTGGCCACCGACTTTTTATCGGCCACCAGCAGGACCAGGTCGCCTGGCGTCGCGCCGGTGAGCTTACGGAGCGCTTCGGCCTCGTCCGCGGAAACGAACTTGGCCACCGATCCTTTCACTCCCTCGCCGGTGTACGCCACCGTCGCGAGACCCTTCGCCCCCTGCTCGCGGGCGATCGCCGTCAGATCGTCCACGTCTTTGCGGCTGTAAGCCGCGCAGCCGGGCGCGAGGATGCACTTGATCACGCCGCCGCTTGCGAGCGCATCCTGGAAAACTTTGAATTCACTTTTGGCGAACACCGCGCTCGCGTCCAGCAGTTCCATTCCGAAACGCAGGTCGGGTTTGTCCACTCCGTAGCGCTCCATCGCCTCCGTCCAGGAAAGCCGCGGGAACGGCTGCTTGAAAATTTTCTTCCACGGCGCGACGGCCGGGATCAGCTCGGTAAAAAGCCCTTCCACCACGTCGAGCACGTCGTCGCGGTGGATGAACGACATTTCCAGGTCGAGTTGGGTGAATTCCGGCTGGCGGTCGCCGCGCTGGTCCTCGTCGCGGAAGCAGCGCGCGATCTGAAAGTACCGCTCGACGCCGGCCACCATGAGCAACTGCTTGAGCTGCTGGGGGCTTTGCGGCAGGGCATAGAAGCATCCGGGGTGGACGCGCGACGGCACCAGATAATCCCGCGCCCCTTCGGGCGTGGTTTTAAACAGGATCGGCGTTTCCACCTCGATGAACCCGCGCGCGTCCAGGTAATCACGCATGAATTTGGTGACCTTGTGCCGCAGGATCAGATTGCGCTGTAGACGCTGGCGCCGCAGGTCCAGGTACCGGTATTTCAGGCGCACGTTCTCGTCGACGGGCGCATCTTCGTTGATATTGAACGGCGGCGTGAGCGAGGGGTTGAGGATGACCGCCTCGCGCGCCTCCACCTCCACCTCGCCGGTGGCGAGGTTCGGGTTCTCCATCCCGGAGGGCCGGCGCCGGACGAAGCCGCGGATCTGGATCACGAATTCGTTGCGCGCTTCCGAGGCCGTTTGGTGCGCCTGGGCCGATAGGGCCGGATTGGCCGTCACCTGGACAACCCCCCAGCGGTCGCGCACATCCAGAAAGATCACGCCGCCGTGGTCGCGCCAGCGGTCGACCCAGCCCGCCAGGGTGACTTCCTTGCCGATATCTCCGGCGGTTACCTCGCCGCAGCGAATCGTCTTATACATGTAGGCCTCCAGATTCTTCTACCACCGGAGGATTCGGCTCCTTCGGATGGGTTTTGATTATACCGGAAATGGATTGAGTAAAAATCAGAGCTTTACCGCAAAGACACGAAGGACGCCAAGGTTTTTATGATGTCTTTGTGTCCTTGGCGCCTTTGCGGTAAGGTTTTTAATAACCGTAGCAATCGAATTGATAGTGAAAAAAAGATTAGTCAGCGCGAACAATGCTCAGGATGTCTGACAGCAGCCCGTAAGCCGTTGTTTGCGGGCTGGGGGCGCCTCCACCGATGATCAATTCCGGCAGAACGTCCGTATCCAGGCACAGCATCGTCGCCGTCCCCCGGATGGAAGCCAGCGGATCGTCCGCGGGGATTTGTTCCGGCCGCACCGACGCCGAAAGCCCTTCCGCAGTCCGCTGCGCGCGGCAAATCAGTTTGAACGCTCGGCCTTCCGCGCGCGCGCGGCCGATAGCCCGCGGATCAAGCGCGCCGATCCCTTCGCGGGCGATATCCTCCGGCCGGATGGGAAATTCCATCAGCACGTTTGCGAGGATGGCCGTCTTAAGTGCGGCGTCCCATCCGTCCACGTCCGCCATCGGATCGGTTTCGGCGATGCCGATCGCCTGAGCCGCCTGCACCGCTTCCTCGAAATCCAGTCCCTGCTCCATCCGGGTGAGGAGATAGTTCGTCGTCGAGTTCAGGATGGCGCGGAAACCATTCAAGCGCGCGGCCGGGAGCGCCTCGCGGAAAAGCGCGAACACCGGCGTCCCGTCCATGACGGCGGCCTCGAAGAGAAACCGCCGGTTCTGCGAACGGGCCAGATCGCGCAGGTCGCGGTAAGCGAACGCGGCCGGGCCCTTATTGGCTGTCACCGCGTGCACTCCGCGGTGGAGCGCGGCGCGGATATGCGTCACGGCGGGTTCGCCGGAGTGGCGGTCGGTGGGAGTATTCTCCAGGAGAATATCCGCCTCCGATAGGCGTAACTTTTCTTCCAGCGGCTCTCGGTCGGGTACGAAGTTTCCAATCCTCTCGCCGTCTTCCGCCAGGCGGAGGACGTCGGCCATATTCAGCCCGCCGGGATCCAGTGCGATGCCGTGCCTGCGGGTGACAACCGCCGTCGTTTGAAACTCCGCGCCATACGTTTTGCGGATCGTCGAATCCTTTTCCATGATCAGACGCGTCAACGCGCGGCCGATGGTGCCAAAACCGAGGAAGAAAAGTTTGTATTTTTTCATCGAAATTCCGAATGAGCCTTGCGGGTGGCTTGGGAAGAATTGTACATGGATTCCACCGAAGGACCCGTAGTCTCCATCCCGAGGCCGCTTGGATTATTTTCTGCATCCAATTTCTATCTTCCTGCGGGAACCCGGTGGCAGGGGCGGAAATTCCTGCCAGCCTGAATGCACGGTCATCGAACCTGGAAAAATATATCAAGCCACCGGCAGCCTGAAATCCTTGGAGGGCCGATTACATTTTGGATTGGAAGGATTTGAGATTCGCTGCACAGGGGTGTTCGGCGCGTTTCCCCGACGGGGGTGTACAATCATTCCGAGAGGATTTGTCCGAGTGATGATATGAAATCTTCCTACGAGGAAGTCGCGACGTTCGACGCCTGGGCCGAAGCCGATATCGTTCGCTGCCAGCTCGTGGCCCAGGGGATCGACGCCGTTCTGATCGGCCCGAATACCAGCAGCACGCTGGGTATGTATATGGGGGTGGCCAGCAAAGTGACCGTAATGGTACCGAAAGAATCCTTGGAAGCCGCAAAGAAGATTCTGTCAGAATAGAATCAGTCCGCGAAAACCGCGCGGCGGATTCTTCCCGCTTTCGCGGGATGCGGAATACCCCGCAGCTTGCCCCGCATTCTTCCTTAGAACTTTTTGTAGAAAGCGGGGCTTGCCTCGCACTCCTTTTTATTACTCGAAGAGTGCGGGGCTTGCCCCGCATTCCTCTTTCTTAATCGAAGAATGGGCGGCAAGCCGCGCGGTCATTCATTTTCACAACCATCGGGAGCGAACGGCGAGGGGTTACGGAAAAACTTCCGCCAGCCACTGCAGCGGATTGACCTGGATTCCGCCCACCCAGATTTCCCAATGCAGGTGCGGGCCGTCCGCCCTTCCGGTATGCCCGACCAGCCCGATGACCTGTCCGGTCTGGACCATATCCCCGACTTGCACCTCAATTTTGCTCTGGTGGCAATAGCGGGTATAGACGCCCCAGCCGTGATCGATCACGGTGGTATTTCCGCAGATCACCCGATGCTCCGCAAAGACCACCCGTCCAGGCGCGGGAGCGCGGATCGGTTCCTTTTCCTGCGCATAATAATCCACGCCGGAATGGAACGTGGCGTACTCTCCCCCGTTGTACAACCGCCAGTTCCCGAAATACGAGGAGATCCCGTGCGCGACGGGAGGCAGAAACAGCCCCTGCCAATATCGCTCCTCCGTGAAGGGGGCGACGATGGATAGCATTTCGTCGCCTTCGGTTTTGATGGTCGCCGGATCGATCGTCTCGGGCGGAACAGCCAAGGAACCGGCTTCGGTGATGTAATCGCCGTTTACGAGAAGCACATCCTGTTGAAAATTAATCACCCGGCCGTCCGGCAGGGTCATCGTTAACATCAGGGGATAGGTTTTTGGTTTGGATTCGACGTAGATCCCCTGCAACGCCGCGAGCCCGCCTTCCGTCGGTCGAAGCGTCAGATTCCAGTCGCCCAGGGTTCCTCCCGCCTTGGACCCAAGCGGCAGGTCGAGGGTGATTTCCTCGGTCGTTCCTTGAACCAGCGGCAGGGAAGAGAAGGTGATATTTTTTAGCGGGGTCGGATAAGCCCGCAGCGGCTGGTCGCCACCCGGATCCAACAGCGTCTGCCCGGAGAACTGATCGGCCAGGGAAGGGAGATGGTTGGCGAGGGCGAGATCCCACGGATTTTTTCCCGCGATCGCCGCCTCGGCGGCAAGCGGGGCGCCCGCGGCGAGTGAAATGGTCTGGCCGTTTTCCTGGGGCGCAGGCGTCGCCGCTCCCGCTTCCGGGTCGACGACGATCAGC
This sequence comes from uncultured Chloroflexia bacterium, assembly GCA_963780865.1. Lineage (GTDB taxonomy): Bacteria > Chloroflexota > Anaerolineae > Anaerolineales > RBG-16-64-43 > FEN-1073. Next base: position 135,040 of record CAWADT010000026.1, on the reverse strand, counting down.
GTCTCACCCGCGTAGAGCCGTTCCGGGTTGACCAGGCGGTTCAACCTTAATACTGTATCTTCCGGAAGGCCGTACCGAATCGCCAGCGTGGAAAGAGTCTCCCCCAACCCCACCATCCGGGTGGAGAGGACGCCCTGAAGGCCGTCGTACCCGGGGATGATCAGCCGGTCACCCGGATTAAGCACGTGAGTGGACTGGAGGCCGTTGTCGGCCAGCAGATCGTCCAGCGTCACTTTGAAGGCGTCCGCGATCCCCCAGTAGGAATTACCCGCCTGCACGACGTAGACCGGGCCGGACGTCTGGGCGCGGGCGACGGAAGCCGGCGAGAGCGCGATAAACAGCGCCAGACTAAGCGCGAGGATCCGCTTCATAAAATTCCACACGATCTCCGACGGACAGCGTGTCCAGCGCCGCCGGATGCAATTCCAATACGAAGCATGCCGGAACCGAAGAAGCATAATACGGGCGCCACGGAAGCGCCCGCACCCGGTCGACCACCGTCCCATGGGAATCCAACCAGAAGACACCCAGCGGAAACGGAACAAAGAACATATGGATGGACGTCATGGTCCGGGAAGGCCGCGTATAGATCAGGACGGCGCCCTCATCCCGGGCAAGCCGCGACCGGAACATCAGCCCGAGGAACTTCCCGCCCTCGCCGCGGCAAATGCGGACGCGGCGGGCCAGCTCGGCGCCTCCCGGAGCAATCCGGACGGCCGCCATCCTTCGCATCGATCGGGTAAGTTCTGATTCCGGCATGGATTCTCAATCAAAGCGCGCCGTTTCCGGCGCGCTTAACTCCCTGCAGATCGGCCGTCGGATTAAAAGTACGGACTCGATTCCGGACGTTTTTTTCGCGAGCACCCGCTCGACACTTTCGATTAAATCCTGCGGGGTGAACGGTTTGGAAATGTAATCGTTCACGCGGGCCACGTGCAGCCCCAGCACCCGGTCGATGCTCTGAGCCCGCGCCGTCACTACAATCACCGGAATCCCCGCCAGGGATTCGTCCGCGCGAATGCGGTGAAAGACTTCCCAGCCGTCCACATCCGGCATCATCAGGTCCAGGAGCACCAGATCGGGTTTCCAGGAACGGGCTTTGGCCAGCCCTTCCTCGCCGCCAATCGCCCCGGCAACGTCGTATCCTTTCCGGCCGAGAATGAGCCGGATCAGATCGATAATTTCCTTCTCGTCGTCGATGCACAAAATACGCGCTGGGGCCATCCATCCTCCCGAGACGGTCTCGGCGGAACTTCGGAATTTTTAAGAACCAGTCTACCACCGCGGCGTCAGAATGCAAGAAGGGATCACCCGCTCTTTCCGGTCGGGGGCCTCTGATTTGCGTTTCCAAAACGCTCCAGTCCGCAAGCGGACGTCATTTCATTGGAAAGAATTGATCAGGTATAATGCTTTCGAAGTACTCTTTTTCTCATGTTCCGAAATCCTCGCCTTCTATCCGATTCTTCGTTCCCCTCCGCGACGTCCTCCGCACGGCTCGGCGCAGGGCGGACGCCCGGCCCTGCCGCGGCGGCCATCGCCTGCCTGCTTATCCTGTGCGAATCCTGCGGAATCCGTCCTTCCTCCACATCCACTCCGACGCCGACCTTCTTTCGCCCGTCGGCCAGCGCGACCTCGACCGCCACCATTACCGCGAGCCCGACCCCTCCGCCGACGCCTTCCCCCACTCCGGAAGTTTTCGCGGAAAAAATTCCCATCATCGAATACCATTACACGACCTATCATGACGGCGATGTCCGGATGACGACGGAATGGTTCCAATCGCAGATTCGCTGGCTCTCGGAAAACGGGTATTCCACCATCACGGCCGAGCAATTGGCCGCGTTTCTGGACGGAAACAACATTCCCGCCAAATCCGTCGTATTGACGTTCGACATCGGCACCGCCGAGGACCACGATTTTTCCACCAACATCCTCCCCGCCTTGAAGCAATACCATTTTCACGCCCTGTTTTTCGTCGTCACCAATATGATCAACGACGCGTGCGGGGTGGAAAACAAAGTTTGCTGGGATGAACTCAAGGATTGGTCGACCCAGGGGTTGATCTCCGTGGAAAGCCACGGGGTTTACCATCCGGATTACACCACCCTTACCGCCGCCCAGCAGCGCCAGGACGCCGGGACCGCCCGACAGATCATTGCCGACAAGACGGGACGCACGCCGATCGGGTTCGCCTTTCCCTACGATTCCTTTAATCCCGCCGCCGCCCAGGTCATTAAATCCATCGGATATCAGTTCGCCCTCGCCGGGAACACCCGCATAGACCGCTCGGTTCACCTTGGCGACTCAGACCGATACTATCTTCCCCGGGTTTATCCGTATTCCAATCCGACTATTTATCCGGCGATCTACGGGGCGTCCGGAAAAACCTTCGACCAATTAATTTCGGGGGACAGCGCCGTCCGGTCCACCGCAATTGCAACCCCGCAAGAATCTTCCACGGATACCGTTACCCCGCATCCATCCAGGACGAACATCCCCGCCTATATCCAAGCCTGCGCCAAGATCAATCAGATGGCGAGCGCACAGGACCGGATGACCGCGCTGGCAAATTTACTCCTCGTTACGGATATCAGCACGCAAACACAATCGAAACTCTCCCAACCGGTCCTGATCAAACCGTCATGCAACTTCATGGCTGGCAACGTTCCGCGCGGGGTCGTGCTTCATGCAACGCGAGGAACGCTCGTCGCATCGATCGGCCAATTTCAACAACCAAACGCGACCAGCGCCCACTACATTATCGATCGCGACGGACAAATTTATCAGATGGTTCCCGAAGCTCTGGGCGCCTTCCACGCCAGCTGCGGCGGCAGCCGGTCGGTGTGCGTGCCTTCGTGCCCGCTTTGCGAAGGGCCGGATGGAAAATTCCTCGAACCGTACCTGCAATCGGTCGGGATCGAATTGGTCAACGATGGCCAGCTGGCGGATCCGGCTTCCTATAAGGGGCTGATTTACGAGGACTATCTCATGTCCTTCAATTACCGCTATTGGGAGGATTATCCCGACGCGCAGCTCCGGGCGCTCGTCCTCCTGGTAAATGACATCCGCGCCCGCTGGGGGATCCCCCTGGATCTCGTTGTCGGCCATTACCGGATCAACAATAAAACGGATCCCGGCCCCGCGTTGAATATTTCCTGGTATCGAACCGGCAACCCTCCCCGCGCGCCGATTTTCACGCAGTAGGAAAGTTTTTTTTCTTGGCCACACAACCCGCCCTCATCCCATCCTTCTCCCAGCATACCCCCGCTTCGTGAGGGCAGGCGCTGGGAGAAGATGGCCAAAGGCCGGATGACGGAAGAACAACAATACGGGATGTCAAAGAGTATCCATATAAATCTGGATTGGCCAAGAGATTTATTTTTTAATCAAGGATGATGGCATCATCCGCGCCAAAGCCCAGACCGGGCGAACCAAGGGGAAAGTTTGCGGAGTATTATGAAAATAATGTTGATTTACGGTATCAATTCCCGAATCATCTGAAACGCCTCAGCCGCCGCAAAGCCCGCCGTGCCGCCGCGCACACGCGCGAGGGATTCCACCGACTGCAGCGAGCGGGGATGAGGAAATTCTTTTAATTGGCTCCGATACTCGGCCATGGCCTTTTTCTTTTTTTCCAGAAAATCGGTGATTTCGATAAATACGTTAGGCAGGAAGGCTTCCTCGCCGATCGGGGCGGCCCATTCCGTTTCGGAAAGCGTCTCGTACGAAAGCAGACGCCGGACGGATTGAGCTCCGATCGGCCGGGCCGCCACCAAGGCGGCCTGGAATACCGCGCGGTGATCCGAATGCAGATCGCCCCGGTGGGGCAGGTAAACCGTCTCCGGCTGATATTCCCGGATCCGCGCGGCGATCGAGTTCGGCCAGCTCATGCTGCGGAACCGTGTCCAATTTGGGAGCCGGATAATCCAAAAAATGGGCGACGGACACGCCCAGGATGGAATGGGCTGCGTGCAATTCCCGGCGCAGTGCGGCCACCTGCTCCCCGGAATAAAGTTCCGGCGCTCCGCGGGTGACGATCACCACCTCCACCCGGTCACCGACCGAGACGTGGCGGGCGATCGCGCCGCCGCAGCCGAGCACCTCATCGTCGGGATGTGTCGCGATTACCAGAATTTTCATGGTTTCTTCCGGGAAGCTCCATGCGCGTGATCCAATTTCTCCACGCGGCTTTCCAGCTCGGCCAGGCGCTTCTTCAGCAAGTATAGCTCGTTGCCGGGATGATATCCCAACAGCGACCCGACTTTTAATTTCGGCGGCTTCTCGACGCCTTCGGAGGATTCAAACTCGGTTTCGGTCAACCATAGCAGCCCGTCGCCGGCCTGCACCAGCGGACCTTTGACTTCATCGATAAGCACAATCCTTCCCACCACGCCCCGATACGGCAGGTGGAACTCCGGTTCCGCGCGCCAGACCACGCACTTGCGGTTGTCGACGAAGGTGAAGGCGCCGGGGTAAGGGCGCGAGGTGGCGCGGACGAGGGCATGGATTTTCGCGGCCGGCCAATTCCAATCGATCAGCCCGTCCTCGGGATTGCGTTTACCGTAATACGTTGCGCGGTCTTCCGCCTGCGGCGCGGGGCTCCATTCGCCGCGTTTCAACCGCGGAAGCCACCGGTCCAGCGCGAGGTCGATCGCCGCTTCGAGTTTGGCCGTGACGTCCGCTGCGTAGTCCGTCGCCGCCACGGCGAAGGGCTCCTGCACCAGGATCGGACCCGCGTCGGCGCCGGCATTCATTTGAAAGAAGGTGGCGGCGCCGGATCGGCCTTCGAGCGTCATCCAGGAGACGGGCGCGCGGCCGCGTCCCTCGGGCAACCGGGTAGGATGGAAACCCACGCAGCCAAGGTGCGGGATGGAAAGCAGCTCATCCTTGGCCAGCTGCGAAAGGCCGACGATGAAGAAAATGTCGGGCGCCCATTTCCGCACCGCTTCCACGATCCGCGGCGCGTTGATATCCTCGAATTCGAGAAACGGCACGCCGCACTTTAGCGCCAGCGCGTCCATGCGCGTATATCCGCTGACGCTCGCGGACCGCAGCGGGCTGAGATCCAGCACGCCGACCACGTTCATGCGGTGGCGCAGGAGCGCCTGCAGCGTGCGGTAGGAACTGTTGACGCTTCCGGCCAAAACGATCGCCGGTTCAGAAGTTTCCGGCATGCGCTGAACCTTAGGCCTTGGGATCCGTCGGGGAATGGAGGAATTTGTCTTCGCCCACGATCATGACAGCGATTGTACGCCAGATGATCCACAAATCAAGTGCCAGCGAGCAATTTTCAACGTAGCGCGCGTCATATTGCCACCGCTCCGGCCAAGTGAGGTAGATGTTGCCGTTGATCTGGGCCAGGCCCGACAGGCCGGGTTTAACCAGCAGGCGACGGCGTCCGACCTCGTCGTATTCGGCCAGCTGGCGTGTGAGCGCCGGCCGCGGTCCGATCACGGACATCTCGCCCCTGAGCACATTCACCAATTGGATGAGCTCATCCAGCTTGTACCGGCGCAGGAACGCTCCGACGCGGGTCACATCCGGATCGGCCGGATGCACTTCATGGTCGGGCACGCGCTCGCCGTGGGTCATCGTCCGGAATTTAATCGCCCGGAATATTTTTCCATACTGTCCTAGGCGATCCTGAACATAGAAGATCGGACCGGGAGTCTCCAGCAAGATGGCGGCGGCGATAATCAGGAAAAAGGGGGAAAGAACAATCAGCGCGAGGATGGACAGAAGGATATCCAGCAGCCGTTTACCATAACGGCGGTAGAAACCCGCGGGGGGGATTGCCATCTCAGAGTTCGATGTCATGGGAGCCGGAAAGGAATTTGCACCGGGAACATTTTCTTTCCTGAGTTTTCGATTATTACATAGAAACTGAGATCGCTGAAAAACCTCATGCGAGCGGAGCTAAAGCTCCGTTCTATCAACAGCGCCCGGCTCAAGCCGGGCTTTACAGCCGGATTTTTCCGGCGCTGTTAATAGGCGGAGGAATTATCCTCCGACGAGCGGACTTTTCAGAGGTTTGGAATCATCATTGTACACCGGCCCGGAAATGAGCGGCGGACCGGTTTCTGGTTCCGCCAAAGATTGAGATTCCTTATAGAGGAATAACTCCGCGCATCGAGAGCACGGCGTGCCCGGAAATTCGCACGCGGTTTGCGGATGGCAGATCCTCGCAAGAGAGCTCTCCTCCGCGGCTGGAAACCTGCTCCGCCCTCAAGGTCGTCTTCCCCAGACGGCTCGCCCAATACGGGATCAAAGCGCAATGCATCGAGCCGGTGACGGGATCCTCTGGGATGCCGATCGAAGGCGCGAAGAAGCGCGAAACGAAATCTACCTTGTCGTCCGGGGCGCTGACCGCCACCTGGCAAGGATGCAATTTTTCCAGAATATTCATTTTGGGATTCAGCGACCTGATTTCCCGGGCGGTTTCGAAGATTGCGTAATAATTTTGGTCTTCCCGTGTATTCCACACCTCCTTCGGCCGAAGTCCCAATCCCTCGGCCAGGAGATCCGGCGCGTCGCAACGCTGCGGGACGTAGCGGGGAAAGTCCATCGTCAGCAGATCGCTTTTGCGTCGGACGGATAGATTTCCGCTGAGCGTATGGAAATGGACGACCTTTTTCGCCGGCGCGAGGAAGTTGAAAATAACGAACGCCGTCGCCAGGGTGGCGTGGCCGCAAAGCGGAACCTCCGCGATGGGCGTAAACCAGCGCAAGTGATACCCGGATCCGTCCGGGACGAAAAAAGCCGTCTCCGATAAATTATTTTCCATGGCGATATTTTGCAGCACGGCATCTTCCATCCAGCGCTTAAGCGGCACGACTGCCGCAGGGTTGCCGTGGAACGCCTGATTGGTAAACGCATCCACCCGGAAGATTGGCAAACGCATATCGATGTCCCTCCATGCTTCGAGAGTTTATTCCAAAGAAACAAACACCCGGCGTTTTCAATTATTTTTTACCGGAAGATTTTATCCTATTCGCGGAAAAAAGCGGGGAACTCGCTGCATATACTCCCGATAGTCTGGAATCCGTTGCAAGAGATCAATCTCCTTGCACCGCGTCTGAATCATCAGCCAAAGGATCCCCAGGCCGCACGCCAACCGACGGCTCCACTCTGCCGGACCAGAAAGAGGCCCGCGAACTCGAGGAACGTTCCGGAATAATTCGGATGGCGCGCACGCGGGCATAGATTCCGCTGGAAGCAAAGGCGTCTTTCACTGTCGGCACCATGGACCGGAAACGAATCGAGAAACATGCCGCCGATTTTTCTATATAGATTATTTTTCAAAATTAGTTTTTCTTGGCTAGCTAATAATTATTTCCATATTGTTCTTTGCGTTCCCTCGGCCCGACCACCGAGGGCGGGCTTTGCGGCTTTGCGGTTAGAAATGAATTTTTCAACATGGGTGTCAACGCATCTCGAACTCCAGCCTCCAGGAACCGGTGAAGGGCCCGCCTGCGGCGCCGGTCACCGGCGTTTGTCCGCCGAGGATGGGCGTGGCCGCCGCGCAGGTCGGCGCGCTTAAAATCGCGGACGATGGTCATCCCGTCTCCGACGGTAATCTGGTAAACCTTGCCCGGCGTAACGGCGTAATCCGCGTACCCCGGGCTGATCTCGGGTTTCATTCCGGTGACAAATCCGTCGTCGCCGCCCTCCCACTGCACCCGCAGCCGCACCCCGGGCACGCCCCGCCCGTCGGCCGTCTTCACGATCACCTCGATCAGCGGCGGGACGATCAGCGGGTTACAGACCTGCTGCTTCGAGACCAGGACGAATTCCGGATTGGTCGTCGGGGTGAACAGAAAGGTCGGTGTGCGCGCGATGGTCGGCAGGAAGGGAATCGTCAGGGCCAGGGTCGACTCGGGGGTTCCGGTCATCCGGAGGATGGGGGTGGTTTTCGATGCGGCCAGGGCCACTTCCGCCGACGGCGACTCCGATTGTTCGCGCAAAGCCACCGACAACCGCGCGAGTCCGCGCGCGGCGTCCTGCGGCCCGCCCGCGGCCACCACCTGCTGGGCCAAGGAGCTCAGCGAATCCGCGTTGAGCTCCGGGAAGAGCGCGAGCCGCGCGCGCGCCGATTCCAAATTACCGGTGGCTTCATACGAGGTGGCGATCAGCAGGATGTATTCGCCGCGGTAGACCGGTTGGAGCGAGGTGGGTTCCGCGCCGCTGAACTTCGCCGGCTGGATAACCCACGCGTACCCCAGCCCCAGCGCGAAGCCGAGCGCCACACCCACCACCGCCCAGAGGTACGGGAGGATTTTTTTCACGGCGCCGCCGAGGGGAGTGTGGAGTAGCGGGCCAGATCGGCAGCCAACGCATGCAGGCGATCCTGATCCTCCTGAGGGTATCCGGCCGCCTGGTAGGCTTGCGCCACTTGGCGCACTAACCCCGCCAGATCCGCCTGCCCGAGGCGCGAGAGTTTCACCGCCGCCTGCCCCAGGTCGTGGTCGGATGAGTAGGTCTCGGCCACCATCAATACGTAATCGGCGCGGAATTCCGGGCGCAGTTCGTCCGGCGAAGTTTCCGTATAGGTGATGGGGCTGACCGACCAGCCGTACCATACGCCCAGGAACACGCCCGCGATGGTGCCGATACCCAATAAAAGAAACCGGTTCATCTGGCCTCGCAGGAAACGCCGCGGGGCGCCGCACAGGAATTCCTCTTCGCGGCGCCCCGTAGAGAACGGCAGGAAACTGCCCGTCCTGTGCCGAAGGAGGGAATTGAACCCTCATCCCGCCGAGCGGGACACGATTTTGAGTTGTGCGCGTCTGCCAGTTCCGCCACTTCGGCAATCCTCGCCCGAGTATAGTCGAGCGCTTTCGGCTGGTCAATCCCGCCGGCTGAAAATTGCCCGCGGGCGGCCAGGGGCCACGCGTCTAGCGGACCCTACGAGAACAGAAAATCTGCCAGGGGCTTAATCAGATTACCGCCGTCCGTCCCTAGTTCCCAGATCATCGCGCCGCCCAAGGCCTGTTCCCGCAGGTACCTCACTTTCCATTGGATGGATTGGGGGTCGTCGTACGTGATGAACGTTCCGGTCGCCGGATCGAAAAGCCACGGAGCTTTCGAATCGTCGTCCCAATGATGTTCGTAGCTCAGCAGCGGACCGGCGAGGATTTCCGTGTAATCCATGTACCCGGGCTCGTATTTGGCGGACGCCGGACCGGCCGCCGGCGCGAACAATCCGTCGCCGGCGGCGCCATACCAAGCGCGTCCGTAGAACGGGAATCCCAGCACGATTTTCTTGGCCGGCACGCCGGCGGCAAGATATCCGCGCACGGCGGCATCCACATTTTCCCCCGTCCGCGAAGCCGGATCTGGATCCCGCGGCGATCCGTAGAGCGGCGCGAGAAATCCGGTTGTGGGTTCCGTCGCAACGTGAAAGTCGTACGCCATCAGGTTGATCCAATCCATTGATGGACTGACCTCGCCGAGCTCGATGTTTCCCATCGCCTCGCGCGAAGCGGGGCCTGCAAAGGTCAGCAGGTAGCTCCGCCCGGTGCTTTGTTGCAGCGCGTCCAACTGGCGCCGGAATTCTTCCATTAACAGCGTGAAGTTGTGTTTATCCTCCGGGCGTCCGGGCGTGAGTTCCCCGCTCACCGGATATTCCCAGTCGATATCCACCCCGTCGAAGGTATCCCGATATTGAACGAGGTACAAATCGAGGCAGGATTTGACGAACTTTTGGCGGGAAGCATCCGTGAGCGCCGCATCGGAAAAGTGACTCGACCACGTCCACCCTCCGATGGAAATCATCACCTTTAAATTCGGATTTTTCTCTTTCAGCAGCGCCAGCTGGTGAAAGTTCCCGCGCGCCCCGTCGATCGCATCCGGTGTGCCGCTCACGCTGTCGCCGATGCCGTAGAAGCGTCGGATATCGGCGTCCGCATCGCCCAAGGTGCACTGCCCGTCCGGGCTGACATTGGAAAAAGCGTAATTGATGTGCGTCAGCCGCTCGGTCTGGATTCTGGTCAGGAACATGGCCCGTTCGTACACGTCCCACGAGGCGTAATAACCAACGAGCCGGTAAGTGCTGGGCATGGGAACCTCGCTGCGGGCGGTGGTCGGCCCGCCAGGGCTTTCTTCCGCCGCGCCTATTTTCGGGGTTGGATCGGGCGATTTTTCCAGGGTCGGGCTGCCGCAACCCGCGGCGGTACACGCGATCGCCGCCGCGGCGACGAAAATACACAGCGTGCGAGCGAACCGTTTTCCAAAAATGGGGCGGAGTCTTATTCTCGGCGAATCCCGAAAAATAAAGTGGCGGATGCTTTTCATGAATTCCCATTTCACCCTTCCAATTCTACCCGAAGTCCGATTTAGGAATTTCGGGCCGACCCGCGCGTCCGCCTTGGCGCGGCGCGAACGCCCGCCGGCGGGGAGGCCCGCATGCTATAATCCTTGCAAATTAAAAACACAGCGGCTTTTTTGCCAGCAGTCTGCATTCATGGAAAGGCCGGCTCACGCAGTCACGGGAAGAATTTCTATGCGACTCGGAATTATCGGGCTTCCACAATCGGGTAAAACCACCGTCTTCAACGCGCTGACCCGCGGCCATGTCCCCACCGGCACGATGATCGGCGGCGGCCGGTTCGAAGTGCACACCGCGGTCGTCCCGGTTCCGGATCCGCGCGTGGACGCGCTTTCGACCCTCTTCCATCCGCGCAAGACCATCTTTGCCCAGGTAACCTACTCCGACATCGCTGGGATTGAGAGCGACCCCGCGACCCGCGGCGAATTGAAGGGTCCGCTCCTGGCTGAGCTGCGGCAGATGGACGGCCTGCTTCACGTCGTCCGGGTATTCGAGGAAACGGCCGTGCCCCACCCGCTCGGTTCGATTGATCCGGCGCGCGACGCCGCCTCGATGGAAGGCGAACTCCTGATCAACGATCTGATCACCGTCGAGCGCAAACTCGAACGGCTGCAGGACGATCTGCGCAAAGGCGCCGCCAAAGACAAGACCCAGGCGCAGAAGGATATCGAGCTTTTCGAAAAACTGCACGCGCACCTCCAGTCCGACAAGCCGCTGCGCGAGCTGGACCGCACCACCGACGAAGAACGGGGGCTTGCCGGACACGGGCTGCTTACCCTCAAGCCGATGTTGATCCTGTGGAACCTCGGCGAAGGCCAGAAGGAACCGGCCCCCACAGGGAAGCCGGGTTACGGAACGGCGGGAATTCAGGGCAAATTGGAAATGGAAATCGCGCAAATGCCGCCGGAGGATGCGCACGCCTTCCTCGCCGAATATGGGATCGAGGAGCCGGGATTGAACCGGGTGATCCGCCTGTCGTACGATTTGCTCGGGTTGCAATCGTTCTTCACCGTCGGCGAAGACGAAGTGCGGGCCTGGACGGTGCGCCGCGGCGCGCTGGCGCCCGAGGCCGCCGGCGTGATTCACACCGATTTGCAGAAAGGATTCATCCGCGCCGAGGTGGTCCCCTTCGACGATCTTGCGGCCTTGGGCGGCATGGCCGAAGCGAAGGCCAAAGGGAAGCTACGACTGGAGGGCAAGGAGTATCCCGTCCGGGACGGCGACGTTCTCAACATCCGGTTTGCGAATTAACCTGCGGCTGGTGTTATCAAAAACAGTACACGGATTTCACGGAAATAAAACGGATTACACGGATAGAACAAGTACTACTGAATCAATAAATTCCAACCATCCTGCAAATCCTGTCTATTTATTTTTCAGCATTCAACCTGCTGCGAGGAATTGATGCACGACAAGAATAAACCAGCGTTCAACCGACTCTCCCTCGCCCGTCTCTCGTTCGACAAGGGCGATCAGGCCGCGGCCGCCCGCGCCCACACGCCGGAGGCGATCGCCCGCGCCGCCGCGGAGGAACACGGCGGCGCCGGATCGCAGTATATCGGCGACATGGTGCTGGGTGGATTGGACGGCATCATGACGAGCTTTGCGGTGGTGAGCGGGGTGGCCGGCGCCAGCCTCGGATTGAACGTGGTGATGATCATGGGTCTGGCGAATCTTTTTGCCGACGGTTTTTCCATGGCTCTGGGCAGTTTCCTCTCCCTCCGCAGCGAACGCGAATATTACGAGAAGGAAAAGTCCCGCGAAGCCTGGGAGGTGGAACACTTTCCAGACGGTGAAAAACGGGAACTGCTTGAGATCTACCGCAAGCGGGGATATTCCGAGACTGATGCGCGCAGTCTTACAGAGATCGAAAGCCGTGACCCGGGCCGATGGGTGGACGCGATGATGGTCGATGAGCTGGGTATGCTGCCCGACGAGCGCACACCGCTCCGATCGGGTCTTGCCACATACTCCGCGTTCGTCCTGGCCGGGGCGATTCCATTGCTGGTCTACCTGGTTGGATTGGTGGTGCCAATTCTTCCAGGGACGGCATTTTTCATTTCCCTGGGTATGTCGGGCGCAGCACTCTTTATTCTGGGTTCTGCCAAGGTGATCGTAACGCACGGCAATCCGCTTCGCAACGGGGTGGAGATGCTCGCCGTGGGAAGCCTGGCGGCGGCTGTGGCGTTTACTGTCGGGGCATTGCTTAGGCGAATCGTCGGTTAATCGCGGAACAATAAAGGCCGCTTCCGCGGCCTTTTTATTAATCTTTCGTCGGTCGGAGAACAAACACCTCTGATCGATTAATTTATTCCTTTTCCCCTTTTTCTTTTCATAGCCGGAGCTGGGTGTTCTATTCCTTCGGTTTCTTTTCCTCATCGGGATTCTTCGGCTGCTTGGATTCGTCGTCGCCGCTTAATCCCTTGCGCAATTCCCGGATGGCTGTGCCGATTTCTTTTCCGATGGGCGCGAGCCTGCCCACCCCGAAGATCAGGATGATGATGAAGAGAATGATCAGCAGTTCCGGTACACCGATATCAGGCATAATGTCTCCTTTATCTATCGCGCCCCGTTGAGGCGGCTACCCTTTTTTTGCGGATTCGCCCTCGAGCAGTTCTTTCGTCATCCGGACGACGTTCTCCACAGTGAATCCGAACTTTTCCTGCAGCACGACCAGCGGCGCCGAAGCCCCGTACCGGTCGATCGAAAGCATCGCCCCCCGCTCGCCGATCCACCGATCCCAACCCTGGCGGATTCCGGCTTCCACAGCCAGCCGCAAAGGGATCTCCGCCGGGAGAACCCACTGCCGGTGGGCTTCACCCTGGGCGGCGAATAACTCCCACGACGGAAAGGATACCACCCTAACGGGAATTCCTTCCAGCGCGAGTTTTTTGGCCGCTTGGAGGATCAAATGAACTTCCGACCCGGAGGCCATCAGAATGGCGCGGGGTGTGCCGCGTTCCGCCTCCCATAGGATGTAGGCCCCCATTCGTGTCCCCTGCGCGCTTTGAACCTCTTTCTGATCAAGCACCGGAACCCCTTGGCGGGTCAGGACCAGCGCCGTCGGTCCGTCTTTCCTGGTCAAGGCGATCCGCCAGGATTCGACCGTCTCGTTAGCATCCGCCGGCCGGAGTACCACCAGGTTGGGAATCGCCCGGAGCGCGGCCAGTTGCTCCACCGGTTGATGGGTCGGCCCGTCCTCGCCCAGGAAAATACTGTCGTGCGAGAATACCCATACGGTATGCAGATGGGAGAGCGCCCCGACCCGAATTGCCCCTCGCATATAATCCGAAAACACAAGGAACGTGGAGCCAAAAGGTATAAACCCGCCGTGCAACACTATTCCGTTGCAGATAGCGCCCATCGCGTGTTCGCGCACGCCGAAGTGAATCGTCCGGCCGGAGTAATTCCACCCGCCCTGCACTTCTCCGTCAATCTTCCCTTTGGCGTCGTCCGGGATTTCAAAATTTCCGCCGGTCTTCAACCAGGCAAACGTCGACGGCGCCAAATCCCCCGACCCGCCGATGAGCTCGGGAAGAGCGGCGCCCATTTTTTGCAGCACGGCTTCCGAGGCCTTGCGGGTCGCCGGGCTGCCGTCGGAGGGAGAGAAGGACGGCAACTGATCTTCCCACTTGTCCGGAAGCGTTCCCGCCATCCTGCGGCGGAACTCCTTCGCCTCCTCGGGATACTCTTTTTCATATCGGTCGAGGAGACCACTCCATTCCTTCTCCAACCGCTCCCCCTCGGCCACGCTCCGGCGGTAGAAATCCAACGCCTCCGGGGGAATGAGGAACATCGGATCCAGCGGCCAGCCCAGGTTTTGCTTGGCGGCGCGCAGTTCGTCCATTCCCAGCGGGGAGCCGTGCGCCTCGGAAGTATCCTGCTTGTGCGGCGCGCCGTATCCGATGTGCGTGCGCACGCGGATCAGGGACGGCTTGGTCTTCTGACCGCGAGCCGCGGCCAGCGCCCGCTGGACCGCCGCGGTGTCGTTCCCGTCCTCCACCGAATACGTCTCCCAGCCATAGGCGCGGAACCGGGCGGCGACGTCTTCTGTGAAGCTGAGCTCCGTCGAACCGGAAAGCAAGACGTGATTGTCGTCGTAGAGCACGATCAGGCGGCCGAGCCCGAGGTGACCCGCGAGGGAACACGCTTCCGCGGAAATCCCCTCCGACATGTCGCCGTCGCCGGCAATCACATAGGTGGTGTGGTCCACCAGCGGGAAGCCGGGGCGGTTGAACCGCGCCGCCAGATTGTCTTCGGCGATCGCCATGCCCACGGCGTTGGAAATTCCCTGCCCGAGCGGGCCGGTGGTGGCTTCCACGCCCGGCGTCAGCCCCGCCTCCGGATGACCGGGAGTGCGGCTGCCCCACTGTCGGAAATGTTTTAATTCGTCCATGGGGAGATCGTATCCCGTCAGATGCAGCAGCCCGTACAGTAGCGCCGAACCGTGCCCGGCCGAAAGCACAAACCGGTCGCGGTTGGCCCAGCGGGGGTTGGCGGGGTTGTGCCGCAGGACGCGGGTCCACAGCGTATACGCCATCGCCGCGGCGCCCATCGGCATTCCCGGATGGCCGGAATTCGCCGCCTGGACCATATCCGCGGCGAGGAACCGCAGCGTATTTATATAAAGAGATTCTTGTTGAGGAGATGGTTTATTTTCCATCGGTGAAGATGATCCTTTCGCGTGGGTTTTTGACGATGGACCATAGACCATCGACGACAGTCAATCCTCGGTTGTCTGCATACAATCGCTTAAAATTCATCGGCCATGGTGTATGGTCCATGGTCAGTGGTCCAAGGAACTCGCTTATCCGGCAACTTCGATCGTTTCCCGACGGACTTCCGCGAGTGAATTCAGGCCATCGCGTTCGTATTTTACACCCAGCCCGTTCCCTGTTGACCGCTCGCAATTCGGTTAGAATATTCACCGGATCATCATGGAAATTCCCCGCGATCGAATCCTCGTCGGCGATTGCCGCGAGGTTCTCCCCTCCTTTCCGGCCGCATCAGTCGATCTGGTGTTTGCCGATCCACCCTACAACCTTCAGCTCCGGCAGGAGCTCTACCGGCCGGATAACTCGCGGGTGGACGGCGTGGACGACGATTGGGACCGGTTCGATTCCTTCGCAGAGTATGACGAATTCACCCGCGCCTGGCTCTCGGCCTGCCGCCGCGTGCTCAAGCCCTCCGGAACGCTGTGGGTGATCGGCACCTATCACAACATCCATCGCGTGGGCGCCATATTGCAGGATCTCGGGTATTGGATCCTCAATGAAATCGTCTGGATCAAATCCAACCCCATGCCGAATTTCCGCGGCGTGCGGTTCACCAATGCGCACGAAACCCTGCTGTGGGCGGCCCGCGAGCGCGGCGCCCGCTACGTCTTTCACCACCACGCGATGAAATCGCTCAACGAGGAATTGCAGATGCGCTCCGATTGGACTCTGCCCGTTTGTTCCGGCCGGGAACGATTGCGCGTAGGCGGCCGCAAGGTCCATTCCACCCAAAAACCCGAAGCGCTGCTTTACCGCGTGATCCTCTCCAGCACCGACCCCGGCGGGCTGGTGTTGGACCCGTTTTTCGGGAGCGGCACCACCGGCGTCGTGGCCAAGCGGCTCGGCCGAAGCTGGGTGGGAATTGAAAGGGAATCTTCCTACGCCGAGGCGGCGCAAAAGCGCATCGACGCGGCTCCGCCCGCCGAACGGGCGCCGGAATATTATTCCACCCCCGATCCGCGCCGGCTGGCGCGCATTCCCTTCGGGAGGCTGTTGGAGGCGGGCTTGCTCGCGGCGGGCGACGAGCTTCACTTCGGCGCCGAGGGCAAGGAGAAAGCCCGGATCTGCGCGGACGGCTCGCTTTCCTGGAAGGGCAAACGCGGTTCGATCCACCAGATCGCCCGGGCGCTTTGCGGCGGACCCTGCAACGGGTGGGACCATTGGTACACGCTCGACCGCCAAACCGGCCGGGTTATTCCCATCGACGAGTTGCGGGAGCAAATCCGCGCCGCGGATAAAATATAACAACATCTTCCGGCCGGGAAGGGAATTTGCCAAAGCTGTTGAAAATTCGCTGCAAAATGAAGCCGCGGTCCGACCCCCCCCTCCCAATTTTCTATCGGAGAAAAGAGGGGAGGGGATTAGGGGTGTAGGGAAGGGTCGAAAGAATAATTTCATTTTTCACAGAGGCTACTCATGGAAAAAGGCTCCGCTCTCCAGAAATGGTCTCTCACGGAATTATTTCCTTCCACCGACGGTCCCGAGATCCGGCGCGCCTTCAAGGAATTGGGTCGGCGCACGGCCGCGCTGGAAAAACGCCGCCGCCGGCTTACTGCGCGAATTTCCGCCTCGGAATTTCTGGCCATGGTGCGGGCGTTGGAGGAAGTCCATTCCCTGGCGCGCCGCGTGGCCTCGTTTGCGGAACTGCGCTTTTCGGAAAATACCCAGGATCCCGCCGCCATGACTTTCTACGCCAACACCGAGCAACGGTTGGCGGAATTGGAGAACCGCCTGTTGTTCTTCTCCACCTGGTGGAAGGAATTGCCCAAACCCGCCGCGGCGCGCCTGCTGGCCATCTCCGGACCGTACCGATATTTTCTGGATCAAATGCGCCGATTCCGCCCGCACACCCTGCCGGAAGGGGAGGAGAAGGTCGTCAATCTCAAGAACGCCACCGGTTCGCACGCGCTGGTCAACCTCTACAATTCCATCACCAACCGATATCAATTCCCCTTGGAAGCGGACGGGATAAAAAAGAGCCTCACGCGGGGAGAGCTCTCGGTCCACTTTCGCGCGGCCAACCCCGAACTGCGCGCAGCAGCCTACCGCTCGCTGTATGAAGTCTACGGGCGCGACGGTCCGATCCTCGGGCAGATTTATTCCACGCTCGTTCGCGACTGGCGCAGCGAGAACGTCAGTCTGCGGAAGTTTTCCTCCCCGATCGCGGCCCGTAACCTTGCCAACGACCTGCCCGACAAAGTCGTCCACCTTTTGCTCGACGTTTGCCAATCCAACACCGCCGTCTTCCAGCGCTTTTTTGCGCTCAAAGCGCGCGCGCTCGGCTTGCCGCGGTTGCGGCGCTACGACATTTACGCTCCCGTCGCCCCTTCCGAAAAAAAGTTCGATTTCGACGAAGCCTGGAGCCTGGTGCGGGCAAGCCTTGCGCTGTTCGATCCCGCCTTTGCGGATCTGGCCGGCAGGGTGCTGCGCGAAAATCATCTGGATGCCGGAGTGCGGCCCGGCAAACGCGACGGGGCGTTTTGTTTGAGCGCCCTGCCCTCGCTCACCCCCTGGGTCCTGACGAACTATCAAAGCCGCGTCTACGACATTTCCACGCTCGCCCACGAATTGGGACACGCCGTGCACTCGCTGCTGGCCTCCGGGAATCCTCTTCTGACTTTCGAACCCAGCCTGCCGTTGGCTGAGACGGCCTCCACCTTTTCCGAGATGCTGCTGGTGGACAGCCTGTTAAAGGAAGAAAGCGATCCGATGGTCCGACGCGACCTGCTCTTCCGCCAGATGGACGACGCCTACGCCACGATCATCCGCCAGGCGTTCTTTGCCCTGTTCGAAGTGGAAGCGCACAATCTGATCGGCAAAGGAGCTTCGGTCGAGGAGCTGAGCAGCCGGTATTACTCCAATCTGGAAAAGCAATTCGGCGGCGCGGTCGAGCTCAGCGAGGAATTCCGCTGGGAGTGGACGGCCATCCCGCATTTTTATGAGATGCCCTTCTATGTGTACGCCTACGCCTTCGGCCAGCTGCTCGTCCTGGCCTTGTTCCATCAATACAAAACAGAGGGGTCCGCCTTCGTCCCGCGCTTCGTGCGCATCCTATCCGCGGGCGGCTCGGCTAGTCCCTCCCGGATTTTGTCGCGGGCGGGAATCCGCATCGAGGAGGAAGAATTTTGGCAAGGGGGGTTTGACCTGCTGGCTCAGAATTTGGAACAGCTTCGGTAGAAACGGGCCGTGCCGATCCGGGAAAAATTATTGGTCGTCCGGGGTGATCATCCGCTAGCGCCTTGACGCCGGGCTCGCCGCCAGGAAATCCCTGATGCGCTGCGCGCCTTCCCGGAACTCTCCCTCCGGGGTCAGCAGGCTGATAACAATGACCGGATCGTCGTAGTTGTAGAGAAATCCCGGCTGGACCAGAACGCCGCGGCTCTCCAATAAATTCAGCGCAACTTCTTCGTCATCGCTTCCGGCGGGCAAGCCGATTGCGGCATACCATCCGCCCTCGCGCGGGGCGACCGTCGCAAGCGGACTCTCTTTCAGCATTTGCCGGAGGTGCGCGTCGTTCGTGTTCACGCGCCGGCGGATCTGTTCGCGCACATTTTTCCCGAGCGCCAGCAGGGCAGGCGCGGCTTGCTGCACCGGCGTGCCCA
Organism: uncultured Chloroflexia bacterium; assembly: GCA_963780865.1. Classification (GTDB taxonomy): domain Bacteria; phylum Chloroflexota; class Anaerolineae; order Anaerolineales; family RBG-16-64-43; genus FEN-1073. The sequence continues at coordinate 116,336 of CAWADT010000026.1, read as the reverse complement.
CAGAAAGAAACGCGTCGGCGATGAATTCCAATCTCGAGATCGCCTGCCGCATTTGGGGCTGCGGCCCGCTCACAGCGATCCAGCTCAACTTCATCTGCGGGAGGCCGCAGGATTTGGAAAGGCCGCCGAGGGTGAAAGTAAGCGCGTCTGGATTATCGACACTGGAGACAACCTTCCCCTCGCGATCCGGAGAGGGATAATCCAGGAACACTTCGTCGACAATCAACGCAAGCCCGTGTTTGGCGCAAAAGCCGCTCACATCGGAGAGCTCCGATCCGGCGAGCATGCTCCCGGTCGGATTATTGGGCGAGACGGCGACCACAGCCCGCGCGTCGGGGGTCAGGGTTTCGGACAAGGAAGCGACGCGCCAGTGCCGGTCTTTTGCGTCCAGGGGATACGGGCGCGCCTCCACGCCTTCCAATCCGGCGACGAGTTCCACCAGCGGGTAGGAAGGCTCGGGGTAAAGAATTGACTCCCCCGGGTCGCACAGCAGTTTGAAAAGGTACGCGTAAGCTTCGCTGGTCCCGGAAGTCAGCACGATCGAATCCGGCGACGGAGAATGTCCGTGGCTCCGATAATATTCCGCGACGGCGGCGCGGGCGGCGGGCAAACCTTTCGGGTCGGGTTGATAGCCTTGTCCCGCGGCTTCCGCCAGGGCGGATTGGATATCCTGCTGCGGATATTCCAAGCCGGTCTGGGTGGGATTGGAAACGGTTAGGTCAAGCAGAGGCAGACCGCGGGCGCGGCGGGTCTCCACGGCGCGGAAAAAATCGTTGGGTTCGAGATCGTCGCTCAGGCGGGAAGAGAAATCCATAGGTGGAGAATACCACGGGCAGAGGAGGATAGACAATCCCTGGCCGTCCGCGGTTTGGCCGGGTTTGATGCATTGGATGGAAAAAATGATCCCGGCTGGGATCGATGAATTACAATCCGAGGATGGGTTTCCACTGCGGCCCGACCTCTTCAGTTCACGGCGGGAAGAGGAACCACCCGCCCACCGTGTTCACCCTTCAGGAACGGAAGGGAATTCCGCGGGCGCCGAAAACCGGTTTTCCGCGATCGCAGAATTCCCTTGCCGCTTGGGTTGCCTAGATCGCGCAATTAATCGATAATGAACTACCGCGCGGCAAGCCTTGCTTTCTGCAATAGGTATTTATGAAGAAAGCGGGACAGGCCCCGCCTCTTCGATTAATAAAGAGGAGTGCGGGGCAAGCCCCGCTTTCCGCATTAGTTTCCAAGGAGAAAGCGGGGCAAGCTGCGGGGTATTCATCATCCCGCGAGAGCGGGATAAGAAGGGATCCTTGACCAACCATACCTCGCCGCGGCGCGCAAAAAAAATAGGAGGGATATTCCATCCATGATTTCAAACCCGGGCCGGTTCATCCATGAATAAAACCCACGCAAGCCAAACGGCCGTCTATGCGGCGGCCAACCGAGCGCTGGAATCCGAAAAGCCGGCCAAGGACCGGATCTGCTACGATCCGTTGGCGAAAAATTTTATCGGCCGGTTGGCATATCTGCAATTTAAGGGGATGCGCATCCTCTGACAGCATCGGGGATACGCCTTGCAAAGTTACATCCTCTATCGTTGCCGCTTCTTTGACGACTATCTGCAGAAATGTTTGGCGTCCGGAACGACCCAAGTGGTCATTCTCGGGGCCGGGTTGGACTCGCGGGCGTATCGAGGCGAGTTTCCCGCGAGCGGTGTGAAAGCATTCAAAGTTGACCATCCGGCAACCCAGAGAGAAAAAATTAAGGTGGTGAAAAAGCTGTTTGGCAAACTCCCCGAACATATCGCTTACGTTCCGGTGGATTTTACCGACGAGACGCTTGATCAATTATTAGCCTTCGGCTATGACCCGGCGCACAAGACGCTTTTTCTTTGGGAAGGCGTAACGTATTACCTAAAAGCCAAAGCGGTGGACGACATTTTAACCTGGATCGCTCTCCATACCGCAGAAAACAGCGCCGTGATTTTTGATTACAAATATCCCGCCGAACCACGCCGGAAAGAATCATGGTCCAAGAAGAGAATGCTCTCCACCCTCTCGAACCCCGCTGAAGAATGGAGGACGGCTGGGATTCGAATGGATCAGATCCCGAATCTGCAGATCCCCAAAGGCTACCATCACAGGCTGGATACTCCGGCGGAGGAACTGGTGGATCGATACGGCCCCGGGCTCGAATCCGGGGCGGTGGGGATTGAAACAATTCGCCATCGTCAGCGCCGAACCAGGGAAATCTCCGGCAGTGTTGAAATAAAAAAAACGCCCGGTGATTAACCGGGCGATGGAAGACAAGGCCTCTTGGCAATGACCTACTTTTCCGGGCCGTTACCGGCCAAGTAGCATCGGCGCTGGCGGGCTTAACTTCCGGGTTCGGGATGGGACCGGGTGTACCCCCGCCGCTTAAATCACCAAGAGACCAGTGTTACCGAATAGGATAGAGGAAAAATTCCAAGTTCTCCGCACCACGGTCAAGCCCTCGACCATTAGTACGCCTTCGCTCAATCTTTACAGATTTTACACGCGGCGCCTATCAAGCAGGTGGTCTACCTGCGGTCTTACCCGGATAAACCGGTGAGGGATCTGATCTTGGGGCAAGTTTCCCACTTAGATGCATTCAGCGGTTATCTCTGCCAGACGTAGCTACCCAGCAATGCCGTTGGCACGACAACTGGCACACCAGAGGTCTGTCCACTCCGGTCCTCTCGTACTAGGAGCAGCTCCCCTCAAATCCCTTACGCCCACATCGGATAGAGACCGACCTGTCTCACGACGGTCTGAACCCAGCTCGCGTACCGCTTTAACGGGCGAACAGCCCGACCCTTGGGACCTTGTCCAGCCCCAGGATGCGATGAGCCGACATCGAGGTGCCGAGCGAGGACGTCGATGTGAACTCTTGGTCCTCACCAGCCTGTTATCCCCGGGGTAGCTTTTGTCCGGTAAGCCACGGCCCTTCCACTCGGTACCGTGGGATCACTAAGCCCAGCTTTCGCTTCTGCTCGGCGCGTTGGCCTTGCAGTCGAGCTCCCTTGTGCCTTTGCACTCAACGGCTGGTTTCCATTCAGCCTGAGGGAACCTTTGGGCGCCTCCGTTACTTTTTAGGAGGCGACCGCCCCAGTCAAACTACCCGCCTGGCACGGTTCCCCCGCCGGATTACGGACGAGGGTTAGGGTCTAGATCCCATCAGGGTGGTATTTCACTGACGGCTCCACCGAGGCTAGCGCCCCAGCTTCAAAGCCTCCCACCTATGCTACACAGACGAAACCCAAACGCAATGCCAAGTTATAGTAAAGCTCCACGGGGTCTTTTTGTCCTGATGCGGGAAACGTGCATCTTCACGCGTATTTCAATTTCGCCGGGTCCCTCGTTGAGACAGTGCTCCAGTTGTTACGCGGTTCGTGCGGGTCGGAACTTACCCGACAAGGAATTTCGCTACCTTAGGACCGTTATAGTTACGGCCGCCGTTCACCGGGGCTTCAGTTCGGAGCGTCGCCTTGCGGCTAACCCCTCCCTTTAACCTTCCGGCACTGGGCACGCGTCAGCCCCTATACCTCGCCTTACGGCTTGGCAGAGACCTGTGGTTTAGTTAACCAGTCACTAGAGCCATTTCGCTGCGGCCTCTCAACGCTAGCCTTGGATAAGATTCACGTCAAGAGGCACCCCTTATCCCGAAGTTACGGGGTTAATTTGCCTAATTCCTTAACGAGGGTTCTCCCGATCGCCTTGGTATATTCTACCCGTCTACCAGTGTCGGATTGCGGTACGGTCGCCCGAGTATCAACGCTACGAGGCTTTTCTCGGCAACTGGGCTCAACCACTTTAGGCTTGCGCCACGCCATCGCGCCTCGGCTCGGCGCACGGATTTTCCAATGCACCTTAACGCCTACACGCTTGGAACCTGCACAACCAATCGCAGGCTGGCCTACCCTGTCGCGTCACCCCTTCGCTCCACTCAGACGGTGCCGGAATATTAACCGGCTGTCCATCACCTACGCCTTTCGGCCTCGGCTAAGGGCCGACTCACCCGACGCGGAATGACCTTGCGTCGGAAACCTTAGACATACGGCGAACACGGTTCTCACGTGTTTTGCGCTACTCATGCTGGCATTCTCACTTCCGTCCGCTCCAGTCGTCCTTTCGGTCGGCCTTCGATGCAGACGGAACGCTCCCCTACCGCTCCGGCTTGCGCCGGAACCCATGGCTTCGGTGACAGGCTTAGCCCCGTTAAATTTTCCGCGCGGAATCGCTTGACCAGTGAGCTGTTACGCACTCTTTGAAGGGTGGCTGCTTCTAAGCCAACCTCCTGGCTGTCTGAGCAATTCCACATCGTTTCCCACTGAGCCTGTACTCGAGGACCTTAGCCGATGGTCTGGGCTGTTTCCCTTTCGACCACGGATCTCATAACTCGTAGTCCGACTGCCTCACTTAAAGTCCCGGCATTCGGAGTTTGGTTGGGTTTGGTAGCTGGTAAAGCCCCTAGCCCATCCAGTGCTCTACCTCCGGGACTGAACATGTGGCGCTAGTCCTAAAACTATTTCGGGGAGAACAAGCTATCTCCGAGTTCGGTTGGCATATCACCTCTACTCACAGCTCATCTCATGATTTTGCAACATCAAAGAGTTCGGGCCTCCACGAGGGGTTAACCTCGCTTCACCCTGGCCATGAGTAGCTCACCCGGTTTCGTGTCTCATCCCTGCGACTGGACGCCCTATTCAGACTCGCTTTCGCTACGGCTCCAGGTGTAACTCCTTTAGCCTTGCCACAGAGATGAACTCGCCAGCTCATTCTTCAGGAGGCACGCCGTTAGGCATGGCAGCGCGCACCCTGGTTTCCCAGGAGCACCGACCCGCCAACGCCCTTCGACTGCTTGTAAGCATACGGTTTCAGGTTCTATTTCACTCCCCTAACAGGGGTACTTTTCACCTTTCCCTCACGGTACTAGTTCACTATCGGTCGCCAAGCGTATTTAGCCTTGGAGAGTGGGCTCCCCAGCTTCCTGCCGGATTAGCGTGCCCGGCAGTACTCAGGAACTCGGCGGGAGTCGGTCAGCTTTCGTCTACAGGACTTGTACCTTCTTTGGTTGGCTTTTCAACACCATTCGGCTAGCCTTCCGATTGGTAACTCCCATATGCCGGTCCTACAACCCCAGTCCAGCAAGCCAGACTGGTTTGGGCTGTTCCGCGTTCGCTCGCCACTACTAGCGGAATGATCTCTTTTCCTCTGGGTACTTAGATGTTTCAGTTCCCCAGGTTGCCTTCCCCCGGCTTATGGATTCGGCCGGAGGATACTGCGGCAGCTTGCGCTCCCGCAGTGGGTTTCCCCATTCGGACATCCCCGGATAGGCGCCTGCTCACGGCTGCCCGGGGCTTATCGCAGTGTTCCACGTCCTTCATCGGCGCTTGGCGCCAAGGCATCCACCGTATGCCCTTAGTAGCTTAACACGTGATGCGGAGAAATTGAAATTTTTCTCTGCTATCCTATTCGGTTGGTAAGGTGCCGGGGCTTGCGCCCCGTTCGGCATTGTCCGCCGAAGCCCGCCGCTGTTTTCCCGGCGGCGCGCTTCGAGGGGCAAGGCATCCATCGACATTACGGCCCGGCAAAATACCGGGCCGCGAGGACGTCTCGGTTTTCTGCCGATTGCTGACTATTCTGTGTTGTTCCCGCAAATTGCCTTCAAGCGTTCCTCACTCGATCGTGCGCCCAGGTGGAGATGAGGGGGCTCGAACCCCTGACTTCCGCCTTGCAAAGGCGGCGCTCTCCCAGCTGAGCTACATCCCCGGAGGTGGGCCATCTGCGAATTCGAACGCAGGACCACTCCCTTATCAGAGGAGTGCTCTAACCGGCTGAGCTAATGGCCCTTGGGCAAGAGCGAACGTTAACCCCTGAAGAGTGATAGGAAAAAACCGTCTCGGAGAACCCCTTCGCACCGCTGCGAAGAGGATTTGGTGAAACGGGAAGATGTCGTCGATCGTCTTTTCGGCCGTAGCCGGAAAGTCGATTTTCGAAATCAACCTAGAAAGGAGGTGATCCAGCCGCAGCTTCCGCTACAGCTACCTTGTTACGACTTCGCTCCAGTCACCAGCCCCGCCTTCGACGGCTCCTTCCTTGCGGTTGGGGCACCGGCTTCAGGCGTTGCCAGCTTCCATAGCGTGACGGGCGGTGTGTACAAGACCCGGGAACGTATTCACCGCAGTATAGCTGTCCTGCGGTTACTAGCAACTCCGGCTTCATGCAGGCGGGTTGCAGCCTGCAATCCGAACTGAGACCGGCTTTAGAGGTTTGGCTCCGCCTTGCGGCTTAGCATCCTATTGTACCGGCCATTGTAGCGTGTGTGTAGCCCCAGGTATAAAGGACATGCTGACTTGACGTCATCCCCGCCTTCCTCCGGTTTGAGACCGGCAGTTCCGCATGACACATGTAACATGCAGTAAGGGTTGCGCTCGTTAGAGGACTTAACCTAACACCTCACGGCACGAGCTGACGACAGCCATGCATCACCTGTGTATGCTCCCCGAAGGGTCGGTCCGCTTTCGCTTCCCTACCACATACATGTCAATCCTGGGTAAGGTTCTTCGCGTGGCATCGAATTAAACCACACGCTCCGCTGCTTGTGCGGGTCCCCGTCAATTCCTTTGAGTTTTAACCTTGCGGCCGTAGTCCCCAGGCGGCAGACTTATCGCGTTTGCTACGGCACCGGCGGGGTTAAGACCGCCGACACCCAGTCTGCATCGTTTACGGCTAGGACTACCGGGGTTTCTAATCCCGTTCGCTCCCCTAGCTTTCGCGTCTGAGCGTCAGGGGCAGCCCAGAAGGCCGCCTTCGCCACTGGTGTTCCTCCCGATCTCTACGCATTTCACCACTACACCGGGAATTCCACCTTCCTCTACTGCCCTCAAGTCTAGCAGTATCGGACGACCCCTCTCGGTTGAGCCGAGAGATTTCACGCCCGACTTACCAGACCGCCTGCACGCGCTTTACGCCCAGTAAATCCGGATAACGCTCGCCACCTACGTTTTACCGCGGCTGCTGGCACGTAGTTAGCCGTGACTTATTCCGGGAGTACTGTCCTTCCTCATCCTCCCGAAAAGCGCTTTACGACCCGAAGGCCTTCATCGCGCACGCGGCGTTGCTGCATCAGGCTTTCGCCCATTGTGCAATATTCCCTACTGCTGCCACCCGTAGGTGTCTGGCCCGTGTTTCAGTGCCAGTGTGGGGGATCACCCTCTTAGGTCCCCTATCCGTCATCGGCTTGGTAGGCCATTACCCCACCAACTACCTGATGGTCCGCAGGCCCCTCCCGAAGCGCCTTTCGGCTTTCATCCCCAGGCGTCTAATCCCGGGGATCGTACGCGGTATTAGCAGTCCTTTCGAACTGTTATCCCTCACTTCGGGGCAGGTCACCCACGTGTTACTCACCCATTCGCCACTAGGAACTCCCCGTATTGCTACAGAGAGCCCTCGTTCGACTTGCATGTATTATGCACGCCGCCAGCGTTCATCCTGAGCCAGGATCAAACTCTCCATAAGGAAACAAACGACACACAGAGTGTGCCTTAGTTTACTGACTGAGATCCGGCTTCTTCCTATCACTCTTCAGTTGTTAAGGTTCTGCTCTTGCGGGCCGGCATCGTATCACTTCGCCGCAAAGCCTGTCAAGCCCCACAGACACAAACAGCCGATGCATAACAATCGCATCGGCAGGCGTCCAGACCTTTTGACCAATGGCCCTGGTTTCTGCTCGCCTTAAGGGCTCTTTTGTAATCGTTGCTCCGCAAAGCGGATATCAACGTTCAAACCTTGTCTATTCTACAGAACAAGCGTGCGCTTGTCAAGTGGGAAAAATGCGATAAACATCGGTCTTTTCAATTCCGATATTTTGCGTAATATCCAGTCTGTTATCCTGAAATATTCCGGGAAAGGCGTGGATTATGTTGGGACCGCGGTTGGAGCCTCTGTCGTCAGTGAAGGCGTTTCCGTCGGCGCAGGGTGGGAAGCATCGCAATCGCGCTGCGCCTGATCCCGCGCCTTGGTGAACGTATCGTAAGTTTCCAACACCTGCAGCGCATAGTTGGGATCGGTGTAAAGCCCCAGCGCGCCGCACGGGCTGCCGGTGGCTTTCCCGTTTTGGATCAGGATATCGCCGTAATCCTGGATGAACGTATCCGTGTAATACGGCCGCATGCCCACCGCCTGCACGAAGTCCTTCAAGCTGGTTTCAATATCCTTCGTGCGGTAATAATACGCCTCCTGGTACAACCCCAAAAAGACGCGCGCAACCTCCTCCTGCTTGGCCGCATCGCGATCCAGCGGAGCGTAATTAGTCGCCAGATCCAGGTAATACAATCCTTCCGTCAGCCGGTTGGTGTCTTGGATCAGATGCACCCCGTTGTAGCGCAGGGCCATCCAGAGGAGGCCATCCACCCGCACCGTTTGGTAACCCGGGATTTGCGTCTTCAGCGTCAACAGCGTGGTGATCATGTCCGGATATTTTTTATCCGTGAATTGCTGCATGGCCTGGTTCAATAATTGCTCCGCCCGCGAGACGTCCGGCGTGGGCGAAGGGATGGGCGTTTCGGTCGGCAGCGGAGTGGCGGTGGCCTTGATCGCGGCCAATGCCTCTTCCTGCTTTTCCAGGGCACCGGGGAAATTCGGTTCGTTCTTCAAAACGTTGTTCAACCGCTCGATCGCCAATTTATATTTGCCCTGCTGGATCTCGGCGACCGCCAGGTTGAATTGCTCCGTGTCCTGCTCGCTCTTCAAGGTCTGCGCCCGCTGGGTACGCAGCGATTCTCCGGAAAAATAACCGGCCGAAGCCCCGACGATGACGACCAGCAGCAAGGCCGCAAGCACGATCCAGATCCGGCGAACACGGCGGACGGGCGGATTGGCTGGTTCAGGTTCAGATGAAAGTTCAGGATTTTGCATGGGGCCGATTATACTGCATCCTTCCCGCCGTTGAACAAATCCGGCTTGACTGGATTTCCCCGAAGAATTAGTATGACTTTATTGGATTAATATGTACCTACAATCGAGTAAATACAGGCTGAAACGAAAAAGCCCCCGCCGGTTTAATCTGGCATTAATTTTTATCCTATGCGTGCTGATCATCGCGGCAGCGCTTTTTCAGGCTTACGTGGTTCCGTCCATCCCGCCGCCGTTTCTTCCCACCCCGACGGCGACGCGCCCGGCCGCCTCCTATGCGGACGACGCCGCAAAACTGTTTCTGGATGGAAAACTGACGGACTCGGTCAAAATGTACAATCAGGCCATCCTGCTGGCCCCGACCAACAGCGACCTATATGTCGCGGTGTCGGAAGTTCAGATTTTTGCGCACGATTATCAGGGCGCGCTGGAAAACGCGCAGAACGCCGTGCTCCGTTCGAAAAGCGCGGTGGCCTATGCGGTTTACGGGGAAGCGTTGTATTGGGTGGAAAAATCCCAGGGCGGAAACACCTTCACGGAAGCCAATAAGGAATTGCAAAAGAGCCTCGAACTCGACCCCAATCTGGGCTTGACCCATGCCTATTATGCCGAGCTGTTGATCGATATGGATAGCGCCAACTGGAAAACCGCCTCCGCCGAAGCTCGAACGGCCATCACCCTCGCGCCAAACCGGCTGGAAAGCCATCGCGCCATGGGGTACATTTACCTTTCCACCGCAAACTATATCGAGGCGCTCAGCGAATACCAGAAAGCCATCGATATCCATGGCAAGCTCGCCGATTTGTGGATTCCCTTGGGGGATTGCTACCAGGCGCAATCGGATACGCAAAACGCCATCAAAGATTATCTTCAAGCTTCGGCGCTTAATTCGCAGGATCCGGTCCCGATCGCGCGCATTGCGCGGGTCTACGCCAAGGAAGGCCAATACGGCAAGTCCGCGCAATATGCCGAGATGGCGGTTAACCTGGCGCCGCTGGAGCCGACCTACCGCGGTTTGCTGGGGGAGATGTATTATTTCAATAGCCAGTACGACAAGGCAGTCACTGAATTAACTCTGGCCATCGCCGGCGGCCGCGTGGATCAAGGGTCCATCCAGGGGTTGCCGCTGCAAGCCGGCCGGGTGGCCGAATATTATTATGTCTACGGCCTGGCGCTCGCGAAGGTGGGCCGGTGCACCGACGCGGTCCCCGTTTTCCGTCTGCTTCAACAACAGGTGCCGGATGACGCGACGGTAATGGAGAACGTAACCGACGGGCTGATCCTGTGCAAGGAAATCACCCCTACGCCCGGGGGCTAGGAACACGCGATTATGCAACTCCGCGGAAACCGCTTCCAACCCGCATCCGACCCTCCCCGTCTGACCGTAAAAAAAACGGCGGCGTACGCGGCGCTGATTCTGCTAAGTCTTGGGTTATTCTGGCTATTTGAGGCTCATTACATTCGTTCCCCATTCGCCGCGCCGCCGACCCCCACTCGGTCGTCGGTTTCCTGGGCGGAAGAGGGCAAAGCCTTCTTCGACGCCGGGAATATGGTTAAGGCGATTCTCGCCTATCAACAAGCCGTCGTCGTGGATCCGAAAAATGCGCAATTGTGGACGGAATTGGCGCGCATTCAAACCTATTCGAGCGCGCTATTATTATCCGCCGCGGAAAAACAGCAGCGAATGCAACAGGCCCAGGATTCTGATTGCCAAAGCGCTCGGCCTCGATCCGGAATACGCCCAGGGGTTCGCCATCAAGACGCTCGTCCTGGATTGGACAGCGTCCAATTCCACGGACGAAGCCACGCAGCAACAAAACCTCACTGACGCCATCCAGGCCTCGGCCGCAGCGCTAATCCGGGATCCCCAAAACGCCTATGCGCTCGCCTTTCGGGCCGAAGTGTTGGCGGACCAGTCGAATTGGTCCACGGCGCTGGACGTGGGAGCCCAGGCGGCCGGCCTCGCTCCGGGGATCATGGACGTCCACCGGGCGTACGCCTATGTGCTGGAAAGCAACGCGGATTACACCGGCGCCATCGTCGAATACAAGAAGGCCATCGCGATCAATCCGAATTTACCCTTTTTGCATATGAGCCTGGGTGTTAATTACCGCAAACTGGCGCAAATTTCTACTAACGCGCAAACGTCGCAGGATATGATCGACGCGGCCATCAATGAATTCGCCATTGCCTCAAGCCTCAACGACAAAGACCCGGGGCCTTATCTTTCGATAGCGCAAACCTATGCCAATCAGGGAGATTATTTTGCCGCCGAACTCAACGCGAGAAAGGCGCTCACGCTCGACATCACTAATCCGATCGTGTACGGCAGATTGGGGGTCATTTATTACCACGCGAAAAATTACGAGACCGCGATCAAAGTATTAAAATGCGCCGTCCGCGGCTGCCTGGCCGCGGACAACGAGGAGGGATCCGTCGACGTCACCCCCACGCCGCTCACGGCGGGCACGGTGGATATTTATTACACCTACGGTTCGGTGATGGCTTTTTACGGCAACGAACCCGGCAACTGCACCGAAGCGCGGTCGATCTTTTCCCAATTGCGCGCTTCCGCCTGGTACGATTCGACCGTGGAGGCGATCCTCCGGGAGGGCGAGGTGATTTGCGCAATGTTTGAAAGCGGAACCCCGACCCCGTAGCGCCCCAGCGCTTACCCCCCTTCGATACCCTTACCTAAAAAACCGGCGCCGGTAAAATCCCAGGCGCCGGAGGAATAGTTATCCCGCTTTCGCGGGATGATGAACACCCCCAGTCTGCCCCGCATTCCTCTTTTCAGTAGAAGAATACGGGGCTTGCTGCGCAGTTCTTAGGGGTTGCGTACCTTGATACCGCGCGCCTTGCCGCGCGGTCATTCATTTTTCCGCGGCGGATCCGCCGACGGAGTTGATGATCACAAAAATCATCGGATGCCGTTTGGTCTCCTGGTAGAAAAGTTCCGATAGCGCCGACTCGATCCGCTCGGCCAGCCGGTTTCCATTGCCGCGGGCGACCACCTCGCGGATCTTCTCCTCGGTTGCGGCGAGCAGCTCCCCGGCTTCCGGGACAAACACAAACCCGCGCGAAAGGATCTCCGGGCGCGAAGCCAGACCGGCGCTCGGCCCGAGGTCCAAGCGCACAATCACGAACCCGTCGCGGGCCAGCCGGTCGCGTTCGCGCATGACCGCCGGGCCGATATCGCCCACGCCGCTGCCGTCCACGAACACGTATTCGCCGGGGACGCGGTCGCACACCCGCAAGCGGCCGCTTTCAAACTCGATCGAATATCCGTTTTCCACCACGGCGGTGTTCTCGGCCGGGATGCCCAGTTCGCGGGCGATGGCCGCGTGCTGGTTCAGTTGGCGCAATTCGCCGTGGATCGGGACGAAATTCTTCGGCTGCACCAGGTGGATGAGCAGCTTCATCTCCTCGGCGTTGGCATGCCCCGAGACGTGGACCGGCGCGATCGGATCGTAGATCACTCGCGCGCCGCGCTGGAAGAGGCGGTTGATCGTCCGGTGCACCAGTTCCTCGTTGCCCGGGATCGGGTGCGAGGAGAACACCACCGTATCCCCCTCCTTGAGATCGAACTGGCGGTTCTTCCCGGTGGCCAGCCGCCCGAGGATGGAGGACGGCTCGCCCTGCGTGCCGGCCGTCATGAGGACGACCTTTTTGGAGGGCAGCTTGAGGGCCTCCTCGATTGGGATGAGCAAACCATCGGGCACTTCCAGATAGCCAAGCTTCTGCGCCATTTTGGCGTTTTCCTGCATCGAAGTGCCCACCAAGGCCATCCGGCGGCCGTGTCGCTCCGAGGCGTTAATGGCCTGCTGCAACCGGGAAATCAGCGAGGCAAACGTGCCGATCAGGATCCGCCCCGGAGCCGCGCGGAACAGATCGTCGAACGCCGCATCGATCACGGTTTCGGAGGGCGTCCATCCGGGGCGGTCGGCGTTGGTGGAATCCGAAAGCAACGCCAGCACGCCGCGGCCGCTGAACTCGGCCAGTTTGGCATAGTCCGTCGGCCAGCCGTCTACCGGCGTATGATCGAACTTAAAATCGCCCGAATGCACGACCAACCCGGCCGGGGTGGTGATTCCCAGGCCGACGCCGTCCGGAATCGAATGGCAAACATGGAAGAACTCCACGTCGAACGGCCCGATGGCCACCCGCGTTCCGGCGCGGACCGTGTTCAACTTCGTGCGGTTGAGCAACCCGGCGCGGGAAAGTTTCACCTCCAGCAGCCCGCTGGTGAGCGGCGTGGCGAAGATGGGCGCGTCGAACGCTTCCACCACGTGGTCGATCGCGCCGGTATGATCTTCGTGCCCGTGGGTGACGACGATCCCGCGCACGCGCCCCTTGCGATCCTGCACGGCGCGGAAATCCGGGATGATGTAATCGATCCCGAGCATGTCGTTTTCGGGAAACATCAACCCGGCGTCGACGATCAAGGCGTCGGTGGGGGTTTCGATCAGCATCATATTCTTGCCGATCTCGCCCAAGCCTCCCAGGGGAATAATTCTTAAATCAAAACCCATACGATTCCTTCCTTCTCCAATGCTTGCCTACTCTCTGAAAGCTATTGCGCACAAACCCGTTTGGGGAAACGGGAGGGATTTCCGCGAATTACTTTCCGGTAAAGCAATCCATGCTTCGGCGGCGTTTTCCCGCCCCAAGACAATGTGCCGGCCCGCTCCCGCCCGGGCCTAGCCGGCCAAGGAAGCGGGCCGGGCCGGAAAAACAAAACCCCCGCCGTGATGACAGGGGATGAACCGACGTATCCTTGCGGTGAACCGCCTCATGGACGATCGATTAATTCAGCCTGACCACACCCGTCGCTTGCAGACCGCGCACGGTCTCTTCCACGGCAAACTCGACCCGCTCTCCCTCGCGCAAGTTCTGCAATTCCGAACCGACGATGGACGAGTAATGCACGAACACCTCATGTCCTTTTTCGGTTTTGATGTACCCATACCCCCTGGATCCGTCAAACCATCGAACGGTGCCAGTCGTGCGTTGAGCCATTTTCCAACGTCCTTCCGGGAGTGAGTTTCGGGGATTTTAGCATACCGATGGTTGCCTGTCAATTCTCTCGACCTGTCGCCCGATGGCCATCCGTCTCCCGCGCCTTTACAAAATTTTTACTTTTTTTTTTATCGGAACTTTTCCATCGCTCGACCAATATCCGAATCGAAGCAACCACCACATCGGCCGGGCTCTCTCCGCCGCCGGCCGAATTCCGGATCCATGCCGCGCGCATCCCCAGCGCCTTGGCAGGTCGCACGTCGAATTCCAGGTCGTCCCCGACCATCCAGGATTCTTCCGGCGCCGCGCCGAGCGCGGCGAGCGCGGCCCGGTGCGCGCGCGGATCCGGCTTGCCCACGCCGGTTTCGCCCTCGATCAGAATCGCGCGGAAAAACCGCTCCAGCCCGAAGCGTTCGAGCTTCGCCCTTTGCAGGCGGGCTTCGCCGTTGGTCAGCAGCGCCATCTGCGCGCCGCCGGATTGCAGGAGTTCCAGCGCTTCCACGGCTCCGTCGAACGGCTGGACGGCGAGCTCGCGCTCCCGCGAAAAGGAATCCGCCATCTCGTCGGCCAGGGAAGCGTCGTGCAGACCGAGTTTTTCGAATCCGGCCCGGACAAGAATCCGCCGCGCCCGCACGATATCGAGTTCTCCCTTCGCGGAATCGATCCTTGTCGGACCAATACCAGCGCCGGCTGGCATCCACGGCACGCTGAAGCCGTTCCACCGGAACGCCGGCTTTGCGGGCATAGACGGGATATAGCCGCGCCCAAACTTTTTCGGCGGGCGCGGAGTAATCCAAAATCGTATCGTCCAGATCGAAAATTATTTGCCGGGGGATAGCCATGAGCTGTCTCGCAGGGCGCGTTAGGTTTCTTCGCCGGTTTTAGGATCCACGCCGATGTCCAGCCTGCCCGCAGCCAAGTCGCCCACGATCTCCTGCAGATAGTTTTGCCTCCCGGGGGAGATCCAATCGTTCGGGAAAGGCGCGAACTCCAGACTGTGATTTTCCAGACTGTAGGCCGCGGCCTCGGTGAATTTCTCGCCGCCCAAGAAACGCGGCAGCAAATCCGCGAGGAGTACGTCCGGCCGGTTGGCCGGTCCTCCCAAGACGTTTTTCGATCCGTCGCCGGTCCCTCCGGTGAATAACGTCGAATAAAAATCCGGTTGAGTTCCCGCCACGCGGATTCCCGACTTGGCCAGGGCGATCAGCCCCGCGTCGCCGGCCGCGCCCGGAACGGCGGAGGCGGTATCCACATAATCCGTCTGTAACTCCCCAGCGGCAGCGATCCCATCCGGCGCTCCCGCAGCTGCAACCAATTCGAAGTCAAACAACCGGCAGCGCGGACAGACATAGCGGACTCCGTGCACGAAGCTGTTTCGGTAGATTGTTCCGCTCACCGTCCCTTTCTGGCCGATCCAGCCGACGTACTCGTTCTGGTTATCCACCGCGGCAAGGATCCCAGCCAGAAAGCCTATCTCGTCAAGGCGGGTATTGTCCCCGCCGATCACCAGCAGGTTGGGCAGGGGCTGCACTCCGGTTTCTTCCACGGCGACGAATCGAATTTCAGGATGGGCCTGGGCCGCGGCCTGGATCGCCGGGCCCAAACCGGTTCCGACCGCGGCCACGAGACTCGGCCCGCCTTGCAGGTAATCTTCCAGAAGCGTGTTCCCGGGAGCAATCTGTTTCAACGCCAGACTTTTCTGCGCGCAGAAGGTTTTCACGGCCTTCACGGCCAGCTGCTGGGACGCGGGTTTCGGCGAATCGGGCGACAGCAAAAGCGCATACGGGGCGGACGTGGGCGAGGGAATCGCGCTTGGGGCGGACGTGGGCGTCGCGGTCGGAACGGCGGAGGATCCGCCCTTCGCGCAGGCCGCGAGGAAGACGGCAAGCGCCCCCATGGAGAGAATTTTCTGTGGGTCAATTCGCATTATCTATTTCCTAGGATGGATCATCCGAAGATTCAGACAATCGACCACGGACCATGGCTGAAGTTTCCCATCTGTGAGCTTTCCTGTTTATTAGCAGATTGCCCACGAAGCTAAACCATCGGCTATGGTCTATCGTCCATGGTCAACTATCCAATTATAAAAGAGAACCGCCTGCCTGCGGATACGCGCGCCTATACGCTGCCACCAGCTCATCCCATTTGAGGTTGGCTTCCTCGTCGGGGATGCGCCGCTCCGGATCGGCTTCGTGCCAGGCGATGGCGCGCCGAACTCCTTCCGACCAGGGAACCGCCGCGGAATAATCCGGAACGTAGGATTTGATCTTGCGGTTGTCGAAGACCGCGCTGCGGGATTTATCCCCCAGCAGCGTGCCGGTCATCTCTGGATCGTGCGCGGCAATCAGGTCGGAGGGAATGTGGACGAGGTCCGGTTCCACGCCGGCGGCCCGTCCGGCCTCCGCATAAATCTGATCCCAGGTGAGGACCTCGTCGGAGGTGATGTGGAATGCCTCGCCGACGGCCTTTTCCATGCCCATCAAACCGCAAAAGCCTTTGGCGAAGTCCGCGTTCCAGGTCAAAGTCCAGAGCGAGGTGCCGTCGCCGGGGACGATGACCGGTTTCCCTTTTTTCATCCGGTCGATCACCGTGTAGGGATGCTGCCAACTGCCCACACAAAATGGAATCTGCGAAGGCCCGTACGTGAGCGATGGGCGCACGATCGTCACCGGGAAGCGCCGCTCGCGGTATTCGCGCATCAGGCGGACCTCGCAAGCGATTTTATTGCGCGAATAATCCCAGTATGGATTCTCCAGCGGCGTTTCTTCGGTGATCAAATAATGGGCGGGAGGTTTCTGATACGCGCTGGCGGAGCTGATGAAGATGAATTGGCGGGTGCGGTCGCGAAACAAGTCAAGATCGCGCTCGATGTCCTCGGGCGTGAAGGCGAGCCAGTCCGCCACCACGTCGAAGGTTTGGCCGGCCAGGAGCGACCGCAGCGCCTGCGGATTCCCGTGGACGTCTCCCTGCAGAAGCTTCGCCCCGGGCGGGACGGGGTACTTTGTCGAAAGTCCGCGGTTGAGAATGGATAAATCCCATCCGCGCTCCAGGGCGCGTTCCGCGCAGGCCGAGCTGATCAAACCGGTTCCGCCAATAAAGAGCGCATTCATAGGTCACTCCCTGCACCGGAAAATTCTTCCGATTGCCCTTGCGCACCCGGCCGAGAAACAATCCAACCCGGCGGGCGCCGCCGGGTTGGAAATGGAATCAGAATTATTCCGGCGAGGCTCCTTTCCACCGGAGGACAGGCCTATTGTTTCTTCGGCCGGCGGATGAGAACCACAATCCCCAGGACGATCCACGGAATGATCGCGGCGCAAACGCAAATCAGGCCGTACAACGGCGAAACGGTAACGGAATTATTCCCCATAAGACCGCTGGATTGAACAGCAGCGGGCGAAAGTAGGTTGAAAATCTCCGGAAGACAGCAGCATAATGACAATATGGCGACCACGATAATTGCTATGATCATGCCAACGGAGCTTTTCTTTGCAGGTGCGGGAGCGACGGGCGTGGGTTCCATAGTTTCTTCTCCTTAAAATAGTTTTGGACGATTTCCCGGGATGACCCGGGGATGGAATTCTATCCTCATCTTTTATGAATTATACGATGAAACCTCCTCAGTTTTTTTCCTCTTCCCCCTCCCCATAATCGATCACTTCCCGCGGTTGCGAGCCCTGCGTGGGCGGGCCGATGATTCCGCGCTCCTCGAGCCTGTCCATCAGGCGCGCGGCGCGTGTGTAGCCGATGCGGAAGTGGCGCTGCAGGCGCGTGGTCGAGGCTTTGCGCCACTGGCGCACGGCCTGGACGGCGTCTTCCAGCAGCTTGTCGTCGCCTTCGTCCTCGGCTTCCTGCTCGAATAACGGAATCTGCTCCAAGGGACCGTCCGGCAAGGCGGGAATTTCCCCCTCCGCAATGTCCTGCGCTCCATGCGTGATCGGCACGTCGGGCCGGCGCGCCACGGCTGCCTGACGCCAATAGTGGACCAGCCGCACGAGTTCCGGCTCGGAGACGTAGGCCCCCTGCAACCGAATCGCCGAGGGCGAATCCGGCGATTGGAAAAGCATGTCACCACGCCCCAGCAGCCGTTCCGCGCCCGGCTGATCCAGGATTACGCGACTGTCGATCTGCGAAGCCACCGCGAAGGCGATCCGGGCCGGAATATTGGCCTTGATCAGCCCGGTGAGCACATCCACCGACGGCCGCTGGGTGGCGATCACCATGTGGATCCCCGTGGCGCGCGAGAGCTGGCCGATGCGGGTGAGGATGCGCTCGGTTTCGTCCGGCGCCATCAGCATCAGGTCCGCCAGTTCGTCGATCACCACCACCCACACCGGCAGCGGCCTTTCCGCGCGTTCCTGCATCGCGCGGTTGTATTCCTCCAGATTGCGCGCGCCCGCGTCGTGGAATTTCCGGTAGCGTTCGTCCATCTCGCGCGTCACCCATTGCAGCGCGCCCACCACCCGGTCCAGCTCCACCACCACCGGCGCAAGCAGGTGCGGCACGCCGTTGTAGGAGGTGAGCTCCACCCGCTTGGGGTCCACCAGCAGCAACCTCAGCTCGTCGGGCGTGTCGTGCAGGAGGAAGCAGGCGAGGATGGCGTTGACGCACACCGATTTGCCCGATCCGGTGGTGCCGGCGATGAGCAGGTGCGGCATCTTCCCAAGATCCGCCACCACCGGCTTGCCCGAGACGTCCTTGCCCAGCGCGATCCGCAGCGGTGAGGTCTTCTCGCGGAAGAGCTCCAACTCGGCGATGTCGCGCAATCCCACCAGCGAGATCTCGGCGTTGGGAACTTCGATTCCGACGAATCCCTTGCCCGGCACGGGGGCCTGGATGCGGATGGAACGAGCGGCCAGGGCGAGGGCCAGATCGTCCGAGAGGGCGGCGATCTTGCTTACCTTGATTCGCGTGGTTTTCCCGCCCCGGGCGTCGGCGTACCCCGGTTCGACGCCGAACTGGGTGATGGTCGGGCCGCGGTTGATCTCCACCACCTTGGCCGGCGCGCCGAAACTTTCCAGCGAATCCTCGATGATCCTGGCCCGCTGCTGGTCGAGGTTTTCATCGGACGTGGCTTCGATGCCCGGGTTGAGAATATTTTCAAGATTGGGAAGTTCCCACGGCGGGGGAGGTTCGGGGATGCCGAGGGTGACGACCGGCGCATCCGGCTCGCGGCTCGCGTCGGCCGCGGCGCGGTTTTCGGTCGAAGGCGTGGGAGCGCTTGCGGAGGATGGCACGGCGCTTTCCGTTGCGCGGATAGCCGGCGCATCCGCCGCGGCGGCGTAACGGTTGGCCGCAAGCTCCTCCGCCGGTCGTTTCCGCGTCCGCAGCCGCGCCCGCAGCGCGGAGAATTTATCCGCGAGCCATTGGAATATTTTTTGCCCAGGAGGCGCGAGGGCGCGGAAAAGCTGCGGGATCGAAATTCGGAAGCTTAGCAGCACGCCGATCAGAATCCACGCCAGAAGCACCAGCGCGGTTCCGGCGTAATCCAGCAGCGAGAGCAAGACATGGAGCGGGAGCGCTCCGAGATAACCCCCGCCCTCCCCGTTCGAGGCGGTGACGAAGATCGTTCCCGGCGTGGGATCGGTGAGCAGATGGGCGAGCATCAACCCGCCGAGAAATAGCATCCCGAGCCCCGCCAGCCGGTCCGGCGAGAGCTCGGGAAGGGCGGAACGGAACCGGCGCAAAACGAGATATACGCCCGGCACGGCCAGGAGTATCGGGGCGGCGTAGGCGCCGACACCGAAGAGCCTGCGCAGGAGAAGCACCCATCCGCCGGGAAGCGTGGCAGGCTTGGCGAGGAAAAAAGAAAGGACGGTGAGAGCGGCCAGGCCGATCAGGCCAATGCCGAGAATATCGAGCCGGTGTTCCGGCGGGACGAGGGGCGCGGAATGGGGAGGAGCGGCTCGGGTTATCTTCTTGCTTGGGCTACGCTTTCCCTGCGTCGGCATGAAATCGCCTCGGAAGAAATTGAACTCCCAGCGGAACTGTCGGCAGTTTAATTTTCGGCCAGCCGATCCATGGCTTCGCCCGCGGATTTCGCGGAAATTTTTTTCCTTTTTCCGGAGGTTTGCATTCCTCCGCGTACTCCGATGGTATCCGCAAATCCGCGTACAAGAAATCCGGGAACGGATGGCCCTTGCGCAAAGATAATTCGATTATATCAACGGTCCGCATATCCGCGCGGATGCGCGCGATGCCATTCCCACGCGCTCCCGACGATATCGCGCAGCTCCGGCATGCGCGGTGTCCATCCCAGCTCGCTCCGTATTTTTTCGGGGGAGGCCACCAACCGCGCGGCGTCGCCGGGACGGCGGGGAGAAACCTCGGCGGGGATGGGATGCCCGGTGACTTCGCGCGCGGTTTCGATCACCTGCTTGACGGAATATCCTTCGCCGTTGCCGAGGTTGTAGATCATTCTCGGCCGCGTTTCCAAGGCGTTCAGCGCCAGCAGATGGGCCGAGATCAGATCGGCGATGTGAATGTAATCGCGGATGGCGGTTCCGTCGCGGGTGGGGTAATCGTCCCCGAAGATCTTGGCCGCCGGCAGCAGCCCGAGCGGCACGCGTAGCACGAGCGGAATCAGGTGGCTCTCGTTGGGGTGGTCCTCGCCGCGAGCGGGGAGCGCTCCGGCGGCGTTGAAATAGCGCAGCGCGGCGTAGCGAATCTGATGGACATAGTGGTACCACTCGAGCGACTGCTCCACCATCAGCTTGGTCTGTCCGTAGACGTTCGCCGGCTTGATCGCGGAATCCTCCGAGAGTGGATCGTCGCTCGAGGCGTACACCGCCGCGGAGGAGGAAAACACGAAGCGCCCGATTCCGGCGCGCAGCGCTTCCTCCAGAAGCGACATCGAATAGGTGACGTTGTTCTGGAAATATTTTCCCGGCTCCTTCATGGATTCGCCGGCTTCGATGAAAGCGGCGAAATGCATCACCGCGTCGAATTTTCCCTCCGCCATCGTGCGCCGCAGAACGTCGCGCTGGCTGAGGTCGGCTTCGATCCATCGGGCGCCGGAAGGGACCGCGGCTCGGTGTCCGGTCAGGAGCGAGTCGTAGACCGTCACCGTATGCCCCGCCTCGAGCAGCATTTGCGCGCAGGCCGATCCGATGTATCCGGCTCCGCCGGTGACCAGGATATTCATTCCACCCTCCGTCCGCGCGTCATCTCGACGTATGTCATTCCGAGGGGCCTTCAGGCCCCGAGGAATCGCGTCCGATGATGTCCTTGTTCATTATGAATGATTGTAATTCATCCCCGCGATACCGATTCCTCGGTCGCTGCGCTTCCCCCGGAATGACATCCTGCATATGTCATCCCGAAGGGCGGAGCCCTGAGGGATCGCTGACTTCGATCGACTTAACAATCGTAAATGATTGCCTTCCATCCCTACGTCACCGATTCCTCGGTCGCTGCGCTCCCCCCGGCCCGCCCGGCGGGCTGACCGGGGCGGGCTCGGAATGACATCCTGCATTTGTCATTCCAGCACCTCGATCGGCGCGGCGTCCGCGTCCAGCCGTTTGAGCCCCGCCGTCTCGAATTCCACCGTGAGCACTTCGTCTTCCCCGTGTACCTGGTCCTCGAGGACCACTCCCTCGCCGAACCGTTCATGGCGGATGCGCATTCCGCTGCGGTAGCGGGCCTCCCTTGGCTGCGGCGGCCCACCAGGCGCAAAAGGCAACGTCACCTCCGCCCCCTCGCGCAACATCGCCGAGCGCCCGGAAGTTTTCTCTTCCCCCAGAAGCTGCGGCGGGATGTCCCGTAGGAAGCGCGATTCCTCCATGAGTCCGCCCCCGCCCCCCGCCGAGCGACGGAAGGCCCGCAGCAAATACAACCGGTCCATCGCGCGGGTGATGCCGACGTAAAACAGACGGCGTTCCTCGGCCATCGCCTCCGGATCGTCCATCGAGCGCATGTGCGGGAGCAGCCCGTCGTCGAGCCCGACGATGAACACCACCGGAAACTCGAGCCCCTTGGCGGCATGCAGCGTCAGGAGCACCGGCGCGTCCTGTTTTTCCGTGAGCGTGTCCTGATCCGACACCAGCGCAATTTCTTCGAGGAACCGTTCGAGCGGAATTTCCTCGAACTCCTCGGCCACGGCGATCAATTCTTCGACGTTTTCCCAGCGCTCCTCGCCCTCCTCCGAACCATCCCGCAGGTATTCCCGGTACTTCACATCCTTGAGAATTCTGCGCAGGAGCGACGGCACGGATTCTCCGGCGGCCGCCGCGCGCCACCCGGAGAGCAGCTGGCCGAAGGCGGCGAAGGCCGGCGCCACACGCGGTGGAAACATCGACCCCGTTCGCGCCATCGCGTCCGGTTCGGCCAGCGCGAGCAGCAGCATACCCGGCGCGACGCGTTCGCGCGCGGCGGCCTCCTGCAGCGCGGCGTAGGCTTTTTCGCCGATTCCGCGCGCGGGAACGTTGATCGCGCGCGAGAGGCTCACCGCGTCGGAAGGATTGTGCACCAGGCGCAGATACGCCAGCGCGTCCTTCACCTCGCGCCGGCCGTAGAACCGCTGCGCGCCCACCAGCCGGTAGGGCAGATTCGCGCGGAGGAATTCCTCTTCCAGCGCGCGGGACTGGGCGTTGGTGCGATACATCACCGCGCAATCGCCCGGGCGGACCGATTTCCCGCCCTCGCCCCCGGCCACCAGCTCCGCGATCGTTTCGATCACAAACCGCGCTTCGTCGTTCTCGTCGTAGGCTTCATGCAGCACCAGCGGCAGCCCCGTTCCGCGCGCGGTGAAAAGCTTCTTATCCACCCGGCCGCGGTTGACACGGATGACGCCCATCGCCGCGTCGAGGATATTCTGGGTGGAGCGGTAGTTCTCCTCGAGAAGATACGTGCGCGCGTCGGAAAAATCCTGCTGGAAGCGCTGCACGTTGCGGTAATCCGCGCCGCGCCAGCGGTAGATGGATTGGTCGGCGTCGCCCACCACGTAGAGGTTGCGCCGCTTTTCGGCCAACAGCCGGACGAGGGTGTATTGCACCTCGTTGGTATCCTGGAACTCGTCCACCAGGATATGCCGGTATCGGTCCTGGTAGCGCGCGAGGATCTCGGGATGCTCGCGGAAGAGGCGGACCACCAGCAGCAAGAGGTCGTCGAAATCGGCGGCGCGGCTCGCCCCGAGCAGTTCCTGGTAGCGGGCGAAAGTCCGGGCGGCGACGCGGTCGAAGGGCGTGACGGCGGGAAACCCCTCGGGGCCGAGCATGTCGTTCTTGGCGCGCGAGATCGCGTTCTGCACGGCCGAGGGCGAATACTGCTTGACGTTGATGTCCAGATCCGCCATGGCCTGCTTGACCGCGCGCTGTGAATCGTCGTCGTCGAAAATCACATACTCGCGCGGCAGCCCGACCGCCTCCCCGTCCCGGCGCAGCCAGCGCGCGCACAGCGAATGGAAGGTGCCCAGCGACAGGTTGCGCAGGTCGTACCCTCCCGCCGCGCGCGCCTCCGGAGAGGCCAGCACGGTTTCTATTCGCTCGCGCATCGCGCGCGCCGCTTTGTTGGTGAAGGTGACGGCGAGAATTTGCTGCGGCTCGACGCCGGCGCGCAGCACGAGGTGGGCGAAGCGGTAGGAAAGCACGCGGGTCTTGCCCGAGCCGGGTCCGGCCACGACCAGCGCCGGGCCCTCGCCGCACGAGACGGCTTCCTGCTGCTGCGGATTGAGATTCGCCAGAAGATCGGTCATGGGAGTCGTTGTGGTTTTACCATAAAGGAGTGTATGCGCGTAGGGGTTGGACTAAGATCCCACCGCGAAGCCGCAAAGAGCGCAAAGAAATCATAAAATGAATTCTTGGCGTCCTTCGCGCCCCCCGGCCCGATCACCGAGGGCGGGCTTTGCGCTTTAGTTTTAATCGCCGATAAATTAATATAACGAAGAAATAATCTACCACCCTCGCAAGCTGGTTAGTCTCACCCGAATGGCCACCGGATATTCCCGGCTGAATTCCTCCGGCGTCAGATCCAGATCGGCGATCCCTTTGCGGAATTTTTTGAAATACGCCGGCACCTTGTCGGCCGGAGGCGATTTCGGATCGACCGCCGCCTCGCCCAGGAGCACGACCACGTGGCTGCCCTCTTCATCCGTGTTTAAAAGGAATGCGACTTTCGGATTCTTTGAAATATGCACGATCTTCCTGGCCTTGGCTTGGCTGAATAGAAGGATGGTCTCTCCGTCCCAGAGGAACCAGACCGGCCGGGGCTGCGGGCTGTTATCCGAGCCGACGGTGACCAGCCATCCGACGCGTTCCCTGGCCAGCCGGCGGCCAACCTTGCGCGCGAACTTTTCATTCCAATCGATCATCTGAACCTCCGAAACAGAAAGACGATCTCCGTCCCATCGGCGTGAGGCGTTGAGACGATATGGATTCTAACATTTAACTTGCCCGACCCTCGGGAGCTGAAGCTCCCTTGGGATGACATCCGCAGTATGTCATTCCGAGCCCGTCCCGGACAGCCCACCGGGCGGGCCGGAGGAGCCCTGGAAGGGCCGACGAGGAATTGGTCGCGCGTGGATGGGTGTCTGCGATCTCCAATATCACCGGTATTTATTTCATCGCGCAACCGATTCCTCACCCCTCGCTTTTGGCTCAGGGTTCGCTCCGGAACCCCGGTGGGTTTCCGGGGTTCGAATGACACAGGCAGTGTGTCATTCCGAGAGGCCTTTAGGCCGCGAGGAATCGGTAGGGCTTGGATGGGTGTCTGCAATCTCCAATATCACCGGTATTTATTTCATCGCGCAACCGATTCCTCGCCCCGGACCTTCGCCGGGGTTCGCCCCGGAACCACGGTGGGTTTCCGGGGTTCGAATGACAGCTTATGTTTGTATTTCCTCCGTCTCGTTTCTACCGCTTCGGCTGGATCCAAACGGTGTGCACTTCTCGCTCCTTGGTATGGCGATAGAACAACACTTGCTCGTCGGGCTTCTCTTCGAAGGTTCCGTCGGACGCGGTTGCGGTGAACCCATGTGGATATTGATAGCGCGGGACGAAGATTTCCGTTGGAGATTCCACCTGCGGATCGTGCCGGAAGGTGAATTCGAACCGGCGGCTGCCGAGATCGAAGCGCATGCGCAGGGGCGCGCCCGCCACGGCGCGCGCGTAGGGCCGCACCAGGGCCGGCAGCGCCCTTCCGCCGGAATGAATGTCCTTCGGGTCGGTTTGCTGGTCGCGGCTGAAGATCGAGAGGTCCTCGTCGTTCCACCCGTCGCCACGTTCATTGGTGTTATCGGCGGTGTAATTCCAGAGCGTAACGCTCATCAGCGCATCGTCGAACGCGCGGAGCAGCCGGTCCATCGCGCGGGTCTGAACACGGAAGTCGCCCGTCCGGTAAGCGCGCTTGCCCTGCATATCGAAGGTGATGCCGGATTCGCCGATCAGCACCGGAGGATTGCCGAGCCGGTCGGCCGCCCAGCAGCGGAGACGGTTCAATTGCCGGGCGAACGAACGCCGGATGTACCACGGGGTGAACACCAGGCGTCCCGCGTGGGAATCGGTGGCGACCCAGCCGGAAAAATTCTTGAAAAACACCACGAAGCCGTCGTACCAGTGCGGAGCGTATACGATGTTTTCCGCCTCCCACTGCGGGGGCGGGGTCTCCGGCGAACTCTCGACGAAGATCATCGCCTTGGGATCCACCGTGCGGATCGCTTCGGTGAAGCGGCGCGCAAAGGGCAAATAATAATCCTGCGAGAAATCCACCCGCCGTCCCGCGCGGACGGCGAAGTAATCCGGCCGCAGGAGCCGTGGATGTCCATCCGGGCCCGCATCCCACACGCCGTTCTGGCGCCAGACGCACTCCCTGCCCGGAAGCCAGGCCCTGGAGCGATGGTCGTTTAGAATGCAGCTTCCCTTGCGCCGGAATCCGGTCGATCCGGATTCCCAGACTTCGACCGCTTGAGAGTAACCCGATCCCAACAGCATGGATTGGTACGGGCTGGGAAGGGCGCCGACTTTCACGAATCCGCCCGGCATTCTGAGATCCTCCCAGCCGATAAACCCTTTGCCCGGCTCGTTCAGCGTATCGTACCCCGCCACATTCGGCAGGCCTTTCAGACGCTGGGCCAAATGGCACACGGCGGCAATGTAGTGCCGCTGGAGATATTCCTGCGCCGGTTCGCCGTTTACTCGGGTGGCCGGCGCAAAATCATTTCCTCCAAAAAAGAGCGTGAACATCGTCCCCGCCGCCAGTTTATGTTCATTGGAAGGCCAGATCATGCGCGGGAAGAGGCCTTCTTGGAATTGATGGAGCACGGCCGCGCCGGTCTCTTGCAGCCGGCGGAGATCGAATCCAATGGCTTCCAGAGTCCAACCCGGCGCGCCGTCGCCGCCGGTGAACCGGCTCCAGACATCCTGATGCGGATCGATGTAAAGCGAAAAACCGTAACGGCCCGCCGCTTCCACGACGGCGCGGACGTAATCGATATACGCCTCATCGTACTCGCCCGGTCCGGCATGCTCGATCGCTTCCCAAGTGACCAGGAATCGCAGGAACGTGAACCCCCAAGCCCGCAAGCGGCTTAAATGCTCATCCGCCTCTTCGAGCGGGAAGGGACGGCCGATAAAAGAAACCGTCCGGTGATCAAAGAATCCCTCCCGTCGGTACGTTGCGCCGTTCGGGCGAAACGGGACCTTCGTGCTGCCGCCGAGATTTACGCCGCGCAGGATCAATCTTCGGTGATGTTCGTCGGTAAAGTGGGAACCGGTGATTTGGATCATACTGTCAATTCCTCTCCCCTCGTGGCAGACGGAGAATGGGCTTCGATCGGGGGATAACCTTCACGTACTGGACATCAAATCGCTTCGAGGATCTCGCTTCATCATTCCGTACGATCCCCCTTCGCGAAAAAGCAAGTCACGAGAATAACCGCAGGATTCGATCGGGGATATCCGGCGCGCTGATGAGAATATCCATCAGGGTGAGCGCGAGAATGACACCGCCCGATATCCAGATCGATCGCCGGGAGAGATTGCCTTCCCGATAACGGTAGACCGCCAGCGCTCCCAACACAGCCAGGAAAGGATACATCGGATACCGCAGGCGGCTGGTGACGACGATCGGAATGACCGCGGCCGGCACTGTCAGCGCGAGCACCGCCAGCAACCTCGCGGGGCCCGGCCCCGCGCGCAGCGCGGAATAGATTCCCGGGATGCCCAGGATCAACAGGAGGATGAAA
Source organism: uncultured Chloroflexia bacterium (assembly GCA_963780865.1). Classification (GTDB taxonomy): domain Bacteria; phylum Chloroflexota; class Anaerolineae; order Anaerolineales; family RBG-16-64-43; genus FEN-1073. The sequence continues at coordinate 89,213 of CAWADT010000026.1, read as the reverse complement.
AAAATCGCGGACAGGAAAAACGTCAGGGCCCGCGCGATCCCCGACAAATGGAACCACCAGGCCGAAGTCCGGATGACGCTGAAAAATTTTACCGTTTTTATTCCTTGGAGTTTCAGGAACCCGAGCGGATCTCCCAGAAGATACTTCACATACTGTTCCGCGCCGTAGCGGTCCGCCTCCAGAAAACCGTGCTGATCCTTGTAATCCGAGACGACCTTGGCCGGTATCTCCTCGCCGTTCGCTTCGGGATTATTCCCCACCCAGAGATCGTAGCCGCCGGCGGCCGTGAGCGGGATGAACCGTCCGTAGACCGAATAATTTCTCCAGGCCCACGGCGTGATAAAAATCAATTGAATAAAAAGAACGGCGAGGATCAGCAATGGTTTTTTCTTCAGCAGCAGGAGGGCGAGAAAAACCGCCAGGGGAAGCAGGGCAATCGGCCGGACCAGGATGGCACAGGCCAGCACGGCGCCCGTGGCGAGCGCCGTCGGGGTTGAGGGCCGGGCGGTAAAAACCGCCATGCCGAGCGCGGCCAGCAGCAGCAGCGTGAGATAGAGCGTTTCGGTAAAGAGCATCGCCGCCATCAGGATCAAATCGGGGTTGAATCCGTAGAATGCCGCGGCGAGAATCGCAAAGAAAAACCGCTGGGGAGATTCCGGGATCACTCGCCAGGCGAGAAGAAAAACCAAAAACGCATTGAGGGTATGTAGCAGGGTCTGCAGGATCCACACGGGCTCGAGATGATGTCCGAAAACGGTGTACATACCCGCGAGAAAATATTCGTACCCCGGCCCGACAGTGCCAATCGCCGGATCGGCCGAAAGCGGCCCCGTGTCGAGAAGCCTGAAACCTTTTCCGCTGACGAGATTCCACGCGATGGTGTCGTACCACCGGGCGTCCACCGTCGGCGGTATGCGGAATCCGAATGCGTACACCAGCGAGCAGACGAATATGGCCAGCAGCATAGCCGCCAGCAGATACGCGTTTTTCCGGCTACCGATCGACATCCTAAGCGTCCATTCCTTCGGGATCGTTGGAGATTTACCCGGGCCTGAATTCCCAAAACACCACTGACAAATTATAGTCTGAAATCAATGGATAAAAGAGCATCTGTGGTCACTTAATAACCGGCCGTAAACCAATCGAACCACTCGGGGAATTCCTTGATAAAGGCGGGGTTTAAAAAAAAGACGCCCACTGCCGAAATTCCAAATGGCAGCGGGCATTCGTTATTTTTTCCGGATTCCGGATGGAAATTAATGGTTGGATTTCAGTTCGTCCTTGAAAATCGTCGAGAGGACCACATTGACGATGGTTACGACCAAGGCTCCCAGAAAGGCGGCGACAAAACCCGCTTTAAACCCCAAGCCGAACCACTGGCCAATCCCCCCGGTCAGCCAGAAGAGGAACGTGTTGATCAACAGGGTGAACAACCCCAGCGTGATGAGGATGAACGGGCACGTGAGCAACTTTAATATCGGGGCGATCAGCGTGTTGACCAATCCGAAGATCAGCGCCAGGACAACAATCGCAACCCAGCTGGTGGATTGCATCTGGATCCCCGGCACCAAGCGGATGGCCGCGTACATAGCGACCGCATTAATTCCCAATCGGATTAAAAACTTGGTCATGCTCCACCTCCTTCGATAGTATACCGCATCCATTGGAACGTTCGGCGTTTTTGGAATCCCAATTGTTCCAGAACGGCCTGGGAAGATTCCGGCACGGTTTCCAGCAGGCAATTCATCTGGAGGGACGCCCCTTTCCAGGCTTCCTCCCACAAGGCGCGTTCCACGCTGCCGCCGGATTCCCCGTTTTGGATCAGAAATCCTTCCCAACCGAAAAAACGTTGGAAGGTGATGAGTGCCGCTTCCAGCCGCTCCCCGCGCCAGGCAAGGAAATGCTTTTCGGATTCGCCAAGCAGCGCCTGCTCCAGCCATTTTGCCGCCGAGGGGCGGAACAATCCCGCGGTCAGCGGCGTATTCCAGGTAAACCCATCCGGGCTGACGCTTTTCCAGAAGGCGTATTCCTCGCGCCACTCCGACGCGCGCCGCGGCGAAATCCGGTCCGCGGGATCGCCGGAAGCGCCCGGGTGGACCGGCGTTGCGGGACCGGGATTGCGGGTCCAGGTGATGCGGCGGCCGAATTCCTCGAAGCCAAGCTCCCGGTACAGGCGAACCGCCGTCTCGTTTTCCACGTCCACTTGCAGATAAACTTTCCGTCCCCCCCGGGAGCGGATATCCCCCAAGGCAAACCGGATCATGCCGCGTCCAAAGCCGCGGCGGCGGAACTCCGGTTGGACGGCCACATTGGAAATCAGCCACGCATCCTTTTCCGGTTTGCGCAGGGTAAGGGTGGCGTTGCCCACCACTCTGCCCTCCTGCTCCCAAACCGAGGCGTGGGCCCATTCCTCCGAATTCACGCTCCCCATTAGAATGGAGAGCCTCCAGAAAAGCTCGCCCCGCTCGGCGATCCAGCGGACGTTGCGGAGAACTTGGCGCGAGGAATAATCCAGAGTACCGGCAAAGGACTGCCCCACCAATTCGGTGATTTGCGGAACATCCCGGGGAAACCGCGCGCGGCGCGGGCCGGAAACCACGGAGGGGGAAGCGGGGCTCGGGGCTTGAGGGAAAACCATCTCCGGAAGGATCCTTCCTCAGGATCCCTGGAACCGGATCAGGGTGCCCATGGTGCGCAGAAGGATTTTCAAATCCAGGATCGGGGAACGATGCCGGATGTAATAGAGGTCGTATTCGAGCTTGAGCGCCGTGTCCTCCACCGTCCGGACATATCCATAGTTCACCTGCGACCATCCCGTCAGGCCAGGCGGAACCAGAAGGCGCGCGCGGTAAAAAGGAATCTGTTTTTCCAATTGCGCAATCCACTCCGGCCGCTCGGGGCGCGGCCCGATCAGGCTCATATCGCCGCGCAGGACGTTCCAAAACTGGGGGATCTCATCCAGCCGGGTGCGGCGCATCCATTTGCCCACGCGCGTGACGCGCGGATCCTCGGGCGTCGCCCAGCGCGGTTCGCCGTCGGGCTCCGCGTTGCGAACCATCGTCCGGTATTTCCACACGCCGATTGAATGTCCGCCCTTTCCCGATCGTTCCTGCTGGTAAAGGATCGGCCCGGGCGAATCCAGACGGATGATGACGGCCAGGATCGGAAAAAGAATCAACCCAACGGCCATTCCCACTATCGCGATGAGGATATCCAGCAGGCGCTTTAAAGGGCTGTAGAGATCGAACAGGTTGACGCTGTCTAGAAAGGAAGTCAGCAGCCAGTCCGCGCTGAGGTATTCGATCGGCACCCGCCCCAGCAAGGATTCGTACAGCGCGGGCATGCGGATCACTTCCACTCCCATCTCCTGGCAATCCAGAATCGTCTGGAACAGCTCGGGCCGGATTTTTCCGGTGATGGCCAGCACCAATACGGAAATCCCTTGCCCGCGCACCGCATCCCGCAGAGCCTGCCATCCGCCCAGAACCGGGATGTCGCCCAATTTCGTCCCCCGTTTTTCCGGATCGTCGTCAATCAGCCCCTGGATGCGGAAATGCCCGGGGACGTCGAGAGTCAGAACGCGGATGATCCCCATTCCCGCCCGTCCCGCGCCGATAATCAAGGCTGGGCGTTGCAACATGGGAAGCGTAAACAACCGGATGGCGAGCATCCTCCATCCGAATTCCAATCCCGTGAGGACGAGCAGATACACGATGATCCCGATGCGCGGCAGGGAACCGGGAGCGGCGAAGAAGTACAACCCGAGATACGGCACCAGCGAGATGGCGGTGGCCAGCGCCAGACCGAAGAGCGTCCGTTCGCGCGAGAAGGCCGCGTGCGGATCGTACAAATGGGAGATGAGGAAGAACCACAGCGGACCCAGCCACAGGAACGGGGTGATGGCGTCGCGGGTTTGGAAGAATCGGATCGGATCGCTGAGGGTGTGATCCAACCCCATCCAGAGAATCCAAGCAGCCCCTACGGCGAGCAGCACGCAGAGCAAATCACCGGCAAAAAGCAGCGCCTGCCGTTCGGAAAGGGTCAACCCGGATCGCGGAATCGAGGAGGGATTCGCCATCGGCCCCGCCTATGCCGCCGGCTGGAGGCGGAAGTATGCGATGATCTCGTCCAAAGTTTGCGCAAGGGGAACCTTCGGCGACCACCCTGTTGCGTTTTGGATCTTCTGGATATCCGGAACCCGCCGGCGCATGTCTTCAAATCCCCCGTTATAGGCCTGATCGTAAGGGACCGCCCGGATTTCGGAGGAAGAACCGGTGCGGGCCTTGATCCTCTCGGCCAGGGCGCGCATGCCGATTTCCTCCTGCGAGCCGATGTTGAACACCTGGCCCTCCGCGGCGGGAAGTTCGATCAGCAGGAAAATCGCCGCCACCACATCGCGCACGTTGCAGAAGCAGCGGGTTTGATTGCCGTCGCCGTACACGGTGATCGGTTCACCCGCGAGCGCCTGGCGCACAAAACGCGGAATGACCATTCCATATTGCGCGCTCTGGCGCGGGCCGATGGTATTAAAAAAGCGGCCGATGACCACGGGAAGGCTTTTGGAGCGGTGGTAAGCCAGGGCCAGGAATTCGTCGAGCGCTTTGGAGGTGGCATACGCCCAGCGGGTGATCGTGGTGGCGCCGAACACCCCATCGTCCTCCTCGCGGAAAGGCGTCTTGTCGTTCTTGCCGTAGACTTCCGACGTGGAGGCCAGGAAAACCTTCTTGCGGTAGCGCCGGGCGACGCGCAGCACGGCCTCCGTGCCCATGACGTTGGTTTCGATCGTGCGCACCGGATCGTTGACGATGAGCTGTACGCCCACGGCCGCCGCCAGATGGAGGATGCGGTCGCACTCGCTTCCCAGCCGGTCCATGACCGTCTCGTTGGTGATCGTTTCCAGCGCGAATCGGAATCCGGGCTTTCCGCCCAGGGCCGCGATATTTTCGAATCGCCCGGTCGACAAATCATCGATGACCGTCACCTGGTCTCCGCGCGCCAGAAGCGCTTCGGCCAGGTGGCTGCCGATGAACCCGGCTCCGCCGGTTATGAGCGTATGCGTCATGGATTCTTTTCCTTTCGCCGGGCTCCCAGCAGGGTATTTTCCAACACTCGCAGGAGGACCTCCGGGTCGTTCCACTGGTTTTCCGGGAGGGCGGACTCGTCCTGGAATTCCGCTCCCGGCGCCAAGACCATTCGGCCGCGGAATTCGGGAAGCAGCGCCCGGACTTCCGCGGGCCAACCCTGACCACGGCAGACGATGATCAGGTGCGACTCGCGCAGGAGCTCGAGCAACCGCTCCGGGCGCGTTCCATCGGTCAGGTGCATGACCGTGCCGCACAACCTGAAAATTTCATTCCATGCTTCCGCCGGTCCGACGGCGTCGTCCGGCTCGGAGTCCAGCCACCGGGAAAACGATTCCGGCGTCAGCGCCAACTCCCGCAGATAAACGCGTAGGATCTGCGGAGAGGAGCGCGGGGAAGCCACCACCGCCAACTGCGAGGAGATCTTCCGCGCCGTTCGGATCGCCGCCCGCGCCTGTTCGTCCTCCGCCAGGATGACCACCAACGGGTTGGTGGAAGGAATCGGACGCGCGCGTTCCAGGATCAGCAGTCCGATCACACCCACCGCCAGCAGCGCGATGAACAGAACCATCGCCGTCGCGGGCGGGGATTGGCTCATGAGGACGGCGAGCATTCCCAGCGCCGCGGCCATAATATACATCGTGAGCACCGCCCGGTTGATGCCCAATCCCATCCGGGCCAACCGGTGCGACGTATGATCGGTTCCACCCTGAGATACCGGCCGCCGGGAGAGCAACCGGGAAAAGGTGACCAGGGTAGTATCGAACACGGGCAGCCCCAGCACGACGATCGGAATCGGCCAGGTGGATCCCAGGGGAAGCGCGACCGGGGAATATTTAATTCCGATTACGGCGAGCAGGAACCCCAGAAGCAGCGATCCCGTATCTCCCATGAAAATCATCGCGGGGGAAACGTTGTAGTAGAGGAATCCGAGCGACGCGCCCGTTACAGCGGCCGCCAGGCTCGCCACCAAACCCTGCCCGGCCGAGGCGGCCAGAAGCGTGAAGAAGAGCGCTGAAACCGCGGACGTTCCCGCCGCCAAGCCGTCCATGTTGTCCATCAGGTTGACGGCGTTGCTGATTCCCACAAACCAGAACAGCGTGATCGCATAGTTCACAAGCGGCCACGGGAATAAGTTCACCCGCACGCCGGCGGCAGCCGCAATCAGCGCGGCCGCAATCTGGGCCAGAAGCTTCGCGCGCGGCGCGATTCCCCGCCGGTCGTCCCACAATCCCACCAGCATGACGAGCGTCGCGCCGACAGCGATCGCCACCATCTCCGTAATCTCAGAGGCGAAGTTCATCCGGAACAGGGCAATGAACAGGGCGAGGCACAAAGCGAGGTAGATCGCCAGCCCCCCCAGAAGCGGCATCGGGCGAACGTGCATTTTGTGCGGCTGGGGTTCGTCGACAAAACCCGTGCGCGAGGCCAGCCGTCCGACGAGCGGAGTGGCGATAAACGCGGCGAGAAACGCGAGGATGACCAGCGGCAGATACTGGCTCATGCGACCGGCTGCCGCGCGCGCGCGGCGTTCTCTTTTCTGGTTGGCAAATGGCGGTACAGATCGGCCATAGTGGAAATCATTTGTTCCCGTCCAAAGCGTTGGATAACTTCCCGGCGGGCGCGGACAATCATGGCCTCGCTGCGGTTGTCCCGGTGCAGGGCTTCCAGCCAAGCAAGGCGGAGCGCCGGCGCGTCGCCCGGCGGCACGAGCCGCCCAGTTTCCCCGTGCCGGATCACGTCCGGTACGCCTCCAACGGCCGTCGCCACCACTGGAACACCCGCTGCCATCGCTTCGATAACCGCCACCGGCGTCCCCTCGTTTTCAGAGGTCAACGCGAGCAGATCGAGCGCCGCATACACCGGTAGCATGTCCTGTTTCCATCCCAGGAAATGCACGCGGCTTGCGATTCCCATCTCGCCCGCGAGTGCCTGAAGCGAATCGCGCAATTCCCCGTCCCCCACGATTGCGAAATGAGCCGGATTTCCCGAGTCTACCATGCTTCGTGCCGCCTCCAGAAATAGGCGGTGATTCTTGATGGCCACCAAACGGCCGACAATTCCGATCAAGGGCTGATTAGGCCCCATCCCAAGCTCGGATCTTAGCTCCCCCCGCCGCGACGAACAGTCCAGAAGCGGATCGAGATCCATTCCCAGCGGAACCACGTCGATCTTCCCGGCCGGCGCAATTCGCATCCCGACCAGATCGGCCTTCAGCGCCGGGCTGAGGGTGACGATTCGGTCGGTGAGCCGGGCCAGCATCCGTTCCAGCGACCGGAAAAAGAATTCCACCGGAGGGGAGAAATACCCGCGCAGGACGTGGCCGTGGAAGGTGTGCACCACCGCCGGCACGCCGGCGCAGCGGGCTGCCGTGCGCCCCACGGCGCCCGCTTTTGCGGTGTGAGTATGGACCACGTCGGGTTTCCAATCTCGGAATATGGCGGCCAGGCGGAGGAAAGCGAGCCCATCGGCCGGCCCGATCTGCGGTGAAAGTTGCGGGAGAATTTCCGGTCTGACGGCCATCTGCTCGGCCAGATAATGCATCCCGGCTTCGCCCGGCCCTTCGCGCCCGGCGATCAGCCTGACCTCGAACTCGTCCCGCGGCAAACCTGCCGCAAGTTCGATGACGTGCGTGGCCGGCCCGCCGACGTTCAGGCGCGCGATAACCAATGCGATTCGGATTGGAGGCATAAAGGTAAGAAAGGCTCCGGGAGATTATATCCCCAAGGAATGATAGAGTTCCGCCGTCCGCCGCGCCATGCGTTCCACGGGGAATTCGTTCACCACCCTCTCCCTTCCGGCGCGGCCCATGTCGACCGCGCGTTTTGGATCGGATAGGATCGCCGTGAGTCCCTCGGCCCACTCGTCGATGCTGCCGGGGGTCAGGAGCAACCCGGTTTCCGACGGCACCACAATCTCCGGAAGCGCGGAAACCTTTGAAGCCGCAACGGGCTTCCCCAAAGCCATGGCTTCCAGCGCCACCAGGCCAAATCCCTCCCAGCGCGAGGGAATCGCCAGAAGATCGATGTCCGCCAGGACATTGGCGGCGTCGGTCCGCCAGCCGAGGAACATCGCTCGCTGCAGCCCGAGGGATCGGGCCAGGCGCATCAAGGCCTCCCGGTCCGGGCCGTCGCCGGCCAGAATTAATTTCGCCGCCGGATGAGTCTTCTCAACCCGGGCAAACGCGCGCAACAAAGTGTCGACGCCTTTTTGCGCCGTCATCCGGCCGACGAATCCCACGAGCGGGTCTCTCCCCGCTCCGATCTCCCGGCGGAAGGCGCCGGGATGAGCTTCCCGTGAAAACCCTTCGGCGTCCAATCCGTATGGAATGACTTCGATTTTTTCGGCGGGCGCCCGTTCGACGTCGATGAGAAAACGGCGGATGGATTGGGAGATCGCCACGATCCGGTCGGCGCGCCGGAGAGAGGGCGCGAACACCCATCGCATCGGCGGAGCGCGCCGGAAGCGGTCGTCGTTATGCCGGGAGACGACGAACCTACCGGATGGCAACGACCGCATCGCCAACTCGCCGTACACTTCGCCGTGCGGAAGATGCGCATGCAGAACGTCGAACGGCGATTCGCGAAGGAGATTCTCCAACCGGGCGCGAAGCCCCGGATCGATGTGCCAATGAATAGCCAACGAACGGACTGGAATGCCGTTCCGTTCCAGCCGTTCCCGGAAATCGCGCGGCGCGCGGCGCGGGTCTTCCAATAGAATAACCCCGCAATCGATCCCCTGCCCGCGCAGCGCGGGGAGAAGGCTCAGAAGATGGGTCTCGGCTCCGGCGATTCCGGTAGCCTTAAGTAAATGAAGGACCTTCATCCGCGATCGCCCGCCCTTCCTGCACCGGGTTCGCTCAACCGATCCAAAAGGTTTCGATAAACGTCCGAAAGAATGTCCCAATCGTACGAACGGGCGGTCCGTTTTCCGTTCGCGCCCATTTGCTCCCGCCGCGCCCGGTCACCAGCCAGCGAGGCCAGCGCTTCCGCGAAGGAGCGAACATCCAAAACCGCGATCCCCGCATCGCTCTCGGATGCAATCCGCATCTCCTCCACGCGGAAACCAATTACGGAAACGCCGCAGGCCATGTATTCCATTACCTTGATGCTGCTGCGGCCTTGCAGATCCAAGGGACGGGGATAAACCCCAATCTCGAAGGCCGAGACGTACTCCATCAGCGTAACCCGTGGTTGATACCCGATCAAGCGAACCCACGGATGCTGAGCGGCGAATGCGGCGACTTTGGCACTCGGCTCGCCCACCAGCCACAGGACGAGGCGCGGATCCTTGGAGCGCGCCAATTGCATGGCTTCGATCAGCGGATCGACAGCGTACATCTGCCCGGCCGGTCCGGGCGGAAGTTCGGACGCAAAATCGAAATGCGGTTGATGCAATCCGACAATGACTTCGCCCTGATCCGGGGAAAACTTCCGCCGGAGGACGCGCACTCGTTCCGGATCCGCCCGCCGGATCGTGGCGCCTTGCGGTATGACCTCGATCGGACTGCGGACGCCCGCGGCCTGCAAATTCTTCCGGACAAGATCCGTGGTGGTTACAATGGCCGCCACGTTGGGATGGTTCAGGGCGGCGATCTCCTGCGCGGAAAAGACCGGATCGTCGAGATCGCACACGACCCGGGCCCGCACCGGGCCTATCTGGCGCCAGTCGGTGCAAAAAATGAGCGGGTATCGCATTCCCAGCCAGCGGACAAGCAACGGCAGCCAAATCCTGCGTCGAATTCCCCGCAACGGCCAAAAGCGCGGCAGGTTAACGTAATAGCGGTCGACGTTCGAAAGGCGCGGAATCAATTCCTCGTAGCGCTGATTGTTATGGGCGTAATGCCAGCCGCCGGCCCAGGCAATCCGATTCTTCGCTCGGCCGGTCATCCGGCGCTCCTTTCAGAGAGGAAGCTCCGCCAATCCAGCGCCTTCCCGGCGAGCATATTTACAAACGCATCGAGCACGCGTTCCTCCGAGAATCGCTCCACCTGCCGCGCGCCGGCTTTTCTCCAAAGGTCGAGCCGCGCGGGATCCCGCAACGCATCGGCCATCGCGGCGGCCAAGGCGGCCACGTCGCCGGCCGGGATCACGCAGGCTTCCTGTTCCGGCGAAATGATATCCCGCACGCCGCCGACGTCGAACGCGAGGAACGGGCAACCGGCCGCCATCGCCTCGAGCAGCACGCGCGGAAAACCCTCCTCCTCCGACGGCATGAGGTAGAGATCGGCCGCACGATAATACAACGGCGCGTCGCGATTCGGAACCCAGCCGCGGAAATCGAACCTGTCTGCCAAGGATTCTTTTTCCACCCGTTGCCTCAACTCCTCCAAATCCGGTCCCCCGCCGGCGACCAGAAAAGTGGCCGGGACCGCCTTGCGATCCAGGAATTGCGCGATGTCCGGCAGGTAATGGGCACCCTTGCGGCGCGCCACCCGGTGCAGAAAAAGAATGACCTTTTGATTAGGATCCAAACTTAACCTTTTCCGGGCTTCGGCGCGGGCGATGCTATGAAAGCGTCCCGGCTCGACAAAGTTTGGCAGCAATCGGATTTTCTGCGGCCGGATTCCCGCATGGATCACATAGTATTCCGCCACGCGCGGCGTTCCCGTCACGAGGTTCGTGCACCATCGGACCGAGGTTTCCAGCAGCCAAAGATTAATCGCCCGGCCGATGCGCTCCCGCCGGGAGGAATTTTTTAATAATGGAAATTCGCGGTAGAGGCTGCAGTTCCAATAGTACGTGCGGCCCCCGAAGACTCGGGTGACAACCGACGCGGCGATCGCCCCGGTATAGGAATAATGGACGTAGAAATCGCGGACGCCTCGCAACCGGGCGGCGAGAAATACAAAAAATTCCTCCACCAGACGGAGAATCGGGAGGCGGATCCGGAGCGGACTCATGGGAAGATCCGGTGGAAGCGCGCCCGACGTCCGCTCGACAACAATCGAGAGCGGAATTCGGGCCTGCAATTTTTTCAGGAAATCGTAGAGGTGAAAGAAATGCTCGGACGAGTCCGCATCGTATCGCGGAAGCAGATACAGCAACCGAGTTCTTTGCCTGTCGTTCATCACTTCCCGGTCAAACCCCGCGCCGCCGCCTCGCGCCACTGGGCGACGACGGCGCCGTACATCCGATCCGGATCGAATTGCGCGCGGATCCATTTCCGCGCGGCGGCGCCTATCGCCAGACGAAATTCCGGTTCGCTCAGCAGTTTGCGAGCGTGAGCGGCAAGCGCCGGCGCATTCTCGAGGGGCGCGAGGAATCCCGTCTCCCCTTCCCGGATGATATCCTTCGCGCCGGCGGTTGCCGCGGCGATGACGGGCAATCCGGCCGCGCCGGCTTCCACCATCACCCGCCCGAACCCCTCGTAAATCGACGGGTAGAGAAAAATATCCGCCTTGGCGTACATCCCCGTCAGGTCCGCGTGACTCAGTTCGCCGGTCCAGACGAGCGACTCTCCCAAATTCGCAAACCGCGCGGCCCGGTCCAAATCCTCCCGGGCGAGTTCCTTCCGGCCGGCGACGATCAACCTGGCCGCCGGGAACTCCTTGCGGATTTCCACAAACGCCTGGAAAAGCAACGGCAGGCGTTTAAATTTAACCGGCCGGCCGGCCCACAAAACCACCGGCGTTCCGTCCGGGAATGACAACCAGGCGCGGGCCTTGGCGCCGGCATCCGGGTGCAGGTTTTTGTCTACTGCATTCAGATCGCAGGGCACGGGAAGCACCCGCACCCGGTCGGCGGGTAACTTAATCCGATCGATGTAAATTTTCCGTTCGGCGGTGTTTACCACCCGCCACGCATCCGCCCGGGGGAGCAAGTAGCGGGCCAAGAGATGCAACCCGCGGAAGATGATCGGCCGCTCCGCGATCCAAAATTGATTAAATAGAAAACAGGAGTGGTTCTGAATGAGGAGCGGCCGGCGCAGCGCGCGCCGCAGCCAAATCCCCACCAACGCGGTGGCGAACGGATCCTGCGACGCAATCAAATCCGGCGGACGCTGCCTCGCCGCTTCCCGCGCCATCCCGTATGCCGCCGGAAGGTACCGGCCGCGGCCCACGCCGGTGCGAAAAACGGTCAGAGCGCCATGGTCCGTCGACCCCGGATGGGGCGTATCCACGATCAGGTCGATATGCCCGCCGGCGCGGCGCGCGTATTCCATCAAGCGCCGGACGGGTTCGCTTTCCCGATCGGCCAACCCCGCGTCGCCCACGCTCAGCATTAGGATATTCATTTGGCTTCACCGGGCCGGCGCGCGGCCAGATCAAGCGCGGTTTCCGTGCGCTCGACCAAATCCTTCCACTGAAAACGGTCCCGCATGGATTTTCGTCCGCCCTCGACAAGCTTTTGCGGTAAACCGGGCTGGGCAAACAGCCGCGTTATGGTTGCGGAGAGGGCCTCCCGGTCGCCCGGTGGATAGAGCAATCCGTTTTCGGCGTCGGCGATGAGTTCCGGAATTGATCCGGCATTGCTGGCGATCACGGGAATCTCCGCCGCAAATCCTTCCAGAACGGAAAAGGAAAATGTTTCATTGGCGGAGTTCACGAGCAGAGCGTCCGCGGCGCGCAAAAAGGCGGCGACCTTGTCGCGCGGGACGGAACCGGCAAAGAATATCCGGTCCCCCAGTTTTAACGCCGCCGCCAAGGCTTCCAGGCGGAGGCGCTCCGGCCCATCCCCGACGATCAGCAGGCGCAGGTCGCTGCGGGTGGCAATCATCTGGATTACTTCGTCGATCCTTTTGAACGGGACAAGCCGAGCGGCTACGATCAGGGTTCGGCCGTCGAAAGCCGGCAAGCTGGCAGGGGGCGAATCCGGGAGCGGTTCCAAGGCGTTTGGAATTATCTCCAAGCGCGCCGGCCGCACGCCCCATCCCGCGACGATCCCGCAGAAAAAACGGCTGGCTACGATCACGCGGTCGGCGCGCCGTGTGACGAACGAACGCAGCCCCTTGATCACTTCGAATCGAAAGGATTGGCGGTGATTTTGAAAGCCCGCCATATCCCGGTCGCCGACCCGTTGGTTGGAGGCGCGCTCCCAGGCCCAATCCCCGACTACCTTCATCACCAGCGGCCGGTGCGCCAGGGCCGCGGCGATCGCCGCTTCGATGAACAAACCATTGGCGTAAATCAGGTCGGACTTCCGCGATAGGGTGAAAATCACCCGGATCGTTTCGATCATCCGCGGAATGCGCGCCTTCCCGCGCTGGATGCGCCGCACCGGGAAGGGAAAAGCGCCGCCGGCCGCGTTCGGATCGTCCGCGAGGGTGACAACCGCCACCGAATGCCCGCGCGCCGTTAGCGCCTCGGCGATGCGCGGAACGTACGAAGCCGGCCCGCCGATGTCGGGCGGAAAAATCCCGGTCGGGATCACAATCCGCAAGTGACGTTGGGTTGCGGTCACGGCTGGCGTGCGCATATCGCATACCCCCGGCTTTCCCAGACTAAATCATAGCCCTCCCACAGGCAGCCCACCGGATGGGCGGCTCGATCCGCTCCGAGAAATTCCACCACTCGGTAATCGTTCTCCGGCGCAATGTCTCCGGCCGTTGCGTTCGGAGCTTGATTAATATAGCGCAAACCGAAATCCAACCAGCCCCAGGCCAGCGTGATGTCGGCCTCACCGTGATATCGGATCACGCCGATGGAGACCGGCCGCTGCGGATCCTTCCTGGCTTGCAACGCCAGCCAGTCCAGCGCCTGGATCTGGCCGCTCTCCGGCCCGTCGAATCCGGATTGCAAAATCGAATCTGTTTTTTCGATCACCGACCGGTAAGGAAAGAAGGCTGCAATCGTGAGCACCCATACCGCCACGACAATCCACCGGGAAGGCTTCCACCAGTGGAGAGCGCTTCCGACGGCGGCAACAATCGCGATGCTTTGCAGCGGCCAGAACCACCAAAAGCGCCAGGAGCGTTCAATTTCCGAAAGGGCAACCAACAGCAACCCGCACACGCCGATCATCGCGGCGGCGACGCCCGGCTCCTTCGCGGCATCCTCCCCGCGCGAAGCGAGCAGCAGGCCGATTACCGCGGAATTCCAGACAAGAATTCCATACGCGCTGATCTGCGCCAGGAGCAGGCGGGCCGGGAGGTTCCAATCCGGATTGCCGACGAGCAGCGTGCCGATCACCGCCGGACGGATGAGCAGGAAAAGGAGCGCGCTGCCCGCAACGCAGGCCAGCAGATATTTCCAGGCGGAAATCGCCGCGAGCTTTTTCCGCCAATTGGCGATTCGCTCCATCCCCCGGAACGCGCTAAAAAACAGGACCCAAAATCCCGTCAGAAAAACGCCGAATAGCACGCCGGCCGGCCAGGCCGAATCATTGAATAGAAAATATCCCGAATTGAAATTCCGGTCGAATTTATTCAGGAGCGTGCAGGCGGACAGCTCGAACTGCGCAATTCTCCCCTCTCCGGGATAGATGACCCGGTTTGGATCGCTCAATCCGGTCCAGGGCATATAGACCATCCCCTGAAAATCCAACTCCCCGGGCAGCGAAGCATAGCAATAGACCGGCGCCGAAGGGGGCGCCTGCGCAACCGTCATATCCCGGCGCAGAATCATGATGCCGACGTCGACGAACCCGCGGCCGGCTTCGAAATGCAGATACGGCCACCACACGACGATCAGCGCCGCGAGCGCCGCGGCCAGGCTGCGCCATGAAATCGGGCGGCGATAGAGGACCGCGATCAGCGCCATCGCGATCAGCGCCGGGGCGATGGTGAAATACACGTACATCCCCAGCCCCGCCAGGAGCAACGCGGCGGAGAAGGCATGGGGAGCGCGGTCCCGCACCCAACGGATGAGAAAATAGAGCATTCCCATGACGAAGAAGGGATGTCCGTTGGGCCAGAGGGTCGGTCCGGTAATTGGAAGAAGCCCCGCCACCGCGACGGCCGCCCAACCCGCGCCGCGTCCGAGGGAACCGCGGACGATAAGAAAGAGAAACAACAGAGTGCCGAAGTGGAGCAGCACCGCGCCCGGAACTTCCGCCAGGCGCGGATCCGTTGTCAGCAGCACGCCCGGCACCATCAGGAACGAAGTGCCCGGCGGCCCCCAGCCCGAATACGAAAGCCCCTGGCCGCGGTAGGGAATTATCCCGTGGCGAATTAAATCGATCGCGTTGGCCTGATGGGCGAGGATATCCGGACTGTCGAAGGGGGAGTGGTCCCGCCAGCCGGAATACATCAGCAGGCTGGCGACGAGCGTGATCGCCAGGATCCATCCCAAGTCCCCAACGTCGGCAAGCGTGAGCCGCTTGATCATGGAACCGTCATCCTCGCGCGAAACATTCCCGAAGACATATCCGGCGGCGGGTCAGCCGCCCGACCGGGGCGTGGAATAGCGAACCGTCACGCCCGCGGGAAGCGCGCCGGAGAATTGGACCAGCGCCGTGCGCAGCGCGTCGGCTTCTACCGGACCGACCGCATACCACGTCACGGTCGCGCCCCCGCAGACGACGTTGTCGGGAATGGTCCACTCGGCCACCCGGATCCAGTCCGGGGGAACCGCGGCCCGGTCGGTCGCCGGGTCGTAATTAAACCAGTTGTCATAAATCACGGCGAGATGAACGTCCGCCGCCGAGGTGATGACGTCCAGCGTCCCCGCCAAATCCCGCTGCCACGACCCGTCCTGCTGGGCCTGCATCACCGGCCGCGAGGCCAAACCGGAAAGATCCATCAGGTGGAGATCGTCCAGGAAATCAATCGCCCCGATATCGTTCGCCGCCACGCGTCCCTGCGGATAAAACTCACGCAGGAAGAGTCCCATTTGATATTGTTGCTGCCAGATATTGCGGGAAGCCAGCGGCGTTTCTCCAATCGCCCGGGCGGCGGAACTGATTAGCGGGATCGCCACGAGGAGGACCGCAGACGCCGCCGCGATCGCCGCGGGCGCGGAACGCCGCAGGGCGTTGAAATCCAGCGCGGGAATCCCGGCGCAGCCAATCGCCCAAATTCCGAGCGCGTTCAAGTACGCCTGATAACGGAAGAACCAATCGGAGGCGATCCCCAGCGAATGGAGGACGGCAACCATCAGGAAGAGGACGCCCGGCAGCAACCGGTCATCCCACCAGCCGCGCAGGGGAACGGTCCGCGCGCGAAGCAGCAGCATCATCAGAAAGATCACGGCGAGCGATTGCCACACCGGGAGCCGCGAAACGTCGATATCCTTGATCGGCTGGAACGGCCGCGCCAGAACTCCCCACAAGGCGGCCGGGCTGGCGGCATCGATGCCGCTGTGCTTGATCAACACCGAATTGGGAAGAAAGGACCAGCCCTGTCCGAGGGAATAGGCGCCATACAAAACCACCGGCGCCGCGGCCGAAAGACCGACGAGGATCGCCGCCTTCCACCGGCCGCGCAGCGCCAGCAGCAGGCAAACGGCGGCCGCGATAAAACACCCTTCGTACCGCACCGCGGAGGCCAGGGCTCCCAGCAGGCAGAGCGGCAGCAGGCGGCCGGGTTTTTCCTCCGCAAGAGTATGCACCGCGGCGGCCGCGAACGATACGGCCGCGAGCGCCTGCAGCATGGTCTCCATTCCATTGAAGAGGATCGGCCCGAGGGGCAGGAAAAGCATCCAAGCGATGAGCATCCCCAGCGCCCATCCCGGACGGTTTTCGCGTTCCGTCCATTCCCGATAGAGGACGAACAACAGAAGCCCCAGCGCAGCCAGACTGATGCATAACGGCAGAATCTCCCGCACGCCGAAGATCTTAAATACCGCCGCCAGAAGCAGCGGCCAGAGGATGGAACTGGAGGAGGAGGAAAAACCGAACGGCGTCACTCCCCACACGCCGTTTTGGACGATGTGTTTGGCGATCGCCATGTGAATATAGGCATCGTCCAACGTGTAGATAAACCGCCCGCCGGTTTCGCGCAGGATCAAAAGATACATAACCGCCGCGCCGGCCGCCGCAATTCCGAAGGCCGCGAGGAGCGGGAAATGCCGCCGCAAAAAAAACGGGCGCGCGCTCACGGACCGTTCCCCCCGACGGGCAGGCGAAGGAGTTCATCCACGGGGAGATTCCCCAGGAAGGTTTCAGTGCAGGCAGCGATCGCGGGATCGTCCCGCAGAGTGAAAATTTCAACCGGCTGGCAAAGCGGACACTCCGTCAATCCCCATCCTCCGATCCGCTTCCAGATCGTCGCGGCCTGGGTTTGGATAGCCGGCTGGAAAATTATCGCGGTGGAAACGGATTGTCGTCCCGCCTCGGATTGCATCCATTCCGCCGTGATATTCCCGGTCCGCCGCACGCGGAATGCGCTCAGCGAAACGAAACCACTAAGGTCCACCACGCGGCGGCCGGTAAGAAACGCGATCGTTCCCGGCGCGTCCGTCGCCACCGGATCGGGGTTGCAGTGCGAGACCCAGCGCGCCGCGGTTTGATAATTAGCCTTCTCCTGATTCATCGCGTCGGCAAAATCGAACATCGCCTGCACGCCGCGGCTGAGCAGTGGAAAGCCAAGCAATACGGCGAGCACGCCGCCGGCGGCGAGGGTCGCAATATTCTTCCGGAGAGTCTGCCAATCCTGCGGTAAGGTTTTTCCCAGCGCGGGCAGGATCGCCCAGCCGCCGATCAGGATGACCCACGCGTCGTACCGGACCTCGCGGTCTCCGATCAGGGTGAGATAAGCGATCGCCGCCAGCACCGCCAGCGCGGGTGCGAAGAATGTGCGCTCGCGGACGGAGGCGAGCCGCCCGGTTAAACCCAGCCAGGCGGGGATCAGCGTGATCAGAAGCACAATCGAACGCAGGTCCGGGCGCACGCCGATCACATCCAGCGACCGGAAAATAACCGTCGGGAATTGCGAGAGATCCGCCGGGATCAATTCGGCCCGCCGCAGATAGACCGAAGCCGGTACGGGCAGCCACCCCGCCCGCCAGGAGATCAATCCGTAAAGGGCGAGCGGGACGGCCGCGGCGATCGGGACGATCAACCCGGCGCGGAAATCCCTCCGCAGGAGGAGCAGGAACGCGGCCAAGCCGACCAGGAGCATCCCTTCGTAGCGGGTGGAGGCCAGGAGCACGGCGATCACGGTCAGGGGAAGGATCCCGGCCCGGCTGCTCGCTTCCATCCGGCGGGCCCACAATTCAAGGAAGACCAACAAGAGAAGAAGGAATAGCACCTGTTCCATTCCGGAGGCGGACAACACGCCGAGCGGCAGCGCGATGATCATCAGACCGAGCAGCACCGCCTGAACCGCGGGGGCCGGAATCCACTCGCGCACGATCCGATAGGCCAGGAGCAGGAGGAGGACCGAGAGCGCCGCGTTGATCAGCCACGGCCAAAGGGTGGAAGCGCCGAGCAAAAAGAAAAACGGCGCCAGGAGCACCGGCCAGAGCAGCGTACCGAATGCCGAAGTGAATTCTCCCGGGTTGATCGCCCAGGAAAAGTGGGCGGCCAGGTTTTTGGCGACCATCAGCCGCTGATAGGCGGGCTCTTCGGAGAGAAGGATTTGCCCCGAAGAGATTTGCCCGATGCCGGATGCCGCCAGCAGGACGAGGAACAGCGCGATCGCCGTCCACAGCGGCCAAGATGAGCGCAGCAGCGACGCTTTCGGATCGATCGATTTATCCGCCATTTGCATCCTCCGTAAGTCCGCCGCTTGTTATCCGCTGGTAATTCACGCGCGCCGGAAGCGTCTCGCGGTAGGCGTCCAACTCCGCCCGCAGCGCCTCGGCCTGGGCGGCGGACGGCGCGTAGAACGAAACGGTATCCCCGCCGCATACGTAGCAATCGACGAAGCGCCATTCCCCGGCCTTAACCCAACCCGCCGGCAATCCGCCGTAACGGTCGAACCAGTAATCGTAGACGATCACGATCCGCGCGCCGCTTTCCCGGGTGAAGCGTTCGATGTCGGCGGTGTCGTACGTTCCGCCGAGTTTCGCGCGCGCCACGTTCATCGAAGCCAGCCCGTACAAATCCAGCAACGGGAAATCGTTGTAGTACGATACCGCGCCGATGTCGTTGACCGCCACGGGTCCGCTCGGATAGTAGCGATTTAAGAATTGCGCCATCTGATATTGCATTTCGTAAATATTCCGCGCCGCCGGCGGCGTGTCCAAGATAGCGCCCGAGGCGCGGACGTAGAGCGGATAAGCGAGGACGACCGCGAGAACCCCGAGCGCCATCCGGGCCGCGCCGGACGCGGGCAGCCGCCAGCGCAATCCGCCCACGGGCCAGGACATTTCGATGGCGAGGATGCCGAGCGTGATCAGATACGCCGCGTGCCGGTAGAACCATTCCATATCGATCAGGGTGCCGTGGGCGAACACCACCATCAGGAAAAACGCGCCGGGCGCCAGCCGCCGGAAGAGATCGCGGCGCGGCTGCTCGCGCGCGGTGGCCAGCCAGGAAATCAGCAACAGCACAACCAGCGAGAGGATGTAATCCCGCCCGGAAAGATAGCGGAAGGGCCGCGTGAGAGTCTGGATCGGCGTTTCGGGAATGATGTCGGTGAAAGGCGCGCTTTTAATCAGCACCGAATTCGGAATGGGAAGCCAGCCGTGCGCGAGGGAAACCGCGGCCATGCCCGCCACGGGAAGCGCCGCCGCCAGGATCACCGCCGCGCCGAGCTTCCACTCTTTCTTCCAGGCGAGTAATATCGCGGCCGCTCCGGCGAGGAACATCCCTTCGTAGCGGACAAGCGTCAGACCGCAAGCGAGGATCGGAAGCCAGAGATCCCAGTCCGCTCCCGGCTCCCGGTACAAGACAAAAAATAACCGCTCGGTAAAGACGACAAAAATCAAAATCTGGAGCATGTGCTCCATCCCGTCGAAGGCAATTGCCGTCATCGGGATGCAAACCACCATTGCGGCCAGGATCAAAGCGCAGGTCCAGTCCCCACGCCCCCGTCCGCGCAGGAAGCGGTAGACGACGGCCAGGACCGCGAGCGAAAGGAGCAAATTCAAAACGATCGGGCTCCACTCGTTGACCCCCAGCAGCACGTAGGTGAAGGCGATCACCAGCGGCCAGATGATCGAACTGGCGCAGGAGGTAAATCCAAACGGCGTCACGCCCCACACCCCGTGCAGGACGAGATTCTTGGCGATGGCCATGTGAATGTAAACGTCGTCCGAGGCGTAGACGATCCGCCCGCCGGTGACGGCGAGGATTTGCGCAAGGGTGACCGCAAACAGGATCAGCCAACCGGCGGCGATCAGGAGGAGAGGCCAGTGCCGGCGCACAAACGACGGGCTAGACGGCATAGAATCCTCGCTGCCTCCAGGCAAAGATTCCCACTCGGATCATCCGCAACGCCTCCAGCGGCGAGCCATCCATCCAGGCGGCCCGCGCCAGCCACGGCCACCCGCGGCGGGCATCGCCGCCCTGCAGATAAAGGCGCGCCTGGCGCAAATAAACCGAGCGCGCAAACGCCCGGCGGCGAAGCGCGCGGACCACGGGGGGAAGGTCGGGACGCGCAAAATATTTCTCGAGCACGATTTTATACTCCTCGCCGAACCGGCCGCCCTGCTTAATGGTTTTGGCCGCTTCCCACACCCGCGACGAAGCCACGAGGTGCGGGAGGTACGCTCCGCCGTCGGGAAATGCGGTCCAGACGCGCAGGAAATAATCGAAATCCAGCGCGAAGTGGAGCGTCTCATCCAAACCGCCGAGGGCTTCATACGCGCGCCGGGCGATGAACACCCCGGGCTGGCCCATGTTCTTTCCCAGGAGCAGCGACCGGAGTCCGAAGCCCCCCATTTTTTTCCCCCCAACGGCCTCGCCCCGCGCGTCGATCTCGCGCACATCACCGTAGAGAAGAACCGCGTCCGGTCGCGCAGCGAACTCTCCGGCGACAAGCTCCAACGCCCCGGCTTCCAGACGGTCGTCGGAGTTGAGCCATCCGAGGATGTCTCCCCTGGCGCGGGTCCAACCTTTATTCACCGCATCCGCCTGGCCCCGGTCCGGCTCGCTCACCCAATACCCCAGCCGCCGTTCGTGGCGCCGCAGGATTTCCCGGCTGCCGTCGGTTGAGCCGCCGTCGATTACGATGATTTCCCGCCGCGGATAAGTTTGATCCAGCACCGACCCGAGGCATTCCTCGAGGAAAAGCGCCTGGTTGAAGGACGGTATCACAATGGAAATCAGGGGGGAGGAGTTCATGGATGGCCCGGTTGAATTATACCGAAGCGATGGAGACGGGCCGCCGACCTCCAGAATCGGCATTTGTGTAACGGCGAAAAGGCGCCATTTCGAAGGTAAATCTACGGTGAGGTCTGGTTAACAGAGAGTATCAGGCGTATCCAGTCGAGGAAATCCGTCACCTGACGGTTGAAATCAAATTGTTCAAGGACTCGGGATCGCCCGGCATTGCCCATTTCTTCGCAGAGGCTCCGATCGGAGACAAATTTTCCCAGGCGCTCGGCCATCTCCATGGTATCGCCAGGTGGAACGAGAAACCCGCTGCGCCCATCCTCCACTTGCTCCGGGATTCCGCCAACACCGGTGGCCACCACCGGCAATCCGCTTGCCATCGCTTCGAGAACCGAAAACGGCGCCGTATCGGCGCGGCTAGGGTGAAAGTAGACGTCCGCCGCCTGATAATACAAAGGCATCCGGGAGGTATCCGTTACGCGTCCGGCGAACACGACGCGTGATTTTCCATAGACCAACGTCTCCCCTTCGTCCCCGACGCAGAGCAAATCCGTCGGCGGAAAATTCCGGCTCCACCC
This sequence comes from uncultured Chloroflexia bacterium, assembly GCA_963780865.1. Lineage (GTDB taxonomy): Bacteria > Chloroflexota > Anaerolineae > Anaerolineales > RBG-16-64-43 > FEN-1073. The sequence continues at coordinate 67,454 of CAWADT010000026.1, read as the reverse complement.
CATCCGTTCGGCCGTTTCCTCAACCCAGGCGTACCCCTTCCAGGGATTGATGCGAAGGAAATTGCCGGAGATCAGAATGATCCGCCGGTCCGGATCCAGATCCAGCGCGGCGCGCGCCGCCTGCCGGTCGCCGGGATGGAAGAGCACGGTGTCTACTCCGTTCTTGATCAAGCGCGCTCCGGCCGCGGGGAAGCGCGCTTCCGTGAACATCTCCATCAGCCAGCGCGACGGCGCGGCGAGATAGAGCCGGCTGCGGGCGTAGATCGCCCGCTTGCGTCGGAAATTCCACGCGGTTGCGTCGCGGCGGATGGATGGGTAGATCGCGAGATCCGGGCACCGGCCGCAGCCGATGCGCCAGCGCGGGCAATCGATCGGATGGCCGCAATGGCCGGTGAGGAGCCAGGGATCCTGCGGAAAGAGGATTACCGGTAAGGATTGACTGAGTGACGGGAGGAATCCCAGGTCAAAGAATCCTTCGCGGCGGTTCCAGCGCGCGTGCAAATTGTGAAGCAGCACGACGTCGGGCTTTTCCGGCGCGAGCGTAAGGATCCGGCGCGAACCCGGCTGAGTGTAATCTTCATGCCCGCGCCACAGATCCCAGGTGACTTGCGGGAACGCGAGCGCTTCGAAGATCGGGAACAGCCGGTTCTCCCCTCGTCCGTGGGTTAAGGCAAGCACTCGCCGGTATAGTTGATGAATTTTCCTGGCGCGCGGGGCTTCTTCCCAGCGGTTGGGAATAACAAACAGCCCTTCCGCCCGGTCGAGCGCTCCGCGACCCGCAAACAACATCGAGCTATGTCCCAGACGACGGAAGGCTTGGTGCAGGCGCATCGAGATCTGCTCGCCGCCCCCGCCCTCGATCGAAGCTGTTACCTGCAGGATGCGAAGCCGTTCCCGGTTCGATTCCATTTTTTTTCTCAGAGGATCCACTCGCGGGCGATTTTCCACTCCGACCCGCGGCCTTCCTGGCGGATGATGCGCACCGGATAGGCCAGGCCCGTCGAAGCATAAAGCCGTGGTGGCAGATGCCGGGCGATCCGACGCGCGGTCCGTTCGATCCCGGAAGGGGCGCGATACGAATATCGGTTCAACACCGTCCGGCATTCTCCCAGATAGGAATCCATCCGGCTCGAGGTGAAGGACTCCTTCTGAAAACGGAAGCAGCCCAGCGGCACGCCGACGGCGTACAAATCCGCGTGTTGGAAAAGCCGCGCCCACAGTTCGAAATCCGCCGCCATGCGGAATCCGGGATCCATCCGCGCGCCCGCTTTTTCCCACAGCCCGCGCCGCCAGAAGGTGGATTCCTGCTGGATCACCGCGGTGTAGAAACCGGGTGAAAGAGGAACGTTCCGGCCGCGGTAGAAAGCTCGGGCGTTGTATCCCTCCCCGCGCCGGGCGGCGATGACCATGCCGTCCTGGTCCATCACCAGCGGAAAGAGCGTGGTGATCCATTGCACTTCGGGCAGCGCGTGGAACACGCTTTCGGCGACGCGCAGCGCCCAGGGGAGAAGCATGTCGTCGGAGTTGATCCAGCCCATGATCTCGCCGTGCGCGCGGGCAAACCCGTCGTTGAGCGCGTCAGCGTAACCACGATCCGGCCGGCTCGTCCAATAGGCCAGACGGGAGGAATATTTTTCAATGATCGCCGCGCTGTCGTCGGTGGATCCGCCGTCGACGACGAGGTACTCCACATCCGTGTGTTCCTGCTCGAGCACCGAACGCATGCATCGCTCGAGAAAGCGGGCCTGATTGAAGGAGGGCGTGACGATGGAAAACTTCATATTGGCTTCAGGTTGAAGATCCAGATCCTTAACCGCGAAGGCGCAAAGGACGCTAAGAAGTTCTTTATGATTTTAATTCCCATAACGTGTTTCTTTCCTAAAAAAGGATGTGCTCCAAATAGAATGTTTTGTTTAACTTCTTCTTGCTCTTCTTTGCGCCCTTCGCGTTCCCCGACCCGACCCACCGGGGGCGGGCTTTGCGGTTAAGCTCTTTCCCCCGAAGTGAAAGTTCATACGATCCACGCCCGGCGGATTTCGTACGGCCCGTCCCCGGATCCTTTGACGATTTGGGCAACGGGATACGCAAGTCCCGTCAGGAACTGCCAGCGGTCCGGCAATTCGCGCGCGGCCCGGCGCGCAAGGGATTCCACCCTGGAAGGGGGCCGGCGCGAATATTTCGCCAGCACCCGCCGGCAGGCTTCCATGTAGGGTTCGAATTCCCGGGAGGAAAACGAATTGGGCTGGATGCGGAAGATGCCGAGTGGAATGGAAAGCGTGTACAGTTCGGCGTGCTCGAAAAAGCGCGACCATAATTCGAAGTCGCCGGCCACTCGCAATCCGGTGTCCACCCGCGCGCCGGCCTTCTCCCACAGGCCGCGCCGCCAGAAGGTGGATTCCTGCTGGATCATGCAGGAATAGAACCGCGGGTTGAACGGCGCGTTGCGGCCGCGGTAGAAAGCGGCGGCGGTAAAACCTTCCACGCGCCGGGCCGCGAGGACCAATCCTTCGGCGTTCATGACCATCGGATACATGCTGGTGACCCATTCCACTTGCGGGAATTGCCGGAACACGGCCGCCACCGCCTTCAGCGCCCAGGGAGCCAGCCGGTCGTCGGAATTCAGCCATCCCATGATTTCCCCGGTGGAGCGCCGGAAGCCGTCCTGGACGGCGTCCATGTGCCCGCCGTCGGCGCGGCTGCGCCAACCGGTCAGACGGCCGGCGTAGCGGCGGATGATCTTCCTGCTCTCGTCGGTCGAGCCGCCGTCCATGACGAAATATTCCAAATTCGGATACTCTTGATTCAACACCGATTGGATGCAGTCTTCCAGGAACCGCCCTTGTTGAAACGAGGGCGTCACCAGGGAAATTTTCGGAAGATCCAACCCGGTTTTTTTCTTCGCCATAGATTGGAATAATCCTCAACTGAAAATAAAATCCATCAACCGTACCACCGGGCGAGCATCCGCCGTAATTTTTCCGGATCGACCCGGAGATCCATCCTCCAGCGGCCGTCCGGTTTTCCGGCGAGATCGCGAGGGTCGTGTTCGCCCAGGAGGTATCCATACGTATGGCCGGCCGCGGCGCACAGCGAATAATAGCAACTGTTGGCGTACTGCGGGAGGGGCGACATGAACTCCACCACGTTCACTCCCGGCGGGGAAAACAGCAGATTCGCCAATCCCGCCCCGTGGATCGAGACCACGCATTCCGCGCCGGAGAACAATTTCATTTGCTCGCCGAGCGGCAGCCCTTCGGTTTCGCGGATCTCGAACCGATATTTTTCCAGGATAGGCAGGAGTTCCGCTTCGTTGGCCACCCGGCGGTTGCCCGCCTTTCCGCGCCGCAGGTAAATTCGGCGCCGGCGCGCCGGGGGCTTGGGCAGCCCGATCCGCGCTCGCAGCCATTCCGCGGCCCAGGGCCGCACCATTCCCGAATACCCCAGCAGCGAGGGGAGCAACAGACATTCCACCCGCCAATGACCCCCTCCAAACGGTTCCTGACGATCGGGGGTCACTCCCAGCCGCTCGAGCGATTCCCGCTGCCAATCTTCCATAGCTTGGGGAACGATTACCTGGTAATAGCGGATCCCGGCCGCCTCGGCGACGGCCAACCGCGGCAGCGTGTCCGCCCACCAGTGAAAGTAATTCGGCTTGGCCGCTACCGGAGAAAGCAGGGTGAGCATGGCGCCCGGTTTTTCCTGCGGGGCCGGAATGCTCAAGCGGGAAAAGACGGGCCATTGCGAAGGCCGCATCCCCCAGGCGAAGGAAAATTCTTCCAGCACCCGGCCGTCCGAGGTAAGAACGGTTCCCTCCCAGCCCAACAACCGCCCGTTGCGAAGCTGCGCCAGGAACAGCTTCGGATAGCGGTAGAATTGCGCCCCCCGGTACACCGGGTGCACCTTTTCATCGAGGCTAAGCGGAGGAGCGATCTCCACCAGCTCCGGATCGCGCACCGGGAGGTGCCACTGGTCCCATCCTTTTTCCATCCACGGCAACCGGGCCTCGCGTTCGTCGCTCCAGGCGCAAAAATCCGGGATCGTGCCGCGCGGACGCCCTGTGCCGGGAAGCGTCCGCAGAGCGGCCGCCAGAACCGCCTTCGCCCTATTCATCGCCCGCACCTTCGGCCTGTCAATTCATTCCTGTCCTTCTCCCGTTGGAACGAGTCAGGAAGCTTGCCATGATTTCCCGCCCGCGGACGACCGAGACCAAGTGGCAGAGCGAGGAGCCGCGCGAAACGATCCGGAACGCCGGCCCTTCGCAGCGGGCGTTCCGCGCGCATCCTCAGCGGCATCACCGGGCGACGCCGCACAACCACCGGGATTTTCTCCCGCCCTTCCAATCCACCGCGACCCGTTCCCCATATTGCGCGAGACGGCCATCGTTTTCTTCTTCCGCGCAAGCGCAACCCCCGCCCTGATCCTGAGAGAGAAAGATCCCGGTTTCATGGAACGCTTGGGCTCTGGGCACTAGCTTGAGCCGATCCATTAATCGGCCGTCGTTCGGATCGCAATCTCCCGCGCCTCGGTCTTTCGATCATATCAGGATATTCCTGGAGCGCACCTGTCTCCCTCGGAGGCTAAGCTCCGGCGCGCTTTTTCATTTCTTCCCGATCCATCGCCGGAGCCATTGTTTGACGGGATGCTTCACTTTGGCATTAAAGCTTCGTTGCCACTGGCTGTACCGGGTCATCACTTTGCGCCGCTTGAAATCCAATCGGATTCCGTATTGTTCGCACATCGCCACGGCGCCCGGCTCCCACATCCCCTTCCGGATCGCCGTCGTGTAATAATCCAGGGGATATCCGACGTTTTCGCGCAGCGCGAGGAACGCCTCGTCCCGCTGGCAGGAGCGCGCGGCCCCGTACTTTTCAAATTCCCACGGATCTTCCCCCGCCTTCAGTACGTGTTGCAGGACCTCCTTCTTCCACCAAGCGGCCTGATTGGCGCTGCGATACGGAGATCCCTTGTGGATTTCGCCCAGCAACGGGTTGTCCGCGCACGGCGCATCGGGCGGCGGAATGGGCACAAAGCGCAGATAGCCCGCGTCACGGTGCCGAGCATATTGGATGAGCGCGACCACAGTTTGTTCCTGCACGGGGGCGGAGAGGAAATAATCCTCCATGCACACGATCACGTTTCCGGAAGGAATGCGGCTGACCGCCCAGAGGAAACCCGTCGACCAATCCGTCTTTGGATCTTCGATATGCAGCATGCGGACCCGGTCGTCCGGATAGGAAAGGTGGTTGGAGACCAGATACACGGGGAACGGGCAAGCCGGCCAGAAGCGGAAGAAGAAAAAGAAAAAGGGCTCCCAGGCGTCGGAATAGGAATCGCAAGAGAGGACGAGCAGGGAAGTATCTTCGAGCGCGGTGGATTCGCCGCTTTCAGTGCGCATGATCTTTCCCTCTTGGCGATCCGGCATCCTGTTTGGAGAACTCACTCGGCGCTGCCGTAAAGTCCGCGCAACTTCCTCGGGCAGCGAGAAAATGCCCTCCGACATCGTCACCCGGTCCGTCGCGGCGCCGGTGGCATCGGTCATGGGAATCAGCGTGCGAGCTTCATCACCCGCAGGGATGACCGCAATCGATCCGGGGAGAGCCGAAAATGGTCCAGGTCCTTCGATCCGCCCGGGTGCCGGTCTTCGGGGAGCGTCTCCCCGACCGCGTATCCGTAATCCTGCTGGAGGGCGTTGGCCATGGAATAAAACACCGGATTGACAAACCCCGGACTGAAGAATTCCAGGACGCGGATTCCGCGCGGAGCGAACAACAGGTCGGTCATTCCGGCGCCGTGCGGCCCGGCAATCACGCCCGCCTGGGAAAAAGTTTTCACCTGCTCCCGGAAGCTCAGGCGCTCCAGCTCCACCGTTTCGAACCCGGCCTTCTTTAAAATAGGAAGCAACTCTTCTTCATTGACCAGCCGCCGCCAGCGGGCGCGGCTCCGGCTGATCCACAATCGGCGCTTTCCGGCCGGTTTGTCTTCCACGCCCAAACGGTTGCGCAGCCAGCGGCAGGCCCACGGCCGCATAAATCCGGGCGGCGAAACATACGACGGAACCAGCAGATTTTCCACCTCCCAATGTCCCCCTTGCAGCCCGCCGTATCGATCCGGCCCGTAGCCCAGCGCCTCGATCGGTTCGGTGAATTTGGACTGGAGATTCGGGAGGATGAGGCGGGTTTCCTTCGCCAGTCCAGCCGCTTCCAAAACCGCCAGTCGCATGACTCCATCCATCAGCCAGTGGCCGACGTTGGTAATGGACGCCGGGACGACGAGAGTCGCCCAGGCTCCTTCCTTGTATTCCGGCGGCGGCAGGCCGGCGCGGATAAAGACGGAGTTGTTCCAAATCGAGCCGCCCCATTGATGCGTGAACTCTTCAAACACCCGGTCGTCGGGCGAGATGACCGTCCCCTCGGTCGTGGCCACCCGCCCGTTATGGATGCAACTTACCGTCAATTCCGGGAAGCGAAAGAAGCGATGGACCGCAAACACCGGGTCCACCGAATCTTCGATCGTCTTCGGCTGTCGGCCGGGAACCAGTTCGCTATCGCGAACTTTCACCTGCCAATGCGCGCCGCCGCGTTCCGCCCATGGTTTCCGCGCCTCGGAACGGATGATCCATTCCGCTGCGTTCCAAATAACGCCCTTGGGGACTCCTCCGCGGCGCGAAGAGATGGGCACAAAACGAAGCAGGCGCGCCGATACGCGCCGGGCGACCGGCCGCAGGCGCTCATACCATATGGAGGCAGCTGTTTGTTTCATCTCATTTATACCCAAGTATATTTTACTTGTTCCTATGGAAGAACGCTCTATCGGCTCTCGCGAGGATAGCTCGGTCTACTTTTACGCCGTCGGTTATCTTGATGATGTGTTTGAAATGCAGTTGCCCGGAAATGGAACAAAAATTATCCCTTCCGCGCCCGCCCTCGCGCCCGTCCTCGCGCCTGCCCTCGCGAAGCGGGGGAAGCGTGGGCCGCGGTGGACATCCGTCTTTTCGGTGAAATCCGTGTTTCTGTTTTTCGCGGAGGGGCAGTTGGCTTTATCGCCCGGACGCACATTAGCAGCGGGTAATCGGGGTCGGATTCCGAGAAAGCCGAGGCGGGAATTTCCTCCGCGGCCAAGCCGTACAGGTAGGCGGCCGCGAGCCGCACATTGCCGCTCGTTACGACGGTTATCTCTTCCGGCGCAAATGATTTGGCGAACAACCGCCGGACCGCCGCGGGGGTCATTCGCCAGAAATCTCCCCAGCGATCGGCGTCGAAGCGGCTGACGGGGGTGATCCCTGGAATTGTCACCAGCGCCACGCCCCCGGGCGCCAGCAGCCGGTACATATTCTTCACCGCGGAATGCACGTCGTAAATTACGTGAAGGGTTTGGGTCAGGATCAGGCAATCGTAGACGCCCGCGGGAAGGCCCTCCCCGGTGGCCAGGTTTCCGATGATCGTCGCTTCCGGATTTCCGGCGGTGACATGCAAGACATCCGATTGCGAGACGCGGTTCTTTCCATAGACTTTTGTATATCCGCGATCGCCCACTTCCAAGACCCGGCCATGGATAAACTCCGCGTTTTGTTCCAGAAATCGGACGATGAAATACCGGTCGATCGGCGTTCCCCGGTCGAACGCAAACCGCCGGCTGGCCGGTCTACCCGGAAGCGGGAGGATTCCCGCCGGCCAGAATCGCCAGCCGTTAATAATTCTATGCAGGAATTGAACCCCCTTCCACAACCGCCTATGTTTTTTCATCGTGACGACCTCCCGGGAATAACCTCTGCCCCCCTCTGTTATGGAAGTTGGTACACCGAGTAATGGCCGAACGTCGCAACCGGGGAGAGCCCCTTCAAAGAATCCGGTGGCCCGATACGATTATCCACAACTTCCCATGTGCCGCCCACCGGATTACCCATGGATGCCTTGCCGAGATTTTTCACCCCGAATTCGGCGTAGAGCAGGTAATCAAACCAGTCCTTGAATCGATATCCAGGTTTCAGAGGGTTCACCGGGACACTCGAATCAGCCAGCCAGTATTTGATGGACAGGGAGCGCCCTGTTTCGGTTGCCGCTTTTTCCGCCATGAATTCGACAACCTTCCACTGGTCGGAATCATTTCCAGCATAGCCGTTTGCCAACCCATTTGAAACCCGTTCCGTATCAAATGGGAGCGGCAGCAAGGCTACGCCCAAAGCAACGACCAGGATCCAAAATACCGGACGGGCGCGGTTGAATTTCTCCACCAACCAACGAAGGAACAGGACCATCACCAGGACCTGTAGCGGCCACATATACCAGAAGCGATCCGGCCTTCCGGGCTCCGCCAGGATCACAAGTAAAATCCAGGGCAGGCTGAATGCAATAAACAGAATTGCGTTATCTGGATTGTGATCCGGCACATACTCAGAAAGGTACAATCCCAGGCATACAGCTAACCAAATCCAAGGCATATATTCCCGGAATTGAATGATAGCCAAGGAAATATTATGGTTGATGGATTTATTCGCCGCAAATTGTTCCAGGATAGCCGGGGTGACCAACAGATATAAAACAACCGCTCCCCCCACTCCCAGAGCCAAGGGGATCCATTTCCTTCTCACAGCGACTGCGCGGATAACCCGCTGCATAGGCCCCCACCCTCGCACCACAACCCAACCAAACGTCATCCAACCGGTCATAAAAATCCACCAAAGGATCGAGTCAAAAAATCGGTTGACGCCCAGCAGGAATAAATCCCCATCGAAGTTCCTATCGATGTTCATAAGGAGCCTGCAGGAACTCGTAGGCCACCTGATTTTTCCAGCCGGGGAGCGGATAAACCACTCGCTTCTGGATTACTGATCCTCCGATATATGGGAGATAGACGCCGTTTGGTACGTCGTTTTCTCCGGGTTGCGTCGCATAACAGTAGACGGGGGAGATGGAGGCGTTATTCCATACAGAATCTACGGGACGTAATAGGATCAAGGACGCCAGGTCCACGAACCCGTGGTTATATTCATACCTCAGGTATGGAAACCACACGAGCAAACCAAACAATCCCGAGACGAGCAGGCTTTTCCAACCGAGTGGCGGCCGATAGATCAGCCACAGAACGGGAATGACAAACAGGAACGGAATGATCGCCAAGTCGACATACAATCCAAAGGCTAGGATCGCTACGACCGCCCCGAGTGCCCAAGCGGCGCGATGTTTAATCCAAAGCAGGAGAAAGTAGAGCGACCCCAGAATGAAAAAGGGATGGCCGAGGGGCACAACCCCCATGAATCCCAAGCGGGTCAAGGCAAACACAACTGTTGCCGTGAGAGCTACAACCCGCCCGGCAATCTCCCTAGCCGCCAAATACAGGAATATCAGGGTTCCATATACCAGGACCGTAGTGCCCGCCAGGTCTTGCAGTCGCGGATCCGGAGTTAGCAATATCCCCGGGATCATTAAATAGAACGTACCAGGGGGAAAGTAGGAGGAGTAACTGGACAAATGCCCTTTTTCAAGGATGCTTCCCGTGGACAGGAAATCTTGTACTCCTTGATAATAGGGAAACATATCCAAATTGGCCAACTCCACGCTTTTCCATCCCTGGTAGCGTAGGAGCATCGTCACGGTACCCGCCGCGAAGATAATAAGAAAGTCGATCCATATTGTGGATTTAATTTTTGACATCATCCTCGCCCCATATAATGTTACGACTTTCACTTCACTCCAACGGTCTTCAAATCCGGAAATATTTTCAAATGGGACCGGAATTCCGGGTCTGATCCATCAAAGGTAGAAAGCTGATTCCTCAACTTCCTCTCGCTCTCCATTATTCCATGCTTCCGGGAAGCAACATGCGAATCCAACGAGCTTCCCGCCGAAACGCGGGATACCTCCAAGTCCGCCGAAGCATTTCCCAGCGCCAGCTAAAGAAATTTCGCCGCCGGCCCTGCATCACCTCCGCCAGGTTCAAGCGAAACACCTGCCGACAGGCAAGCGATTCCGGTTGCCGGCGGATTTTCTCCGGCAAACCATCGAAGTATCCTAGGAGCCAGCCCCAAAAATCCAACTCGTTGATGTGATACGCCTCCGGATCCCCAAACATTCGGGCGACGGAGGATTGGCCGTGCTGTCGGTAGCGGGCCACAAACGCGGAATCGGCGTACACCGGGAAATGAACGCTGAGCTTAACCCACACCGCCAGATCGGTCCGCACTTTGCGGAACCGCTCTTCGAATCCCCCCACTTCCAGAAGCGCGGAGCGGCGGATCAGGGTGGCGGTCGGGCACGGGTAGATGTTTGCGTCGCGCAGGAATTCCACCGTCAACTCCGGCGGGCGGTATACCCGTGCTTCCAGCGGGGCGAAGGGCTGATCCCATCCCTGCCCCTCGGCGGGGTTTTCAAAAAAGTAATGGACCCGCGCGAAGGTCATCGCCGCCTCCGGATAATCCGCGAGGAGATTCCTCTGGCGCTCCAATTTTTCCGGCAGCCAGATGTCGTCGGCATCCAGGAAGGCGATGAAATCGCCGCGGGCGATTTTAAGCCCGCGATTTCGGGCCGCGCTCGCGCCGTGCGGGTCGGTAGCGGATGGCGCAAGCACTCTGACCCGCGCCGAGTCCCGGCGAACGTACTCCAGCGCAAGTTCAACGCTCCCGTCTTCGGAGCCGTCGTCGGCCAGAATTAATTCCCAGTCCGGATCGGTTTGGGCGTAGACGGATTCCACCGCATCGGCGAGGTACCGGCGCATGTTCAGAACAGGGATGATGACGGTGGTTTCCGGCGTCGCCATGCGGGATTTAGGGAATGAGCTCGTAGATCTTCCGCGAGCCGTCCGGGGTGGTGTACTCCAATTGCAGGGCTTTTTCCGCAACGGGAACAAACTGCGGCGCCAGGGATTGCAGGTCGGAATCCACGACCAGGTAGGAGCAGCCGGCGGTTTGCATCGCCGTGCGCAACGCGCCGGGATCGCCCGCTTCGTAAAAGAGCTGCCAGTTCTCATACACCGAGTGGTTGGAATAAATGGCGTCGGTGGCGCTGAAGGAGATCACGCACTGGCCGCGGGGCACCTGGCTGGACAGTTCGGAAAGCCAGGACTGATACTGGTCCTCCGCCTTCCGGGTTGCGCCCCAGCCGCGGAATTGCCCCGCCGCAAACGCTAGTTGCGATCCGAGCATTCCCGCTGCGACCAGCAGCCAAACCGCCAGCAGCGGAGCTTGTTCCGTTTTCCAAAGCGTTCGGACGTTCGCGGCCACCGCCAGGGAACCTGCGATCACCAGGGTCAGCAGGACCGGAAGCAGCATGCCAAAGAAACCCGGCCGGTAAGACGCGAGCGCATATCCCAGGAGCGGCAGGCACCACATCAGCGCCAGGCCCAGCACCGCGCGGCGGGAAGATTTCCATAAGGCCACCGCGCCGCCGGCGGCGAGAAAAAGAAACATCGCTCCGCCCAGGATACTGTAGGCGTCGTAGAACATGCGCGCTGCATTGGCCGCCACCAGGGGCACCCGGCGCAGGAACGCGCGCGGATTGCGGGCGATCGCGCGGAGCACGCTGTTCCCGTTTTGCTCGGCCGTGCCGTATAAATCAGCGGAGCTCGGCGACGGCACCACCTCATAGCGGTCGGTATAGAGGAAGTTGTGCGCCTGCTCGAACGCCAGATAGCTGCGCTGGCCAATCTGCGGATCCCAGCTTCCGGTGGAGGCGGCGAAGATCAGAGCGTAAACCACGACCGGGAGCGCAAAACTCACACCAAAGACACCCGCCCCGCGCGCCGCGCTTCGATTTCGACCGCGGAAAAACCATAGGATGGGAATCAGCAGCACCCCCAGCAGCAATCCGTCCAATCTCGTCAGCGCCGCCAGCCCAAGCAGCAGCCCGGCGGCGATCCAGTATCCGCTGCGCGCATTCTTCCCGTTTTGTTTTTCCCCCATCCAGGTGGAAACGATGAGGACAAAGCTCAACCCGGCCAGACAGGCGTAGAGGGAATCCGCCGTGACCATCAGGATGGTCGAGAGCGGGCGCATCACCGCCGTGACGGCCATCGCGGCCCATCCGGCCCGCTTGCCCCCTACCGCCCGCCCGGCCAGCCCCGCCGCCGCCAGGATGCCGATGAGCAAAAGGATTCTGCGCAACAGGGAAACGTATCCCAGCAGCATATGGTCGCGGGGGAAGAATAGGTAAACTACTCCGTTGAGGATCCCGGAGAGCGGCCCGCTCCCCAGCGGCATCCAAATCCCCTGCTCGATCAGCCGCACCCCGTCGAAAAGATATCCACTGTCGTCCAGGCCGGGGAACCGGACGGTCAGCACGGGCAGTTGACATCCAATTCCGAAGAGGAACAGCAGCAGGGTGACGAGCGGTCCGAACCAAGGGAACCCAAGCAGGCGTTTTCCGGATAGATTTTCCTTCGAGGTCACCATGGTGCCTTCATCCTTTTCGCTTCGGGCCGGTTCCTACGACGGTTTCCATCGCTTTCGTCCGAGGATCCGCACGCGCAGCAGATCGGGCAGCGTGCGGAGTTTGCGCCGCAGGATATCGAGCGAGAATGCGCGCACGATCTTTCCGTCCGGACGGATCCGATGGGTGGCATCCGGCGTGCCGTACAGATACCGTTCGTAGCTGGCCATGGCGAAATTTCGGCGCGCCTCGTCGCCGATATCCAAACCGACTTTTTGCCCTTCGGGGAGATGGCGGTAATCATGGTTTTGATGGACGGCGAGGATGAAATCCGATCCATTGACCACGTCGTTCCGGCGGACGAGCGCCCAAAACACCAGCCAGTTATCCCATGCCGAGCGGCCGATCGCGAGGGGAGGAATTTCCGTATATCCGCCCTTTTCCCCCCAGGCGCCTTTGGAAAACATAAAATAATCCAAAGCCGATTTGATTCCCGGCTTGCCGTTGGTTTTTGCCTTTTCGATCAGCCACGGCTCCCAATCCGGTTTGGAAAAATCCATTCGCTCGCCAAGATCGGTGTCCCACCGCCGGCCCACCATCAGGAACGGCTTGCGCCATCCGGCGAGCGTGCGGGCGGCCTGCGGCAGCCGGCTGGTAAACAGAATATCCGCGTTGGCGTACATCAGCAGCGGGAAGGAAGCCTGTTCCTCGGCTTTCGAAAACAATGAATTCAGCAGCGGCGTTCCAAATTCATTCCGCTCCACGTCGGGCACCAACCGGAGTCCGAGTTCCTTCGCCACTTCGGCGGCGCCTTTTTCCTCGCCCAGCAGCAACACCTCGCCCTGGGGGAATAAGGCGCGCCAGCACTCCAGCGTGTTGCGCTGGGATACCGCCGCCGGACCGATGAACGGCTTGACCGTGGTAAAAAGAGTAATCATATCCACCAAGCGCTTTCGGTATTACGACGAGGTATTCACGCCGACGGGAAGGTACGTCGTCTTGCTGCGCCATTCGTCCGGCGCGATCCGCCAGGCGTCGATCAGGACGGGGCGGGTTTTGCGTCCGGAGAACGCGCTCCCGGGGATGCGCGTGAAGTCCTTCCACGGCGTGGTGATGACCACCACGTCCGATCGTCGGACGCAATCCTCGGCGTCGGCGGCGTACGTCGGGCCGTCGCCCAGAACGACGCGGGCCGCAGCCATCGCCATCGGATCGTACACCAGCAATTCCAGATTTTCCTCCAGCAACAACCGGGCCAGGAGGATCCCCTGGGATTCTTCGATCACCTCCGTATCGGGTTTGTAGGCAAGGCCGAGGATTCCAATCTTGGAGCCGGGGCGCGCGTGCGTTTTCACCAGCTCCGCGAGCCGCTGAACTTCGGCGCGGTTTTCGCGGTCGGTCGTTTCCGCCAGCGCCGCCTGCGCCCCCAGATCGCGCGCGAGCCGGCCCATCGCCAAATTGTCGCGCGGGAAGCACGGGCCGCCGTATCCGACCGCGCCCTTGAGATACTTTCCGCCGATCCGGGTGTCGTGGCCGATGGCCTCGGTCACCACGTCCACATCGGCGCCCGGCAGCCGCTCGCAAATGTGCGCCAGCATGTTGGCGTAGGTGATCTTGGTGGTGACGAAAGTGTTCACCGCCAGTTTGGAGAGCTCCGCGTTGACGAAATTCATGCGCGCGATGTGGGGGTGATTGTCGCACACCGCCTGATAGAACGCGTCGAGGATTTCCCCCGAACGGGGATCGGATTCTCCGACGAGAATGAAGTCCGGGTTGAGAAAATCGTGGATCACGCTGCCCAGGGCGATGAATTCCGGGCTGTAGCACAGGCCGAACTCTTTGCCGGCCTTTTTTCCGGAATATTTTTCAAGGGCTTCGCGGATCGGCCCGCCGGTCGAGCCGGGCATCACCGTGGAGGTGATCACCGCGATCGGAAATCCCTTGCGCTTCTTCAGCCCGCGGCCGATCGCTTCGCAGGCCGAGAGCACGTGCCGCAGGGAAAATCCGCCGTGCGGTTCGCTCGGCGTGGGGACGATGACGAAGGTAATCTCGGCTTCGGCCACCGCCGCTTCGATGTCGGTGGTGGCGCGCAGGTGGGCGCGGCCGCGGCGGATGTAATCCGCCAAATTGGTTTCGTTCACCGGCGGTTCGCCGCGGTTGATGGCTTCCACCTTGCTCGCGTCCAGGTCCGCGCCGACGACGGATACGGCGTGCGCCGCGACCGACGCCGCCAACGGCGACCCCAGTTTGCCCAGGCCGATCACGGCCACGGTCCGGATCATATTTTTTCTTTCCATGCTTGCTCCTTGGCCGAAGAAATTATGGGCGGGCGGCCGCCGGAACCGCCCCATCAGGAAAAACGCCGGCACCACATTTCGAGCACGAGCGCGCGGAAGGAGAGCATTGCGGTCAGATCGGATTGGGCCGGATCACCCGCCAAATAATCCGCGGCCCCGGGTTTGAGAATCCCCGCTTGGACAAGATATCCATCCTTCAAATTCCGGCCGTAGGTCTCAAACAGCCCGGCGGTCCAAGAACGCACCGGGGGCGAAAACCCGCGCTTGGGACGATTCATCACCCAATCCGGCAGGATGCCCTGCATCGCCGCTTTCAACCAGGTTTTGGGCGGCAGCCTGCGGTCGGAGCTCGTCTTGCGCAGGCCGATGACGGTCTCCACCAGGCGGTAATCGACCAGCGGCAGGCGCAGTTCCACCGAAGACGCCATGCTCAACCGATCTCCCTGGGTGATCCCATTTTCCAGGAGATAGGTGTCGCAAATCAGATGGGTCGTGACGATGTCCACCGGCGGCCACGGCCAGGGGCGAGTGAACGGTTCGTACGCACGCTCCGGATCCAGCCGCTCGCGAAACGCCGGTCCGTACAACCCCTCATAGAAACCGTACTGGGCGGCGAAATCATAGCACCCGTCGTAAAACCGCAGCCGGTCGGGCGGGCTGGCGCGATGCCGTTGAAACCGCTCCCAGCCGGGGCGCAACCCTCCGAGCGATTCCGCCCATTTCCGCAATCCAGACCGGGTCCATTTCGCCGGCAGGGACGGTTCCAGGTACTGGGGGAGCGCCGCCCAGCCTCGCTTCCGAAGCGACGATTTCTGATGGGATTCCTTCGCCGCCTGGCGCACCCATTCATATCCCCAAAAGAGTTCGTCCCCGCCCTGGCCCTGCAGCATGACCGGCACGCCGTGCTCCCGGGCCAGCCGCATCACCGCATAGTAACCGTAACCCGAAATGTCCGCAATCGGGTCGTCGTGCCAGTAAACCAGCTCCGGAAAGAAATCCACCACCTGCCCGGTTTGCACTTCCACCTCGTGGAAGGGCATCCCCAAATGGTCGGCAAGCGCCCGGGCCTCCGCGCGTTCATCCTCGCCGGGGTAGCCCGGGTAGCCCACGCTGAAGGCGTGCATGATGCCCGGATACTTGCGCGCGGCGAGGACCGCGATGCTGCCCGAATCCAACCCGCCGCTGAGGGCCACGCCCACCGGCACGTCCGAACGGATCACCAGCTCGCTCACCGTTTCCAATTCGGCGCGCAGCAATTCGCCGGGCGGGCCCTTCAGCGCGGGCGCGTCTTCCATATTCCAATAGCGGCGCTCGCTGATTTTCCACGGCGCCAGCTCGATGGCCAACAGATGGGCCGGCGGAAGTTTGCGCACGCCGCGGATGGGCGTGGCGGGTTCGGGCACATATTGATAATTAAAGAAGAGCGAGACGCCGTTTTCATCCAGGTCGAACGGAACCGCCCCGGATGCGAGCATCGCTTTCAGTTCGGAGGCGAAGATCAGCCGGTCCTTCCCTTCCCACAGATAGAGCGGCTTCTCCCCCATGCGATCGCGCGCCAGGAGCAGCCTCCGGCGCCGGCCGTCCCAGAGGGCGAAGGCAAACATGCCCCGCAGACTCTGCACGCAGTCGTCGCCGTATTCTTCGTAAAGATGCAAAACCGTCTCGCTGTCGCTGCGGGTGCGGAAAACATGCCCCTTGGCCTGCAGTTGGTCGCGCAATTCGATGAAATTATAGATTTCCCCGTTGAGGATGAGCGCCAGCGTGCGATCTTCGTTGTACAGCGGCTGCCAGCCGCCCTGCAGATCGATGATGCTGAGCCGGCGCATCGCCATGGAGAGGTTGGAGTGTTGGAATTCGCCCGCGCCGTCCGGTCCGCGGTGCGCAAGCACCGAGTTCATCCGCGCCACCCTCTCCCGCTCCGGCTCCTGCAATTCCTCGCGGCTGATCCACCCGGCGATGCCGCACATCAGGATTTCTCTTTCGGCGGGATTCGCCCGCGCCAGCGCGCCACTTGAACTCGCAGGGCGTAGACCGCCCGTCCGAACCTCCGCCGCATCCCCATAACCCCGGCGGCCGGCGCCCACAGCGCAGGCAGAACCTGCCAGCGCCGCCGCAGATGAGCCAGGTCCAGCGCCCGGCGCAGACCCCGCTTGGTTAATCGATGGGTTGCATCTTCGATCGTGAAGTAGTGCTCCAGCCCTCCCGCCAGCTGCAAGTTGCGTTCGGCTTCCGGTCCCTTCCACACACCGGAATATCCTTTGGGATGATGCCCGTAGCCGTGGTTTTGATGGATCGCCTCCAGCCTATCCGTGGCGTCGATCACCGGGGCACCGCGGTTCCGGGCGCTGTAGATCAGCCAGTTGTCCCACATCGTCCGCCCTACGGCGAACGGCGGAATGTTCGGCCACAGTCCCCGCCGGTAGATGAAATAATCGATTCCCGAGGGATCTTCCAAGCGGCCCCGCACCCGCACCTGATCGCGGATTTTCTTTTCCCAGGCGGGGTCGGAAAAATCGATCGGCTCCTCCACATCCAGATTCCATCGCTGGCCGACCACGAGGAAACGGCCGCGCACGCCGGAAGCGGTCCGGACGGCCGGGAGAAAGTCCGATCCCAAAATAATATCCGCGTTGAGGTAGCACAGAATCGGCTGGGTGGCGGCTGCCTCCGCGCGGCGGAAGAGATCGTCGACGCGCGGCGTGCCGAAATCGTTGCGCGCAACCTCCGGCAGATGACGCACGCCCTCATGGGCCGCGAGTTCCGCTGCGCCCGGCTCGTCCCCCAGAATTAGGATTTCCACCTCCGGCCCCAGCGCGCGCCACGATCCGACGGCGTTCTCCTGCAGGCGGCGGAATTCGCCCTCCAGCGGCTTGGGGGTGGTAAACAGCGTGATCATGCCATCTCTGGGCGCGCCGTTATGCACAGGTGCCAGCCGAAACGGCGTTCCATGCCGCGGAAGACGGCGCGGGGAAGGATGCGGAAATACCAGTTCTTGACGTATCGGTAGTTAACGTAATCCTGGATCCGATAAGGAAAGATATGGTCCACGAACATCGAGTTGATTTGGAATCCGCGCATTAACGCCCGCGCCCCTTGAGGGGTATAGGTATAGGTTACGGGACAGCCGGTTTGCGCTTCCGAATTTCGAGCCACCAGCTCGTCGAGCTTCCAGAAGGCGCCCCTGCCCTCCGTCATCAGGATCCAGAATACTTTCCAGGCTCTGCGGTGGTAGATCATCACTTTGAATACGCTGTCCTGGTGGACAAAATACCGGCGCACCTGCTCCACGATGCGCTCCGGATGCGGAGTGTGGTGAATCACTCCGAAGGAATACACCAGATCGTACGGCTCGGGCCGGATCGCATCGGAGAGCATCTCGGCATCCGCGCCGCGGAAATCGATCCGGTCGGCCAACCCGAATATCTCCGCCCGGCGCCGCGCAAGCTCGAGCGATTTTTCCGAGAGGTCCACCGCCGTCACCCGCGCGCCCGCCCGCGCGAAATTGATCGTATCGGTTCCGATCCCGCAACCGATTTCGAGCACGCGTTTCCCAGCCCAGCGCGGAAATTCGGCGAAGCCGGGGATGTGCGGTTCGGCCAGATATTTGCGGGCTTCCACCTCGTCGAAATATTCCCGCGAACCGATCGGCCGGGGCGAATGGCGGATATTGCAGGGGCTGGCGTTCCAGTAATCCCGCACCTGGGCGATATTTCTCTCGCGGAAGATTTCTTCCGGTTTCATGGATTCCCGATCCCGACGACGATCATCCGTTGTTCCGGCTCGGCCGGCCCCCAGAAGATTGCATATTGGCCTTCATAGAGCAGCGCCGCCATGCCGGGATCCACCAGGCCGAGGTAGGCTCCTCGGTTGATCCGCTCCAGCGGATCGACATTGGCCAGATAAATGATGTTCTCCCGCCGCAAATATTCCCGGATGGGGTCCGTCGCCGCCAGGCCGTCCACGTACAGCAGATGCCCGATCAATTCCGATTGGACGAACTGCGGCGAATTGGCTAACCCGTCCAGGTTGATCACCGTGTACGTTCGCCCGAAATAGCCGAGCAACCCGGAGCTGAAGGAACCCACCCGCGCGCCCGGCGGCAGATTGTTGTTCATCCAATCGGCCGCGGCGTACTCCTCCTGCTGGGTGCCGTCCGGCGCGACGACATATTCGTGCGGGAGCCAATGCGTCCAGACCAGGATAAGCCCGACCACGGACAGCAGCGAAATCGCAAGCAGGGCGGTGTTGTTCGCCATCCCGCTCAGCCGGGTTTTCACTTTCGAGAGGAGCTCCAACCCTTCGCCCAGCAAACAAGTTACCGCCAGGATCATCGCCAGGGTTTCCGCGACGGTGTACCAAACGCCCCATAGCAGGTATCCCGGCAAGAGCAGCCAGTTCCCCAGCGAATTCACCGCCGCCGACAGCAAGATCACTCCCACAACCGCCGCGCTGCCGCGGCGGATTGCGGCTTCCGGCTCCGGAGAAACGCCGCGCAATTTTATCAAAACCCAGATCCCCGAGCCGATTCCCACCGCGGCCAGCAGCAGCACTTTTAGCCGGAAGGAAAGCAATCCGAAAAACGAGAAGATTCCCGCCCAGGCGCCGTACGCCAGATCCGGAAGCAATCCAAACAGATACGAGATTCCGACGCCGCGCGCAGGAAGCGTCAGCAGATCCGGATGCGAAAGCAGCGCGCGCTCCGAACCCGGCACCAGCTTTTCGATCCAATTCGCCGGCACCCACGGCGCGTGCTGTTCGATCGCCGCCCCCAGCGCCGCAAAGGACCCGAATAATTTGGCGGTTCCGCTGTTGGGAAACAAGGCGCCGAAAGCGATCTGGGCATAGAGACACCAGACGGCAATCACCGCAAGCATTCCCAAAGCCGCCATCCCTGCGCGGCGCGCCCGCTCGGCACGAGTTCCCGCGCCCTGCCACCACAGGACGGCCAGCAGGAGCAGGGCGGGGAAAACGGCGTTGACGCGGCTCAGCACCATCAATCCAACCACCGCACCGTCCACCCAGGCTCCCCGCGCCGGAGCGTTCATCCTCCGCACGATGAGCACGCAGGAGACCACCAGTAGGAAGGCGAAGAGCGCATTTTCTTTCCCGGTGATGTAAATTGTTATCAGCGAATAATTCGCCGTCCAGAGCACCGGGGCGATCGCCGCCCGCCATCCGGTCAGCCATCCGCGAGTCAGACGGTGGAGCGCCACGCCCGTCAAACAAAAGAAAACTCCGCCCAGCGCGACGCTCGCCCGCAGGAAGAACAGTTTGTCGGGCGAGACCCGCGCGAGAATCGCAAGCACGATCATCCACAGCGGTTGAAAGCCGTAGGTCGGATGCTCGCCGTCGAAGGTAAACGCGCCGCTGCGGGAGAAATTCCAGGCGGGCTGAAGGTAATAATAGGAATCATCCTGCAGCCGATTGGCCGCCAGCTCGCGGATATCCGATCCGAACGCGTAAACCGCAATCGCGAGGAAAACCGCGGCCGCGAGAAAGATGACCGCGGCCTGGGTGGGGTCACGCCGAACACGATCCCGGAGGCCGTTTATCCTTTGCATTTCCTTATCCTTGGGGCGGAATTTCCGCCTGCGGGCGGAAGAACTCGCGCATCTTCCGCTGGAATTCTTCTCCGCTCCAGTCGCGAACCAGACAGCGCGGCAGCCAGAACAGATCGCTTTCCGAATCCACCGGTCCGGGATAATTCGCGCAAGCGAGCGTGAAGCCCGCTTCCCGCGCCAGCTGGACGGTTTCGGGCGCTACGTCCCACGGACTGCCGTAGGGGTAGGCGAAGGCGCGCACCTCGCGTCCGATGGTTGTTTCCAGCATTCGCTTTCCGGAGGCGATCTCGTTCCGCTGCTCCTTTACCGTCAGCCGGTTAAGCACGGGATGGTTGCGCGTGTGTGCGCCGATGTCAAGCACCTGGCCGCGCGCCGCTGTGCGCAACTCGGACGGCGTCATCAGCAGACGCCGGGGCGGACGGGAAGGATCGACACCCGCCGCTTTCCGCAGCGAAGCCATCGTTTGGGCGCGGATTCTCACCGGAGCTTCACGCAGCATGTTGAATAGCTCCCGGTAGCAGCGGTGGCGCGGCGTCGGATCGGAACGCCATTCCATGTTCCATCGGAGATAATTGCCATCCGGATTCTTCGGCCGGCGCGACCATTCTCCCAATTCCCATTCCCGCGCGCGGCCATTTACCCGAATCCGGATTCTGACGGGAAGTTTCGGAGTCCCAAGCAGGATTCGTTCCAGCTCGTTGTAGAACAGCGGCACCCCCTCCAGGCAGGTTCCGGCGACGAAGATCGTTGCCTGTTGCCGGTATCGCTCTAAAATCGGCGCGGCCGTCCGAAGATTATCCGCATATCCGTCGTCGAAGGTGATCGCCACCGCGCGGTCGGGGATGCGGTTGGCGGCGCACGCTTCGGCCAATTCCGCGAGGGGTAGCGGGTGATATTCCCGCCGCAGGATCGCCAGATGGTCCGTAAAATTCCCGGGGGTTACGGAGAGCAGGAGCGGATCCATCGCGGGCGACGCGATCCGGTGATAAAGCAAAATCACGGCCCGCGGGCGGAGACCCATCCGCGCCGCGCGCGCCGCGGAGGAAATCCGTCCCCTCAGGCGGCGGTAACGGGAGTTCAATCCTTGCGGATGGAAAATTCGCACGGGAGGTTGAGTACGCCCTGCCATTCGTCCTGAGCTTGGGAGCTTGGCGGCATCGCCAACACGAGCTCCGGCATCGCCCACCAATCATCCAACAGATGGGAACCTTCCCGGTCGTAAAACGAAGCGTGCAACCGGTACGCTCCGGGCTTGAGCGGAAGCAGCGGCAGGCGGTAGGAAAGCGTATATTTCCCGGGGCTCAGGGGAAGATCGCCGCGGCCCTGATCGTGGGAAGCGCCCGACCAGATTAATTTTCCCTCCCAATCAAAAATTTCAAAACCCCCATATCCAGCCCGGACCGGTTCGCGCACGTCCAGCGTCAACTGAAACTCCACCCGCTCCAGCGTGGAAACCGTATGCTCGTTTTCTTGCGAGTCGCCGTTCAAAGCCCAGGATAAAAACCGCGCGCGGTATGCGGCCTCCTGGTGCGAATCCGCCGTTCCGGACCCCGCCGCGCCGAGCGATTCGCTTTCATACCTCGCCACCACTTCGCCCGTCGGTCCGAAATCCCGGACCCGCCCGGCTTCGAGCCAGATCGTCCGGGTGCACAATCGGCGGATGGCGGCCATCTGGTGGCTGACAAACAATACCGTTCGTCCGTCCTGGGCCACGTCGCTCATCCGGTTTAAGCATCGGCGCTGGAACGAAAGATCGCCCACCGCCAGCACTTCATCCACCAGCAGAATTTCCGGGTCGAGGTGGGCCGCCACGGCGAATCCCAGGCGCACGTACATCCCGCTGGAATAGCGCTTGACGGGCGTGTCGAGGAATCGTTCGAGTTCCGAAAAGGCGACGATCTCGTCGAAGCGCCGATCCACCTCGGCGCCGGTCATGCCGTAGATGGCTCCGCTGAGGTAAATATTCTCGCGTCCGGTCAGCTCCCCGTGAAACCCCGTCCCCACTTCCAGGAGCGACGAGGTCTTGCCGTACAATTCCGCGCTACCCTCCGTTGGATCGGTGATGCGGGAGAGAATTTTCAGCAGCGTGCTTTTCCCCACCCCGTTCCGTCCGATGATGCCGACCACCGCCCCCACGGGAATATCGAAGGTCAGATCCCGCAACGCCCAGAGATATTTCGGTTCCTGATCGGACGCGTCCTCGCGCCGGGGACGGTTCAGGCGGTCGTCGATCCAACCGCGCAGTGTGTTGCCGTTGCCCACGTAGGACCCTATCCGGTACCGCTTGCCCATTCCGTGGATCGAAATCGCGATCGAATCCCCGCTCATAGAATGTCCACCATGTTGCGCTGGACCCGCTGGAATACGATCACGCCGGAGAGAAACACCGCCAGCGCGACGACGACGGACGCCCAGATTTCCGGCCCGGGCGCCGCCGTGCCGAGCAGGCACCAGCGGAATCCGATCAGCACGCCGGCCATCGGGTTGAGCGCGTAGACGAACCTCCAGGCGGAGGGGACCGCGCTGGGCGAGTAGACCACGGGCGAGGCGAACTCCCACAGCGACACCAGGAATGGCACCAACATTTGGATATCGCGGATGTACATGTTCAGGGCGCTCAGCCACAAGCCGAACCCGAGCGCGCAGACGATGAGCAGCAGCAGGAAGGCCGGGATCCAAATAAAGTTGGGCGTGATGGAAATCCGGAAGGCCAGAATCATTCCCAAGAGAATGACGAACGCCACGCAAAAATCAACCAATCGCGCGACGACGTTCGCGAGCGGAATCAGCAGGCGCGGGATAAAAACCTTGGTGAGGATTGCGGCGTTGGCGATCAGGCTGCCGGCGGTCCCGCCCAGGATCGCGCCGAACAACCCCCAAGGGACGAGCGCGGCAAAGGAATATACCGGGTAAGGGATGTGGTTGTCGGTGGATACCTTAAGCAATCCTCCGAAGACCAAGGAAAAAACCACCATCTGGATGAAGGGTTGCAGGATGGCCCATCCGGCGCCCAAAAAAGTCTGTTTGTAGCGCACGCGGATGTCCCGCCAAGCCAGGAACCAGAGCAGTTCCCGCCGGCTCCACAGTTCCGCCAGGTTTAATGATTCCCACCCCGAACGGACGCGGATCAGGGTGACATGGGGAGAACGGGGTGCCGTCCGTTCGGTCACGCGCCGCTCCGTTTTCCACGCATCGCCAGGTACCAATCGATCGTCCGGCGTAGCCCATCCCCCAGCTTCACTTCCGCGCGGAAACCGAATTTCTCCTTGGCGCGGGATACATCCAACAACCGGCGCGGTTGTCCGTTCGGCTTGGTCGTATCCCAGACGATCTTCCCCTTGTAGTCGAGCAGCCCGGCCAGGATGCCGACCAAATCGCGGATGCTGATCTCCTCGCCCGAGCCCAAATTCACCGGAAGCGATTCGTCATACCGCTCCGTGGCCATGAGTATTCCCCTGGCCGCATCTTCGATGTAGAGGAACTCGCGGGTCGGGGTGCCGTCCCCCCACATCACCACCTCGTCCTTCCCATGTTCCTTCGCGTCCAGGCATTTGAGGATGAACGCCGGAATGACGTGGGAGGCTTCCAGGTTGAAGTTATCCCGCGGGCCGTACAGGTTCACCGGGAGCAGGACGATCGTGTTGAATCCGTATTGCTGGCGATAGGCGTCGGCCTGGACCAGCAGCATTTTTTTCGAAAGGCCGTAAGCCGCGTTGGTTTCCTCGGGATAGCCATCCCACAAATTTTCTTCTTTGAAGGGAACCGGCGGATTTTTTGGGTAGGAGCAAACCGTCCCGATGGCCGTAACTTTTTTAGCCCCCGCCTTCCAGGATTCGTGGATGATGTTCGTCCCCATCGTCAGATTTTGGTAGAAAAACTCCGCCGGACGATCGCGGTTGGCGCCGATCCCGCCCACCATCGCTGCCAGGTGGATCACCACTTCGGGCTTGGAATCCGCCATCAGGCGGCGGACGGCCTGAGGATCGGTCAGGTCGACCTCATCGATCGTCGGAGCCGCAAGGCGCGTGGCTCCCTTCGCTCGCAGCTGTTCCAGAACGAACGATCCGAGGAAACCGGCGCCGCCGGTGACCAAAAAGCGCGTATTTTTCCAGTCCATTTGGGATTCTCCCGAATTTCAATCCATCCGGGACAATTCTACCGCAGGCTCCGCCGCAGCGGGAAAGGCGGGCAAATTGGGGACCAGCGCCAGAACCGCTACGATAGCCATGGATAGATAGGCAATAACAATATGTCTGGGATAGTAGTTGTTGATCACATAAAAAAAATGCGGGGCGAGATAAACAATAGGAATAACCATCCATGCCCATAAATTATTTTCCCTGCGAATAATGGAATGGATTAACATCAGAACCCAGATCATCAAGAAGAATGCCATCACCGCCAAGGTGGGCAGCGAGGATCGGGGAACATCCGCAATGAGAAACATCATTCCAATCTGTTCGCGGATGATATTTCCGGCGTTAGGATCTCCCTTCAGGAAAGCAAGCCATGTGGAAGGTCGGAGAGTCAGATTGACAGCGAGATTCCCGCTGGTTGAGGCAAGCACCCATCGATGTCCGAAGTAAAGGTTATGCGCCAGCGGCAGTAGCGCTATCCCCAGGGCGACGACTCCAGCGAGCAGAACCGCTCTCCTATGTTTTTTCCAGGCTCCGATAAAACCCAGACACAGAATCCAAAAATCCCCGGGATTTGATTGGTTCGGACGGCGTAAGAGAAGGCGAGGGCCGCCGAGCCCCCTACAAGGCCTGCAGGCCCTAACTGCCAATACAATCCGGGCAACGCCCATAAAAGGAAAATCCAAGTGGGGCATTCAGACAATCCCTCCCGAAGGATTGTCGAGACGTAATATCCGCCCAGGAAGATCAAGCCGCATCCCAATCCGGCAAGCAATATTTTTCGAACAACCGGGATTGTCCGATTCGATGTTCTACGGAACAGCCAGAATATGCCTCCGAAGAATGCGGCCAACTGTATGGCGTCAAAGAGCATGTTCCCATCTCCAAAAAGGGCATGCCCAATGAATAAGATGTAACGAAACAATGGCTGTTGGTAGAAAACAGCCTCCCCACCCTCCAAAGAACCCTTGGCCAAAATGGAATACGCCTGAGATTCATAGGTTAAGGGATCATTTCCGGCGGATCTCAGAAAAACCTGTCCATAACTAGAGGACCATATGCGGAGGGCGAAAAAACTGGCGATGATGATGATAAAAAGAACCGAGCTTGATCGGAATGGACGGAATGCGATGTGAATCATCAGGAACCCCGCCAGCACGGCCGTGATCCCGATTTCCCGGATGAGAGGCGAGACGGGCAGCAGGCTGAATAAACCGATTCCAATGGAAAATGCAATCAAGGGAAGGAGATCCCGGCGCACGGAATTCCAGAGCGCGGGAATGCAGGAAAGAAACCAGAGAATGATTAGGGCGTCCGCCAACATAGCCAGCGACCGCCATCCGAGCGCGGAGCTATTTGCGGCAAGCGGAACCATGCGGCCGTTTGTTCCTGCGGAGACTTGCATCGTCGCCCCCGGCCCCCAGGTTTGGGGATCCTGGCCGCTGCGCGACCCGTCGTTAAAAGTGTATTCGATGCGTAGCAATGCGTCCGTTCGGGGCGGGGAAAATTCCACGAAGTTCAACGCATTGTACGATGGTGGCAGCGAGATCTGCAAATCGCCCCAGGCGACCGTTCCTTCACCGACGTATTCAATATGGACCACATCGCCCGATTTTACGTCCGGCGTTCCGCTCCAGCTTGCTTCAAGTGGGATTCGCGCGCGGGGAATGTTCCCCGGTTCCCAATCATAGTAGTTGTAACGGTTGGTATTAAGAAAGACCAAATTCCATGTGTCGGGCGTGAACCAGATGGAGGAATCCAGCCTCGTTGTGGAAAACCGGTTCCATAAATTCTCATAGGAACGCTCGCACTTACTCGACGGAAGGCTTTCATGGGTGATGGAAGTCGGCTCGGCCGGGGACCGGTAGCATGCGGAAAAACCGGTGTGCGCCCCCGAGGCCAGGAGAATCCCTTTAAGCAATAGGATCGCCGCCAGTGTGATCCATAAAAAGAACGGCCGGATCTTCAACCGCTTCCAAAACTCGATCTGTGCTTTGCGGAGACCGGGAAAAATCAGAAAGGGGACGAGCAGGGCCAGGGCCGCAAATTCAAAAAGCCGGCTGAGCGGCAATCCGTCAAATGCCTGAAGATTGGCTGACGGAAAGCATAGGATAAGCAGGAATCCGAGAAACAGGAGGAAACTCTGCGCCATACCGCGTTATTTTGCCGCCTCTTTGCCCCCGGCCAGCTTGCGATGGAGAGCCTTTCGATCCGCGTCGACCATGATCCGCACCAGATCGCGAAAGCCGACTTTGGGTTCCCAGCCGAATGTTTGGCGCGCCTTGGAAGCATCGCCGATGAGATAGTCCACTTCGCTGGGCCGCAGGTAGCGCGCGTCTTCCTGGACATAAGCATGCCAATCCAGCCCCGCATATCCGAACGCTTCCTCGAGGAATTCGCGCACCGTGTGAGTCTCGCCGGTGGCAATGACGAAATCATCCGGCTTCTCCTGCTGCAGGATCTGCCACATGGCTTCCACGTATTCCGGGGCGTAACCCCAGTCGCGGCTGGATTGGAGATTCCCCAGGAACAACTGCTTCTGCAATCCGGCCTCGATATAAGCGATCGCGCGGGTGATCTTATGGGTGACGAAGGTCTCCCCGCGCCGCGGGCTTTCATGGTTGAACAGGATCCCGTTGGCCGCGAAAATTCCATACGCCTCGCGGTAGTTCACCGTCGTCCAATAGGCGTACACCTTGGCGCAGGCGTAGGGGCTGCGGGGGTGGAAGGGTGTCGTTTCGCGCTGCGGGATTTCCTGGACCTTCCCATACATCTCGCTCGAAGACGCCTGATAGAACCGGCAGTCAATTCCCGTCTCCCGGATCGCCTCCAGAATTCGCGTCACGCCCAGACCGGTGATATCCCCCGTATATTCCGGCATTTCGAAACTCACCTTGACGTGGCTTTGGGCCGCCAGATTGTAGACTTCGGCCGGCTGCAGCCGGTAGAGCAGTTTAACCAGGTTGGTCGAATCCGATAGATCCCCATAATGCAGGAACAAGCTCACCCCGTTGACGTGCGGATCCTGATACAGGTGGTCGATCCGCTCGGTGTTGAACGAACTGGCTCGGCGGATCAGGCCGTGCACTTCGTATCCTTTTTTAAGAAGAAATTCCGCGAGGTAGGAGCCGTCCTGTCCGGTGATGCCGGTGATGAGCGCTTTTTTATTGGCCGTCATGAGTCTCTCCGCTTGTCTATGGCCCCGTGGGCAGAAGATAAATGGTTGCGTACTCGTCGTGAAACATCGGTTCCCCCAGCTCCGGAAGCGTGCCGCGATGCACCAGCACATACACCGGCGGATGGAAGCGGCGGACGTATTCCGTCCGCAGCGCCTTCTCCCATAAGGCTCCGGCGCCGAGCGATTGCCACCAGGAATCCAATTGCCGCGGATCGACGATGTTGAGATCCCGCTCGGAGTGCTGGGCAGCCGCCGCCTGCGCCGGATCGACAAAGCGCATCCGCTCGAGCAAATGGATTTTATTCGCGTCGTCGGCCAGCCCGATCTCCACCACCAGCGCGTCGGCCGGAAGATTAGCATTGGCCCAATAGAGATAATTCCATTCGGGTCCCAGGCCCGCCATCGGCGGGATCAGGTGGCTGTCGCCGTCGGGGAACGCGTTCGTGGTGGGAATGGGCAGGGCGAGGATTCCATGGGCGGGGCGCAGAACCTCCGCCAGGCTTTTCCGGGCGACCACCCACCATTCCACCCCGTTGGAAAGCAACTGCGCCGCGAGCAGCACCGCAAAACCGTAGCGCACAACCGCCCGTTGCGCGCGCGTCCACGCCTCCGGCCGGGTTTCCTCGACGACCGTCGCGGCCGCCAGGATAATGACGATTTCGACGGGGACTATCCCGCGCAGGGCGAAGTTCGTGTGCTGGAGCAGAAAGGCGATCGGGATGTAAGCGATGGGATACCAGGCCAGGAAGCGATGCCACAGTGAAGTTTTTCGCCCCAAGCCGCGGAAGAACCACACCGCGTACATCACGAAAGGCAGACCGAGTTCGATCGTGAGCAGGATCGAGGCGACCACCGGGAAGGCCGCGAGGGTGAGGATCTGGTCGAGCACCACCGCGCGCAGGTACGCCGTCCCGGTTGCGGCTTCCGCGATCACCACGCGGAAATTTCCCCAGCGGATCGCGCCGCCCTGCGCAAGCGACAGGCGAAGCTGCGCGCCGCTCAGAATCAGGAAGAGCGCCGCCATCACCGCCAGCGCCGGCAACGCCCGCCGTTGCAGGAACGCCCGCCGGTGCAGCCAGGCCCAAATCAGAACCGCCACCGCGGCGGAGAGGAATACGAACGCGCTGGTGCCAAAAAGGAACGAGGCGGCCAGGGCCGCGAGGACTCCGCGGATCACCAGGCTCCCGCGGAGATTCCGCCACAGGATCAAAAGCAAAAGGAAGGCCGTCGCTCCCGCCAAGTGCTGCGGTTCGGTCATCATGTTCGATAGCATCGACGGGATCTGCACCTGCGAAACCAGCGACGGCGACGAGGCCTGCCACCACTCGTGTGACGCCAGACTGGGCGAGATAAAAAAATCAAATCCCCCGGCGAGGGTAAGAAACACCAGGGCGAATCCGCGGCTCCTGGCCGAGCCCAGATTCATCCTCAGAAAGAAAAACAGGACGCCCAGGAAGACCGCCAGGTTGATCGCCGCGTGGATGCTCAGGATGCGCGTGAGGGATTGGCCCATCGCCGGCAGGGTCGCGAGCACCGCCGGGTAAATCCAGGAATAAAAATAATACAGCAGCGGAAGGTCCGGGAACAGATAGTGCGCCGGCGGAAGCCCGGATCGGGCGAGGGAAGTCACCTCGGCGACGTGCCAATAGGTGTCGGAAAGGACCGCCGTGCCGACGCTGCTGCCGTTCAGGATCAAATGCAATTGCGGAAGGACGGCCGTGGCCGTCACCACAAGGAGAAAAACCGACTCAAGGATCCCCTCTCGTCGCGACGGGGGATTTCCGGCCCGTCGCCGAAAATCCAGCACCGGACGTTTTCCCAGGCGGGCCAGCACGCCTCCGGCAAGAAACAAGGCCGCGGAAATTCCGCCCAAAATCCATAGATCCGGTTTGTAGGAAACCACGAGCGAAGGAAAGGCCAAGACCACCGGCGTGACCACAATCGAAAGAGCGAACGGGCCGAGCCAGCGGGTCAGCCGCCCGATTCCCTTCCATTCCACAAGCGTTGCCAGGGCGGCTCCGGGAATCCAGTAGGCCAATATAAAAACGATTAGTTCGATCAACACCGACAGCACGGGAATCTCCGGATCAAAACATGGATAATTGCTTGGCGTCCGCCGGAGGGGGAGGGCTATCGGCGGCGGATCGTTTGCGGGCTTGCGCGATCATCCCCGGCAATTTGCGGAAATCCTCTTCGATGGATTGCTTTAACCCCGGCTGGTGCAGCGCCGCGGCGGGGTGGAACATCGCCACCACCAGGCGCCCGTCGATGGTTCTTGCCTGGCCGTGGACGGAACTGATTTTCGCGGTTCCAAAGTAACGGGCCATGGAAAAGCGCCCCAGGGTGACGATCACCGCCGGATTAATCGCGGCGATCTGGCGGTCCAAATATGGTCGGCAGGTTTCGATTTCGTCCGGCATCGGGTCCCGGTTTCCCGGCGGCCGGCACTTTACCACGTTGCAAATAAACACCTGCTCGCGGCGCAGTTCGATGCTCGCGAGCAGTTCCTCGAGGAACCGTCCGGCCGCCCCCACAAACGGCCGCCCCTGTTCGTTTTCATGAAAACCGGGGCCTTCCCCGATGAATAGAATATCGGCATCCGCCGGTCCCTCGCCCGGGACCGCCTTCTTGCGCGAGGAGTGCAGCCGGCACAGGATGCAGGCCGATACTTCATTTGCAACTTGCGCGAGCTCTTCTTGCGCTGTCATTCTGAACCCTCCACGGAATTCATCCATCGATAATCAGGAAATAGATCTTGCGTCGAAATGCGCAGCCAAAGCCATTGTACGCGGATTATGCGGAGGGAACGGATTCCCCGGAATTTTTTCATAAAATTTTCTCCGCGAAATCCGTGGTTTTCCGTGCAATCCGCGTACAAAAAGTTTTCCAGATCCGCTTAGGTCAACGCGCCCTTGTTTTCCTGCGCCCACTTCCAGAGCCGGGCCAGTCCTTCCTTCGGCCTAACCTCCGGTTTCCACCCAAGGTCCCGCTCCGCTTTGCGAATATCGCTGACGTAGACCTTCTGATCTCCCGGGCGCCACTCCCCATAGCTCACATCCAGCGCGCGGTTCGCAAGCTTTTCCAGCATCGGCCCGGTCTCCGACCAGACGGTCAGCGTAAACCCGGGTCCGCCGCCGATGTTAAAAACCTGGCCGCGGACAGTTTCGATCCGATCCACGGCCTGTCCGAAGGCGCGCGCCAGATCGCCGACGTAAAGCATATCGCGCACCTGTTTGCCGTCGCCATAGATGGTGATCGGGCGTCCAATCGTCGCCGAAATCACGAAGTGCGCCAGCCAGCCCTGGTCCTCCACCCCGAATTGGCGTTCGCCGTAGATTGCCGACTGCCGGAAGACGACCGTGGGCAGA
The DNA here is from genome assembly GCA_963780865.1 of uncultured Chloroflexia bacterium. Taxonomy (GTDB): domain Bacteria; phylum Chloroflexota; class Anaerolineae; order Anaerolineales; family RBG-16-64-43; genus FEN-1073. The sequence goes on along the minus strand of CAWADT010000026.1, from coordinate 36,555 downwards.
CCGTAGATGCGCGCGTAATCGCGCACGTATTGATCCCCCGCCCCCTTGGAGCAGCCATACGGGGAATGGAAATCCAACGGCCAATCCTCGGCTACTCCCTGCGGCAACTCCGCCAGCCGATACCGGTCCGAATCTTCGACCACTTTAGCTTGTTCCATCCCCCCGTATACTTTGTTGGTCGAAGTGTAGATAAACAGCGGGTGGGAGTCGGAGGCGCGGGCCGCCTCCAGCGTATTGAAGGTGCCGATGGCGTTGATCTCGAAATCCTCGCGCGGGTTGGCAACCGAAGTGGTCACCGCCACCTGGGCCGCGAGATGGAAGATCGCCTCGCGCCCCTGCGCCGCGCGCGCGACGGCGGCCGCGTCCCGCACGTCTGCGCGGATGAACTCAAGCGCCGGGATGCGTTCTTCCAGCCAGCGCAGGTTCAACTCGCTTCCCTTCCGCGAGAGGTTGTCCAGCACCGCGATCTTGTCGCCGCGGTCGGAAAAATGTTTCGCCAGATGGGTGCCGATAAAGCCGGCGCCGCCGGTGATGAGAATATTCATTCCAGATCCTTCCGGTTCGCAGAGGATTCGTATTCGGAAAGTTTTTCCGCCGTCATGAGCAATGCGTCTTCGCCATTATCCTTGTAATAACCCTTCCTGCGCCCCACGGTCTGAAAACCGAATTTGCGATAGAGCGACTGGGCCGCGGTGTTGCCGACCCGGACTTCCAGCATCGCGCTCCCGGCGCCCAACCCCGCCGCCTGGCGCAGAAGTCCGTCGAGCAAGACGGATCCGGCTCCGCGCCCGCGCCAATCCGGATGGATGGCGAACGTGGAAATGTGCGCCTCGTCCACCACCAGCCAATATCCGGCCACTCCGACCAGGAGCGAACTTTCGCGGGATTCGATCACCAGCAGGTGGGACATCCGGTTTTCGCGGAGCTCGTACAAATAGGTGTTCTCCGGCCATGGGTTGGGAAAAGATTCCCGGTCGATCTCCATCACCGCCTGGATATCCTGCGGTTGCATGGACCGGATCAGGAATTCCCCCGCCCAATCTTCCAAGCGGGATTTCGCATCCATGCGGATCCTAGGCTCCCGTTCCGGCCGGAGTGGAATTCAGGTAAATCGGCTGGAGAATCATCGGGCGGGTGCCCGGATCGCGCAGTTGTTCGGCGGTCATCTCGGCCAATACTCCGGCCCGGCGGGTATTCCGGTGCGGGGGGGCGAACTTCAGATCTCGCCGTTTGGCCAGCGTCGCCTTCCCGATCCGATCGATCTCCCCGCAGATTCTCGCGCGGCGGGGAGCATTGGCCGCCAGTTCCTCCCAGGATAACACCAGCGCATCCCCCGAGGCTTTCCACTTGCCCCCCACCGAGTGGTACATGCAGCATCCAACCCTGTTCCGTCCGGCTCGCAGCACGGCGACCAGGTCCTTGTCGACCGCCGGCTGCGCGCGCACGAGAATATCGAACGTGGGAATTCCGACCACGGGCAGGCTGCGCGGCAGGGCAAATCCCAAGGCGAACGCAATCCCGATCCGCAGGGCGGTATACGAGCCCGGTCCTTCCGCAACTCCCACGGCCCGGATATCCGCCGGCTTAATCCCGGCGCCGCGCAGCATCCGGTCGACCGCCGGCGCCAGCTCCACGGTGTGCAGACGGCCGGCCGGGACGGTGGATTCCGCCACGATGCGATGCCCGTCGTAAAGCGCAAGCGCGAGCGCGTCGGTGGCAGTATCGACCGCCAGAATCCATTCAGCTTCCGAAAGCCAGCTTGCGAAAGGCTCGGAGGATTTCTTCCGACCGCGCGCCTTTGCTTTCGATGCGGACGTTCCTTCGGGTGTCATCGATCCACCACATCTCCACTTGAAGTCTGTCCCCGGGCAGGAGCCCTTCCAGCCGGTCCGGCCACTCCACTACGACCGCTCCGCTGCCGAGCGCGTCCTCCACCTCAAGCCCCGGGAACTCCCCGCTGCGGAGGCGGAACGCGTCGAGATGAAACAGCACCATCCCGTCCGCCCGCTTGTATTCGTGAACCAGCAGAAAAGTGGGGCTGCGCGCCGCCCGCGAGGAACCCCATCCGCGGGCCATGCCCTGCACCAGGGTTGTCTTTCCGGTGCCCAGGTCCCCGTGCAGGCAAACCAGGTCGCCGGGCCGTAGCAGTTCCCCGATGCGCGCGCCAACCCGCAGTGTCTGGCCGGGGCTGCTGCTGATGAAATCCACCGTGTTGGCGTCCATTACGGGCACGCTTCAATTATATGATATTCGACTGAAATCAATCGGATGGCTATTCATCCATGAGTAGTAGGCGAATATTCAAACCCCTCCCCTTCCCCTCCCTAGAACGGGGAGGGGAAGGGGAGGGGTTGTTATTCTGCATTTCCCTTAATCACCGCCGTCATTTTTGCATGCAAGATCGCATTGGCCGCGATCAGATTGGGGGTTTCGTTCAGATAGGCACTTTCGCCGTCCATCGCGGTTACCCGCGCGCCGGCTTCCTCGGCAATCAATCCGCCGGCCGCCACGTCCCACGGCCGCAGCCGCAATTCCCAATACCCATCGAACCGGCCGGCGGCGAGATAAGCCAGGTCCAGCGCGGCTGAACCCAGCCGCCGCACTCCCTGGGTGCGCACCGCAAACCGGGCGTAATTTTCCAGATTGTTGTCCGGATTGGTCCATGCGTCGTATGGAAAACCCGTCACCAGCAGGCTATCGCGCAGCTCAGCCGTCTGAGATACCCGCAGGCGGCGTTCACCCAGATAGGCTCCCTTGCCCCGCTCGGCCCAAAAGCACTCCTTCCGCGTCGGGTCGTACACCACACCCAGGCGCGTGCGTCCCTCTTCCCTGAGGGCGATCGACACAGCGAAGATCGGGATACCGTGGGCGAAATTGGTCGTCCCATCCAGCGGGTCGATCAGCCAGAGCGGGCCATCTCCATCGCCCGTGTTCCCGCTTTCCTCGGCGAGAATCCGATGACCGGGGAAAGTTTTTTGGATTTTACCCAGAATGTAACGATCCGCCCGGCGGTCCAGTTCGGTCACCAGGTCGATCTCGCCCTTATGTTCGACGGCCACGCCTTTGCCAAAACCCTCCAGGAGGATTTTCCCCGCGGCTTTGGCGGTTCGCACGGCGAATTGCATTTCCTCGCTTTGTCGCATTAACGGTTTCACTCCTTCCGCCAGCGGCTGACGGTTTCCAGATGGCTCGTCTGCGGAAACATATCGATCGGCGCAACCTTTTCCAATTTGTATCCCGCCTCCGTGAGCGCCCGCGCATCCCGCGCCAGGGTGGACATCTCGCACGAGACCACCACGATCCGCGCGGGCGCCAGCCTGAGCAGCGCGCGCATCGCCCGGGGGGTCATTCCACTGCGCGGCGGATCGACCACCGCCAGGGCCGGCCGAAGGGAGATTTCTTCCAGCGCCTGTTCGGCCGGGGCCGCGTACAATTCGACCGAATTAAAAAAATCAAGATTATTCTCGAAATCTTTCACCGCGGAGGGAGATTCTTCGATCCCAATCAATCGCGCCGCGCGGCCGGCCAGAAACGCGCTGAACAGGCCCGCGCCGCAATAAACATCCAACACGGTTTCGTCCGGACGCACATCGGCCATCTCCATGACTGCTTCCACCATGGCCGGGATCTGCGCGCTGTTCACCTGGAAAAAACTTCCGGCCGATACGGTAAAAATTCTGCCGCTGATCTCGTAGGCAAGCTTGCCGCCCGCCAGATAGCTTTCCTCGCCCTGCGGCCCGAGCAGCGCGACGGAAACCGGGGATTCCACCATCGTCTCCGGCGGTTCGCCGGTATCGCTTTCGAACACAACCATCTCGTCTTCGTCTCCGGCTCGGAAACCGATCTGCCGCAACCCGGGGAACGGTTCCCAGTCCAGGGATTTCCATAGCTCCACTAGGCGGGGTTCCGGCAGGTGACATGCTTCGATGGCCATCACCGAATGCCCCGAGGTTCGAAAGAATCCCAGCCGGCGGTCGGGGGTCGGCGTGAATTGAACGGAGTTGCGGTAATTCCACGGGCTCGGAGACGGGAGAACGGGCCGGATGGGCGCGTCGGGAATCCCGCCCAGGCGCAGAAATTGTTCGCGCAGGATTTTTTCCTTGACCGCGAGCTGGAAGCGATATTCCAAATGCTGGAACTGACAACCGCCGCACTCCCCGAAATGGCGGCAGCGCGGTGTCACCCGATCCGGCGAAGGCTCGAGCGTCTCCAGCAGCTTCGCGCGCAGGAATCCCTTGTGCTCTTCCCGCACCTCGACGCGCGCCCGTTCGCCCGGCGCGGCCAGCGGGACAAATACCGGCCGGCCGTCGGGGGTGTGCCCCAGCGCGTCGCCGCCGTGGACGATCTTCTCCAACTGGATCTCCAGTATATCCATTCGAATCCGTTTTCCTGTATTCCGGACAGGATGCGTCAGTGCAGCACGCCCGCCGCCACCAGGATGGTAAAGGTTGCGATAAACCAGTGAATCAGAAACGGATAGACGAACGATCGCGTCCTCCACGCCACCCAGCCGAACGCAAATCCTCCGAAGATGGTCGAGAGGGTTTCCACGGCCGGTTTGCTGATGTGCGCCAGGGCGAAGGGGACGGCCTGCAGCCACAGCGCGTGCGCGCCGAACTCGCGCTCATAGCCGAAGAGCAGAAAACCGCGGAAAAAAAATTCCCAGCCGATCAGGTCCAGAAAAGTCATCAGCGGCAGGGCCCGGTTGGCCTGCGAGGAATAATAGGCGCGCATGGAAGGGTCCGAGCGGGCTACCAGCCAGATTACCGGCGCCATCAGGAGAATCGCCGCCGCGGTGATGAGCAGCCCCGCTTTCCAATCGCCGAACGTGAACCCGTACTGCTTCAAAGGCTTGCGGAAACCGATGGCGATCATCGCCATCGGGATGAAAAGATACAACGCCACGCCGTCAATCACGCGCACCGGCGTAATCGAATAGTAATAATTGACGATCAGCAGCAGCGTGGAGGCGATGGTAATGGCGACGATCTCGCGATCGAACTTCAACTCCCCTAGCTTCATCCACTTGGCAAGCATGATGTCCAGGCTCCTGACGAGGGATTTCTTAATACGGAGGATATACGGTATTGCCGTTCGGGCCGAACAACACGGCCAGGCGCGGGGCATCCGACCACAACTCGAAACCCCAGTTAGCCAGCAAGAGCAAGGCTACGGCGGCGGGGATCAGCCACTTCCATCCGCCGTAGGGCGCGCGCAGGGAAGAGAGAATTTCACGCCAGCGCAGGAAGGCCGCGGCCGCCAAAACGGCGAAAAACGGAATCAACGTCATGTGGAATTGATCCTCGGCCAGGATCAGCAAGTGCGGAGTGATATACGCTAGCCCAAAGAGCAGGCAGAGAATCTTCGTATTGGTGTTCGGCAACGCTATGGCGCCGAAGGCGGCGCTGGTCGCCAGAAAAACAAAGGGAAGCAAAAACACCGCCGCCAGGGTCAACAGCGCGGGAGCGGGGATGTATCCCAGGAAATCGTTGGAATAGAAATAAATGAGTGCGCGTTTTTCCAGGCCGAAAAAATATCCGGCTTTTCGGACGATCAGGTACGGCACCCGGCCGGGGTCGTTGCGGATGAATTCCTCGGCTTTTTGAATTCCCACCTGGTCGCGCTGCATATCGTCGAAAATCGTGAGCAGGTCCATCGAGATTCCAAACTGGAACGTGCCCGTGCTTTGCGGATGGTAACCCATGTACAGGTTGTAGCCGAGCGACACTTCCACCCCCTCCGGCCGTCCGGCCAGGAGGGAATTCCGCGCCACCCAGGGACACACCACCACGCCGGCCGCCCCGGCGAATAATAACGCTCCCCGGATGCTCTTTGCGTTGCGGGCGATCCAGTACATCGCTACAGGCAGGAACAACGCAATCACCGAGCGGGTTAGGACGGCCAGCCCCAGCACCGCCCCGGCCAGGGCAAACCAGTAGACCGCCTTGATCCCGCCCGGTTTTTCGCCGTCCGTTCCCCGCAGCAGAAGCAAGACGCTGCCCAGCGTCAGAACGAAAAATAAATTTTCGGTCGCCAGCGCGAGCGGATAAAGGACCAGCATCGGGTAGAGCGCGACGATCCAGGCGGCAACGTGCGCCGTCCGTTCGCGCTGGGGATCCAACCGCCTGGCCAAGGCGAAAGTAAAGGAGGCGAGCAACGCGCCCAGCACCGCCTGCACCAGCCGCGCGGCGAAGAAGCGGTGCGGCAATCCGCTGAAAAAATAAATCCCCGCCAGGAAGATCGGATACATCGGCCCGCGGAAAGCCGCCTCCACCCCGCGCGGATCGTAGGCCACTTTGCCGAGGTCGATCGGGATATATTGTCGGATGAGGGTTAAATCCGGCGCGGAGTACCAGCGAAATCCGTTTCCCGCCGCCAGACTCCGCGCCAGCATGTCATATTGAAACATGTCGTCCAAGCCAATCCCCAACGAAAACGAAAGCAGGACCGGGATCAGCCGGACAGCGAGGGCGACGAAAAAGAACCGCTTGGGGATTCTAATTTCCAAGGGCGGGCTCCGGAAGGTGACGATATTTTACTATGCGGGGATATTTCTTCCATTGAAATTAGGGTTTGAGGTCAGAACAGATTTATTGCGGTGTTTAAAGCCTTACCGCAAAGTCGTGAAGGACGCAAAGTAGAGAAAAGAATTTATAATGGGGATTTTATGCGTTTCTTCGCGATCTTTGCGCCCCCGGCCCGCCCGGTGGGCTGTCCAGGGCGGGCTTTGCGGTGAGATCTGTTTTTTACTTCGAGCCCCGGCGGGTGCCGGTCGCGGCCCACGGCGGAGGCATTTCGGTTGGAAGCCGCCGGTGATGATAGGGGATGGTGGGTAATTGCGCCGATGGGCCGAGCACGGCCCGTAGCTCTTCCAGGGCGCTTTCGTCGTATTCGCAATGCCGGCATACGTCGCAAATCCAAGCCGGGAAGCTTGGTACGGTGATTAGCGTTCCTTCCAGCACCGCGTAATAGGGAACCGCGCCCTCGTGCAGAGTGCCCACCTGACATTCCGGACAGCTTTCGGTCGCGGATTCCTGTTCCTGATTATCTTCGACCATCAACCGATGCTCCTGCACGCGCTTCCCCAATCCGGGGGAAGAAAGAGTCCCGTTTGGCAAGGCGCGGGGGGAATCTTGTACCGAAACCCGTTTTCCGTCAACTGGGCGGCGGCCGCGCGGGTTTGGGTCCTCCATTCCAACGGCCCCCATTCCGCCGGTGGCCAATAGATGATCCAGGCCCTGCCGACTACCTCCCGCACAGGAATAGGACCGAAGGACCGCGAATCCAGGGAAAGTTGACGATTGTCCCCCATCACAAACAATTGATCCGCTCCCAACTGCCAGTGGTTGTCGGGAGCCGTTGTTCCGGCGGCATAGGATTCCTCCAGGACTTTCCCGTCGATCCACACGGAGCCGTTCCGGATTTCCACCGTTTCACCCGGCAAACCGATCACCCGCTTGATCAAATCGTCGGTCTGCGCGTTGGTCGGCGGAAGGAACACGACCACGTCTCCGCGACGGGGCGATCCAAATTTATACGTTAACCGGTTGACGACGATCCATTCTCCGCTGATCAGGGTCGGCCGCATGCTGGGACCGTCGACGACGACCCGCGCCGTCGCGAGGCTGATGACGAGGTAGAACAACCCGGCCAGGATGACCGTTTCCAGGGTTTCAAGGATGAACGACCGGAGGCTGGATTTCGGTTTTTGCGGTATATCCCCGTCAAGGGTCCAAGCAGGATCGTTCATTTCGCCTCAAGGATCGAGTTTGGTTCCGGACCGGGTCGATCGCCGGCCGTCCGATCGGGGGATTATACGGCGCGGCGCGCGGGGATGTAAAGGAAGAGTTTTGCCCGGGAAGTTACGTTTTTTTGCGGAAGGAGAAAATCAATGGGGTGCCGGAAAATCCGTATTGTTCCCGGATCTGGTTTTCAAGAAATCGCCGGTAGGAGAAGTGGACCAGCGCCGGATCGTTGACGTGAATCAGGAAGGTCGGGGGATCGGTCCGCACCTGCGCTCCGTAATACAAACGAAGTTTCCGCCCGCCGCGGGTGGGCGGGGCGTGTTTTTCCTCGGCGTCGCGGAGAATCCGGTTCAACTCCCCGGTGGGAATCCGCACCAGCCGTTCCTCCTGCACGCGCAGGGCGGCCGGGAGGATTTCGTCCACGTGCGCTCCGGTGCGCGCGGAGACAAACACGATCGGCACGTAATCCATGAAATTCAATTCCCGGCGGACGATCTCCGCGAAGATTTCCGGTGTGCGTGAATCCTTCTCAATGGCGTCCCATTTGTTCACCACCACCACCGCGCTGCGTTTGGATTCGAGGACAAACCCGGCTATGTGCGCATCCTGGAGAGCCACGCCCTGAGTTGCATCCAGCACCAGGAGCGCCACATCCGCCCTCTCAATCGCCCGCAACGACCGCAGCACGCTGAATTTCTCCACCCCTGGTTCAATCTTTCCGCGGCGGCGGATGCCGGCGGTATCGATCAGCGTAAGCGCCGTGCCTTGATACTCCAGCTGCGTATCCACGGCGTCCCGCGTCGTTCCGGGGATCGGGCTGACGATGACCCGCTCCTCTCCCAGCAGGCGGTTCAGCAGGCTGCTCTTGCCGACGTTCGGTTTGCCGACGATGGCGATGCAGATCCGGGATTCTTCGCCGGCTTCCGGTTCGGATGGAAACGCGGCGGTCATGGCATCCAACAGGTCGCCCACCCCGGTGCCATGCAGCGCCGACACCGGAACTGGATCGCCCATGCCGAGCTCGTAGAATTCTGCGGCCTGTTCCCTGCGCGAACGGTTGTCGGATTTATTCACCACCAGCAGGATCGGAGTGGGCCCTCCGCCTCCCCCGCTGGGCTGGTTCTTGCGCAGGATGTCCACCACCTCGCGGTCGGCGGGGGTCACCCCGCTCTCGGCATCGACCAGGAACAGGACCAGATCGGCGTCGCGCATCGCCATCTCCGCCTGGGCGCGGATCTGGGGGATGTACTCCGCCGAGCCCACGGAAAGCGGAGTCCCGCGCCGGAAAAAATCCGGGTCGATGCCGCCGGTGTCGACCACGTCGAAGGCGCGGCCTTGCCACTCCCCTTCCGCCATCAGGCGGTCCCGGGTTGTGCCGGGGGTATCGTCGACCACCGCCAGCCGGCTTCCGACCAGGCGGTTGAAGAGCGTGGACTTGCCGACATTCGGCCTTCCCACTATGGCGACAATCGGTTTTCGCATGGGCGGATTATGTCTTCGTGGTCGGCGTCGGCGTCGGTTCGGGCTTGATCACCACTTCGACCTGTTCCGGGGAAATCGTCACCACCTTCAGGTTCGGATCGAGCAGCTTCACTTCCGGCTTCAGCTTATAGGTTCCCGGCGCCAATCCCGAGAGGTCGAGGACCACATCGACATCGACCGGACGGAGAGACCAGATGATGGGAGCCGGCCCCGAGAGGATGATATCGACGGTGGAGGGCGACATAGTCGCTGTCAACCCCGGGGTGAGTCCCTGGAACCGGATCGGGCGGGAAAGCGTGAGGCTGTCTTCGATTGCCGAAATGCTGACCTGTACGATGATGTTCGGATTGCCGACGATCTGCACCCCGTCGGGAAGCACCAAAGAAAGCGATTTATTGATATCCGCCGACGCCTCCGAGATATCCAGCGGCTGAGTTTCTACATAACCGGGCAGACTGCGGATCACGTCCGGATTGTCGGAATAAAGGGTCACCACCTGCGGGGTGATCGTCAATCCGGTCAGGCGGTATCCGCTTTTAACAGTTCCGGTCAGCGGGACTTTGACAACCAGATCCCGGTACCCGCCCAGTTGCTGGACCGGGAGCGACACCGAGATCGAGACCGGAGTGATGGAAACGCCCGGGACGACTTTCCCCTGCGTATCCAAAGCCAAAAGGGGAATGTTTTGGTCCGTCGAGCTTCGCAATCCCTCGACGTTGACTGCCGCCACAACTTCCACCACGCTGTCGACCAGGGTCTGCGGACCGGACAAGCTGACCAGCGCGGGGGTCGGCGTCGGCGTGCCCGCCTGGAATCCAAGCGCCAGGCTTCCAGTGAGCTCGACATGGACGGCCAGCGTTCGTTCGGCCAGATGGTCGATTAATATCGGCACCGATTCGGGCTCCAATTTCTCCACCCGCACCGGGGTCAAGTCTGTTGCGATTCTCAGAGGGATCGAATATTTTCCCTCGGTCTTGCCCGATAAATCCGCCAGGATCCGGACAGTGTCCGGCGACAGCCGGTCCCAAACGGAGCGCGGCGCGCGCAGCGTGACCAATACGCCGACATTCTGATAACCCTGCGCGACCAAACCTTCCTTCAATCCCTGTGCCGTCACCGCCAGCGGAACGGAGATGGTCCGGGTTTCATCCGGATCCTGGGTCGCCACCGCATTCACCCAGACAACCGTGGCCAGAATCATCGCGAGCAGGAATGAAAAAAAAGTGTTTCCAAAGGTGGCAAGAATTTTTTTCATTCCGAATGCCTTTCCTTGTCTTTCGGGCCTTCCGGCTCGAGCGCCCGCGGAGCGGAAGCGGGGGATTTCCGGCGTGAGAGCGGCCACGGCCAGAGGGCGGAGCGCGGCGCATCGCGGGTGAAGGCCAAGAGGACGTTTTGCAACCGCAATGGATCGAGCCGGCGGATCATGCGGCCGTTGTGCGCCACCGACAGAATGCCAGTCTCCTCCGAAACCACAACCGCCACCGCGTCGCTCACCTCGCTGATCCCAAGCGCCGCCCGGTGGCGCAATCCCATCCGGCGTTCGCTCGACGCGGAAAGCTCGTTGCCGGAAGAGAGCGGGACGACGCACCCGGCGGCCAGAATCCGATCCCGGTGCAGGATCACCGCGCCGTCATGCATCGGCGTGTTGGGAAAAAAGATCTGCAGCAGCAACTCCGGCGAAACGTCGGCATCCAGGCGCATTCCGGTCGAGGCGAAATCGTCCAGGCCGACATCGCGCTCCAGGACGATCAACGCCCCATGCCGCCTCTCGGAAAGGCGTTTGGCCGCCGTGACCACCGACTGAATGTACGGGGGAACGTCGCCTCCCGGCGCGCCTCGGCGAATAAAATCCACCCGTCCCACCCGCTCCAGCGTGCGCCGGATTTCGGGCGCGAAAATCACGGGAACCACGATCAGCAGCGCCGGCAGAATGGTGCGCAGGATCCAGGAGATCGCGGGAAGCCTGGTCAAATTGTTCAGGAACGCCACGATGACGATCAGGATCGCGATCCCGCGCAGCACCGTGGCGGCTTGCGTGCCCCGGAATTGGGTCAGGATGACGAAAAACAGAAGCGTCACCAGGCCGATGTCCAATGCGTCGTACCATTGGAGGCGCTGGAAGAGAAAAAGGAGATTCTGCACCAAATCGGTCATCGCAGGATGTCAGCGCATGGCGCCGGATTCCAATTTATTCAGCAGATTTTGGTACCCTTCCACGTTCGGCGGGCGCAGGGAGAGGATGGCCCGGACGGTCAGGATGGCTTCGGGGATGTTGCCGGCTTCGATCTGCGCGTCGCCGAGAGCGTCCAATTGGCCGATCGCTTCGGCGATCCGGCCGCGTTGCTGGTAGGTATCCGCCAACTTTCGGCGCAGGAGCGCTTCTTCCGGCCGCACCCGGACCAGTTCTTCGAGCCAGTCCAGGACCTGGTCCTGCCGGCCGGCGCGCGTCCATTCGCGGGTCATGGAGTTGATTAGATTTTGTGCGTCGGTCATTTTTCCCAGACGAATCATCAGATCCACCAATTGCGTGGCGGCCTTTTCATCCGCCGGGTCGAGCTGCTGCAGGCGCTGGAAAGTCTGCAGCGCAGCGCGGTAGTCGAGCCGTTGCATGTATAAATCTCCCAGCCGGTAAAGCAACTGAATCTGCCAGGAGCGGTCGGCGTTGTTGCGGATGGCCAGCATCAGCGCGGATTCATACGTCTGGCGCGCGCCTTCCAGATCGGCCAACTGGGTATAGACGTCCGCCAGATCGAGATAAAAGCTTAGCGCCCCGCGCAAATCGCCTTGTTGGACCAAGAGATTGATTAATTCGGTGCGCGAGCCCACGTCCATCGGATTGATCTGCAGGATGCGTTCGTACGTGCGCGCGGCCTGCATGGTTTCGCCCCGGATCCGGTAGGTCCGAGCAATCAGCGCTAATTTCGCCAGGGCTTCGGTTTGCCTTTCTTCTTTTAGCTGGATTTCCGTGATCCGCAGATGCAGCGGCAGGTAGGTGGGGCCGTGGTCAAGCGCCAGCAAGGCCTGTTCCATCGCCGTTCTCCACAGGCCGTGCTGGAGCGCCAGGTCCAGGTATCCCATCGCCTCGATCAGTTCCTGCGGCTTGCCCAGCGAAAGCATCTCCGCGAGCGGCGCCGTTCCGGGGGAGTCGGATTGCGCATCCAGTTGCGCCCGCGCCAGCCTCAACCGGCTCTCCCAATCCGGCGAAGTCAGCAACGCCTCGATCCGTTCCCCGGTTTGATTCCACTGCTCCGGTTCCTGTTCGTTCTCCGGAACCTCCAGGAAGGTTTCATACTGGCGCTGCATCGCCTCGCGTTGTTCTTCCGGCAGGGTTTTCATGTCCGCCAATCGCAGGGCCGAGAGAAAATGAATGGCCGATTGATAGGGTTTTCGCATGTCCCGGTACGCGCGGCCGAGGATGTAATGCGCGCCCATCGAAAGGTCCGGATGCTCGACCGCCTTTTGCAGGGAATGGACGGCGGGTTCCACCTGGCCTTCCGCGAGTTGCAGGGTTCCGAACAGGAAGGAAGCCGCCGGATGTTCGAAGCCCACCTTGAAGGCGCGGTCCAGGTATTGCATCGCTTCCTGGCTTTGCGCGCGGGAATAGGCGTCGATCGCGAGGGCCAGATAGCGATTCTGGTCGGCGTGCGCCGAAGAAACTTTTTCCTCCCCGCGCGTAAACTGGTCGATGGAGGTCCGGCGCTGATCGAAGGTGTCCTTGTCGGCTTCGAACAATCGCTCGGCCAGAATCGCCATCGCGGTTTTCTGGGCCGCATCCTGCGGACTGGACGATCGCTGCTCTAAACTCGTCGTCGGCGCGCGGGAAGAGGATGCGCCCGCGGGAAACTGCATGTCGGGCGGCGGGGTGAGCATCCCGGTCATGCCCGGCTTATAGGGCGGCGGCACAGCCAGCACCTTGCCGGCCTTGAGGGCCGAGCGGGCGCGGGAGAGTTCCGGCGAATCGGGAAGGATTTTTATCCCCTGCTCGACGGCTTGCATCGCCTTTTCCGGCTGGCGCGCCCGCTGCATGATCGCGGCCAGCGCCAGGTATTCGGTGACCGCTTGCTTGATCTGTCCCGTCCGCTCGAAGGCCAGCGCCAGGCGGGATCGGGCCACCATATTCTCCGGGACCAACCGCGCGGCGGCCAGCCAATTGTCGATCGCCTTGTCCGCTTCGCGCGCGGCCAGGAACAGTTCCGCCGCGCTCAACCGCAGTTGGACGGATTCGACTATTTTGCCGCCGTGTTCCAAAATTTCGGCGATCTTCTCGTAGGGGATCGGATTTTGGGGATCGGTACGGATGGAATCCTGGTACGTTGCCTGGGCCTGGTCGAGTTGGCCGCTTTGCATATAGGCCAGCCCGAGATGATCCGTGGCCACCGGATCGCCGGGGAATTCCGCCAACGCACGTTGATACGCCGCGATGGCCTGCTCCCACTTCTGCTCCCAAGCCGAGCTGTTTCCCTGCTTAAGAGCCTGCTCGTATACTTCCCGATGACCGGCCATTCATTCCTCTAGGAATTCCCCTCAGAGTATAGCATACCGAACGGAATCCCCCTCCCGGAAAATGTATTTTTTGTGAATCATTTTAAGGTTTACTCCGCTTTCGGCCGGTCCCAGGGACGAACAGCTTCGCGGAAAAACAACGGCGAAAGGGGGTTGGAGATGCCGCGACATTAAAAAAATCCACCGAAGAGTTCTTTTCGGTGGAAGATGGTTCGCGCCAGGAGTTCGACGGACCGTTCAATCCCCCGGATACCTAACTCCCCAGTCGGACCGGATGGCGTCGAGGGTTTGCATGATGCGCAGCGTCTCGGCCAGCGGCATTCGTTCGCTTTCGATCCGCCCCGCCCGCAGGCAATCCATCACCTCCACCGCTTCGTGGCCATACCCGTTTCCCAGGTAAGGCTTAGTTATTTTCTCATCCGCCCGCCCCGGCCGCGAGATCGTCAACGCCCGCGGATGCCACCACGGACTTTCGATCCGGATTCTGCCCTCCGTGCCGATAATGTTTGCTTCGAGCGGCGACGCATATTGGAACGAAAAGGTGAGCGACGCCTGCCGCTCTCCGGGATATTCGAGAATAACCGCCGCTTGTTCGTCCACACCCGTCCGGCCGATGACCGCCGAGGAGAGGATCCGCCGCGGCGATTTACCGAAGACCAGGGAAGCCAGCGAGACCGGATATACCCCGATGTCCATCAACGCGCCGCCCCCTAGTTCCGGATTGAAGAGTTTCCCTTGTGGATCGTATTCCGGCCGGAAGGCGAAATCAGCCTGCAGCAGACGGATATCCCCCAGAGCATTGGCCGCCAGCAGCTCGCGTAATTTCCCGAATATCGGGAAGTACCGCGTCCACATCGCCTCCATCAGGAAAATCTTTTTTCGCTTGGCCAGGGCGATCACCTCCGCGGCTTGGGCCGCGCTGATGGTGAAGGGCTTTTCGCACAGGACCGCCTTGCCGGCCGAGAGGCAATCGAGGCAATTTTGATAGTGCAGGGGATGGATGGTGGCGACGTAAATTGCATCCGCCTCCAGATCGGCCGCCAACTCTTTGTAGCTTCCATACCGGCGCGGAATCTTCCACGTGTCGCCGAAATCGTCCGCCGCGGCCTTGGCGCGCGACCCCACCGCGACGATCTTCGCGTCGGGTAGCAGGCTCAACGCTTTTGCGAATTGGTGCGCGATCCCGCCGGTTCCCAAAATTCCCCAACGAACGGTTTTCATAATTCCTCCCGCCTGCCCGGAGGACAACCGGAGCTTAAAATCCTTCCAATTTCGAAAGATCCGCCACGCCTTCGGGCAACCTGGCTATGGTTTGCAATATGGCAAGTCGGTTTTTCCGCACGGCGGGATCATCCGTCATGACCAGAATTTTTTCGAAGAACGCCGATATCGTCCCGACCGCAAGGGAGAAATGATCCAGCAACCCGCTGATGGTCAGTGTGCCTTTGTTTTGTTCCCCGGCGATGAATTGGCGCAAATCTTTGGCGGCGTCCCAGATCCCTCGTTCCTCGCCTTCCGAGAGAAGAGACTCATCCACGGAGTATTGCTCTTTACTTTCGCGCGTGATCCGCACGCAGCGCGCGTAGGCCGCCAGGATCTGCGGCCACTCCGGTTTTCCGACCCAGGCCGTCAATTCCGTTGCCGTCCGTCGGGCAAGAACCGGATTGCCCGCTTGCGCCCCCAGCACTGCATCCACCACGTCGTACCGGAATCCCTGGTCGGCCAACAACCCCCGCAGCCGTCCGGCGATGAAATCCATCACTTGGGCTTGCACGGTCTCGGAGGCGGGAATCGGCTGAAGGGAAGCCGCCAAACGGATTCCGTCGCGCACTTCGAAGGCAATCCCGCGCCCAAGCAGGATCTGGATCAATCCGAGGGCCGCGCGCCGCAAAGCGAACGGATCGCGCGTTCCGGTCGGCGCAAGCCCCGCGGTAAAAAGTCCGGTCAGTGAATCCAACCGGTCCGCCACCGCGACCGCCGTACCCGGCAGCAACTCTGGGATGGCGTCTTCGGCGGATCGCGGCAGGTAATGTTCGTAGATCGCCCGGGCGACTTCGGCCGGCTCGCCCGAATCGATCGCGTAATAGCGGCCCATGGTTCCCTGGAGCGAGGTCATTTCCACCACCATCTGGGTGGTCAGGTCGGCCTTGCACAGGTGCGCGGCGCGGGCGGCGACCGCCGCCTGGGCCGGGGTCAGGCTCAAGGCCGGTGCGAGCGATTGCGTCAACCGTTCCACGCGTTCGCTTTTTTCCAACATCGATCCGAGCTTCACCTGAAAGGCAAGCGTGGCGAGCCGCGGCCGGAATTCTTCCAGCTTCTTGCGGCGATCCTCGCGGATGAAAAACGCCGCGTCGGCGAACCGCGCGCGCAGGACGTGCTCGTTCCCCTCGCGCACGGTTCCCTCTCCCTGCGCTACGCCGTTGCATACCGTCAGGAAATTCGGCAGCACATCCTCCCCCTTTTGGACGGGAAAGTAACGCTGATGCTTGCGCATGACCGAGATCAAGACCTCGCGCGGCAGCGCGAGGGATTCCGGATCAAACGAACCGAGGATCACCTTCGGCTCTTCCACCAGGTCGGTTACTTCCTCGAGCAATCCCGGCACGGCAGCCGCGTTGCCCCCCGCCCTCGCCGCGAGCGCAGACGCCTGCCGCAGAATCTGTTTGGCGCGCATCGCCGGGTCCGGTTCGATTCCCCCGGCGCGGAGAGTTCGCAGGTAGTCTTCCGCCTTGGCGACGACGATCTCGGGCGAGAGGAGCGGGCGCAATCCGCGGGTGACGCGCCCGGCGCGCACGCCGAACCATTCGACCGGCAGCGTCTCCGCGCCCAGCAGCGCCACCAGCCAGCGCACCGGCCGCGAGAAGGCCGCTCCGCTCGCATCCCAGCGCATCACCTTTCCGAATTGCAGGGAAGAGAGGAGGCCGCTGAGCAAACTAGGAAGCACCTCCGACGCCGGCTTGCCCGTTTCCGTCCGCCGCAGGACGATGTATCCGTTTTCCGCGCGCAGCGACTTCGGTTCCACGCCGTTCTTTCCGGCAAACCCGGCCAGCGCCGGCGAGGGCGAACCGTCCGGCAGGTACGCCTTGGACACGGGCGGCCCTTTCACCGCAACCTCGACGCTTTTTTGCGCCGGGCTCACGCCGCGGACGACGGCGGCGATCCTGCGCGGGGTGCCGTACACGTCCACCCGGCGAAACGCCAGACGCGCCTCTGTCAATGCGGCCGGAAGTTTCTCCGCCAGCTGCGCCCGGGCCGAGGCGCAATCGGCGACGGGCAATTCCTCCACGCCGATTTCAAAAAGCAGCGTTTGCGGTCGGGTGGCTTTCTTCACGGATTTCCGGAGGGCTGCCGGCACACGCCGGAGGGAGGAATGGAATTTCCCCATCAGCGGGAACCCTTCCTCCTCGCGGCTCTGCAGATAAGCTTCCGCAACCTGCCGGGCCAGATCCCGCATCCGGCCGAAGAATGCGGCGCGTTCGGTAACGCCCACCGCTCCGCGCGCGTCCAGGACGTTGAAGGCGTGCGAGCATTTCAATACGTAGTCGTGCGCCGGGAGGACCAGTCCGGCCGCGAGGGCGGTGCGCGCCTCGCCTTCGAACAGCTCAAACATCTCCCGCAAGCGTTCGACGTCCGCCACTTCGAAATTGTAGGCGCTGTGCTGGCGTTCGTTCTGCAGGAAGATATCGCCGTAGCTCACCTCGTCCACCCAGCGGATGTTCCGGAAGTGCGAAACTTTCTGGAGCGCCATGAGGATCCGCTCCACTCCGTAGGTGATCTCCACGGATGGGATCGGCAGTTCGATTCCCCCCGCCTGCTGGAAGTAGGTGAACTGGGTGATCTCCATCCCGTTCAGCCAGACCTCCCATCCCAGCCCCCAGGCTCCCAGGGCGGGCGACTTCCCAGTTGTCCTCCACAAAACGCACGTCGTTTTTCCGCAGGTCGATCCCGAGCGCCGCCAGCGATTGCAGATAGATTTCCTGCGGATTGCCGGGGTCCGGCTTGAGGATGACCTGGAACTGGTAAAACTGTTGCAGCCGGTTGGGGTTTTCCCCGTAGCGGCCGTCGGCCGGGCGGATGGAGGGCTCCACATAGGCCACGTTCCAAGGCTCCGGGCCGAGGACGCGCAGGAACGTGGCCGGATTCATCGTCCCGGCTCCGACCTGGATGTTGTACGGCTGCCAGATCAGGCAATTCTTCCCGGCCCAGAATCTCCTGCAGCGCGAGAATCACTTCCTGGAAGGTGAGCGGTTTCCGGCCCTGGGTTTTTGGCATAATCATTTTTTCCGCGAACGTAGGATTTTGGGATTATATCTTGAATCGTAACCGCTTCGTCGCCCTCATCCGGCCTTCGGCCACCTTCTCCTAGCTTACCCCCGCCTCGCGAGGGCAGGTGCTGGGAGAAGGATGGGATGAGGGCAGAGGAAAAAAAACAAAACCGCCGCCCGGGATTTGGCGGCGATCAGTGTGCGCTGGGGGGGAGTTGAACCCCCACGCCTTGCGGCACATGGCCCTCAACCATGCCTGTCTGCCAGTTCCAGCACCAGCGCTTTAAACTCGCGCCGGAATTATAGCCCAGCAAGGGGGAGTGTCAACCCGAAGCGCTCGGCGCGAGGAAGATTACCACCCGGTCTTGCGCTGCCCGGGTCAACGCTTCCTCGGAAACTTGTCCGCCTGAGTCCGTCTGAATTCCGAAATATTTCGCTCGTCCGGGAAATTGATCTAAATAGGATTTCAGCTCGGCCGCGACTGCGGAGGACTGATCCAGGATGCGCGCCGCGATCGGGAAAGTTTTCCCGCGGTGCCGCAGTTCCCCCGGACGACCGTCCTGAAGATTTTTCCACCATTTCCTGTTTCGGAAGCTGATCACGATCCACTCTTTGCCTCGCGGGGAAACATTCACCGGCGTGGATATCCGCCGGCCCGTTTTCCGTCCGGTAACGGTGATCACGGCAAATCCGTCTCCCATCAGCCCGTGCAGCGGCGAGGAGAGTAGGGCGGTCATAAAGAGATTGTCGATCCTTATGGGCATGAGGTTTTCGCTAACCGTCCGGGAGCGGTTGATTTATCTTCGGCGGAGAATGTTGGTTCGAATCCAATTCCAATTGAGGGTCAGGTGCAGCAGAATCCCGCACCCGATGAGAATCCCCACATCCTGATGAATTGTATACGGAACCAGCATCGGATTCAGCCCGGAGACAATTTGAAAGACAAGCAGGATCAGCAGGATGGGGTTGAGAATTTTCAGCGCTTGAAGTCTGGTCATAATGTTATCCGCAAAGATTTTCCTTCCGCGGGAAAAATTATATCCCGGTTTCCTTCGTTCCGGTTACGATCCGCGCGGGCCGGCTGCCACAAACAGCTCGTCGGTTTTCGCCGCCATGATGAAATCGTTGCGGTGCAGGCCGCCGATCCTATGGGTCCACCAGCCGACCGTCACCCGTCCCCATTCGGTGAGCATCGCCGGATGATGATCTTCCGCTTCGGCCAGTTCTCCCACTTGATCCGTGAATTCCAGCGCCGTGGAAAAATTTTTAAAGCGGAACTCGCGTTCCAGCCGCCTCAGCCCTTCCCGCTCGACGACCTTCCACTCGGGAATCTCGCGCGCATATTCCCGGATCTCGCCCTCGGACAGCGGGCGGTCATCCTTGCGGACCGGGGTGCAATGCATTAGGTTGAGCGGAGTCATCGGTTTCTCTCCTCCTTTCTTCTTCAGGTCCCTCCGGATCAATATTTTGCCAACATCGAGCTTGCCTGTTTGCCGATGGATCCGGAGGGATCCAGCCGAAGGGCGGATTCCAACTCCGTCCGGGCTTCCGCGATCCGTCCCTCTTCCTGGAGGCACATCCCCAAATGCAAATGCGCTTCGGCCGAATCGGGATTTTGTTCCAGGGCGCGGAGAAAGAAACGTTCCGCCGTGGGAAAATCGCCCACCCTGAACCATCCCAGTCCAAGAATATCCAGCGCCCGGTCGTTGGTTGGCGCCAGGATAACGGCCTGGCGCGCCGCCGGGATCCCGCTATCTTCCACCCGGTAATCGTTCTCGATGTAAAACCTGGCCAGGGCGATCCAAGCCTCCGCTTCCTGCGGATGGGCCGTCATCGCTTGTAAAACCCATCCCTCGGCGTCCCCAACGTTGCCCAGCGTAAAATCAACTTGCGCCAATTCGGAAGCGACGTTCCAATCCCCTGGCGTAACCGCCCAAGCCTGCAAGAGCCACCAACGGGCTCCGGTGAGGTCTCCCTTGCGGTGCAGCCACGAGCCATACAACATACAAACCAGCGCAGATTTCGGAGCGAGGGCGGCCCCGCGGCGATAGGAGTCCTCCGGGTTTTCGCCCGCGGCTTCCTGGGCCGCCCCCAGCAGGGCATAGGCTTCGCCGTAATTCGGATTTCGATCGATCGCCCGGCGGATGGCTTCCTCGGCGAGCGCCGGCTCCCCCAGGCTCAGCAGTTCCTCGCCGGTTCGGGCAAAGATATATTCCGGGACTCGCAAGGCGATCGCCGACCGGATGACCGCCGCCAATTCCCGCGCTTTTTTTCCAAGCGCAGGCGGAGCGGAAGTTAAACTCATCCAGCAGCGCCAAAGCGCTCCCCGGATCGCCCGCGGCGCGGATCAATGCCAGCTGATAGACGGCTTCGGTATCGTCCGCGTGGAGTGCGATCCAGCGGCCGAGGGCATCCTCCGCCTTCGTCCATTGCCGGGTTTGAAAATAGCCTTTCCACAACCGGTCCAGGGTCCCATCTAGCGATGGATCCAGGGCAAGCGCTTGCTCCCAACGGACGATCGCCTGATCCGTTTTCCCGGTTTCCCACAGTGCGATGCCCAAATCCGACAGAAAAACGGGATCCTGCATCCGGTATTTCTCGGCCAGGGTCAGGTAGCATACCGCTCCCGGATAGTCCGGGCGGGCGAGCAATTCCCGGCCGGCCGCCACGGCGAAATCGGGTTCGGAGGGAAACCATAACGCAGCCCAGGCCGTGGGCGGAGGAGGATCGCCCGCACAATTTGGGCGAAAAGGCGTGGCGCCCTGCAGCGACGAGGCCGGGATCCACCCGAGCAGCGCGAAGCCGGCGAGGGCCAATATTATTTTAATTATCAACCTTGCGGTTGGAAGGCGGATCATTTCAAAAAAACTTCATAGAGATTCGCGAGCGGGAGGAAAAACCAAAACCGTTCATCAAGTTCGGCGCTACACGCTGGTCATTTCCGGCGGCGGAGTCTGGCCGATGGTTCCATCCACGATCCCGTTCATCGTCTCGATCAGCTCCGAAACCTTGCCCTGTTCCGCCATCCCGGACAGTGCATCGATCGTCCGGTTCAGTTCGCCCGGTTTCCAATTATGGTTTTCTTCCGTCAGGCGGAGAATGTCCGGATGGGTGGTCGGACGCAACACCGTCTCGTCCTCCCACAGTTGCTCGCTGAGTTTCTCGCCGGGGCGCACGCCGGTAAACACAATCGGGACGTCGCGCCCGGGTTCCAATCCCGAGAGGCGGATCAGATCTTCGGCGAGGGCAACGATCCGCACCGGCTTGCCCATGCGCAGGAGCAGGGTTTCCCCGCCTTCGCCAAAGGAGGCCGCCTGCAGCACCAGGTGAACCGCCTCGGGGATGGTCATGAAATATCTTTCCATTTCCGGATGGGTCACCGTCACCGGCCCGCCGCGCGCGATCTGCCGTTTGAACACAGGGATGACCGATCCGCGGCTGCCCAGGACGTTTCCAAACCGCACCGAGACGTACGACTTCCCGCTGCGGCGGGCGGCGTCCTGGACGATCATTTCCGCCAAGCGCTTGGTGGCTCCCATCACGCTCGTGGGCCGGATGGCTTTATCGCTCGAGATGAGCACCATCCGCCCGGCATCGGCTTCCAGCGCCAACTCCACCACATTGCGCGTGCCGATCACGTTATTGGTAAAGGCTTCCTCAACGTTGATTTCCATCAGCGGAACATGCTTGTGGGCCGCGGCGTGAAACACCACCTGCGGCCGGTGGGCGCGGAACACGGACTCCATGCGGGGCCGGTCGCGGATATCGGCGATGATCGGGTGCAGCGCCAAACCGGAATAATCCTCCCCCAGTTCGAGGAGCGCTTCGAAGATGCTGTTCTCCCCGTGCCCCAGCATGATGATCTCGCTCGGGCCCCAGCGCGCGATCTGCCGGCAAAGTTCGAAGCCGATCGAACCGCCGGCTCCGGTCACCATCACCCGCTTCCCGCTCAGCGCGTGACCGACGGCCTGGTCGGCCGTTTGCGCGGGGGCGCGGCGCAGCAGGTCGCTCACCTCCACATTGCGCAGCCGCCCGGCGCTCACCCGCCCTCCGATCAGCTCGTACAGCCCGGGCATCGTCCGGTAGGGCAGTTTGCCTTTGCGGCATAAATCCGAAAGCCGCCGGAAGACCTCGCCCGACGCCGACGGCATCGCGATCACCACTTCGTCCGCCTCGTGTTCGGCCGCCAGGGCGAGCACGTTTTTCAGCGGGCCGAGCACCTGCACTCCATGGATCCGCTGGTGCAGTTTTTCCGGCGCGTCGTCGAGAAATCCGACCGGGATCATGTGCAGTTGCGGATTCTTCTGCATCTCGCGGGCCACCAGCGCGCCCGCGTCGCCGCCGCCGGCGATCAGCACGCGGCGGGTCGCCCCGCTGCCCGGCAGACGCCGCCGGGCCTGTAAAATCTCGGACAGGATGCGAATGGAGAAGCGCATCCCCCCGACCAGAACCAGGCTGACCAATCCGTCGATTATCGGGATAGAGAGGGGAACGGCGGGATAAATAATGAGTGGCGAGATGAAGTAATACGCCATCATCAGAATCGCGTTGACGACGATGGCACCGAGGATGATCATCGCTTCCGTCATGCTGGCATACGCCCAGAAGCGGCGGTACAAACCGAAGCGCCAATAGATAAAGGGTTTGACCAGCAAGGCCGCTACGATCATCCCCGCGATGGTGGGAAGATATAACCTCAGCCTTTCAGATTCGAGGCGGAGACTGAAGGCGATAACCACGGATAGAACGGTGATCACCAAATCGGCGCCGAACAGGTAGCGGTTGCGGAGCAGGACGATGGTTTTATTCATTTCGCCCTCGCCCCCTGTCCGTCACGCTGCCAGCGCAAGGTGGCTTCCAACCCGGCGCGGAAATCGGCCTGCGCCGAGAAGCTGAGCAACGAGCGGGCGCGAGCCGGCGCGCAGCGCGAGTGGCGGATATCGCCCGGGCGCGGCGCGGAAAATTCCAGCTTCAAGCGCGCACCGGAGGCGGACTCCAGTTCGGAGCGCAATTCGAGGAGGCTGCGGCCCCGGCCGGTGCCGATATTCACCGCCCGGCCGTCCGCCCGATCCGATTCGCACGCCAGCAGATTCGCTCTCGCGACGTCTCCCACATAGATAAAATCACGGGTTTGGCGTCCGTCGCCGAAGATCGTCACAAGCTGCCCGGCGAGGGCGCGCGCGATGAAGATCGCGATCACACCGGAATACGGCGAATGAAAATCCTGCCGCGGGCCGAACACGTTGAAATATCGCAAACAAACGCAGGGCATCCCATAGGATGAAACATAGGAAAGCGCGAAGGCTTCGGCCGCCAGTTTGCTGGCCGCATAAGGCGAGAGCGGCATCGCCGCTTGCTCCTCCCGGGCCGGGATCCGGCCCGCACCGTAGACCGCGCAGGACGAGGCGAGTACCACTTTTCGAACCCGCGCCTCCCGCGCCGCTTCCAATACCGTTAGGGTTCCCCCGACATTGATCGCCAGTGTTTCCTCCGGGTTCTCCACGGATTGGGTGACCGATACCAAAGCCGCCTGGTGCAAAATGAAATCCACCCCGGCCGCAGCCGTCCGGACCGCATCCCGGTCGCGGATGTCCCCTTCCAAAATCTCCACCTTTCCGGAAACCGCGGAAAGGTTCTCCCTCCGTCCGGTGGAGAAATTATCCAGAATTCGGACCGCATGGCCCCGTCCGACAAGGTTTTCGGCGAGATGCGATCCGATGAAACCGGCGCCGCCGGTGATCAGGAATTTTGACAAGGCGTTCCGCCTCCGCGCGGAAGAACGGTATTTTACCGAAACCGAACGGCTTTACCCAGCCGCCTTTTTCTCGGCCAAAGTGCGATAAAGTCGGCCGGAATTGGCTGCCAAGCCAATCCAAAAACCTATCCCCCAGAAAAAATGAATGCAAGCAAACACCAAAGGCAAAACCGCCGCCAGAGGCGGATTCTTGCGCCTGAACGCTTCCCCAAAGGAAAATCCCGCGCAGGCCACAATGTACACCGCGATCTCCGCCGCCAGCAGGATCGCCAGCGGTGGAGATAAAATCGATCCGAGCGCTGGAACCGCGAGCGACAGGACAAATACCGCCGGGATCAACTGGCGCATCCGCAGCGACCGCGGATGGAAGGAGAGCATCGCCGCTTTTTGGCGCCCGTAGAGAAAATATTGCTCCGCCAGCGAGCGAAGGTCTGCCCGCGCGAAATATTGTGATCGTATTTCCGGGGAAAAATAGATTTTGCCGCCCGCCGCGCGGATTCGAAAGAAGAATTCGTAATCCTCGTTGACCGGAACCTGTTCGTTAAAAAAACCCACCCGGTCGAAGACTTCCCGCCGGAAGGCGCCGAAGGGGACGGTATCCACCTCCCCCGCTTTCCCGCCCACGCGGTACCGAACTCCTCCCGCGGCGAACCCGCTGCCGGCGGCAACCGCGATCGCCCGGGCGACAATCCCCTTTTTGCCGGGCTGGACATCCCACATTCCGCCGACGCTCTCATACCCGGTCTCCGAAAGCGCGCGCACGGATTCTTCGACGTACTTCGGATCGGGAACAGCGTGGGCATCCATCCGCAGGATGATTTCACCCCTCGACGCTCGCACTCCGGCGTTCAGCGCCGACGGAGCGGTAAGCCCCGGATTGTCGATGAGGCGAATCGAAATATCCGGGTGGGACGCGATGAACCCCCGGACCAGGCCGCGGGTGTCGTCCGCGGAGTACCCGTCGCAGACAAGAATCTCCGTCCGCGCGCGGGGATAGGTCTGACGATCCAGCGCGTCCAGAACCAGCCCAATCGTGCGCTCTTCATTTCGGCACGGAATAATGATGGAGACGAAGGGACGGGGATCCGTCATCGGGGGCGGGCTTCCAGGAGGGCGGCATATTCCCGCTCGAGCGCTTCGGCGATCCGATTCCATCCGTAGCGCTCCACCCACGTCCGCGCGGCCTTGCCGATCCGCTTGCGTTCGGCCCCCTCGCGAAGCAAGCGGATTACCTCCGTGGCGAACGTCCTATCCGGCGATGCGAGGACAATTTCTTCACCGTTCCTGGCGGGGATCCCCTCGGCGCCCAGGGGCGTGCTCACCACGGCTTTTCCGGAAGCCATCGCCTCGAGGATCTTCAATCGCATTCCGCCTCCGCTCCGCAGCGGAACGATGACGACCGACCCGCGGAATAGATAGGGGCGGACATCGTCGACAAATCCGGTCACCGTAATCGAGTGGTCTTCTTCCGGCCAGCGCAGAATGTCGCTGGGCGGATCTTTCCCGACGACGAGCCAGCGGGCCGTCGGTTCTTCCTTCAGAATCCGCGGCCAGATTTCCGCCCGAAACCAGCGCATCGAATCCACGTTTGGCGGCCAGTTCAACGCGGCGACGGAAACCACCGTTCCGGGTTCCTCGCTCATCGGCTGCGGGTAAAACCGCTCCAGGTCCACGCCGGCGGGCGAGACCGCCACTTGCGCATCGGGAGCCATCCGCCGGACCCGCTCGGCGTCTTCCTCGGTGATAGCCAGACACAGGCTGGCCTGCTCGCAGGCGCGCGCTTCGAACCGGTACATGCGCCGGGCCTGGAGGGCGACGTACCAGCGGAACGGTGGGGCGATGGTTTGCGCGTATCGTCCGGCCAGAAGCGATTCCACGTTTTGCAAACGGAGCACGGCAGGCCGGTTGTGCTTTTGCACCAACCCGAGATAGTGCGCCATGTGGGTATTTTCCAACTGGACCAGGTCGAACAATTCCTCCTGGAAGGCGGACCGGATGGCGTCGGCCATCGCGGCGGATTTGTATTTGGAGGCCGTGTACGGGAGGGGGGAAAACAAATTCGCAAACGCCGAAACGGGGTTGGTGGCGGTGTCGTGGGGAATCGCTTTAGCCCATAGCAAACCCGCATGGGCGCGAAGCTCGTCGGCCGCCCGCGGTGCGCCGAACCCCAGGAAGGCTGCCTGATGTCCGCGTTCCGTCAGATGCCGGACGAGTTCGTAGATGGCGATCCGTCCGCCGTCGGTGGCAGGCCATGGAATTTTCGGAGCGACGAATAATATTCGCATCTCAAGTTTCCCCGACGTCCGGTTTGTCCCGGCTCCGGCGTTTCTGAACCATCCACCAAACGACCCATCCGGCTCCCGTGATCACCGCCGCAAAAAGAATCGGCCACAGGCTGCTGAGTTTCCACGCCATCAACCCCGTTAGGGGAATCCAGAACAATCCTCCCAGGTACCACCATTTCCGACCGAATACCAATCCTTCGGCTGCAAGCATCAACGCAAACGGCATAATAATATCCCGATGCCGGGATTCCCGCGGGATGAGAATCGAGAAAGCCAGGAAGAGGCCGGCGCCGCAAACCACAACCGGCCAAACGTCCCCCCGGCTGCGGCGGACCGCCTGGAAAAATCCCAGAATGGAAAAAGGAAGCATGGCATACCACAGCCACATTCCGGGAAAGGCGAGGAGAGAGACATCAAAACCGGAGCCACCTGGAAGCGATCCGGGGAGAATCCAAGCAAAGGGCGCCAGCGCAGTGGAAACCGTTGTAAGGAGAAGGTAGCGCAGAAAGCCCATCGGATGACTGATGATCCAACCGAGAAAGGCGCCCACCGTCCCGGTGGTCGGAACATCAGTGGTTCGGAACAACAGGGATTGGCTGTCCACGGCGACATTTGGAATCGGGAAGGCGGCGATCTTCGGCCAAAGGATGATCACGCCGACGGCAAGCGCGGCCAGGAACACCACCCAGCGCCCGATCCGGCCGGAGCGAAGCAGCCATACGACGGGCAACGTCGCGGCCGCCGCGGCAACCGCCAGCGCGGCGTAATCAAGGCGGATCGCCCGGGCGCCCAACCAGGCCAGGATCAGCACCGCCGCCCATCCCGCTGCGCGCAGGATCCGCTCGCGGGAAAAATCTCCCGCGACCAGCAAATCTCCAAGCCGATACAGCGCCAGGAAAAAGAGCAGAAGAATAAAAAGGAACGGCGCATCCTTCAGCACCATCATTCCCCAAAGCCAGAAGCCGGTATAGAACGCCGTCAACCAGCCGGCCCAGCGCGCGGGTTTCACGCCGAAGAGAATCGCGCTGATCCGATAAACCAGATACACCGATCCCGCGCCCAAGACCGTATTGAACACTACGGCCGCCGCCGGCGTCCGGCCGATGAGGTAATACAACACGGCTAAGGTACGAGGATAGACATCGTTTTCCATCCACGCCAACCGGCCCGCGGCCTCCGGCAGGATCCCATGGTTGTGCCAAGCCTGGGCCAGGATCCAGGCGATGCGGTCGTATCCCACGGCGTCCTTGTAAAGGTAGATTGGATTGCCCCCCGTCGTTCCGTAGAATACAGCCGCCGCTAGAAGCCGCACAGCCAGCGCCACAACGAACAATCGCAGCACAAAGCGCCGCTCTTCCGCCGGAGAATCCATGAGCGCCCATCCGACCGCCGCTCCGCCGGCCAAAAGCATGATCAGCATCGGCGCTCCTATCGTTTCCCAGGGGAGGACGGCGATTGCCAATGCCCCGGCTGCGGCCAGAAGAAACGGCAACCAGAGCCATCCGTCGATCCGGTTTCGGGCAAACGGCCTGCGCATTAAATCAGACCTCGGGGATTTTTTTTCCATGCGAATGCCTTAATTGATTCTCGGCCGGTGGACGGAGGGGATCGGCTACGTAATGCCTGAGGATCTTCCCAAAACCTGGCGATACACCGAACGGGTTCCTTCCAACATTCGGTCCAAAGTATACTCCCGCGCGAGCATCGCTCCCGCCTGGCCCATGGAAATGCGGCTATTCGAATCTCCCGCAAGCCGAATCATTGCCTCGGCCAGCGCCGGCGGGTCTTCCTTGGGAAGGAGCCAGCCGTTGCGGTCCGGAGAGACCAGATCACAATTTCCGCCCACGTTGGTGGCCAGGCAAGGCAATCCGCAGGCCATCGCCTCGAGCAGCGTATAAGAAAAACTTTCGAATCTCGACGGCAGCACGAAGACATCCGCCGCGCGCATCCGGTTCCTTGCATCCTCGCGGGAAATTCTTCCCGGGAGCGTCAAGCGCGCAGCCCAGCCGCCGCGCTGGGCCGCATGCAAAAGCTCCTCCCGCTCCGGGCCGTCCCCCGCCGCACTCAACTGCGCGCCGGGAATCCGCGCCGCCACGAGATTGAACGCCGCCGCCAGAGTGTCCATCCCCTTTTCGCGCGCCAGCCGGCCGACGTATAGGAAGCGAACCTCTCCGCCGGGTGGATTTTTTCGAGGGGAAGGAACAAACCACTCCGGTTCCAGCCCGTTTGGGACAAGGCAGGCTTTGCCCGGCTGCACAAGCCCTCCATCTAGGTATAGCTGCCGGATGGTTCGGGAGACGAAGATCACCTTATCGCTGGCCAGCCGGTTGAGGCATCGTTCCGCCAGTCGGTATCCGCCGACGGCCGCCGCCGTTTGCGGCAGGAAGAACGACGGAGTATGGACCGTATGGACGGCTTTGATCCCGGCCGAGCGCGCCGCCAGACGGCCGATCACGCCGCCACGGGTATCGTGCGTGTGAACCAGCTCAATTTTACGCGCGAGGAATTCCTTCCGCAGCCGGACGACCGCCGCCGGATCCGTTTTCCCGGCGCGCGGCAACCGGACGCATTGCGCTCCGAGCGGCTCCGCCAGCGCGGTAAACGGCTCTTCGAGCAAGCCGAACACGGTAAACGAATACTCGCCCCCCAAGCCGCGGAACAATTGGATAAGGTGGGTTTCGATTCCGCCCGTGGAAAGCGCGGAGAAGGAGACGATCGCCACCGGCGGCCGGGTCATGATTCCTCTCCGGACTTGCGCGGGATTGCGTTCACGGCTTCTTGAGCAATTCCTCGTACAGGGATTCGAACTTATGAGCCATCAACCGCGTGGAGAATCTGCCTTCGACGAAGGAACGCGCCGCCCGGCCCAGCGCCACGCGCTGTTCGGCCGGCATGGCGATGGCTCTGGCCAGGCAGGCTATCAGCGCCAACACGTCGCCGGCCGGAAATTGAAGGCCGGTTTCGCCTTCCGCCACTATCTGCTCCGCATTGGCCGCGTCGGAAAGCAGGACCGGCTTTCCGCAGGCCATGGCCTCCAACACCGAGTTGGGGAATCCTTCGAAGCGGGAGGGCAGGATCAGCCAATCCAGGGCGGCGTAGACCTGTTCCACATTTTTTAACACGCCCATCGGCCGGACGATCCCGTCCAGCCCCTGCTCCTGGATTTGTTGGTCCACCAGCGCCCGGGCGTCGGCATAGGTGGTGCCACCAACCAATAAAACTTTCGCGAAGGCCGGCCAGGAACCGGAATTGGCCATTTGCGCCACGGCGGTCAGCAGGGTGGCGTGGTCCTTCACCGGCGAATAGCGGGCGACCATTCCAAACACCAGATCGGATGGCGAGAGGCCGAAGGACTCGCGCGGCGCGCGCCAATCCATGCCGGGATGGAATCGTTCGAGATCGACCCCGTTGGGGATGACTTCGATTCGGGCGGAGGGTATGCCGAGCAACACTTGCGCCTCGATGGCCGCCGCGCGGGAATTGGAGACGATGCGCGCGCTCGCCCGCCAGAGGAGCCGTTCCGCCGTTTGCCAGAGCGGCGGATAGAACCCGGCGATGCGGGTGCGGAGCGAGGTGACGATGCGGCGATGTCCGGCCAGCCGGCCGGCGATGCGGGCGTACAGATCGGCCGGGCGCAGGTACGACTGCACCACCGCGGGACGTTCACGCAGGATCAGCCGCCAGAGCCGGAACACGACCACCAGCGCGCCGAGTTTGCCGAGCGGCTTGCGCAGACTGATCAATCGCGCATCCTGCAGCGGAATTTCCACCGGGACCCGATCCAGGCCGTAGATCACCGCCACCAGCGGGTCAAAGCGCTCGCGGTCCAGGCGTCGCACCAGTTCCGCCGCCTGACGTTCCGTCCCGCCGGAGGCAAGGGTGGGGATGAGGTAGAGGATTTTTTCTCTTTGTTGATTCGACAAGCTCGAGTGCATGATTCTTGTTTCCTCGCGCTTCACGCCGAGAAGAAAACGTTCGCCATATACCAGGCGTATACGACCTGGGTCAGGAAACTCAGTCCGATTAAAACGCCCAAGACGGGCATGCGCAGCCGCTGGGGGACAAACCCGAACAATCGATCCCGGTACAGGATCATGGGCAGAATGAGCATTTTACTAAATCTCATTACCGCCCAGATTTCATGCTGGTTGAGCACGATCGCCATCCCCAGCACAACGGCTGGAATCAGTATGGAAACAACCTTCCGATAAAAATCCCGCGCATTCGACTGCGTAACTTGGTCGGCTAAAACGCGGACGAGGATGCAAACGGCCGTTAGAACAACCAGCGAGAGTATTCCAACCTTCGCCCATCCGGAGATCCCCTTGCCGATCACCGTGCCGACCCATCCGTCCAGGACCGGCAGCGATCCCTGCGACACCACCTGCGCCTGAACGATGGAAGCGATTGTCCACAACGGGTCCTTCGTGATGATGGTTTGCCATATCCACAGGATAACCATCGGCGCAATGGCCAGGGCCGTCATCGCCAGGAGTTGCCTGGTATTGATGCTCCTCGGGAGGGAGGCCGGCTGTTTCCTTTCCCACACCCAAGCCGCCCAGGCCGCGATCAGGAGCAATGGCGTGAAAATCCAGGCGACCGGATGCATCATCGTCGCCGCCCCCAACACCGCGCCGGATGCCATCCAGCGGCTGTTCATCGCCAGAAGGATGCCAAGGATCAGGAGAAAAAGGACGATGGCGTCAATTTGGGGGAAGACCGCATAGAGACTGCCCACGAACGGCCAGGCGATAAAGAGGAACGCCATCGCCCATCCGCGCTTGGCAATTCCTGCCTGACGGCAGAGCGGGATCATCAGCAGCGCGCCGCCCATGAGGAAGAGGAAGGTGAAGGTCTGCATGATCACAAGCGGCCCGAGCCAGGTTCCCGCCACTGTGTGCCACGCGGCGATCAGCCAAGGATAGCCCGGCGGATGATGGGGATGGAACGGCAACCCCCACGTCAGGCTTTCCTTCCAATAAGTATAGACGTCGCCGCTCGGATTGAAGAAATTAAATTTCCACACGGACGACATCCACTGAGTCAAACCCGCGAAGAAGAAGAAACAAACGGCGAGAAACAGGGCCGGCAGCGCGAATTGTCTCCAACGAATAGTCATGATCATCCTCGAACCATGCGGGCCGCGAAACTATCCCGTGAGCAGGCCCAGAATATTTTCCGCCCGCCGCTCCCAGGTATATTGCTCCACGTCCTGCCTGGCCCGGCGCGCAATCTTTCCGCCCCATCCGGGATCATCCAGCAAGCGCCGGATTCCTGCGGCGAGTGCCGCCGGGCTGTCGGGCGCCGCCAGAACCGCGTTCTCCCCGTCGTGCAGCACCTCCCGAAGCGTCGGAAAGTCCGTCGAGACGATCGGGCGCTGAGCCGCCATGTATTCGAACATCTTCATGGGCGAGATCGAACCCATGATCGGCGTCCGCGAGGTGTAGGGCATGGCTAAAACGTCCGCCGCCCACAGATACAACGGAATCCTCCCGTTTGGCACCATCCCCTCGAAGCGGACCCGATCCGCGAGCCCCTGCTCCAGCGCGAAAGCACGAACGCGTTCAACGTCCGCGGGTTTGCCGCCGGCAAAAAGCAACCGGGCGGCAGGGATTTTCGCCAGCGCCTGGACGAGTTCTTCCGCGCCGCGCCCTTCATATATATGACCGGCGTGTACGATCCATGGAACCTGATCCGGCAATCCCAAAGCGGTTCTGGCTTCCCCTCGGCTTATGGGTTTTTGGAATCGCTGCAGGTCCACGCCGTCCGGCGCCACGCGGAGTAGATCGGGCCTGGCGCCCGCGGCGATGGAATCTTCGAGGAGTTGTCGGGTGATGCAGAATACCCCCCGCAAATTGGGTGACATGGTCCGGTCGGAAACCAACGTCTGCCAGATTGGGTACCGCCGGTCCTCCTTCAGATCGTGCAACTCGAAGCCCGTGCGGATCCCGGACCGGGCGAGCCAGTACGCCGCCCAAGGATCCCGGGTATAGGCCAGACGGTATCCCCGCGCCTTCGCGTAGGCCGTCGCAGCCAGGGCGAACCCCCTCACCGCAAACCGCTTTCCCCAATGCGGGTACGGCAACCACCGCACCGTGAACGGCCTAGCCAGCGCGAAGCGCTCCGGCAGCGTATCTCTCCGACGGGCGTCTTCCCGGAAATATGGCGCCGCAAGTTCCACTTCGGCGTAGGCGGCGAACCCGGCGCACATTTTCAATACTTGGACGCAATTCGCCTGGTCGGATGGAATCCTCGAACGGGAGATGTACAGGATTTTTGGGAGTGTCATTTTCGCGCCGTGCACTCGGTCCAAAGATTGTCTTCCGCTCTTCTGTGTTCAAAGATCCCAACTCCTCGCCCTGCCGGGTCCGGAGGTAGATCCATCGGAAGTTGCCCCGGGTTATCCGCCGTCCGCCGCAAACTTCATAATCGTCCGAACCCGATTGCGCCAGGTGTGGGCTTGGACGTCTTTGCGTGCCTGCCTGGCCAATGGTCCGGCCCAGGCTTTTGCGTGCCGCGCCTTGTCCAGCGCCGCCGCCCAGGAATCGAGTAAATCGCCGGGAAGCAGGACGCTGTTTTTTTCATTTAAGATCACACGCAGCGCCGGTAGATCGCTGGATAGAATCAGCCTTCCGGCGGCCATATACTCATAAAGTTTCATCGGGCTCATGATCTCTGCGGTATTGCCCTTCCCCTGGATGGTAACTTCTTTCTGGTAGGGCATCAGCAGCACGTCGCAGGCCGCCTGGTATTGCGGCAACTCCGCATTCGGAAGGTGGCCCATCCAACGAAGGTTCTCCTGATCCGCAGTTCGCTGTTTCCATTTAATCACGCCCAGTGCATCCCCGCCGAAAACAAGAAATGATATCTCCGGGAGCCGCTCGGCCAGGTGGATCATTTGTTCCACACCGCGCCCCGCTACCAAGCTTCCGAAGTAGCCGGCGGTAAATCCTTGCGGCGGAAACCCCAGCCGCGCGCGCGCCTGCCGTGGAGAGGGTAGGTCCCTGTATCGCTCCAGATCCACTGCGTCCGGCGCGACCAGGATCGGGCGGTTGATCAGCGCCGGATATCCTCTGCGAAGCAGATCCTCAAGCGTCCGGCTGATGGCAATCATCCGCACGGCCGAATTTCGAGCCAGCATCCGCAGATACCACGGACCCATCCAACCGGTCGGGAGCGCGTGGATTTCCACAACCGTGCGCAGCCCGCGCGCGGCCGCCGACCAGGCGATATCGACGCCGCGGGTATAGACCATGTCCGGGGAGAGGCGCGCGGCTTGGCCCGAGAGGGTCCGTGCCAGACCTCTCCTGCCAAGCAGGGGCGGAAGTCCCACCCGAAGAATCTGGAATTGGATTTCCACGCCGTACACCCGGTTCAGATCGGCCGTTTTATTTCCGCCGTCCGGCGGGAGCACCAGGGTCACAGCGTGCCCTTCCTGCTGCATCGCCTGGCACATTTTCATCACTTGCAGGCTATGCGCGGAACTCGAGGGCACCGCGGCGGAACTCAAATAGGCAATCTTCATCTTCATTTGCCCGTCGGTCGATTCTCCCAATGCTCTTGCCACTTCACTGGATCGCGTGCGGTCGGAAGGTAATATACCGGCAGGGAGATTGCTTCCAAATACGTCTCTTTGATCGAACGATCCGGAACCAACGTTCCCTTCTTGACCGGTGTCAAGCCCCAGTCCGCCCGGGATGCCAAAGCTATTTGGTGGTTACGGTCAGACCGTAATAATTTTTGAAGCACTGATTCACCCACATGTCGGGATTAGGGCCGATATCCGTTAACCCGATGCCATTCCGG
This sequence comes from uncultured Chloroflexia bacterium, assembly GCA_963780865.1. Lineage (GTDB taxonomy): Bacteria > Chloroflexota > Anaerolineae > Anaerolineales > RBG-16-64-43 > FEN-1073. The sequence goes on along the minus strand of CAWADT010000026.1, from coordinate 2,714 downwards.
ATGGGATCGATGGATACGCTGTCCATTCCTTGGGATTTCGCCTCTCGTAAATTCTGATCCAGACGATCCCAATTTTCAGAATAGGTGCGGAGAACGGATTCGAGCTTGATCGTTTTATAGGAATTCCAGGATACTGCGAGAATCATCATACTGCCGAGCAACGCAACGGAACCAACGGTCAGCGCAAGAGTCAACTTCGGGTTTCGAATTTGAATCTTCTCAGCGGCAAATTGCCCGATCAGCAATCCAAAAAAAGCCACGGTGCAAACAAAAGCAAAAACCGGAATGATGAGCGTGCGGCTCGGAAGCGTATCGGACGTCCCGTACGCTGCCGGAGCGAAACAAGAGAGTTGTACTGCGGCTGCCGCCACAACGAAAAAGGGGATTGTCAGCCGACTCCTCAGGATGGTTGGGAAGGGAATCTTTGTTTCTAAGAGGAATCCGGCACCCAGCATCAAGAAAAATGCAAAAAGTACTGCCGACGTTAATAGATGGCGTTTGGAAATGAAGATATCGACCACGAAGCGGAGAGTGCTATCCATGGTTATTCTGGTAAGGTCCAGGAAGCCCGGCGGGGGTGGATACGTAGCTTGTCGGAATTGATTTCCCGGCGCCGCGATAACGATGATCATGGCAAGCACGGAACCGAGCAGCCCGGCTACGGTGAACCACAACAATTTCTTTTTGAATTGCCCGGGGTCGAATGTGAAACCGAAAACTATCAATAGGATCAGGAGAGTGGTTTGCATTGTTACAAAGGTCTCGCTGAAATCCTCCCGTGATGAATGCGATAGCCCCGCTGAGCAGAATCAGCGCAGCCGAGGTCTTGGCCGAGGCAGCGGTTTTCTGTTTATACAGGAGCAATCCGAAATAGACGCAGGCAAAAATCAACGGCGGGATGACCGAATGCATCCCCTGTTCCCAATAGAGGGATTGGGCCGCGTTGGGTGATATTTCCAACGTGCAGAACAGTAGGAGAGATGAGATCAATCCGATGACCAGGATTTTATTGGTTCGACTTCCGGCTGAAAGCGTTTGCAAAACGCCCGCCGCTAGTGCCAAAAACCAGAGCGCCAACGCAATCGGGGTCGTATAGGAAGTGATCCCCGGTCCAATGGTTCCCACCAGACTGTCAAGAAAATTGGCCGAATACCGCCCGGACCAGGTGAGATACCACTGAACCGTTCCTCCGAAAATTCCAACCGATCTTGCGATTGCGGAAGAGCAAAAATCGTCGGCAATAAACCGGATGAAGGTTCCGGTATAGGCATGGAGTAGAAGCGGAATGGATAGGACCGTAAAAAATAACGATCCAATCCATTGTTGCCATCGTCGGTTCATCCTGGTCCTCCGCGTTTTTTCATGATGCACCCTCCGATAATACTATAAATATCCATTCTGCCCGAAGCCGGGCCGTTCGATTGCCGTTCCAACCGGGAAGTTTATTTCATTTCTCTTCCTTCCACTTTACTCGCAGGAATTGGTAATTCGAAACCTCTAAAAATCGTCGTTCGTCCGGAGCTAAATCTCCGTTCTCTTAGCAACCCTCGCCAAGAACGCGAGGGGAGCCGCTCGGCTCCCTGTCCTCAATCCGGCGGTTTTTCGGATTGGGGAAAAGCCGGGCTTTAAGCAACTGTGCTTAAAGTCAACAGATCAAGCAAGTGCAAGTTGACTTCGCCAGGGGCGATTAGCCTATCGTGGAATTGTTGGATAACGGGATTAAATCGGATGGCGGAAAGAGTTGCCATATACAACGTACAGCGAAAAGGTTGTCGTCCGCCTTGGGTGCGGCGTTTCCCATTTTTCTTTCCGCTATCGTTGTTCATGGGCGCCACACCGACTAAAGCTGCGATTGCCTTCCGATCGAGCAATCCAAGTTCCGGGATCTCGGCAACAATACTTGACGCCGTAATCGGGCCGATTCCTTTGGCTGTCCTCACCAGGTCTGCTTTGGCCTTCATTTCGGGCTGATGATCAATCAAGGATTGGATTTCGCGGCTCAGGTTCTTTTCTTCTTCATCCAACCACGCCAAATGGGCAAGAATATGGTCGCTCATCTCCTGAGATGCTTTTTGTAGGCGGTTTTTCTCGTCCTGAATGATCCCTACAACCTGCCGTCGGCGAGCAAGGAGCTCTTCCAGACGAACCTGCTCGGGTGTAGAAGGAGGAGTGGGACGAGGGCGCAAAGCATTAGCAAAATGGGCGATATTATGTGCATCCAGTTGGTCGGTTTTCGCCAAGAGCCCACTGGCACGAGCGAAATCCCGCACCCTTTTAGGAGATACCAAGGCAACCAGGATCTTGGCTTGTTGGAGAGCCTTTACGACCGATTTTTCATAGCCGCCGGTGGCCTCGACAACCACCAGGGCAGGATGTTTTTCCTGGAGAAATGAGATTAGCTGCGGGATTCCTTCGGCATCGTTGAAGAAACTCCACAACCTGGTATCGCCCCACATTGCGGTATCCAGCTTTTTCTTGGAGATATCGATGCCGAAAAAGGGATCATTTTGTGGTGTCTCCATGAGAACCTCCGTGGATATAATAAAGACAGCCCGCGCTAGCATTGGATACGGTCTTTGAGACCAACCAACTGTTCGGGCTAAACGGATAAAGGACACGGCGATCCATGCTTTAAAGCGGTCTTCAAGACCTGCCGGATTTCGATCTGCCGTGTCCTTCGCTATTATCATACTAGCCGGATTTATTTTATCCCT
>CAWADT010000025.1:0-78614 GCA_963780865.1 uncultured Chloroflexia bacterium | reverse complement strand
TTTTTCCGTCGCGGATGTGCCCATCTCAAAACCGACGGATGTTTTGCTGGAATATTGCTCCACCAGGTCGTACCCGAGCGCTGTGGCCGCTTTGCGCGCGCTCAACCCGTTCTCTTGGAACGCCATATGCCGGCCGTAACGGGTGAAGCGAAATTGGCGAGATCGACCCGCGTTGCGGTCGCGGCCGCTGCGTCGGGAATTGGCAAGCCGGGATAGAAGGCGAGCGAAATCTGCGTGGTGGGGAAGGCCTGGATATACTCCGCCAGGGACTGCTGCCAGGCGGATCTATTCGGCCAGGGTGTATCCAAGCTGTTTCCATTCCGCCAGGGCGGCCTGGTCGTTGGGAAGGCTCATCTCCTCGCTGATCGAGGTTGGCCCGGCGGCCGGGATGTTCACGACCGCAGGATTTGAATTGTAACGCCCTCCGAGGATTTGCACGAAGGCAAACCAGCGGTTAAAGGTAGGTTGGATCCCACGGCGCCGGGAGCGTGACGGTCGTGCCCTGCGCGAAGCCGTAGTCCACGACGAATGGAGCCGATTGCACTCCCTCCAGCGCCCAGGAGGGCGTGAACGCGCCGGGCAGGACGAGCAGGATCACTTTCCTGCCGCTGGCAGCGGCGGCTTGAACCTGGCTGTCGATAAAGCTCCAGTCGAACCGATCCGCGGCGGGCTGAACCGCGCTCCAGAAGGTGCGGATGACAATTCCATCCACCGCGGGGTTGGCGTAGGTGGCCGTTTGGATGGCGACGTTATGCCCCGTCACGATGAAAACGCCGCGCGCCCCCTTGAAGGGCGCGGGAAGGGATGGCGAAGCGGAAGCGCCGGGCGTCGGGCCGGGGGTTGTTGACTGGGAAGGCTGTAGCGAGGCCGCAATCGCGCACGAGAGGAGCAGGACGAGAGAACCGGAGTAAGCCATCCAGCGCATGCCGCGGTAACCGCCGGTTATCGGACGGGGATCGGAAGGAAAATTCTTCTTAGGAGTATCCATTCGAAATGTAACACCGGTCGAATTTTTATAGGCTGCCATCCATCCCGGCGGCGGTTTAGTCCTTTTCAGCCGCCAGCGCGGTAGCCGCATCCACCAGCACGGGTTGCGCGGCCGGCGAGAGCACATCCGGCTCCCAGACTTCCAGGAACAGCGCATGCGCGTCCAAGCCCCGCTGGAGCGAGTTCTTCAGCGCCGTGGGGCCGTCTGGATCGCCCATATCGGCGGGATGCTGGATGGCCGAAGTGGTGAGTTGATAGCCGATGACGATTTTACCGCCGTAACTTTTAACCACGTCGTAGGCGCCGGTGGGGTCCGTGTTGTTTTTCGCGGCCGTCATACCATTTTCCTGCAGTACGAATTGGCCGGGATAGTTGCCGACCCCGATCCCGATGAGGACGGCGGTCACCCGCGCGCTCTCCGCGTGATCCAACCCGGCCGGTTTTCCATTTGTGCAATGCGTTTCCGCGGAGATCGGGAGCGGCGGATAGAGCGCCAGCGAAAAAAATTGATGCGGGAAGATTTGCGCAAAACCGGCCATCACCTGTCTCCACGCCCCGATCAGCCGGTCACTGGTATACCCAAGCTGGATCCAATGGCATAGATCGGAATCCGCGTTCGGAAGGGACATTTCCGCCGTCACCGAAGTCGGGCCGTCCGCGGCGATTTTTAAAGAGGAGGGGCGGTTCGCATACCGGGCGCTGACGGCTTTCAGGAAGGTGAACCAGCGGTCCAAGTAGGCCTGATCCCACGGCAACGGCAAGGTCAGGTCCTGTCCTTTGCCCGGACCGTAGATGACGCTGAAGGATCCGGTCTGCACGCCCTGCAGCGCCCAATTCGGGGTCGCAAATCCGGGGATTAAGATAAGCTCGACCCACTTGCCGTTTTTCTCGGCAGCGTCGAAAACCGCATCCAGCTTGGACCAAACATAGGCGCCTTCCGCGGGTTCCACGTCCTCCCACGAAGTGCGGAACGAAATTCCGGAAATATTCGGATTGGCATACGTTCGCGCATCATAGGGGGCGCCGGTGAACAACCCGCCTCCCTGCCGGCCGGGTTCGAAATTATTCACGGCCGTCAGCCCGCGGGGTTCGGCGGGAAAGCTGTGGCCGGCGGATGCGGACGTGGCATTGGTCGCTGCGGCCGAAGGAATAGTGGCGCGCTCCGGCGCGGTGGATGTGGCGCCGCCGAGCGGGGGCAAACCCGTGACCGCACAGGCGATCACAAATCCGAAAAGGAGCAGCGGAAGAATCGAACGAGCCGGGATTTTCATCGGATTCCCTCTTCGCGCCCGCGGGATGGGATTGCTTGATCCCTCATCCGGATGCGTCCGCATCCCGCGCGCGGCGGCGGCCGCAACGATGCTTCAATTTTCCCGCTTCCGAAGCACCGCTTGGCCGCCGCCGAAGTTTTTCCTGCTGCCGCCGATTGCTAGACCGGGTGGTATGCGCCCACGCCGCAGACGTCAACGCTGACCTTCTCATAGTAAAAAGTTTTCGGCGTGGTGATCTTGGTGACCGGGTCGAGATAAGCGTAATCGATCGAATCGATCTTGGTGGTGGAGGCGGCGTCCCATTGCGCCCGGCTCAACGGTTCGACGGATCCTCCGACCAGGTTGGGGAATCCGCCGTTCGCACTCTGGACAAGCTTGGAGTTGATGCAAGCCACATACAGGTCGCGATCAAAGAAAGGCGGCACCCTGCCCGTAAAATCGGCCAGCGCCTGCTTGCGGCCGACGGCTTTATAATGCTCCACCGCCTTCACCAACATAGCTTTGGCCTCGTCGGGTGTGGCATGCGGGGGCAACGTGCCCGATGGGGATGTGGTCGCCGCCAGGGCGCTTGATATCGCCGGAATCTCGCTGGATATTTCCGGCAACGCGCTGCCCACCGCCGGTATCGCGCTGGCGATGGAAGATGCGCTGATGCTGCAGGCGAATTGCACCAAGGCCAGGCTTAGCAAGACGAAAATGAACTTCCGATTACCAAAGGTGGGTTTCATGATCAATCTCCTTTCGATCCCGTTGTGCCGGTACGCGGAAAGCGGTCCCGTCCCTCCGCCCTCGGCGGCGATTCCCTTTCCCCAAACCGGTATCCCGGGTCCATCGCGATTGATTTTTTCAATCGAATGGGCCATGCGGCATGGCGAAAGGGAAGCAGACTTAGGTTTTCTGCTATTTATTTTTTTATATTATTCTGAAAATATTAACGCAATATATAAATTTGCATGGGGATAGAGCCAATTAATTAATATTATTTCAAATATTTTTTCCGAACCCACCGGCCCCAAAGCAAGAGAAAAACCCGGCAATCGGCGCCGCGCAGACCGATCGGATTGCGCCCGTCGGCTAATCACCTCCAGATAGTCTCAAAAAATATCAAACGCCCCTCATTTTTAATCCCGTCCGGAAGAACCTCGGAAAGGCTTTTAATCCGACCGCTTGGTCGATAAATGTCGGGTTATGCAAGGCATATTCGGCGTTTTTCCATGCCAGCGAACAGCTTCCTCTTTAATAATGTCCGGAATTCCTCCCGGCAGCCGAAGATTTGGTCGATTACCGGAGGATTTGCCTATTGACAAAAGCCGCGATTTTCTCGTAATATTGTAAACGAACGTTCATTCATAAATCATGAAGAAAAACTCGGCCAACAAGCCCTCCGATACAAAAACCCGCCTGATTCAAGCCGCCTACGAGCTGTTCCTCAAACACGGCTACCACGCAACCAGTATGCGGGATATCGCCACCCGGGCGAAGCTGAGCGTCGCCGCGGCATACAACCATTTCAAAGACAAGGACGAACTTTTCACCGCGGTCCTGCGCGAATATCATCCCTACACGTACATCCTCCCCGCTTTGGCCGAGGTGAAAGGGGACACCATCGAGGATTTCATGCGCCAGGGCGCAAGGCGGATGATTCAGGTGCTGGGCCGCAGGCCGGGTTTCCTCCGGCTGATGCTGATCGAAATCGTCGAGTTCGACAGCCGCCACATTCCGGCGCTGTTTGCCGAGGTGATCCCGCGGCTCCTGGAATTTGCGCAATCGGTGACCCAGCGCAAAGGTTTGCTCCGGCCGTTCCCCCTGCCCGTCCTGATCCGGTCGTTTGTCGGGCTGTTTGTTTCCTATTACATATCGGAAATCCTGGTCTGGAAGTATCTGCCCAAATCCATGCAAACCGATTGCCTGGATGATTTTGTAGAAATCTACCTTCACGGGGTGCTCGCTCCGGCCCCGACGGGAGCGCAGTGATCATGTCCCTCTCGAGACTGCTCGCCCTCATCCGCAAGGAATTCCTCCAGATCCGGCGCGACCCGCGCACGCTGATTCTCGTGATCGTGATCCCGATCATGCAGATGTTCCTCCTCGGGTACGCCGCCACCAACGACATCCGCAACGTACCGCTGGCGGTGCTGGATCAGGACCGCAGCCCGCAATCCCGCGCGCTGCTGGACGCCTACCGCGCGGCGGATTATTTCCGCGAAACGGCCGAGGCCGGTTCCGAGCAGGAATTGCGCGCGATGGTCGACAACGGCAAAGTCCGCGCGGGCTTGATCATACCGCCCGATTACGGCAAGCAAATCTCGAGCGGCGGGTCGGCGCAGGTTCTCTTCATCCTTGACGGGACCGATCCGACCGTGGCCTCCACCGCGCTTTCGGCGGCGCAATTGATCGGACAGTCGTATTCCACGACCATTCTCGCCCAGCGCCTCGCGCGCAGCGGCGCCGCGCGGGCGCTCACCGCGCCGCTCCAGGTGCTCACCCAGGTTTGGTACAACCCGGATCTGGTCAGCGCCTGGTTCATGATCCCGGGCGTGATCGGCACCATCCTCCAGGCGCTTACCTCGATCCTCACCGCCACCGCCATCGTGCGCGAACGCGAGCGCGGAACGATCGAGCAGTTGATCGTCACCCCGATCCGACCGCTCGAACTCATCATCGGCAAAATTCTTCCCTACGTTCTGATATCGTTTTTTAACGCGTTCGAGGTGATCGCTCTCGGCCATTGGTGGTTCGGCGTGCCGGTGCGCGGCGACCTGGTGCTGATCGCGCTGATGTCGGGCCTGTTCCTGCTCTCGAGCCTCGGGATCGGCATCCTCGCTTCGACTATCGCCAACACCCAGCAGGAAGCGATGCTGATCGTGTGGATGACGCTGCTGCCGAGCATCTTCCTCTCGGGTTTTTTCTTCCCGCTGGAGGCGATGACGCCGGTGCTCCAGGTGTTTTCCTATCTCACCCCGCTCCGCTATTACCTGGTGATCATCCGCTCGCTGCTGCTTAAGGGCGTGGGCGTGCAGGGATTCTCCAGCGATATCGTCGCGCTATGCATCTTCGCCGCGGCCATCATGACCCTGGCGGCCGTTCGGTTCCGAAAAAGGTTGGATTGATTCCGACCCCTCCCCGTACTCCCCCCAAAATTGCCCGTACCCGAGCAGAGCGAGGGGAGGGAGGGGTCGAGATGGTGGTCTCGCCCGCCGCGGTCAGCCCGCGGGGCGGGCCGGGGATCCGGGCTTCGCTGTGCTCAGCCCTACTCGACCACCTTTGGATAATCTAGGAGGCAACCATGATCCCACGACTTCGCCGTATCCTTCCGATCCTCGTCATCCTGATTCTCGCCGGCATCGCCGCCGCTTGGTATTTCCTGGGCCGAAGCACAGCGACAACCGGCGGCGCGATCACCGCCTCCGGCACGGTGGAAGCGGTGGAGGTTGTCGTTTCGCCGGAAATTTCCGGCCGCGCGGCGGACGTGCTCGTCGCCCAGGGCGATTCGGTCGCCGCCCATCAACCCCTGCTGAAATTGGACGATACGCTGCTGCAAGCCCAACGGAAACTCGCCCAAGCCGGGCTGACCAGCGCCCAAGCCGGATTGGATACCGCGCGGGCCGCGCTGGCGACCGTCCAATGGCAATATCAGCAGGCGCTCGACGCGGCGCGCCTGGCGGACATCCCCAACCGAACCGGCGAGTGGAATGGCTCCCAACCTGCGCCCTTCGATCTGCCCAACTGGTACTTCACCAAGCAGGAACAGATTGCCGCGATGGAGGCGGAAGTGGAAGCCGCGCGAACGGCGCTGGATTTGGAGGAGCAGGCGTTGCAAGTGATCCTGAATGATCCGGCCTACGCCGGGATTCTCGCCGCCGAGCAGCGTGTGGCCCAGGCCCGCGCCGCATTCGCCACTGCGCAGGACGTGCTCAATCAGGCCTCGGCTTCCGGCGCCGACGCCGATCTGATGAGCGCGGCGCAGGACCGCTACGATTCCGCCAAGCAGGAATTGGACGACGCCCAGAAAGCTTACAACGATCTGCTCAAGACGGATCAGGGCGGGAACCTGCTCAAAGCGCGCGGCCGGGTCCAGGCGGCGCAAGCTCGGTATGACGACGCGCTGGAACGGCTGGCCCGCCTGCATACCGGCGAGGATTCCGACGCCGTGGCGGTGGCGGGCGCGGCGGTGAACCAGGCCAAAGCGGTCGTGGCCCAGGCGGAGAAAGCCGTGGCCCAGGCCCAGGCGCAAATCGATACGCTCGACGCGCAGATCGCCAAACTGACGCTCTACGCGCCGGTCGAAGGGATCGTGCTCCAGCGCAACATCGAGCCGGGCGAGATCGCCCTGGCCGGGTCGAGCGCGCTGGTGATCGGCGAGTTGAGCAAACTGACCATCACCGTGTACGTGCCGGAGGACCGCTACGGAGATATCCGCCTCGGACAAACCGTTCTGTTCACCGTTGATTCCTTTCCCGGCAAAACGTTCCGCGGATCCGTCACGCGGATTGCCAACCAGGCGGAGTTCACGCCGCGCAATGTGCAAACCGCCGAAGGCCGCAGCACCACGGTGTTTGCGGTGGAGATCACCGTCGAGAATCCCACCGCGGATCTGAAACCCGGCATGCCCGCGGACGTGACCTTCGGGCAATAGGAATTCAGTCGAGCGGGAAAAAGGAAAGCGGAACCGTGCCGATGATCGAAGCGGTCGCCTTGCGGAAACAATACGGCACCGTCCATGCCGTGGACGGGCTGGACGTGCGCGTGGAAGCGGGTGAAATCTACGGTTTGGTCGGCCCGGACGGCGCCGGAAAAACCACCACCATGCGGCTGCTGTGCGGCGCGGTCGAGCCCACCTCCGGGACCATCCGCATCGCCGGGTTTCCCGTGCCGGCGAAGGTCGAGCAGGCGCGCTCGCACATCGGCTATCTGCCGCAGCGCTTTTCGTTGTACGAAGAATTATCGGTGATGGAGAATCTGCGCTTCTTCGCCGAGGTGCGCGGACTGACGGGAAAAGATTGGCGGCCGCGCAGCCTGGAGATCCTGAAATTCGTCGGCTTGGAGGAATACGCCGCCCGCCGAGCCGGGCAGCTTTCCGGCGGGATGAAACAAAAACTTGGATTGGCCGCGGCCCTGGTCCACCGCCCCAAGGTGCTGCTGCTGGACGAACCGACCACCGGCGTGGATCCGGTCACGCGCCAATCCTTCTGGCAGCTCATCATCCGCCTGCTGACGGCGGAGGGCATCGCCGTGCTGGTCAGCACGCCCTACATGGACGAAGCCGGCCGCTGCAACAAAGTGGGGTTTATGCAATCCGGCCGGCTGGTCGTGGAAGGCCCGCCCGGGGAGCTGCGTGATATGCTCAGCGGCAGGATCCTCGAAGTGGTCGGGCGCCCGCTGCCGCTGCTGCGGCAAACGCTGCGCGCCGATCCGGACGTGGAGGACGCGCAAATGTTCGGCGACCGCCTGCACCTGCGGATCAAACCGGGCGCGCTGGAGGCGGTGGTCGCCCGGATGCGCCTGCCGCGGGCGGAGAGCGGCTTCACGGTGGACCGCACCCGTCCGATCGCGGCCGGATTGGAAGACGTGTTTATTTCGCTCCTGGAGAAAGCCCGATGACTGCCGTCGTCCAAACCCAGGACCTCACCAAACGCTTTGGAGATTTCACCGCCGTGGACCGCGTCTCGTTTGAGATTCTCCCCGGCGAAGTGATCGGATTGCTCGGACCGAACGGATCCGGCAAGACCACGACCATCCGGATGTTGCTCGGGCTGCTGCTGCCGACGAGCGGCAAAGCGGAGGTTCTCGGATTTAACGTCTACCAACAGGCGGAGGAGATCCGCAAGCGGGTGGGCTACGTCAGCCAGCGGTTCGCGCTGTATTTCGATCTCACCGTCGCGGAGAATCTGAAGTTCTACGCGGGCGTCTACGGAGTCTCCGACCGCCGGCGCCTGGACGAGGTGCTGGGGTTGGTGGGGTTGACGGAATTCCGCAACATGCTGGTGAGCCGGCTCTCCACCGGTTGGCGGCAGCGGCTGGCGCTCGCGAGCGCGATCGTGCACCGCCCGAAACTGTTCTTCCTCGACGAGCCGACCTCGGGCGTGGACCCGACCGCGCGCCGCGCCTTCTGGGATCTGATCTACAGCCTGGTGGAAGAGGGAACCACCGCGCTGGTCACCACCCACTATATGGACGAGGCCGAATATTGCAGCCGCGTGGGCGTGATGAGCGCGGGCCGCCTCTTGGCGCTGGATTCTCCGGGAGCGTTGAAACGGGATGCGCTGCCGGGCCGGGCGTGGGACGTATACGCCCAGCCGCTGCTTCCCGCGCTGGCATCGCTCGAAGGATGTTCCTGCGTGCTGCGGGCCGGCCTTGGCGGCGACCATCTGCGCGCGATTACGCCTTTCGAAACGGACGAGGCGATGTTGCGCGGCCAGATGGCGCGGGACGGTCTGCAGGTCGAACGCATCGAACCGGCCGAACCCACGCTGGAAGACGTGTTTCTATCCCTCACCGCGCCCGAAAAAACCCGCCCATAAAAACCGTCCGACCTAAAAGTGATTTCCGCAATTCATGCTATTATCAAATTGCGAGTGGCGTTCCCCTGACCGGCAAGGTTGGTCCGCGCGCGGAGGCTGCCATGAAGGAAAATCAAGCGTCCCCCCGGAAACGATCCTCCCCCATCCGTCGAAAAAACAATCGCCCCGCCCCGCCCTCCACCCGAGCGGAGAGGATTCAATCGGAGGATCTGAACCCCTACTTTGATTCCCCGATCGACCTGCTTTGCATCGGGAGCTTGGAAGGGATTATCCAAAAACTCAATCCGGAATTTGAGACGATTTTGGGATACCCGCTGTCGGAAATGGAAGGTAAGGATTTTATAGAATTTGTCCATCCCGACGATCGACCGGCCGCGTTAGCGGCTTTCCGGGAACTTGAACGGCAGCAAGAAGTGAGGGTCCTGATCAATCGTTTTCGCTGCAAGGATGGATCGTACCGATGGATGGAGTGGAAGTACCTTCTGCGGGGAGAGCACATCTACGCCGCGGCCCGGGATATCACCGACCGGAAACACACTGAAGATGAATTAAGGGAATCCCGCGAGATGCTGGAAACAGTCTTGGATACCATCCCCACCCGCGTTTTTTGGAAAGACCTCGACTCGAATTTCCTGGGATGCAACCGCCCGTTCGCCTTGGATGCCGGATTCGATTCCCCGGCGGATCTCATCGGGCGGAATGATTATCAGATGGGCTGGGCGGAACAGGCGGAACTCTATCGGTCGGACGACCGGAAGGTGATCGAGTCCGGCCAGGCCAAGTTGAATTACGAGGAACCGCAATCCACGCCGAACGGCGGCCGGATCTGGCTGCGAACGAGCAAGATTCCGTTGCGGGCTGCAGAAGGGAATATTCGCGGCGTTCTGGGCACGTACGAAGACATCACCGAAAAAAAACTGGCCGAGGAGGAAATTCGCACCCTGAACGCCGACCTCGAGCAACGGGTTGCGCAGCGGACCGCGCAACTCGAAGCGGCCAACAAGGAATTGGAGGCTTTTAGTTTCTCCGTCTCCCACGACCTGCGCGCCCCACTGCGCGCCATCGACGGATTTACGCGCATTCTGGAAGAGGATTACGGGCCGAACCTGGACGAGGAAGGCAGGCGGCTGTGCGGCGTCGTCCGGCAAAACACACGGCATATGAACCAGCTCATCGACGACTTGCTGGCTCTTTCCCGGCTGAGCCGCACGGAGATGGAGTTCCTGACCAATGATATGCGCTCCATGGTGGAATCCGTTTTCCAGGAGCTGACCACAATCGAAACCCGCGATCGGATCGATTTCCAGGTTGCTCCCCTTCCCCAGGCCACGGGGGATCCCATTCTGCTCCGGCAAGTGTGGACGAATTTGATCTCCAACGCGATCAAATTCTCCTCGAAACGCGCGCGGCCGAAGATTGAAATCGGGTGCCAGAGTTCGCCGGAGGAGGATGTGTTCTCGATCCGCGACAATGGGGCCGGGTTCGACATGCAATATGCCGGAAAGCTGTTCGGCGTGTTTCAACGCCTGCACAGCACCGCGGAGTTCGAAGGAACGGGCGTCGGCCTGGCGATCGTCCAGCGCGTCATTCACCGCCACGGCGGTCGGGTGTGGGCCGAGGGGAAGGCGGATCAGGGCGCGACGTTTTATTTCACGTTGCCGAGAAATGCGCCGGTTGGTAATTCCTCTGCCGGCGCTTAAGAGTTCACGGATTACACGGAAATAAAACGGATGACGCTGAAAGAGCAAAGATAAAAAAATAAATCGCAATTGCTCCGTTTGATGGATGGTACGCAGTTTTCATTGTTCGCACAAACATTTATAAAGATGTGTCTTCCCCACGAAGCCCTTCAATCCAGCGGCAGACCGCCGCCGGATTAGTGGCGGAAATTCACGATAACAATAACCATCGCGGCGGAGAGCAAAGCGGTGGCCAGGCCGAGGAGGAGCGCCGAACGCAGGAAGTTGGGCGGGAGAGCTTTGTGCAACCCGATGTAAATCGTGTTCGTCCAACTGCTGATGACGACCAAGGCAAATAGATCCCAAACACTTTCCTGGTTTAAAATGCTTCGAAAAAAAATATCCACCAGCACACCGAAGCAAAGAATGATGAATCCTATCCGATAACCTTCATTTTCCACCGTTCTGGTTCTCTCATCCCGGATGATAAGCTGGTCATTCATGATTTCATCTCCTTCAAGGAAAAAGAGATCTTCCACTTTTTTATCCAATCGCCTGGCTAAAAGGAAAGCCAGTTGCGCCGAAGGGCAATATTCGCCGCTCTCGATCGAACCGATCGTTTGGCGGGTGACGCCCGCTAATTTCGCGAGCTCCTCCTGCGAGAGATCTTTCTCCGCCCGAGCCACCTTTACCCGATTTCGAAGGATTATTTTCTTCATTTACCGCTCTTTACTTACAAGATATCACCGTAATTGCTATATGTCAAGTATACTTGTCATTATGTATATTTCATTATACATTTTGAATGCTTTTATTTCCATTTTTCTACGGATTCAGCCTATTTTCCAAGTGCAAATTCATCTCTTACCGCTAAATCGAAACCTTTCAAGACGGTTCGGCGTTTATGAATCGGGCAATGGATTCTGTTTATCGCATGATTCATTCGAAATTGGTTTGGTGGCGAAGCAAAGGGAAATCACCCGCCGGATTCAATAACTCATGGGCGCGTAAACCCAACCGGTCTCGGCCGGCACAGGATTGTCTCAATCCACCAGGAAGAAATCGCCAAGCAATGAAGGTTATCCGCCGGGATGATCGGTCGATGGACTTGGAATTTGTCGAAGATCATACGGCGTATTTTCGTACACGTGGTAGTTCAGCCAGTTCGCGAAAAAAAGAGTGGCATGGCCCTTCCAGCGGACCACGGGCGGCCGGGAAGGGTCGTCGTCCGGAAAATAATTGACCGGAATGCGGATCGGCAGCCCTTTTCCCACGTCGCGGTCGTATTCCTCCTTCAAAGTCAGCGCATCGTATTCGGAATGCCCGGTGACGAAAGTCTTTTGCCCGTCGCGCGTGGTGACGATGTGGATTCCCGCAGTTTCGGATTCCGCCAGGATCACCAGTTGCGGCACCCGTTCGATATCCGCGCGGCGGATTTCCGTATAGCGCGAATGCGGGGCAAGGAATATGTCGTCGAATCCACGCAGCAGTTCGTGGTAGGGCTCCAGAATCCGGTGTGGAAAAACGCCGAACATCTTTTCCCGCAGCGGATACTTTGGGATTCCATAATAATGATGCAACCCGGCCTGGGCTCCCCAGCAGATAAACAGCGAGGCGAACACGTTGGTTTCCGCCCAAGCCATTATTTCCACGAGCTCCGGCCAGTAATCCACGTCCTCGAACGGGAGCTCCTCCACCGGCGCGCCGGTGACGATCAAGCCGTCGAACTTCTGGCGCTTCACCTGGGCAAAGGATTTGTAATGGTTGATCAGATGCTCCTCAGATGTGTTCTTCGAACGATGCGAGGCCATGTGAAGCAGGGTCACATCCACCTGCAGCGGGGAATTCCCGAGCAGCCGCAGGAATTGCGTCTCGGTGACGATCTTGGTCGGCATCAGGTTCAGGAGCGCGACTTGCAGCGGGCGGATATCCTGGTGGCGGGCGCGCTCCTCCCCCATGACGAAAATATTTTCGCTCTCCAGGATGGCGCGCGCGGGCAGGGTTTCCGGTATTCGAACGGGCATTTCGCCTCCACTATTCCTTCACGGGCTGCGGAAAAACGATCGAGCGGAATACTCCCACCGCATTAATGCAGCCGCTTGCCTTTTTCACTTGGCGGGGCCGCCCTCGCGGTTCCGCTGCAATAAAAAACCCCTTCCGGTTGAGAAGGGGTGAATGATGACAATCACTTGGCCTCTCATCTTCCAGATTACGGGCGGCGTACATCGCCGCCCCTGCTGCTGCCGGATTTGGCACCTTGGCGTTTGCCAGGTTGTCGAGGCTTCATCGGGCCGGTCCCTCCGCCTCTCTGGATAAGAGCATACGCAATATGGAATTGTGAATGCGCGTTTTTATACCCCTCGCCCCTACCGATGTCAAGGGGAAGAGGCCCATCCTCTGTCCTCCTCCGTTTACCGAGCACAATCGGCAAGCCGAATTACATTCCCAAAAAAAGTAGCCACTCAGTCTTCGCCCCTCATCCCGTCCTCCTCCCAGCTTATCCCGTCGCTATCCCTCGCTCCGCTCGGGACGGGCGATCCGGGACAGGTGCTGGGAGATGGTGGCCGATAGCCGGATGAGGGAGAGCAAAACCGGGTCATCAATCCGGTGAAATTCCTTCCAGCTTGTCTTCGGCTGAGATACTATGCAGGGGGCGTAGTTGAACTTGCGGGCCGTTGCGTGCAAACTTCCTGGTATCCCCAACAAGAGGAGGAAGCGATGCGCACTGCAACAACCCGCAAACCAGAGTATAGCGCAAAACCAACGTTGACGTTGTATCTCGCATTTGAACTGGGCTGGAACACTTGGACCTTGGGATTTAGCGTAGGATTTGGTCAGCCGCCACGGATACGACGGATCGAAGCCCGGGATCTGGGCGCCTTGGAAGAGGAGATCCTTCTGGCGAAGAAACGGTTTGGATTGCCACTGGACGTCCCGATCCGCAGTTGTTACGAGGCCGGCCGTGACGGTTTCTGGCTGCATCGATATTTGCTGAGCCGGGGAATTGACAACCAAATAGTCAATTCATCCAGTATTGAAGTAAACCGTCGGGCGAGAAGGGCGAAGACCGACCGGATGGATGCCAACAAGCTGCTCACGATGCTGATCCGATATCACGAGGGAGAAACCAAGGTCTGGCATATCCTGCACGTCCCAAGCGCCTCCGAGGAGGATGACCGGCAACTGCACCGGGAATTGGCGGCCCTAAAGAAAGACCACACGGAATACACCAACCGGATCAAAGGATTGCTGGCCAGCCAGGGGGTGAAAATGAGTGTGCGAACGAAATTTTCCGACCGGCTTGGAGACGTTCGGATTTGGGATGGAAATCCCTTGCCGGTGAAACTACAAGAGCGGTTATTGCGGGAAAATCAACGGACCAAGGCACTGGAACAACAGATTGAAGAGTTGGACACGGAAAGGGAGAAAGCCATTCGTGAAGGGAAAGGGGAAGCTCTGGACCAGGTCCGCCAGCTGATGTCCCTGAGGGGGATCGGGCCAAACAGCGCCTGGTTGTTCGTGATGGAATTATTCGGTTGGAGGAAATTTCAAAACCGCCGGGAACTCGGAGCAATAGCGGGGCTGACCCCCATGCCATACCAAAGTGGAGGATCCTTCCAGGAACAGGGGATTGGGAAGTCCGGAAATCCTGAGATTCGCTCCATGGCGATCGAAATCGCCTGGGATTGGTTGCGCTACCAGCCCAAGAGCCAGCTAAGCCACTGGTATGCGGATCGATTCGGGAGGGGCAGTGCGCGTCTGAGGCGGATCGGGATTGTGGCGTTGGCGCGCAAATTGTTGATCGCGCTTTGGCGCTATCTGGAAACGGGGGTGATGCCCACAGGGGCGATCCTAAAACAAAAGCCCATTTAAAGTGTGTCCACTCTCGCCCCGGCATTCATTATCCGGAGAAGGTTACTTCAGGCAGCCCGCGTAACTGCTGGGTTTCCGAACAGGGACCGACGACTGAGATGGGGTTTGCCTGGAATTGGCTTCACCCATCGCCTTGCGGCGCATGAAGTATACGGTGTCTGGCCGAGACCGGTCAGCACGGATAGAAGTTGGTTCTTGGCGAAGAATCGCCTTGACTTGAAAGGAAGCTAGTAGCTATTCCGGTGACGAGAACGGAGTGTCTGGACGCCCGGAAAGGACCCGAGGAAGGCAAGTCCATCTGCTTAAACCACGGCAGATTGGGAGGAATATTTTCTTTTTCTTCCTTAAGGGCTTGACACCAACGCCCTCATAGAAGTAGTTACAAATAATATTAAAAAAATGAGCTGCGATAAACGGGGGAGGATACAGGAGGGGGTCGGCTAGCCGCCTTTTCCGACAAACTCGTCCAACCGCAGGCTGATCACCTGCGAGGCGGAGTCAGACCCCATCGAGACTCCGTAGATCACCTGCGCCGCCTGCACGGTGTTGCGGTTGTGGGTGACGACGACGAATTGTGTCTGGCGGCTGAGCTCCAGGAGCAGGTCGCGGAAACGGCCGACGTTGGATTCGTCGAGCATCGCGTCCACTTCGTCCAATACGCAGAACGGCGTGGGAGAAACCTTCAGGAGCGAGAAGATCAGCGCCGTCGCGGTGAGGCTGCGTTCACCGCCAGAAAGCAGCGCCAGCCCCTGTGACCGGCGGCCGGGCAGCCGAGCGGTGATCTCGATCCCCTCCTCGCCCTCCGCGTCGCCGTCGGCCAGCGCGAGCTTGGCGCTCCCCCCGCCGAATAGGCGCATGAAAATTTTCGGGAATTCCTCGGCCACGGCGTGGAAGGTGCGCTCGAACGCTTCGCGCATCATCGTATCCAGCTCGGCGATCACTTCGCGCAGTTGCGTTTCCGCTTTTTGCAAATCCGCCACCTGGGCATGAAGAAAATCGAACCTTTCTTTGACCTCGTTGTATTCCTTGGTGGCTTCCGGATTGATCGCGCCCATCCGGCGCAACTGGGCCCGGCGCCGGTTGACCAGCTCTTCCACCTCCGGCGTGATGGATTCCACGTGCGGCAGCCGCTCCGCCAGATGCTCGAGCGGAAGGGGGTTCGGGCCGGTCACGTCGCTTGAGTATTCGAACTCCACCAGGCCGAAATCGTCCTCGATCCTGCGGCGCAGGCCTTCCAATTCTTCCTGCCGCCGGGCCAGGTCCACCTGGGCCTGCGTGTATTGCCGTTCAGCGGCGTGCAGCCGCAGCCAATTCTCCGCTTCGCCCGCCTCCAGCAGCCCCTGCTCACTTTCCGCCTGGGCCAGTTGCTTTTCAGCCGGCTCGATCAAGCTTTGGGTTTCATGAATGGAGGCGGATAGCCGCGCTTCGTCTTCGCGCAGGGTGCGGAGCGAGGTTTCGATCGACGCCTGTTCGTCTTCGAGAGATTGCGTCCGGCGCCGGCGTTCCTCGACCGCGGCGCGTGCGCGCGCCAGAGTCTCTTGCGCATCGACCCGCCGCGCTTCCAGGGTGCGCGCGGCCTGCTCGGCCAGCGCGAGTTGGGTCTTCCAGTGCGGGATGTCCTCTCCCGTTTCAGCCGGTGATTCCCCGACCGTTTCCGCCAGGGCCAGCCGCAGGTCTTCCCGCGCCTGTTTCATCTTTCCGGAGAGCGCCTCGGCCTCCTGCGCCAGCCGCTGTTCTTCCAGCGTGATGGAGTGCCGTTCGGATTCCAGTTCGGCGCGGCGCGCCTCCTGCCAGCGGGTTTCTTCTTCTTTGGCGGCTTGCGCCCGGCGGGCTTCTTCCATCGCCTGCCGCCGTTCCAGCTCCGATGCTTGCAATTGAGCCACGGCCGCGGAGTCCGCCTCCCCTTTTTCGACGGCGCGCGCGTGCCGTTCCCCGGCCTCGGTCCACCCGCGCTCCGCCTCGGCGGAAGCCTTTTGAGCGGTGTGCAGCGCCTGCCCAAGTTCGCGGATTTCGCGCGCGCGCGAAAGGGATGGGGATCCTTCCCCGCGCCCGGCCAAAACCTGGCCGGCCGGATGGAACACCTCCCCCGAAAGCGTGACCGCCTTGGCGTGGGCAGGGAGTTGCGCGGCCAGACGGCGCGCGGCCGATCGGGTGCGAACCACCACCGTGCTTCCGAGCAGGGAATCCAAAGCCGGCCGAAGCGCGGCCGGAGCGCCCACCAGGTCGCTCGCGCGTCCGATCACGTCCCCGTCGGCGGGCAGGGAAACCGGCTCGGGGGGCGTCAGGCCGGGAAGCGCGAGCAAACCCGTCCGGCCCGCCGCCGTTCGCGAGAGTTCCTCGAGCGCCGCCTCCAGGGATTCCGATTCTTGCAAGAGAACCGAATCCTGAAATTCGCCGAGCGCGGCGGCGATCGCCGCCTCGTGCTCGGCCTTCACTTCCAGTTGCGCGGCGAGGGCCCCCAGCACGCCGCCCAGCGTCCCCTGCTGCGAGCGCCCGATGAGATGGCGCAATCCGCCGCCGTATCCAAGCAGTTCCTTTTCCGCCTGGGCCAGCAATTCTCCGCGCGTCCGCAGCCGGATTTCCTCTTCGCGTTTCCGGGATAGCTCCTCGCGCGCGCGGTCGACGGCGGCGTGCGCCGCCGAAACGGTTTCGACGGCGCGGGCCTGATCCGCCTGCGCGCTTTCCAAACGCGCCTTTTCCTGCTCCCATGCCTTGACGCAATCCGCGGCAGCCGCCGCATGGGCTTCCGCCGCCGCGCGCGTTTTTCCAAACGCCTGCGCGGAGGCGGCTTCGCGCGCCGCCAGATCCATCCGGCGCTCGGCGGATTGCGAGGTCCGCGCCTCGCAGCGCACCAGCTCGGATTCCAAATCGCGCAGCGCGGACTGCAGCGCCTCGCGCCGCTCTTCCAGCGCCCGGCGTTCCGCCTCGCGGGCCGCGCGCGCCGATTCGGCGTTTTGCAGCTGCCGCGCCATTTCCCCGCGCTCCTCAAACGATCGATCCAGCTCCCGGCCGGTTTCCGCCGCCCGTTCCTCGAGCGCGGCCCGTTCCGCCTCCGAGACGGTCAATGCGGCGGCGGCTTCCTCCTGCGAACGCTCGAGGGCGCGCAGCCGCTCCTCGTTCACCGCCAGCTCCCGGCTGAGGGTTTCACGGTTGCGGTGAAGCTCGGACGCCTGGCGGTGCCACGAATTCAATTGCGCCCGCAGCGCGCCGAGCGAATTGCGCACGTCGATGAACCGCCCGTCGCTTTGTTCCTGCGTTTGACGGAGCGCAGCGAGGGAGTGCTCGGCGGCATCGGCCGCGGCGCGGGCGGCGCCCACCTCTTCCTGCACGATCCTCCAGTGATAGCCGTGCCATTGCAGCAGAACGTCCTTCAGCTCGCTGCGCACGGTCTCGAATTCGCCGGCGCGCTTGGCCTGGCGGCGCAGGCTTTCCACCCGCGGCTGCAGCTCGGCCAGAATGTCGAGCACCCGCTCGAGATTGTGCTTGGTGGCCTCCAGCCGGCGCAGGCTTTCCTCGCGCCGCGAACGGAACAGGCCGATTCCCGCCGCCTCCTCGAACAGCCGCCGGCGTTCTTCCGGTTTGAGCGAGAGCGCAAAATCCACCAGCCCCTGGCCGATGATGGTGTAGGTCCGCTCCGAAAGCCCGCAGCGGGCGAGCAGCTCATCGATGTCTTTAAGCCGCACGCGCGAATCGTTGAGCAGGTATTCGTTCGCCCCCTCGCGGTAGGCCGAGCGGCCGATCGACACTTCGGAAAATTCGATCGGTAATCCACCGTCGGAATTATCGAAAGTGATGAGTGCCGAGGCCATGCCGGCGCGCGGACGCTGCTCGCTTCCGGCGAAAATCATATCCTCGGTCTTTTTCCCGCGCAGCAGACCATAGGACTGTTCTCCCAGCACCCAGCGGATGGCGTCGGCGATGTTGGATTTGCCGCTGCCGTTCGGTCCGACGATGGCGGTGATGCCCTCGGCGAATTCAAAGCGGGTTTTGGAAGCGAATGTTTTATATCCGTGGAGTTCGAGTGATTTCAGACGTGGCATGAGGAGGCGAACCGCCGGGCACAAGATGCCCCATCCAGTACGGATGGGGCAATGTCATTATAGCATACCTTTTCGTGACACTCAGCAGGGTTGGCAAAGGAAGGCAACCCGGATATGATTATTCCATGAGATTGCCGGAATCTTCGGCGTCGTTGGAACGCACCACGATCACCCTGCGCTGGGCCATGCTCCTTGCGCTGGCGATTTTCGCGCCGCTCAAAAGCACGCTCTCGCTTGCGTCGCTGTTCGCCTTGGTGTGCCTCTTCCTTTTACAGTTGACGCTCGCCATCGGAAGTTACATCAACCTGCGTTTGCCCCGCGTGGCGTGGGCCGGCATCGCGTTGCTGGATGCCCTCCTCATCCTGCCGATCTACGTGCAAACCGGCGGTTCAATGGGAGCGGTGTTCTGGATCGGATTGCTCCCGACCGCCACTTTTTCCATTTACTTCGGTTCGATTTGGGGCGTGCTCACCGGCCTCCTGCTTACCATTCTTCAATATTTCCTTTTAATTTCAACGGTGGACGTTACTCCGGCCGTTCTGGTTCTCATTGAGAGCATCCCGCTGATGATCATCGCCGGCGGAGCCGGCAATCTTTCCGGGCGGCTGGACCGCACGCTGACGCTTGAGCGCCGCAAACGCGACGCAGTCTTCACACAGGAACTCGACCGGCTGAAGACTCTGGTGCGCTCGGTCTACCGCATGGCCAGCGCCATCACCGGCAGCCTCGAACCGCTGCGCATTCTGGATACGGCGCTCGATCTTGCCGCGGAGGGCAGCGGCGAAAAAGGAGCCAACGGACGCCTGGTCAGCGCGGCTTTGCTGCGCGATCAAAGCGGTTTCTTCATCGCCACGGCGCGGCGCCTGACCCGCGCCGATCTGCGCGCCACGCTGCCCGGCGAAACCGGCGCCCTCGCGCGCATCCTGCGCTCGCGCATGCCCACCCGAGCCGACTCCCCGCTCCAGGATCCGGAGCTTTCCCAAATGGTGGCGCTGCACGCTTGCCACTCCGGCATACTCCTGCCGATGGTGGTGGAGGAGGAAGTCCGCGGCGCGCTCCTCTTTGCCCATCCCGACCCGCGCTTCCTCGAAGGCGATTTCCTCGAACTGATCGAAGGCTTGACCAAACAGACCGCTTCGACCTTGCGCAACGCGGAACTGTTCCAGGCGCTGCGCGAGGAACGCGACCGGCTGGTGGAGGTGGAGGAACAGGCGCGCAAGAAGCTCGCCAGCGATCTGCACGACGGGCCAATCCAGGCCACCGCGGCGATCGCCATGCGGGTGAACTACGCCCGGCGCTTGTTGCAGCGCAAGCCGGAGACCACCAGCGAGGAGCTCTTCGAGATCGAGGAACTGGCGCGGCGCGCCACCAAAGAAATGCGGCACATGCTGTTTACCCTGCGCCCGCTCGTCCTCGAAACCCAGGGGTTGGGCGGCGCGCTTAAGCAACTGGCGGAAAAAACCCGCGATACCTTCAACCAGGACATTCAACTCAACCTGGAAGCCGGCGCCTCCGACAAGCTCGACCTCAATCGCCAGGGAGTGCTCTTCAACCTGGTGGACGAGGCGGTCGGCAACGCGCGCAAGCATGCCCAGGCCGCGCACGTCTGGATCCGAATGCAGCGGGACGGCGATTTTCTGTTCCTGGAAGTAGCCGACGACGGCGTCGGATTTAACCTCGCCGAAGTGGAAAAGCATTACACCGAACGCAGCAGCCTGGGGCTAGTGAACCTGCGCGAGCGGGCCGAGCTGGCCGGCGGCAGCCTGCAAATCCTTTCCACGCCCGGCAAGGGCACGCGGGTCCAGGTGCGCATCCCCCTGCAGACCGACTCCGTCGCCGAAACCCCCGCCTGACGCGCAATGGAAAAATCGGCCTTTCTCCCCGGCTTGATCCTCGCCCTGGCGGTTTGGATCCTGCCCCTGCTCGTCCGCTTCCTTCCCACGCCGTTCGTTTCCCCGATCCTGAAACGATTCCCGCGGATCAATGATTTTGCTCCGTGGATTTACAACCTGGGGGGACCCTATGCCGGATTGCTCCTCGGGTGGATCTCTTCGCGTGATTTCGGCCTGACGGGCCAGTCGGGTTTGGAATGGATGCTCGGCGCGGCGGCGTCGATTCTGATTGGTTTGATCCTGGCCTGGGTCTCCGTACGCTTTGCTGATCCGCGCGGTTGGAATGACGGACGCGACGAAGCCCGCTGGTGCCTCTACCGGGCCGCGGCCTGGCCCTGGTTGAATTTTCTTTCCTTTGCGGTTGTGGCGGCTCTGATTGCATCGCTGATAGAATTCGCCGTCGGAAGAAGGAAGGATCAGGCGGAATTTTCCCTTACGGCCGTGATTCCATTCCTGGTCCGGACCACGGGGTCATCCGTATTGTTCTTGCTGGCGCATAATTTCTTCCTAGCCATGTTGTATTATTTGATGGCTTTCATCGCAGCCAGACCGGAATTTCAAGGGTACATTGAAAACATGCGAGCCCGGATTAATAAATTTATTTGAAAAGACCGACGCAGCCGAACGGTTGCTGGAAATATTGAAATCTCGCTTTTTTACGCTACAGGCGCCAATTAAAAAATAACCCCTTTCATTCGCTGAAATATCCATCCCTTTCCTATCTATTTCGGAGGGCGGTCGAAAAGCGGGTTGATCCGAAGTGAAACCCGATCGCCAAGTCCGGTAATGATGGATGGTTATGATGACGCGGGGAGATTTTCCCAACCTTTTCTTCGTCAGAAGGATATATATAACCAGAGCGTTCAATTCGCTAGTGGGAGAGGACGATGGATGAACAAGAGGCGATAGACCGCCTGAAAAACGGGGACCTACAGGGATTGCAAACGTTGGTGGATGGTTACTACCTCCGCGCCTCCCGGACGGCCTACCTGATTCTCGGCGAACGGGGACTGGCGGAGGATGTAGCTCAGGAATTTTTCCTGCGGCTGCTGCGGACGATCCACTCGTTCAATTCTACCCGTCCTTTTGAACCGTGGTTCCTTCGCTGCGTGTCCAACGATGCACTGAAAGCGGCTCTGCGGCGGCAGCGCCGACTCGCCCGCGAAATTCCGTTGGGGAAGGGGGAGGGGATTCCGGATGAGGCTTTGTCCGATTTCACAGTCGGACCCGAGGGTCAAGTGGAAGCGGACGAGGAGCAAGCCGGGTTATGGGATGCGCTCAACCGCCTTCCATCCCGGCAACGGGCGGCCGTGGTGCAGAAGTATTATCTCGGCTTGAGTGAGCGGGAGATCGCGGAACGTATGAACAGCCCGCTCGGTACCGTGAAATGGCTGCTGAGCGCCGCCCGAAACGGATTACGCGCCACTTTGCGCGCGAACAGGAGGGACGAGCGATGAACCGTGAAGAGAAAATTCGAGCCCTTCTGGACGGTCTGGCCCGGAGCGGGATCCCGGAAGGGAACAATCCCTGGAGCAGAATACAAACCCGCCTGGAAGGGGAAAACCGGAACCGGAAAACCCTCGCGATCCGCATCGCGCTGATGGTGCTTGTCGGTCTGACGATCGCCGCCGCGGCCTACACGATCTACTGTTGGCAGGCCGGACCAGGTCTGGAAGGCGCCTGGAAGGCTGGTTTGATCACCACCCTTAATATTTCTCGGCAGGTGCCGACAAACACATTGGCACCCACGCAAACGCCGGACCCGCATACCCTGTTTGCCATTCCCACATCCGTGGACCTGGTGCCGCTGGGCCGACGCCGCGCCGGAGAGATCACCATTAATATCCTATGGGCGTACGCCGATGCCGGTCGGATTGTGATCGCCTATTCCGTATCTGGACTGGATGTTTCCCCGCGCAGCAGCCCGACCGGCCCCTTCCAGGCCGTGGCCCGCGTGCGTTTAACGGACGATGCGGGATCGAATTATCCGGATGTATATATCGGACCGATGCCGGATCCCGATTGGGATCCGCGGAATCCGATCGAAGGGGCCCTGGATTTCATCTCCAATGATACTGGAGTTCCGGTTTCCGGACCTTTTACTGCGGAAGGATACGGCAGCAGTGCTTTGTTCAATCCGGGCCCGGATTTCACCGGGAAGGAGACCCTCTCGTTTCATTTAAAGATGGAACTTACCGACGAGCCGATTTTATATTATCCAAAAGGCGATCAGCCGGATTGGAGCGCGGAGTGGGGTCGTGCGCACATCCTCGGCTCGGTGGATATTGATTTTTCCATACCGCTCTATGCAGGAATCCAGTTGGCGCCGATGCAGAAATCGAGTAGCAACGGAATCGAGATGACGCTGGAATGGATCAAGATCTATCCAACCTCTACCGAGCTTCAGGTGTGCTTCAATCCCCCGGATGGACAGCTGTGGGGCGTGGGAACCTTTGACGTTGCGTTTTACCGGGATGGACGGGAAACCGGTACCTTTCCGGGAGGAGGCATGGGGGGAGGAGGCGGAGAGCAAAAGATCGAACGAATTTGTAATCCGCTTTCGGTGGACGCTTTCGCCGGAGTACATCCCGAAAAAATAGTTATCCGGGTTGGAGAATTAATCAGACCGCTTGATATCGAGGGTTGCCAGGATTTGCTGAAGATACTCGACCAACGAAAGACCGGGGTAAAACTCCTGTGTCCTGCGGTGGATAAGGGCGGACCGTATGAAATTCTGGAACATCCGCCGGGGATGAGTGAGGAAGAGGTAAATCAAATTATCTCGGATGCCTATTTCGATGTGATCGCCGGGGATTGGATGTTTACGGTTGACATCCCCTAGGGCGCTGAGCAGCATCGATCAGCCGCTCTTTTTCCATGTATAGTGTCTTTTGATTTCCGACGCGTACGCTCGGCCGATGATTTCATGGTTCTTCGCCAGCCATTCCGAAAACACGATCTTCCCATTCGGAGCCTGAGCGGAGGTGAGCAACCCCTGCATCAACCCGCGCAGTTCGTCCGCGGTGAGCAGCACGTCGCCCAGCACCCAGCCTATCACGCGCCCGAAGGCGACCCCGACTTCGGGAGGCATCGGGAGGAACAGGATGCCGGGGCGGATATGTTTCGCGATCAACCGCAGGAAATCTTTGAAAATAAATCGCTCCGGTCCGATCGCATCGATCACGGTCGAATCCGGGGCCAGCGCGCACGAGACCGCGATATCGGCCACGTCCCCCACGTGCACCGGCTGCACCTCGTATCGTCCGTTTCCGAAGATCGGAAACACGGGGAAAACTCTCATCAGCCAGGCGATGTTATTAACCAGGATGTCCCCATCGCCGAAAACAAGCGACGGCCGGACAACGGCGTATGGAACGCCTGATTCGCGGAGCAGACGCTCCTGCGCGGCCTTGCCGCGGTAATAGGCCAGGGGCGAACCTTCCGAGCTGCCGGTGACGCCGAGGTGGATAATTTTCCTTACGCCCGCCTTCCGGGCGCATGCGAACAGCGTGGCGGTGTTGTGCAACGCGCGCGCGAAGGTCATTCCCGCATGTTCGAACCGGATCCAATACGTGTTGTAGAGCACGTCCGCGCCGCGCAATGCAGCCTCTAAATCCTCCGGATAGTCGAACACATAGGGAAACGCTTCGACCTCGCTTCCGAATGGATTCGGTTTGTCGGGATGGGTCGTGATGGTGCGCACGGTTTGCCCGCGCGCGAGCAAACGCTCGGTGATATGGCGGCCGATGTATCCAAACGAGCCGGTAACGACGTTCATATTCGCCCCACCCCTCCCCTCCCCTACCCCTCCCTAAATCTGCGTTGAATGAGACAGCCAATGGAAGATCCATTTTCGCAGATTTGGGGAGGGAAGGGAGGGGTTTTTAATTCCTGAAAATCCTGTCTACTATTTTTCCTTGCCGATAAAAAGTTCCCGCAGGATGGAAATCGCCGCTTCCGCCGCGCGGGCCCGGTGGCTGATCCGGTTTTTTTCCTCCGGCGGCAGTTCCGCCATCGTCCGGGAAAATCCTTCCGGTTGGAAGACCGGATCGTATCCGAACCCGTTCGCGCCGCGCTCGGCAAGCGTAATCTCCCCGCGGCATTCGCCTTCGGCATAGAACACGCCGCCGCCGGACGCCGCGATCGCAATCACGCAGACAAAGCGCGCCCTGCGCGGCGCCGGTATGTCGCGGAGCTTTTCGAGAAGGAACGCCCGGCGGCGTGGATCGTCCGCCCCCGGGCCGGCGTAGCGCGACGAACGCACGCCCGGCTCGCCGCCGAGCGCGTCAACCTCCAGGCCGGAATCGTCCGCCAGGGCGAGCAGGCCCGACGCGCGCGCGAGCGCGACCGCCTTCTTGGCCGCGTTCTCTCGGAAGGTCGTGCCGTCCTCCTCCACTTCGAGCGAAATCCCCAAATCGTTCGAAAAGACAATTTCGGCCGGGACCTCGCGCAGCAATTCGCGGTATTCGCGCTGCTTACCGGGGTTGGTCGTGGCGACGAGCAATCTGGGTTTGGTTTTCATTCCGGTTCCTATTCTGAATGGTACAATCCATTTCGAAAATGGGCAAGGTTTCCGATAGAAGGTATCGCCATTCCACAAATTGAATAATACTTACGGATGGAAGAATGTGGTCTCGCCCGCTCTGCGGTTCGCGGGCCAAGGATACGGGCTTCGCCCTACACGACCACCCATTTAAGCGCAAGGAGCTTCGCATGAAACGCTGGCAGTTCTGGGTCGGCCTGCTCATCAGCCTGGTCTGTTTGTACTATTTCCTAATCCTAAAACAGAATTGGGCTGAACTTTGGAGTTCCCTGCGCAGCGCCCAGTACCTTTGGCTGATTCCCGCCATCGCTATTTATTTTGTGGGCGTGGCGGTGCGTGCCTGGCGTCTGCATTACCTCATGCGGCCGATCAAGGCAGTCCCAGTGCGCACTCTCTTCCCAATTGTTTGCATTGCGTACATGGGAAACAACATCTACCCAGCCCGGGCCGGCGAATTTCTTTTGCGGCCGTATTTAATTAGAAAGAAGGAAGGCGTCGCGTTCAGCGCATCATTCGCGATCGTATTCGTTGAACGCACCTTCGATGCCGTGGTGATGATGCTGTTTATCTTCGTCAACCTTCCCGAGCTGGCGAGGCTCGCCGGCAGCGGTTCCACGATCGCCGGCACGATCACGCAGTTGGCGATCTATGGCACGATCCTGTTCTTCGGCGCGCTGATCGTTTTCGTCCTCGCGGCGATGTTCCCCGCGATCACGGCACGGGCGGTCGCCTGGCTGATCGGCCATTTCATTCCCTCCCGCTTCCGTCCGACGGTACAAGGCATTGCCGACCGTCTTCTCGAGGGATCTAGGCTCCCTGCGCTCGCCGCGCGACGTGCTGATGATCCTGTTTACGTCGATCCTGATCTGGCTTTTCGAAACCGGCAAATACTGGTTTCTGATGCACGCCTTCCCCTTCACCGTTTCCTTCTTTGCGCTGATGCTGATGAACGGGATCGCCAATCTGATCACAATCATCCCCTCCGCGCCGGGATATATCGGGCATGTTCGAGGTGGCCGGCATCGCCGTGCTGGAGGCCTACGGCGTGGACAAGGCCATCGCTTCAGCCTATACCGTCGTGCTGCACGCGGCGCTTTGGGGGCCGATTACAGTCTTGGGCGCAATATTCTGGGTACGCGAAGGGCTTTCGCTGACGAAGGTGCGCGCGGAATCACAAACGGAATAACCCCTCCCGGCCTTCCCCCCGAAAAACCGCCGAGGGTCCGGCTACCCTCCCCACCCCAACCCCTCCCCAAATCTGTGAAGGAAGAATCGGCTTCTAGAAAAAATTTCGTCACAGATTTGGGGAGGGTGGGAGGGGTTACGGTATCCACGATCGGATTTCCCCGCGAACATTCGGCAGCATCACCGCTTCACATGTATCTGGTTGGATCAGCGCAATCGCCGGATCGCCGGGCTGCAAGGCGTCCGCCTTCTGGATGCTCACCGCCAGCCAGCGGCCGTCCGGGCTCCACATCGGCGCGTACGCATAGAAAGACCCCGTATCGAGGTGCGTCATCAGGCGCCGGTCCGATCCGTCGAGGCGCGCAATGTAGACGTCCGCCGCCGGCGCGCCGAAACCCGATTCGAGAAACGCCACCCACCGGCCGTCTGGCGAAACCGTCGGCGAAGGGTTCTTCCCCCCGATCGAAAAGAAATCCGCTACCTCTCCGGTCTCGAGGTCCGCGGAGTGCAAATAATATTTTCCTCCATCGCCTAGCTGAATATAGAAAACCTGCTTTCCGTCCGGCGACCAGCCGACCAGGAACTCGATCGACACGCCGCGGGTCACGCGACGTAACCCCGATCCGTCGGCGTCCATCACCACAACGTGTTCATTTTCCAGGAATTGATTCATCGCAATCCGCTTCCCGTCCGGCGACCACAACGGGTGATCCCCGGTCACGCCGGGCGGAGTGAGCGGCGCCGACTTTCCGCTCGCCACGTCGTAGAGGTACATCCGGTTGTCCGCGCCGGCGTAGACGAGATTTCCCACCGTCCGGCGATAGCGATCCGTCGCCGAATGGCAAACCCTTTTCGCCGCTTCCGTCGAGCCCGGAAAGGAACAGCGAAGGATTCGGCGCGACGGCGCCGCGCGACGTCAGGATCGTTCCGCCCAGGCCGGCCGGAACCGACGGCGCCGCGGACAGCGTATCCCACTTCGCCTGGGTGAGGCAGGCCTGCGGTTGCGGCGTTGCGGTCGGCGCGCCGGCCACGATCGGCGGGTTCCAGGTCGTGCTCCATTCCCCGTTGATATCCGCCATGTAGACGGTGAGATTGATCCGCCCGCCCACGATCTGACCGTCCGGAAAAACGTAGGCCAGCAACTCGCCCGCCGCGTTAAACCCACCGGTCCCGCCGCCCCCGCCGCCACCCCCGCCCTCGGAGCCGGTGGGCACAGGCGTTTTCCAAATTCCAGGGCTATCCTCCAACCCAATTTGCAGGGAACGCAACGCAGGAGGAAGCTGCAACGCCAGCTCAAACGCCGGCGTCCCGTTGAAATCCATCATCGTCGCCGAATCCAACCGCACCGGAATTCCCAAAATATCCAGTTCGCGGTCGATTTTCCATGATTGCCCCTCGGCCGGATTCGGACCGGTATCGAAGGAAAACCGAACCGGGTTATTGAGGTAAACACTCATCGAGGTAAATGCCAGAGTCAGCGGACCGCGGAAGGATTTTCCCTGGATCCGGTAGGCGAAGGGAAGAATGCTTGGATCGTAGGTTTGCGTCATGGGAAGGTCGGCTTGATCCCATTGCACGGGTATTTGCATTCCATCGGCGTCGGTGACCGTAAACCCGAAGGGATCGCCGGCAAGGCTAAAGCGCTCGTCGGAAGCCCGAAGGTTTCCAAGCAGAACGTACCCATCTTCCAATGGAATGACCTTTTCCAGCGACACAACGATTCCGTACGTTTCGGTTGTCGCCGCGCTGGGAGTCGCCAAAGGCGTCGAAAGGTCAACCGTCGGCGTCGGCATTTCGAGCACCGGCACGACGGTCAGATCCGCCGGAGCGGGCTTGAGCCGGAACGGCAGGCTCCAATCCTCCGGCGCCTTGCCCGGCGGCATGTCCATGATGCATGGAACCACCAGCGTTCCTTCATTTACATCCGGCGGCATGGCGGCGAACTCAAGGCGGCTGCGGTAACCCGACCCCCATCCATTGCCGCCGCCTCCGGAATTGGAAAGCTCGATTCCGTTCGGGAGTCTCAGCACTTCCGGCCCAGCGCAGACCGGACCGCCCTCGCCATTGGAATTGGCCACCGCCACGGAGAAGCCCTTCAACTTTATAGACGACAATCGTCTGCGACGGATCCGCCACCACCTGTTCCAGCGTCAGCGTGATCCCTTCGCGGGTGACGTACACCGGCTCCGCGAGCACCCGGATCGAACCGGGTTGGACGATTCCGATGCCGGGGATGTAGCCGAGGATTTGCTGCAACGCGGAAACAACATTCTGCGGACCGGCGATCAATATGCCCGCCGCCAACAGAACCAGGACGACCGCGAGCCCCCACGCGAGGCGGACGCGCATCCTGTTGCGGGCCAGGAGCGCGAATCCGCGTACCCTCAACCTTTCGCGCAACCCGCGGGTGAATTCCTCGCGCGGAGGGGTCATCGCTACTGCGGACTCTATTTGAAGCAGGAATTCGGGAGGGGGAAAGTAATCATTCATCGCATTTCCATCCTTCCGTGCAGCCGCTCGAGCAGCCGGTAGACCGATTTCTTCACGGCGTCTTCCTTCTTCCCCAGCAGCGAAGCCATCTCGGCGAAGGTCAGCCCGGCCGTGAAATGCAGATGGATCAACTCGCGCTCGTTCTCCTCCAGCGACCGGACCAACCGCGCGAGTTTTCGGATCTGCTCGCCGCGGTCCGCCTCGCCGGGGAGATCCGCTTCGGATGGAAACTCCTCGGCTACCTCGAGCGGCAGCGGCTGCCTCCGGCGGAAAAAATCGGCCGCCTTGCGGCGCGCGATGGAAAACAACCAGGCGGAGAATAGTCCGCGGTGATCGTAACGCGGCAGCGATTCGATCGCGGCCAGGAACGTCTGCGCGGTGAGCTCCTCCGCTTCCCGCGACGAACCGACCCGGCTATGGAGGTACCGGTAGACGGATTGCACGTAACGGTCGTAGAGCGCGGCGAACGCCTCCGGATCCCGGCGGGCCGCGTCGATCAACGCGGCTTCCTCCGCGGCCGGGAGCTCAACCGATTCGGCCGGCAGGGATTTGCGCATCTGGTTCGAATCCTCCGGATGGGAAACGGGATTAGCTTTCATGTTCTATAGATTGTATCGGGCCAACGGGCAAAAAGGGACAATCTAGAAAAAAAGAGGGATTTGAAAAAAGAATTGCAAAGATGTACACGGATTACACCGAAAAAGCACCGAATTCACCGACCAAGACATGGAATTCACCTACATTAGGAATAATTTTTTATCCTTCCGTGGATTCGGTTGCTTCGGTGTTTTCCGTGTACCCAAACCTAATGCAAACTGCATTCCCTTACTTGTTTAATTCCTCGTCGATCGCCTGCTGGAACGTCGCATACGGCTGAAGGCCGGAAATCAGTCTGCCGTTGATCAGGAATGCCGGCACGCCGTTGACCCCCATCCGTTCCCCGTCCTGCGTGTCGAGCGAGATTTCCTTGTCGTACCGGCCGCTTTTGAGGCAACCATTAAAGGACGATAGATTCAACTTCAATTGCTTTGCGTAGGTTTGATAAACGTCTGCGCCCAATTTTTCGCCGCCATACAACAATTGGAAGTAATCCCAATAGCGGCTCTGCTCGCCGGCGCAGTTCGCGGCAACCGCCGCAGGCTTTGCGTCGGGATGGATCGACGTGAGCGGAAAATCGCGGAAGACAAAGCGGATCTTATCGCCGTAATTGGACTGAAGTTTTTCGTAGACCGTTTCATACCATTGTTTGCAGAAGGGGCATTCAAAATCGCCGAATTCGATCATGGTGACTTTCGCGCCCGCCGGGCCCCAGGACGGATCGTCCTTGACGCTGGCGTCCAGCTCCGCGTTGGATGCCATGCTCACGCCCCCTTGCGAGATGAAATCCCTCACGCTGTACCCCACCGCGATGCCCGATCCGAACAGAATCAGGCAAAGGACGATCAGCCGGATCGGCCAGGAATGCGGGGAAGCGTTCGAGGGAAGATTGATATTGCTCATCCTGCGGGAAATTGTATCATGCCGCACAGCGCGCCATTAAGCGGAATTCCGACACGCGGCTCGGGTATAATCCCCGCGATGACCGCACCCGGAGATTGGAAACAGGCGCTCGACCGCACCCGCCGCGCGGCTTTCGGCCGCGTGGCTGCGCTTCTCGGCGCGACGGAAATCACCCCCGCCGCCTGGGAGGAAATGGAATCGCTGCTGCTCCAGGCGGATCTGGGCCCGCGGCTGAGCCAGGAAGCGATCGAGTTTCTTCAGCGCAAAGTAAAAGAACAGGGTTTGCTGCAGCGGGCGGACCTTGACCGGGCGCTGCGCGAATTCCTCTCCGCATTTTTGGAATCCCCCGCGCTGCTTGAATTCAGCTCCAAGCCAACCGTCTTCCTCATCGTCGGCGTGAACGGGTCCGGTAAAACCACATCCATCGCGAAGCTCGCAGACCGCTATCAGCACGAGGGGAAACGGGTGCTGCTGGCCGCGGCGGATACCTTCCGGGCCGCGGCTTCCGAGCAGCTGGCAACCTGGGCTCAGCGGCTTAACGTGGACATCATCACAGGCGCCCCCGGCTCCGATCCGGGCGCGGTGGTCTTCGACGCCGCCCAGGCCGCGCTTGCCCGCCGGGCGGATTTGCTGATCGTGGATACGGCCGGAAGGCAGCATACCAGTTATAACCTGATGGAGGAGCTTAAAAAAGTCCGCCGCGTGCTGGGGAAGGTCGTTCCCGGCGCGCCGCACCACACCTGGCTGGTGCTGGACGCCGCCACCGGCCAGAATGCGCTGACCCAAGCCGCGGCTTTCCGCGAAGCGGTCGGTGCCGACGGCGTGATCCTGGCCAAGCTCGACGGTTCCGCCAAAGGCGGGATCGTCTTCCGCATCCGTTCGGAGCTCGGGCTGCCGATTATCTACGTCGGGCTGGGGGAGCATGCGCAGGACCTGGCGCCGTTCGATCCGCAGTCGTTTCTCGACGGGCTGCTGACCCCACGCTCCAAATCTATGTAGTAAGAATTGACATAAAGAAGTTATTTTGCAACAGATTTGGGGAGGGCAGGGAGGAGTTATTTGACAGGATTTACAGGATGAACAGGATTTTATAATAATAATCTTGAAAATCCTGTAAATCCTGTCCTTATATCATTTCCTTACTATAGAAGGGAATAGCTCCGACGGGTTTACCGCAGGATCCCCAATGTACTCAAAAAACCATAACCAATCAGTATTATCGCGCAGATCCATACGAGAATGTACACCACAGCACTGATGGATCCGCCTTGAGATACCCACTGCCCGTTTGTTGGCTCCACGTCCAACGGCCGTTTCAAGGTAATGGCGTCCACCAGGATCGAGTTATCGGGGTTCGCCGGCAGATACAACGCCGGTTCGTTTTCCTCGTCGCCCAGCCGGTCGCTGGGCAAAGCTTTGGACGAACCGTTGAACGTCTCCCCCGCGGCGGTATGGAGCTCGTAGGAATAAAGGAGGACCGGTACGTTGTTCACGGTCACGCCCGTAGGTCGAGTCCCCAGGATCTTCGCGTCGGCCACCTCCCCGCGGCGCAGGAGCATCACCTCCCGCCAACCGCCGATCGCGGCCGATCCGAACAACCCCGCGCCCACGGCGGGGAAAATCAGGACAAATAGAATCCACGGCGCGAAGGTGGAGGCCCGCGCTCCCTAAATCCGCGCAATGGCTGGCTGCCCGGAAACGTATTCAATGATCACCGGGGAGTTCACCGACCAACGCTCCCCGGTTGTGTAGCTTTCACCGGTCACCTGCCGTCCCCGGTTCGTGGTGAAAGCGAACGTATACGCATAAACGGGGACGTCGTTTTCGGTTGAGTTCGTATCGGATACGGCGGTGATTTTCCCCTGCGCGGTTGTATGCGAAGCCGCCAGGCGTATTTCGTCGACCGGATGATAGCCGTGCGTGAAAACCAGCGTAAACGCGAGGCCAGTGATTAGGAATATGGCTCCCATCCAACCCGTGATCCCGAACATGGCGGAGATGGCAATCCGCAATGGAACCGGCCGGGGAGGCGGGGCTAGACGATTGATGCGGTTGGATAGCATGCGATCCTCCTTAACGATCCGATTTACTATTGCTTCCAAACAACGACGGCCTGTTCAAATTCTCGCGTTCAAAAATCCACTTTTAGAAATCCGACGGCCGATGATTGTATCCTTCCATCGGGTGGCTGAACACACGTCTTTGGAATTATCGGAAAAAAGGTTTCGGTCAGACAGATATAAATTCTACTCGAATTTTC
The DNA here is from genome assembly GCA_963780865.1 of uncultured Chloroflexia bacterium. Classification (GTDB taxonomy): domain Bacteria; phylum Chloroflexota; class Anaerolineae; order Anaerolineales; family RBG-16-64-43; genus FEN-1073. The sequence goes on along the minus strand of CAWADT010000025.1, from coordinate 46,373 downwards.
CAAAGCCCGGATCGAAGCTGTTGAGTCCATTTGAATCCGCCTGGACACAAAAATGATTCCTCGAGTTCCAATCCAAGCCCAACCAAGGGCTTGCCCCCTGGCGATATCCCGCTTACAATTTGCCGAGTTCCCATTTTTTCGAGGATATACCCATGTCAACTTTCGACGATCTTGTGCAGCGCCTGACCACCGTAAGCGACAAACTCCGCCACCTGCTGGAGAGTCTTTGACCTCGCCTCCGAAGAAACCCGTCTGAAACAGCTCGAAGACCGGGCGGCCAATCCCGCTCTCTGGAACAATCCCGACGAAGCCAAAAAACTCATGCGCGAGCTCACCGCTCTGCGCGACCGAGTGGCCGAGTGGCGCGGCGCCGAGCGCAGGGTGCGCGATGCGCTCGAGCTGGCCGCGCTCGGCGATGAATCCATGCTCGCCGAATTGGAGACGGAAACCGCCGAGATCGAGACCGAAGTGGCGCGCCTGGACCTGGAAGCGCTGCTTTCGGAACCATACGATGAAGCCGACGCGTTCCTCTCGATCCACGCCGGCGCCGGAGGGACCGACAGCCAGGATTGGGCCGAGATGCTCGAGCGCATGTTCCTGCGCTGGGCCGAGCGCCGCGGGTACGACACGGAAATCCTGGACCGCATGCCCGGCGAAGAAGCCGGGATCAAGAGCGTCACGATTTCCATCAAGGGGCCGAGCGTCTACGGATACCTAAAGGCCGAGAAAGGAGTCCACCGCCTGGTGCGGCTCTCGCCCTTCGATTCGGCCAACCGCCGCCACACTTCGTTCGCGCTGGTGGAAGTCTACCCGCAGCTCGAACAGGCCGGGGAAATCGACATCCCGCCGGCGGACATAAAAATCGAAACCTACCGCTCCTCGGGCGCGGGCGGACAAAACGTGCAGAAGAACGAAACCGCCATTCGCATCACCCATTTGCCCACCGGCATCGTCGTCACCTGCCAAAACGAGCGCTCGCAGACCCAGAACCGCGAGAACGCGATGCGCGTCCTCCGGGCCCGCCTGCTCGACCTCCAGAACGAGCAGCAGGAAAAAGAAATCTCCGCGCTCAAGGGGGAGCACATCAAAGCCGAATGGGGCAGCCAGATCCGCTCCTACGTGCTGCATCCCTACCAGATGGTCAAGGATCACCGCACCGAGTACGAGACCGGGAACACTACGGCGGTGCTGAGCGGCGAGCTCGATGGTTTTATCGAGGCGTACCTCCGCTCCCGGATTGGGAATAAAAAATAATCGCGTGCGAAATGAACGTTGTCTTCCCAAGAATTAATTCGGTACGCGGATTTCACGGAATAAAACGGATTGCGCATTAACAAACCGGAAAGAATAGCAATCCCGCAAAACTCCCTTTTCATTTCGTGCATTCCGCGCCCTTTCCGTGTAATCCGCGTACATCGGTTCTCGTCATGGTCCCGATTCTCCCGACAACAATTTAAGCAGAGAATATTGCGGAAATACTATTTTTCGGGCGCAATGTCGATCAATATTCAAGTATTAATCTAGGCCAATTGCCGGATGTGCTAGAATAATTCCATGGATTCAAAAGTAAAAATAAAACGCGATATCGAACCGGAAGCGGCGAAACCGGCAACAACCCCTCTCTCCGGATCAAGCGACCGGGCGGCAAATAATAATTCTTGGGCGGCGATGATCCGCCAACCTTGGCTTCGATGGGCCGGCTTTTTCACGATCCTCGCGGTCCTGGTTACGGTGGCCGTCCTGGCCAGGCCCGCGGTGAGCTCGTGGTTGTCCGGTTCCAAGGAGGGGAAGGCGGCGAGACAAACGCCCCTCGCTTCCGAGGAGGCGGCTCAACCCCTCCCGCAAGTGAGCCGCTCGAATTTGAATCCTTACCTCTCCCGGTTGATCACCTCGGGTTCCACCGAACCCGCCGATTTCCGGGCGGATGTGATTACCTATACCGTGCAATCGGGTGACTTCCTCTTCGCCATCGCCGACAAATTCAAGATCAAACCCGAAACCATTCTTTGGGCTAACTACGACGTATTAAAAGACAATCCGGAGATCATCGTTCCCGGGCAGGTGCTTTATATCCTGCCCGTCGACGGGTTGTATTATCAATGGCAGGCGGGAGACCGGTTGGATGCGGTGGCCGGCGCCTTCGGCGTAACACCGGAAGACATCATTCTTTGGCCGGGGAATGATCTCGCGCCGACCGTCGACATTCAAAATCCAGGGATCGTTCCCGGAACCCGTCTGGTCATTCCCGGCGGCCACCGGGAATTCAAGGAGTGGGAGCCTCAAGTTGTCCGCTCGACGAGCGGCACCTATTGGACCTTCGGCGGGCCGGGCGCATGCACCGGAGTCTACAGCGGATCCGCCGGCACGGGCGCCTGGTTCCTGCCCACCGCCAGCAATTGGATCATCGGGAACAATTACACAGCTTACCATCACGGCATCGATCTATACCTCACCCTGGGCGAACCTGTGCACGCCGCAGACCGTGGAGTGATAGTCTACGCAGGATGGAACACCTGGGGTTACGGCAACCTCGTGGTCATCGATCACGGCAACGGCTGGCAAACCGTGTACGGCCACCTTAGTCGGATCGATGTGGGCTGCGGTTATACCGTTCAACGCGGAGGCCAAATCGGGCTGGGCGGATCGACTGGGAACTCCACCGGTCCCCACCTGCATTTCGAAATGATCTATGACGGTGTGCGCGTCGATCCGCACGGTTATTTTAATTTGGCAAACTGAGGCATTTAAAGACGCCGAGGGTTTTCCGCCCAAAAGGCCACGCGTCTCCCCGAAAAAAAGAACTCCTCGCGCCTGTGGACCCGGCTCCGAATTCGAGTGGACTGCTCCGGCCGCGTTACCCGTCCCAAACGCAATACCTTCCGTGCCCATGATTCCCGCGGATTATTATTTATATCGCTTTTTGATTCGCGGTTTGCATTTTTCCGCTATACTATCCTTCTCTATGGAGGAAACAATGACCGCATCCTCTGCTCCCGATCCGATGGAAGACGTGCGCCGAAGGGTGGACAATCTGAAAAGCACTTTGGCCGACGTTCAACAAAAAGCGCTGCTCACCTCCGTGCGCAACCAAGCCGACGACGTGGAAGCCCGGGCCAACCGGGTATTCGATCTGGCGCGCACCGTCCGGGAACGCGGCTACGCCTGGGAAAAAGATCTCGAACCGCAATGCCTGGATTTTCGCAGGCGCTGGGCGGATTTGAAACCGGCCGTGATGCAATCCATCGTCAGCGAGTCGGCCGCCCTTAAACCGCGGGTGGCTCAAGCCGAAGCCGACGTTGCCCAGGCCTCCGCCCGGGCCACCAGCCCCGCCGCCGCCCAGGCCGTGCTGCCCCCGGTGGAGAACACGCTGGAAACGCTGCAGGGCGCCGCCGACGCCGCCGAAAAAGCGGTGGCGGGAATGTTCGGCACCATGGCGTCGGATCTCGGCGCGCTCGAGCAACACCTTCAGCAGATTTCCTGGATCATGGATCAAGCCGCGGAATCCAAAATCGGATGGCTGGCGGAAGAGACGCCGGTCCTGGCGGTGAAAGCCAAGTGGGACCGCGAAGGGGAACCGGCGGTTCAGGGGATTCTGTACCTAACCGATCAGCGCCTGGCGTATGAGCGGAAAGAGGAAGTGGCCACCAAGAAAGTGCTGTTCATCGCCACCGAGAAACAAAAAGTACAGGAAGCGCTGCTTGCGGTCGCTCTGCCGGATGTCACCGGAGTGTTGGCCAGCAAAAAAGGACTCATGGGCCACGAGGATCATCTCGATTTCGATTTTTCTTCCGGCGCGCCGGTGCGCAAGGCGCACTTTCATATCGACGGCCAGGATTGCAACCTGTGGCAGGCAACCGTCGGACGGGTGAAAGACGGGGAGATCGAGAAGAGCCGGGTGGAGCCGATTTCGGAAGAGGAAAAACAGCGTCTGCGGTCTGCGCCGACCAAGTGTTCCTCGTGCGGCGGCGCATTTTCTGCGCCGATCCTCCGCGGGCAAACGGAGATTCACTGCACGTACTGCGGGGCGACAACCCGGTTCTAATCACCACGGATTACACCGAGGAAACTGCGGATTGCACGGAATTTTCTAATTTTCCGTGCAATCCGTGGTTATTTTATTTATCGGACTCGAGATCCAGCAGTTTCCGCTTCACGCGCACCCCGCCCGCCGCGCTGTATCCACCGAGGGAGCCGCTGGATGCGATCACGCGATGGCAGGGGATGACGAGCGGGATCGGGTTGGCGCCCAGCGCTCGGCCCACAGCGCGCGCCGCGCGCGGAGCACCGATCGCCTCCGCGATCTCCCCGTACGTAGACACCCGCCCGTAGGGAATACGTAGCGCGGCGCGCAGCACGCGGCGCTGGAAAGGGCTCATGCCGCGCCAATCGATCCGCGTGTGGAACGATCTCCGCTTGCCCGAAAGATATTCGCGGATTTGGGAGGCCGCCTTGCGGACGGCAGCCGGTTGTTTTTCCGCGGATGTCGAAAACGCTTTTCGCAGTTGCCTCCCCCAAGACGCCGCGCTGCCCCCCATCTGCACCATCGCCAGACCATGTTCGGTGCAGGCCACATACACCGGGCCCCAGGCCGTGGCCAGAACGTCGTAAGCCAAAGGTTTTGTTTTCATCTTCCCCTCCGCCGCACCAATCGTAAATGGGATAATCTGTTCAAACTTAGATTCCAGACCGGGCGAATAACAGCTATACCGGCTTTTCTTCTCTTTGCGCTTCAGAGACAGGGCCACCGGCCTGGGATTTTCGCAGCCGCCGACACAATCCGGCGGCGGATGCGATCAGCAGGACCGCAAGGAAGAGAATCCATCCCCCAAAAAAAGAAAGCGGCTCGTAGCGAAACTCCACGGCATGTTTTCCGGCGGGCACCCGGACCGCGCGCAAAGCGTAATCCGCCTGCAGCAGCGGCACGCGCTGGCCGTCGAGGAACGCGCTCCAGCCGGGATAACTCGCGTCCGCCAGCACCAGGAATCCACCCTGCGGAAATTCCGCGTCGACCCTCACCAGGCTTGGATCGTCCGAAGGCTCCAGCGCAACCGCAGGCGGCGAAGCGCACGGCGCGCCTTCCTCCCCCCGCCCGGTTTCCAGGATCACCGTTTGCTTTGGATCGAACTGCGGATCGATCAGCGCCGCCCGGGCTTCTTCCGGTCCGATCATCCAGCGCGCGCTGCACACGCCCCACGCTCGGTTCGCTCCGCCGCCAAGAGGGCTTAGCGTTGGAGAATCCTCCCCCGCCGGCCACTCCCAAACCGCGCCGATGTCCATCATCCCGAGCAGGCGCTCCCGCTGGGGCGAGGGAAGTTTCTCCACATCGTCGACGAGCGCGGCGTAGCGCGCGGGAACAAAGGAATCAAAATTGTTCGCCGATGCGAGTCCGTCCATCCAGGCGACGTTCGGCAGTTCCCAGCGTCGGACGTCCATCCAATCCGCAAGCCCATAAAACGTGCGGAACAAAAACGCCCGGCTGTACATGAGCCGGTAGCGAATGTTCTCCGGCATAAAGAGGCGGCTTCCATTCAAGCCGGCGGCGATTTCCGCGCCGGCCGGGTTGGCCGCCCGGTAGACATCCGGCGAGGCGGCGGGAACCAATCCGGAGTCGGCGAAGAGCAGGTCGAGCGCGACGAGCGCGACAGCCGCCGCCGGCCAGATCCGCGCCAGCCGCGGCCGCGTTTGGGATTCGATTTTTAACCACCACACGAGAGCGATGAGCAGCCCCAACACACCGGCCGCGAGGATGGACGGAGCAAACGTCGAAGGAATGAACCTCAGCGATCCCGCCCCGACGCCGCCGATCGCCACCGCCGCCGCGATCACCCCGAGATTCGCCGGCCCCCGGCGGGAAGTTTCCTGCGCGCGGACCCAGCCCTCGGCGCCGGCCGCGGCCAGCAGGCAAAGCGCAAACACCCAGCCGAGCATGATCCGCGCCGGAGCCTGGAATAAATTAAAGGTGGGAACGGAGCGGAATAGAAAGGGAAAGATCGGGGTCCAATTGCCCATCCCGAGGATGGCCGTCAGTCCGAGCAGCGCGAGCAGGTACCCGTAGGGGAAATCCGCGATCCCCTTGCGGCGGATTCGGTTGACCGCCGCGGCCACCGCCAGGCTCAGCGGCAAAATGCCGATGTAGACTGCGTCTTCCCAATAATTGGCGAACCCCCAGTAATCGCCGTGCGCCGGATTTCCGAAAAAGTTTGGGGCCGCCAGGGTAATCCAATGCCAAGGCCAAAACGAATAGGCCAGGGCCGTGGCGGAATCGGCGCCCCCTGCGCGCTGCGAAGTCCACCAGTATTCAACCGTCGGTAGAAACTGCGCCGCGCCGAGCGCGAAGGCGAGTCCGCTGGCGGCCAGCAGCCGCGCCATGGCGAGGAGCACCTGCTTCCCAGCCGGGCGAAGGGAGAAGGCGCGCACGGCCATCCACCCCGCGAGGATCAACCAGGTATACCAGGCCGTCTGCCAATGGCCGGCCAGCCATTGCAGACAGAGTGCCGCGGTGAGCGGCCACGCGACGATGCCCTTCCGCTGCCGGAGAGCCGCCTCCCCGGCCAGGAGGATCCATGGCAGCCAGGCGACCGAGGCGTTGATGGTAAGGAACCACGCCCGCGCCGCGAGGTAACCGGAGAGCATAAACGCCAGCCCGGCGATCGTCCGCCCCAGGAAGCCGATCCCGAGTTTGCGGCTGAGCTTTACCATGCCGATGCCGGCCCACAGGAGGTGCGCCACCAGCAGGATCCCCTGGCCGTAATCGACCGGAAGCACGAGCAGCAGCCAGTTCGGCGGGTAGAGCAGCGCGGACTGGGCGTTGGCCAGCAGCGGCGCCCCCATTCCCACCCAGGGATTCCAGAGAGGCAAGCGGCCGCTCAAGAGGATTTGCTTGGCGATCTCATGCCAGGGGTAAAACTGCAGCAGCGGCAGCCCCCAAAAAATAACGCGGGCGCCGGCCAGGACGGGCCAAAAAAGGATCAGCAACGCGCCGACCAGGACCCCATAAGCAGGATCCACGCGCGAAAAGAAATTCTTCGTGCGCTCCCAAGCGGCGGACGGCGTCATGCATTATGGTATACCCTGTTTCCAAAGGGCAGGCAAGCGCCCCGATCCACATTCCCCCGCCTCGCCGGATGACTTTCGTTTATAATCCCAGCAGGGTTCCGGCAAGCGGCGCCGGCGAACTATTGGCAAGCCTGTTTACGGTGCCGCCGATCGGAAAGGAGAATGCCATGCCCATCCATCCGCGTCGTTTTCTTGTCCTGCCACTCACCGTGGTCATGCTTACCGCCTGCGGGGGGACGCCCACCGCCAGTCCGGAACTGCTCGGGTCCCAGAGTTCGCCCACCGCTACGGCGGCCGCCCCCACGGATACGCCGCCTCCCACTCAAGCATCGACTCCCACAGCCGCCCCGACCGTCGCCGTCACGCTTCCACCCGCCGCTCCTCTGCCCGGACTGGTATATCTGCGAAGCGGCAACGGCGCGGAGAACCAGGGGTTGTGGATCGTTAAAGCCGACGGTCAGTTGCAACAACTCAGCGCCAAATCAAATCCGCGGTTGTCTCCCGATCAGAAGCAGGTGGTATACAGTGAAAACGGGGACCTCTGGCTGACAGATTTGGCGACGGGCAGAAATATCAACCTGACCAGAACCAACGACAAGGTCGAAACAGATTATCAGTGGTGGCCCGCCCGACCGGGGATCATCGTTTTTCATTACCAACTTAAAATCAACATTCAACCCATGGCCGGATACCTAGCGACGGTGAAAACAGACGGAATGAACTACCTTGTGATCGACGATCAGATTGGATCGACTTCCCCGGCCGCGCTTTCCCCGGACGGCCAGTCGATCGCCTACGACCGCGCCGGAGTCCCCTGGGTCTACAACTTCAGCGGCGGCAATATGCCACTTCCGCCGAAATCGTTCCAGGAAAAATTCCGGATCGCCGCCAACCCCGTCTGGTCCCCCGACAGCCGCAAGATCGCCTGGCAGCTCTTCGGCGACCAGGCCGGCACCGACGGATGGAGCGCAGTAGCCGTTTTCGATTGGGACACATTGCAAGTCACTTTGTTGCATCGGTACACTCTCCTCGGCGGAGGGGACATCGGTAATTACCATCTGGCGTGGAGTCCGGATGGAAAGTGGCTGGCGGCTTCGGACCAGGCCGAACTCGCGCCGGACGGTAAAGCTTCGTTGTGGGTGATGCGCCCGGACGGCAGCGAGGAACACCATATCGGCGGTGGCGACCGCCCGGTTTGGAGTTCCGAGCAGCTCGATGCTGGCCTACCTCACCGGGAGCTGGGTCTCCGCGGTGAAAGCCGATGATTGGAATCCATTCCCGGTTACTTTGCCCTCGGACTCGCTTGTGATTGATTGGGTGAAAGTTAATTAGAATCGAGTTTGCTGAAAATCGATCCGAACCCGGGGTCAAAGCCCCGGGTTTTTATTTTTCTCCTCCCCGCAGGAATGGGTCGATGCGACAATTCCCCGGTAGCCTAGTCCCGATACATTGAATAGTTATCTCCGGCGGGAATTTCCTTCTCCTTTTTTACCCGGATTGAGATTCCCAAGCAGCCTGGATGGATCAGATCCTTCGGCATTGACATCTATTAATTTGAAACTTCTGAATAAGTCCGCTCGTCAGGGGGATAAATCCCCCAACTATTAACAGCGCCGGTCCCCGCTTCCCCCGCTTCCCTCGCTTCCCTCGCTTCGCAAGGGCAGGCGCAAGGGCAAGCGCGAGGGCAGCCCGCCCCGGCGGGGTGGGCCGGGGGCGCAGGGATAAAATAAATCCGGCTGTAAAGCCCGGCTTTTAGCCGCGCGGCTCCCCTCGCGTTCTTGGCGAGGGCTGTTGCGAGTTCGGAGCGCCCCCGGCCCGCACGGCGGGCTAACCGGGGCGGGCCGTCCCGCGCTCCTCGCGGGATTAGCTCCGGACGAAGGATGATTTTCAGAGGTTTCAATTTGTAATATAATAACGACCAATTAAGTCGCCTATATAACCCGGCCGGTCCAAAAATGAAAATTTCAAAAAAAACGGATTACGCTTTGCGTGCGCTTTTCTACCTCGTCGACCACCGCGAGGCGGGCCCGATTCCGATCGGCGAACTGGCCCGGCAGAACGCCGTCCCGAAAAAATTTCTCGAGCACATCATGTTGGATTTAAAATCCCAGGGCTGGGTTCGAAGCATCCCCGGAAAAAAAGGCGGCTACTGCCTCGCGAAAAAACCCGAAGCCATCAGCATGGGCGAAGTGGTGCGATACTTCGACGGATTGCTGGCCCCGATCAATTGCGTCTCGGTAAATCAATATGAAGCCTGCACTCAGGAAAAGCAGTGCCATTTTCGGAGTATCTTCCTCCAAATACGAGACAATACGGCGCGAACGATGGAGGCGGCGTCGCTGGAAAGCGTAGTTTCCGCTTCCCCTGTTCGCCGCAACCGGGTCCATTGACATTCGACAAAAAAAAGAAAGGGGATATAATTTTCATAAGCCAATACACGACTAAATTAGTCGTGTATTAGTCAATGAGAGGGAGCAGAGCATGAAAAATAAATTATTTCTTCGCATCCTTTTTCCGGCGGTAATTCTATTTTTAGCCGGCTGCAAAAACACACCCTCCACCCCGTCGGAAAAATTCACCATGCGGGTGGGATATTTCGCCAACCTTACCCACTCCCAGGCGTTGATCGGCGTCGCCCGAGGGGATTTTCAAAAGGCGCTGGGCAGCAACGTTACGATCCAGACCACGGTATTTAACGCCGGGCCCTCCGTCATCGAAGCCCTGTTCGCCGGACAGATCGACCTTTCCTACATCGGCCCCAACCCGGCCATCAACGGATACATCCAATCCGACGGCAAGGCGCTGCGGATCATCGCCGGCGCGACCACCGGCGGCGCGGCGCTGGTGGTGCGCCCCGCGGCGAACATCAAAACCGCCGCGGATTTGGCGGGCAAGAAGCTGGCCAGTCCGCAACTGGGAAACACGCAGGACGTGGCGCTGCGCGGCTATTTGTCCGAGCATGGACTGAAAACCAAGGATCAGGGCGGCGACGTCGAAATCGATCCGACCGATAACGCAACGATCCTGGACCTGTTCCGCCTCGGGCAGATCGACGGCGCGTGGGTCCCCGAACCCTGGGCCAGCCGGCTGGTGGTCGACGGCGGCGGCACGGTTTTTGTGGATGAACGCGATCTGTGGCCCGGCGGCAATTTCACCACGGCGGTGATCATCGTCGACACGAAATTCCTCGCCGCCCATCCGGACGCGGTCAAGGCCTGGTTGCGTGCGCACGTGGAGATCACGCAATGGGAATTGGAAAATCCCGGCGACGCCCAAGCCTTGATGAATGCCCAAATCCAAAAGCTCACCGGCAAAGCGCTTTCCTCCGACGTCATTGTGATGGCCTGGAGCCGGATGAAACCGACCTGGGATCCGATCAGCGCGTCCCTGGCCAAATGCGCGCAATCGGCCTTCGAAGCGGGGTTCCTGAAAACTCAACCCGACCTAACCGGGATTAACGACCTCACGACGCTCAACCAGGTGTTGAAGGAAAAGGGATTGGCTTCAGTGAAATAGTGGACGGATCGCCCGGAAACATCAAAATAAAAATCGCCGGATCCGCTTACTGGATCCGGCGATTTTTTTTCTCGACCCCATGGAGCCGCAGCCTGCGGGGATTTCCTCAACCTGAAGGAAGCCCGCTTTTACCAGTAAGGATGAACCAGCGGTTTTACTTGCCGGTCATAAATCGAGGCGATTTTTTCCATTGCCGATGAGGAGAGCGCCGGAAGGTCGGCCGCCGCGGCGTTTTCTTCCACCTGCGCCGGCCGCTTGGCCCCGGGGATGGCGCAGGTGACGGCGGGAAACATCAGGATCCAGCGCAACGCCATTTGCGCCATGGTCATCCCGGCAGGCACAACCGGCTTCAGGTCCGCCACGGCCTGCAACCCCGCGTTGTAATCCACGCCGGAGAAGGTCTCTCCGCGGTCGAACGCCTCGCCGTGGCGGTTGAAGGCGCGGTGGTCGTCGGGTTCGAAAGAGCTTTTGGGCGTGAATTTGCCGGTGAGCATCCCGGAAGCCAGCGGCACGCGCGCCAGGATCCCCACTTTGCGCCGCCGGGCTTGTTCGAAGAAAAGGTCCGCGGGGCGCTGGCGGAAGATGTTGAAGATCATCTGCACCGATTGGACGTTCGGAAATTCGATCGCTTTCAGCGCTTCCTCCACCTTTTCCACGCTCACGCCGTAGAAACGCAGCTTGCCCGCTTTCGCCAGATCGTCGAGCACGCCGAACACTTCCGGCCGGTAATACACATCCGTCGGCGGGCAGTGCAACTGGAGCAGATCGAGGGTTTCCGTTTCCAGGTTTTTCAGGCTGCGGTCGACAAACGCGGTTAAATTCTTTTTGTTATACCCGTCGGCCGTGTGCGGGTCCAGCCGGCGGCCGGCCTTGGTGGCGATGTAGAACGGCTCGTGCCGTTCGCGGCGCAATCGCGCCAGCAGCTTCTCGCTATGGCCGTCGCCGTAGACGTCGGCGGTGTCGAACAAGTTGACCCCCAGGTCGAGCGCGCGATGCAGCGCAGCCAGGGATTCGGAATCCTGGACCGAGCCCCAGGTGCCGCCGATCGCCCAGGCGCCGAAACTGATTGCGGAAACTTTCCATCCCGTGCGTCCCAATTCGCGGTATTGCATGGCGGCCTCCTTTTTCGTTGATAAGAGACTTTACCACGGATTTTCCGGATGAAATTGATTTCACGGATTGGAAAACATTCGTATCTTTCTATGCTTGCCCCCAGTGCGGAGCACGATCGGGGAATCCGCTTTGAAGACCCCTCCCCTTTTCCCCTCCCCATAATGGGGATGGGAAAAGGGGGAGGTAATCCATTTGTGTAATTCTTCTGTGTAATCCGTGGTCACCATCCGGGTCATCCGTGGTTAATCCTCCGGCAGGACTTCCCACACTTCCCATCCGTCGGCGCTGTACACCAACCGGCATCCGGGGAAGGAGATTCCCATCCGCGCACTCTCCTCCGGACCCGCCAGCACGTAGCGCGCGCCGGATTGCTCCAGCGCGATCAACCGCTCCTGGATGGAGCGCGCGCCGTCGAAGAGTGACTGGACCACCGCCAGCTTTTGCGCGCCATTCAGCGTCTCGGGTCCGTGCCCGAGGTAGGACACCAGGTCGGCATAGGCTGGAAGCGCGTTCCCCGCGTTAAAGTCCGCAAGGATCAAAACACCCGGCGCGACGTTCGCATCCAGCCAATCGAAAGCGCGCACCTCGGCAACCGGCACGAAGGCTGGCGCGGGGTCGGCCACGGATTGAATAAACGCCCAGCCAAGGAAAAGCGCCGCCCCCGGAAGCATGAGGGCCATCGCGGCGGAAAGGGCCGCCCGGCGGGCAAGCCCCGTCACTTTCCTTTCTATAAAGAAGAGCGCCAGGACAACCGGCACGACCCAGAAGCCTTCCGCCAGCCGGCGCTGCACCCCGACCGGAAGGTAAACCATGATCGGAAATATCAACGCCCATCCGACCGGTAGCAGCCAGCGGGGGTCCGCGCGCAGGGCGAGCCAGGCGCCCGCCAGCGCGGGCAACAGCAGCACGGCGTAGGAAAGCAGATACTGCCAGAAGGGGGGCGAGGGCAGCACGTTTTGCGCGTTCCATTGCCGCAGGACCGGATCGAGCGCGAGGGAAAGCAAGGAATACGCCATGAACGGAACGGTGACCGCGATGGCGATCCCCGCCCGCGCGAATTCCTCGCGGACCGCGTTCCCGTCCGCCGCGCGCAGGATCCATCGTTTCAGGATCGAGAGCGTCACCGCCGCCGCCATCACCGCCCAAGCCACGATTACCGTAAGCGGCTGAAACAACCAAACGCCGACGAGCGCCGCGCCGATTTTCAATCCCTGCCGGCGGGTGCTGCCTGCCCCCTGCGGTGTGACGAACCACGCCAGGGCCAGCATCAGCAGGGCGCGCGCGGCCGCGAGATGCGGAATTCCAAAAATCGAAAGAAAGCCAAACGCCTCGGGCGAGGTGAGCTCGAGCGGATATATCCCGCGCAGGGCCAGCAGCCACCCAAATCCTCCCCCGAACGCCACCGCCGCCATCCCCCAGCGGCGCAGCGCAACGCTCTCCAGATAGCATGCCAGGAAGCGATAGACCGCCAGCATCATCGCGATGCCCGCGAGGATTCCCGCCAGGTGGAACAGCGCGACCAGTTGATCGTGCAGCGCCGCCCCGCCCGCCAGTTTGCCGAGTCAGAAGATACGGCAGGTAGACGAGCTCGCCGCGTTGCGCTTCGCTAGTGTAAGGATCGCGGAACAGCCACGCGCCGTCCGCGCCCTGGCGCATGTCGGCGATGTAAGAGTTGCCGTCGTCGACGCCGAACAGAAAACCGCTGAAGCGCGATTCCGTTCCCTGCGTCTGGTAGGCGATCAGGTAGGGCAGCGTCAGGAGCGCCATGGCCAAGGCTGCAAAAATCAGCGCCCAGCGCCATTCGGCGCGCGTCACTTTGCCCATCGCCGCACTCCCATTAGCGCAAGCAGCGCGAAGAGCGTGACGCCCGCGCCGATCCAGGATAGCGTTGGATCATAGCTCATCTGCACCCGGTGCACGCCCGGCCCGATCTCCACCGCGCGCCACCACCCGCCGGCTGTCTGCAATTCCGCGCGCTTACCGTCCAGCGTCGCGCGCCAGGCGGGATAGGCCGCCTCGGATAGGATCAGCCAACCCGGCCCCTCGGCGGTGAGGGTCACGCGGTTCGGGCTTTCGGATTCCACCCGCGCTTCCCGGTTTTCGATCGGCTGGTCCCAACCGGCAAGCGTTTCCGCCACCCAGGCGCGCGGCAGGGCCAGCGGGTTCTCGTAGAGGAAAAGGCCGCCCACTTTTTCGCGCAGGTCCAGCGCCGCCCCGGGAATCGCAAACGCTGAAACGACATAGCGGACGTTGAGCAGCCCCAGTCGCCGCGGGTCGGGAATGGCGTTTTGATTGTCGACCGCCGGTTGGCCGGAAGCGAAGGCCGGCAGCGTCACGGAGTACCCGTCCGCCGGAACTCCCGCCGCCGCGGAAACAGTTTGCTCGGTGGAATGGAGGATTAAAGGGTCGACGCCGTCGAGCGAACGCAGACCGGCGGTGACGGCATCCAAAGCCGGGAGGCTATAGGAGGGGGAATAGACGCGGTATCCCGCGCCGTTCAATTCCAGAAATGACAGGGCCGCACCGAGCCCGGCCGGTTCGGCCACGGCCGGATGCGGATCGATCAAACGGAAATCCGCCACCGCAAGATCGATCACCGCCAGGCAGATCAGGGCGGCGCCCGCGCGCGGCATCCAGCAACTCGAGAAGAACCCAATAAAGAGAATGCCGCCAACCGCGCACCAGATCAACCCATCCTGCCAGATGGCCGGAGGCAATTTCATCGCGGCGGAGGTAACGGCGAGAACCGCACCGCCTGCCGCCAATGCAAAACCGATCTTTTTGATTATTCCTCTCCGGTCCGTTCTCCTCTCGAGCGCGGTCAGTCCGCGCGCGGCGAGCATCGCCAGAGCCAAGCCGGCCAGGAACATCCACCGCGGCGGGACGCGCAGCAGGCCGGCGCCGGGAAGCGCGCCGATCAAACCCGCAAACCCCGGAAGATTGGACCCGAGGGAAAGGAAAATTGCGATAACGAGGAGCAGGATCCAAAAACCGAAACTCCCGCTTTCATTATTCTCCAAATTTTCCTCGGAAGTCGGCGGGCGGATGATATGATGGAAACCAGCGAACACCGCCAGCGCGAGAACGACAGCTCCCGGATACACAACCCATTCCAGCGAAGATCCCAATCCTCCGAACATCAGACCCAGCAGCGAAAGGAAAGGCAGCGATTGCGTGGCGGCTTCCGCGCCCGAAAGTTGCGCGCGGGTGGAGAGCGAGACGAATTGGGCCATGGGCAGCGCAAGCACGGCGGAGACCGCCGCGGCGAACGCGCCGAAAACCAACAAATATTTTAGCCAGTCAAGGATTCGAACGCGCACGTTCGCCGGCGCAAGTTTGCCTCTGGCGGAGAAAAAAGCAAAACCGACGGCGGATAATCCAGATGGGATTATCCAGCGCGGATCGGCCAGGAAAATGACGCCGGCCAGGACACCGGCCAGCGACCACGCGCGGTAACCTCCGCCGCGCGCCGCGCGGCGCGCCGCGAGCAGAAGCCACGGAGTCCAGGCCGCCGCCAACACCAGCGTCAGATGCCCGGCGGCGACATGCGCGACCAACTTCGGCAATCCGCCGAAGGCGACCCCCGCCAGCAGCGCGCCGGCATTCGAAGCGCCTTCCTCGCGCGCCAACAGAAACGCTCCCGCCCCGGCGAAAGCCAGATGCAGCAGGAAGAGGATGTTGAAAGCCAGGGGCGGGGAAATCACGAGCGCAAGCCACAACAGCGGATAGTAGATCCCGGACAGCGGGTCGGCCGCGAAGGGCGCGCCGCCCAGCGTGTGCGGATTCCACATCGGGAGCTGGCCGTATTGTGCAAGGGATTGACGCAGGAATTCGGCGCTCGGTCCGTGAGCGAGCGTGAGATCCGAGAACTCCGCGCCGGGAGCGTTATGAATTTGCCCGATTCCACCAAGCAGCGGAGCGAGCCAGAGGAAGGGGAGGATCAACAATAATCCAATCCGCGTTTTCAAACCCGGCCTCATTCTCCGACGAGTATATCATCGGCCGAGGGTTGTCTCGCGTCGGATTGCGTTTTCAAATCCATGTATAATGACTCCGTTCAAGGAGGAGCCATGAAACGTTATGTATTGTGCTTTGTCCTTTTGGCGATCATCATCCTGGGATGCAATCTTACGACCCCGGCGCCCCAGGGTGTAACCTACCAACCGGGAGTGACGGATACAAAGGCCGGAAATCATAAACCGATCAAGACCGCGACGGACACGCAGGAAAGTGGTCAGCCGCCGACCAAGACCCCGACTGCGATCGCCCCCGAAGCCGCGACCAATACAACCGCGCCGACGACCAATACCACCTGCAATGAGATTTCTTTTTATCTGGATCCCAGCCTGGCCTCGAGCGTCCTGTGCGAAACCATCCCCCCGTTCATCAGCCCGACGGGAATTGGCACCAACCCGCAATACACAAAGGTTTCCCTGGCGGGATACATCCTTGCCGATCGGTTTATGAAACCGGTCATCTCCGTTTTTCCCGTTGACAAGTTTACCCTGGTGTTGCCGGGCATCAGCACTTATGTTGCCTCCCTGCAAGCGCTGATCGCGGGCGAGGCTCCCGGCAGCAGTGATCTCCCACTCCTGCCGATCCAATACGCGCGCCAGCTGTTCTTCGCCCAATACGCGGTGATAAACTTCCAAAACGGGCGCGGCATCCGGTACGTTACCGAATACGCCCAAATGACGTATCCCATCACCAATCACGAAATGTTCTTCTCCTTCCAGGGGCTCACCACCGACGGGAAATATTGGGTGTCGATCATCCTGCCGATCTCGCATCCCGGCCTGCTGGAAAACGGGGACGATACCTCCAGCGCCGATTGGACCGCGATCAACAGCGACGCCACGGCGTACTACGCGCAAAAGACAGCCGATTTGAACGCCGTTCTGCCGAAAAGTTTCAATCCGTCGATCGTGATGTTAAATGAACTGATCAAGAGCATTACGGTTACGCCCTAGGCATATACGGGTGAAGTTAAACCCGCCGGTTTTTATGCAGACCGAAGGGATGAATTCCACTGGCGGGGAGCGCTAAAATCCGGTAAAATCCCCGTCGCTTGGGCGGTTAGCTCAGTTGGTTAGAGCACACGGTTGACATCCGTGAGGTCGTAGGTTCGAGCCCTATACCGCCCACCTGCTTTGACTCGGGAGTTGATGCAAGCTCGGCTCCCTTTTATTTAACGGAAAAACGATTTGCCAACAATCGATATTCCATATTTACCTTGCGTCGACGAAGCTGCCCCGGGAATAAATGAATGCGCCTCAAACCCCACGGCGGATGATTTACGGCAACGGCCGATCCGAATTTTCATGCCTGAGTAAACCTTATCGCTTGGAATTCCCACTCCTCCGCGCCGTAGGCGATAAGGAATCCGTTTCGTCAGCGCCCCGCCAAGGCGGGGTACAAGCGAAAACCACCTGCCGCATGATTTGATCCTGATAGAAGATTCCTGCGGATTCCAATGCGCAGGCGGCCGGGCTGTAAAATAATCTCTGTGGTATCTTTCGAAAGGATCTACGCTATGGCGAACGCAGATATTGGGTTGGTCGGTTTGGCTGTGATGGGCCAGAATTTGGTTTTGAATATGGACGACCATGGGTTCACGGTTGCCGTATTCAATCGCACCCTGTCCAAGGTGGACGAATTCCTTAACGGAAGCGCCAAGGGCACCCGGGTCGTCGGCGCCCGTTCGGTTGAAAATCTGGTAGCCCTGCTGAAGCGGCCCCGCCGGGTGATGTTGATGGTCCGGGCGGGTCCGGCCGTGGATGAGTTTATCGAACAGTTAATCCCCTTGCTGGAACCGGGCGACATCATTATTGATGGCGGCAATTCGAATTATTCCGACAGCATCCGCCGCGCGGCGTACATCGAATCCAAGGGCTTGCTCTTTATCGGCACCGGCGTCTCGGGCGGAGAGGAGGGCGCCCGCCACGGACCGTCGATCATGCCCGGCGGATCGCCCGCCGCCTGGCCGCACGTCAAACCTATTTTCCAGGCGATCGCGGCCAAGGTGAAGCGCCCGGACGGCGGCGAAGCTCCCTGCTGCGAATGGGTGGGCGGAAACGGCGCCGGGCATTTCGTCAAAATGGTGCACAACGGCATCGAATACGGCGACATGCAGTTGATCTGCGAAGCGTACCATCTGCTGCGCGAGGGGCTCGGGCTCAGCGCCGGCGCCATGCACGCCATCCTGGCGCAGTGGAACAAGGGCAAGCTCAATTCCTATTTGATCGAAATCACGCGCGACATCCTGGACCAAAAAGACGAAGACGGCCGGCCGCTGGTCGACAAGATCCTCGACCGGGCCGGGCAAAAAGGCACCGGACGCTGGACGAGCATCGCCGCGCTGGAAGAAGGCGTCCCGCTGACGATGATCGTCGAGGCTGTGCTAAGCCG
The DNA here is from genome assembly GCA_963780865.1 of uncultured Chloroflexia bacterium. Classification (GTDB taxonomy): domain Bacteria; phylum Chloroflexota; class Anaerolineae; order Anaerolineales; family RBG-16-64-43; genus FEN-1073. The sequence goes on along the minus strand of CAWADT010000025.1, from coordinate 28,280 downwards.
GTCGCTGTCCGCGCTCAAGGACGAACGCACGGCGGCTTCGCGCGCGCTTTCCGGTCCCGATCCGCGACTGCGCGGCGGCGCCAAAGCGTTTGTGGACGATCTGCGCGAGGCCGTCTACGCGTCGAAGATCATTTCCTATACCCAGGGGTACATGCTGATGCGCGTCGCGGCCCAGGAACACCAGTGGAAGCTCAATTACGGCGGCATCGCCCAGATGTGGCGCGGCGGCTGCATCATTCGTTCGGCGTTTCTCGGGAGGATCAAAGCAGCGTACGACCGCAACCCCGGCCTCGTCAATCTTCTGCTCGATCCGTATTTCAAGCGACAGATCCAGGCGGCGCAGCCGATGTGGCGGCGCGTGATCGCTCAGGCCGTTCAAAACGGCATCCCGGTGCCCACCATGTCCAGCGCCCTGGCCTTCTTCGACGGGTATCGGCGCGAATGGCTGCCGGCCAATCTGCTCCAAGCCCAGCGCGATTACTTCGGCGCGCACATGTACGAGCGCATCGATCAGCCGCGCGGCAAATTCTTCCATACCAGCTGGAAAGGCGGCAGCGGCACGGCCACTTCCAGTTCTTACACGGCCTAGCGCGAATCGTTCCCCCTCGCTCCGACGGTCGGAGGAAACGCCTGCGATCGGCCGCTTGGCCGGCAATCTGCGCGCCGCCGAGAGTGTGGACTGATCCTCTTCTGTATGTTTCCCGCGCATCATGGTAGAATGATCGCCGCAAGCAATCTTATAACCAAAGCGATCACCGGGACGAGTAGGATCCCGGCGGATTTTAGAGAGCGGAGAATGCCCCTCAAGGGTACGGTGAAATCTCCGCAGTCCGCAGGATCGTCCGAACGGAATTTTTTCTCCGGCCGGACAAACGAAAACCCCCCGGCGGCTTGAACCGGAAAGGCGGAGTTTCGCCGAGTATGGAGAACGCCTCAGCCCCGTTAGCGGCTGCCAGAGCCGCGCAAACACCGCGCGGGAATTTGGGTGGAACCGCGATCGATTTTCGCCCCAGCGTTGGGGCGAATTTTTTTTAACCACCCCTTCCTTCCCCTCCCCTTATCCCCTCTCCTTCCTTTCCGTGATACGGGAAGGAGCGGGAGGGAAGGGAGAGGGCGGATGGGATGGCATTGGAGGCGATCATGCCAATTCGAAAAATAGAAAAATACGAAGAAACGCCGCTCTACCGGCTGCGCCATTCCGCATCGCATGTGATGGCGCAGGCGGTGATGGAGATGTTCCCCGGCCAGGCCAAGATCACCATCGGTCCGCCGATCGAGGACGGGTTCTATTACGATTTCGATCTGCCGCGCCCGCTCACCCCCGAGGACCTGGCCAAGATCGAGAGCCGGATGCGCGAGATCATCCGCGGCGACCACCTCTTCGTGCGCCGCGAGCTTTCCGCCGCGGAAGCCAAGCGGTTGTTCGCCGACCAGCCGTATAAGCTCGAGCTGATCGAAGGTCTCGAGCACGGCGCCGCCGATGAAGACGGAAACCCGCTGACCGCGCCGCCGGTGATTTCCATCTACACCAGCGACACCTTCACCGATCTATGCCGCGGGCCGCACGTGGAGCGCACCGGGCAGATCAATCCCGACGCAGTGAAATTGCTTAACGTCTCGGGCGCGTATTGGCGCGGCGACGAAAAGCGTCCGATGCTGCAGCGCATTTATGGCACCGCTTGGAATTCAGCCAAAGACCTGGAGGAATATCTTTGGAGGCTGGAGGAGGCCAAGAAGCGCGATCACCGCAAACTCGGCAAAGAGCTCGATCTCTTCTCCCTCAACCCGGAGGTCGGACCCGGGCTGGTGCTTTGGCATCCGAAAGGCGCGCTTGTCCGCTATCTGATGGAGGACTTTTGCAAACGGGAACATCTCGCGAGCGGCTACGATCTGGTGGATAGCCCCCACGTCGGGCGCGGCCATCTTTGGGAAACCAGCGGGCACCTGGATTTCTATCGCGAGAGCATGTACGCCGGGATGGAAATGGACAACGAAACGTACTACGTCAAGCCAATGAACTGCCCGTTCCACATCATGATCTACAATTCCGGATTGCGCTCGTACCGCGAGCTCCCTCTGCGCTACGCCGAATGGGGCAGCGTCTACCGCTACGAAAAACCGGGCGTGCTGCACGGGTTGATGCGCGTGCGCGGGTTCACCCAGGACGACGCGCACATCTTCTGCCGGCCGGATCAGATGCCCGCGGAGATCGACCGCACCCTCTCCTTCTGCCTGCACATTCTGCGCTCCTTCGGCTTCACGGAGTTCCACGCCTACCTGGCCACGCGGCCCAAGGAGAAATCGGTGGGCGAGCCGGCCCAGTGGGAAGCGGCCACCGAAGCGCTGCGGCAGTCGCTCGACCGCTCGGGGCTGGAGTACGCGCTGGACGAGGGCGGCGGCGCCTTCTACGGGCCGAAGATCGACCTGAAGATCGCGGACGCCATCGGCCGCGAATGGCAATGCAGTACGATCCAGTTCGATTTCAACGAGGCGGCGCGCTTCCACCTCCACTACGTCAACGAAAGCGGCCAGGAGGAGCAGCCCTACATGATCCACCGGGCGCTGCTCGGCTCGATGGAACGCTTCTTCGGGGTGATGATCGAACATTACGCCGGCGCTTTTCCGGTCTGGCTCTCGCCGGTCCAGGCGATGGTCATCCCGATCGCCGACCGCCACAACGAATACGCGCAGAAGGTTACCGATCAACTGCGCCAGGCGGGCCTTCGAGCGAGCGTCGATGTGCGCACCGAGCGCATGAACGCCAAGATCCGCGACGCGCAGATGCAAAAGATCCCGTACATGCTGGTGATGGGCGACAAGGAAGCGGCCGCCGGCGCGGTGGCGGTTCGGTTGCGCAGCGGCGAGGACAAGGGCGCAATACCGGTGGAACAATTCATTGCGATGGCGAAAAAGGCGGTGGAAAACAGGGAATGACCCTCTCCCCCAACCCCTCTCCCTTACAGGGAGAGGGGTAAACCAATTTGTATCGGTCCAAGGTATTGCCCTCTCCCCGTAGGGGAGGGGTAGGGTGAGGGGAAGAACATCTCGAACTCTCCCCTTTGGGGAGAGGGTTGAGGTGAGGGGAAGAACCTTTCGAACTCTCCCCTTTAGGGGAGAGGGTTGGGGTGAGGGGATAAAAAACTACCGGTTAATTTTACGCGCAAGAAAATGATTTCTATTAGGGGGTGAAACCATATGGCTCGTGACAAATTCCATCGAATCTACCCACCCATTCTTCAGCGCTCGCGGGATATGCGCCATCCTCTCACTCCCGCCGAGTCGAAGGTCTGGCGTCACGTTCGCAACCATCAACTGGGTCCGAAGATCCGGCGGCAACACCCTATCGATAGATTCATTGCAGATTTTTATTGTCCGCAGGCAAAATTAATTATCGAGATCGACGGGGATTCGCACGCCGAGCCGGACCGGGCCGCGCATGATCTGGAACGAACATCCTGGCTGCAGGCGGGTGGATATACAGTGATCAGGTTTTTAAATGATCAAGTGGTAGATGATTTGGCGACAGTGTTGGGCATTATCCGGAATAAAATCACCGAATTATCGGCGGCGGGGGAATGCCCCTCTCCCCTAGCCCCTCTCCCTTACGAGGAAAGTGAGAACTAACTTCTATTGGTTCACAATTTTTCCCTCCCCCCTACAGGGAGAGGGTTAGGGTGAGGGTGAGGGGGATAAAAATCGATCCATATAATTGCTTATCAAGATTTGCCCATGGGGGCAAATCGCAGACCCCCTTACGATTTACTCCACGCGATCCTTTTTAGATTCGTCTATTTCATGATTTGTCAAAAGTAACGAAATAAACTCAATATTGATTATGATTTTGGACGCCAGAGCATCTCATTCAAGGAAAGTGCGCCAACGGCATCTTCCAATATTTTATGGAAATCAGATCCATCGGGTGACATTACTCCCAAATAATCCCCCCAGTAGGCGTAGAAAGGGAGATTTTGTCCATATGTAATTAAATAATGTCGGCCATCTGATGATGGCATGAAATCCATTATATTGAAGCCCTGAATTTCCGTGATATTGTCTGTTAGGCAACGAACGTTGCCATTCATTATTGAATAGCCACAAATACTTGACTGGTTATACTCATTACCCTGTTTGTAATCCCGGCTATCATACGCAAATAATATTTGTTTTCCATTTGTTGACCATTGAAATAATCCCAAACTTTCTTCCATATGTGCATGAGTAATAAACATATTGTTTATTTTTTCCAAGGATACAGTTTTTTCGCCATTGACATCGATAATGTATGCCGGTGGATTGAGAATGGACCTAAGTTCCCCTCGATAATCATAACCCGCTTCCAATAATAATTTTTTTCCATCCGGGGACCAATGAACTGAAGCTATATCTCTTTGAAGATAAGAATGCAATACATGCCCATTGTTTATATCCACAATGGCCAGAGTATCTCCATTATAATTCCCATTACTATTATCGGGTAATTTGCCTAAAATCATTGCGACAATTTTTTCTTCCGTCGGAGACCATGCAATGTCCAGAACATTTTGACTATGAGGCTTATCATCCCCCCATTGAAGGGAAATTTCCGTTCTTTTCCCATCTTCCAGATCAACGTAAGCATAAGGCAGACCAAAATTATTTTCATCCCGAATATAATAATATCGTTTATGAGGAGACAGATTCCCATCATTATTGAGGAATAATAAATAATCCGGATCAGCCAACGGACTGCCGACCAATTCCATTCCAAGGGGATCAATTCGATTTTCACTTCCATGGAAGGTTAAATATTGGAGTGCATTCTCATACAATGGTTTTTGATCGATATTTCCATTTGTCAAATCTACAATCAATAACCGATGATCGTTTTTTGTAATATAACCAATATGGAAATAATCTATCCAAAAGAACCCTAAAGGTTCTTCCATAGGAAAATCAAATCGTTCCAAAGTTGTAATATTAAGAAGTGATAATCTGTATTCCCATTCCTTAATTGGAAACACCGTCAGGAGAACATCATGGAATGCAGGATCTTTAATCCATTCCGGTAATTCCACATGGGAAGGGATCGGAATTGGGGTATTGGTCGCCTGACTGGTTATTAACCTAGTCCATGATGGAGTAAATATTGGTGCCCTGGTTAATCTAGATGAAAAAGGTGAAGTGGTTGCATTGCTGGCATTTTCCTTCGCCTGCCAAAGATTATTTGCTTTCTGGCAAGACGAGCAAAGAGCGATAAAAAGGCCAGAAAGTAATATGAATAAAACACCATAGAGATGAGGAAAAGTGCGATCAATTTTCAATGTTGTCCTCCACATAAATAAATCATTCAGTATTTGGATGAACCATTCTATTCTTTTTTTGAAATCGGACTCCGCCCACCGATCATCCCCTTTAATACCAACCTTTCCCACTATGACAGCTAATCCTCAATTGTCCTGACAGCCTTTATGGCTTTTGTATTCTCGCTATCGTTTTCGGATTCGTCAATTCCCGGATCGCGTCCGCGGCCACCCAGCGCGCCGCGCGCGAATCCTGGCGGGCGATGCGCCGGGCGCAGGCAACGGCCGCACGGTTAAGCGAGCGGTTGCGTTTGCCGATGTTGCGCAACGCCCAATTGACCGCTTTCTTGACGAAGTTGCGTTCGTCGAAGGCGTATTTTTCGATCAGCGGCAGATATCCGAGGAACAGTTCATCGTCGGCCTGTCGGTCATGCCAGGCTAGCGCGGCTATGAGGGCAAATCCCGCCCGCCGGACAAACTCCGGTTTCCTTTTCGTCCATGCCGCCGCCTTGCGCCGGCCGTGGCGGGTCCGGTCGAAGAGATTCCCGCACACCTGGTCGCACACATCCCACGAATCGAAATCCTTCACCCAATCTTCCATCTGCGCCGACGTCACTTGCGCCGGATCGTCAACGAGCGCGGCGAGGATGCGCGCTTCATGGATCCCGCTTTGCCAGAGTCGCAGCGCCAGCGCGTGATCCACGCCCGCGAATTTGGCGGTCTGGCGCAGGAACGGCATCGACAGCCCCAACGCATGTTCCGTTCGGATTCCAAACTTGGCCATCCCTTCCAGACCGGCGGGGTTGGCACCGGCTTTCAAGCGACGCATGATTTCCACGTAGGTCATTCGGAATGCCCTCCGCCTTCATTATATAGAGCCCGAGCCGAAAGCCGCCAGGGGGATAGAAAAAAAACACCCTGCTCCCCGGCGAAGGGGGCACCTGAGGAGGGATCCGCTCCATCCAACCCGATCCCTCCGCTTAAACCCGCCGGTCTTCTTTGAAAATTCTCTTTTCGAGGGTAGAATCCATTCATCCCTTTGCCGCGCCGGCAGGGAAAACGAAATTCAAGGGGAGGAGCCATGTTTCATAAAATCATCCTGGTGGGAAATTTGGGCAAAGATCCGGAAATGCGTTATACGCCCGGCGGCCAGCCGGTGACATCCTTTTCGGTTGCCAGCAATCGCCGCTACACGGGTTCGGACGGGCAAAACGTGGAAGAGACCATCTGGTTCCGCATTTCCGTGTGGGGCAAACAGGCGGAAGTGTGCAAACAATATCTTGCCAAAGGCAGGCAGGTTCTGGTCGAAGGACGCCTGGTTTGTGACCGTCAAACCGGCGGGCCGCGCACGTTCAAACGGCAAAATGGCGAAATCGGCGCTTCCTTCGAAGTGAACGCCGAGACCGTGCGTTTCCTCGGCCAGAAGCAGGATGTCGGCGGGGAAGGCGGCGATACCGGCGCCGCTCCAGCTCCGACAACGGAAGAGGAAATACCCTTCTAAAACAGCAAGGGCGGAGCAATGCTCCGCCCTTTTGCGAGGTGGCGATGAGCGAACCGCAATCAACTCCCCCGGCCGCACCGCGGCCGATCCCGATCGAACTGCCGGGAACCCTCGAACCGGTGTACTCCAACCTGGCGCTGATCGCGCATTCGCCGGCCGAGATTGTGATCGACTTCGCGCGGATCCTGCCGGCGATGCCGAAGGCGCGGATCTGTGCGCGGGTGATCCTAACGCCCCTTTGCGCCAAGGCGTTGCACCGCGCGCTGGGCGAGAACCTCGCCAAATTTGAAAAACAATTCGGCGAGATCCGCATGCCGGAAGGGCCGTCGCTCGCGGAACAGCTCTTCGGAAAACCGACCGGAGACTCCACTCCGGAATCTCCGAAAGAAGGGTAGCGCGATGCAAGGATTGGACGCGATCGGCGAACAGATGCACGCGCTGCTGCGTGCCAAAAACACGGCCCGCGACCGCGCGCTCGAACAATCGCGCGCCGTCATCCGCTACTCGTCGCTGGCCATCCGCGCGGTTCACCGCGACGAGCGCGCGCTGGCCGAGGAGAATCTGCGCCAGGCCCGCACCCAGGCCAAGGAGATGCAGCAGGGACTCGCGGACTATCCGGACTTGTACTTCGCCGGATACACCCAGGACGCGCTCAAGGAGCTGTCGGAGGCGAGCATCGTCTTTGCGCTGGTGGGCGAGCTTCCGTTGCCGAGCGCGGCGGATTTGGGAGTGGACATCGCCCCCTACCTCAACGGTCTGGGCGAGGCGGCCGGGGAGCTGCGGCGGCGGTCCTTGGACATGCTGCGCCGCGGCGGCAACGCCGAAGCGGAACGGCTGCTGGGACTTATGGACGATATTTATTCGCTGCTGGTGACGCTGGATTACCCGGACGCGCTGACGGGCGGATTGCGCCGCACGACGGATCTTGTGCGCGGCGTGACGGAACGGACTCGCGGCGATCTGACGCTCAGCTTGCGGCTGGATTCTGCGGAGCGCGCCGCCGCCGCGCTCGAACAGGCGTTGCAAAAGAAATAACCATTCGCAGGGTGAAATCCATGGCGGGGTCTGTAGCCGCGATCGACGATCGCGGCTACATTTATTTATTTTAGCGGCCACCTTTATTCATTTTCGAGGCCACATTTTTTCAATCACGGCAGCCTAAACCCATCCGTAATTTAACAAAGAATCTAAATTATTGATTGTGAATATGTAGGACCTTCCCCAGGAATGCCTTCGTCCGCTCCTGCTTCGGATGTCCGAACATCTCATCCGGAGTTCCCTCTTCGATGAACTGACCCTCGTCCATAAACAATACTCGGTCGGCCGCGGCCCGCGCGAATCCCATCTCGTGGGAGACCACCACCATCGTCATGCCCTCGTTCGCCAGTTTCTCCATGACCTCCACCACTTCGTTGATCATCTCCGGATCCAGCGCGCTGGTGGGCTCGTCGAACAGCATGATCCGCGGATTCATCGCGAGCGCCCGCGCGATGGCGACGCGCTGCTGCTGGCCGCCGGAAAGCTGCGCCGGACGAAAATCGGCTTTTTCGGGGATGCCGACCTTCTCGAGGAGTTCCCGGGCCACCCGCTCCGCCTCGCGGCGGTTGCGTTTGCGGATGATCCGCTGCGCGAGCGTGATGTTTTCGAGCGCGGTCAGGTGCGCAAACAGATTAAACGATTGGAAGACCATCCCTACTTCGGTGCGGACGGCGTTAATGTTTTTTGCGGTATCCAAGGGAATGCCGTCGACCGTGATCCGCCCGGAATCGTATTCCTCCAGGCGGTTGATGCACCGCAGCAGGGTGGATTTTCCGGAACCGGAGGGGCCGATGATCACCACCACTTCCTTGCGGTTCACCGCGAGGCTCACCCCGCGCAACGCTTCACAGGCGCCGAACCGTTTGGCCACCTTGTCAATGCGAATAATCGGATCCGCGCCGGCTGGATTTTCCATTGTCTCACCTTTCATACTTCACGCGCTTTTCGATCCACGCGACGATCCGCGCCGAGAACAGCGTCATCACCAGGTACAGGAGCGCCACCATCGCCCAGGTCTGAAGCGTGATAAAGGTGGCGCCCATGAATTCCTGGCCGCGGCGGGTCATGTCGGAGACGGCCACCACGCTCACCAGGGAGGAATCCTTGAGGAGCGAGACGAACTCGTTCCCCACCGGGGGCAGAATCATGCGCACTGCCTGGGGCAGAACCACGTGCTGCATCGTCTGCCCGTTGCTCATCCCCAGACTGCGGGCCGCCTCAATTTGTCCCTTGGGGACGCTCTGAATCCCGGCCCGAAAGATTTCACTCATATAGGCGCCGTAACAGATGGTTAGGCCAAAGATCGCCATCGGCAATGCCGCGGCCTGAAACTCCGAGAGGAAGGCAATGTTGAATTTGTGCCCCGCCTCTTGCACCAAGGCGGGGAAGGCGTAGTACCAGAAAATCAATTGCACCAGCAACGGGATGCCGCGCACGATTTCCACGTAGAGCGAAGCAACCCCGTACACCAGCTTGTTTTTCGAACTGCGCCCGAGCCCTCCCAGCAGACCCAGGAAGATCATCAGAACGAATGCGACAATCGTGGTGACGATCGTGATGCTGATCCCGTCGGAGACAAAACGGAAAATCCTGCCGTAGGGATTCGGAACCGCTACGATCAGAACGATTAACAACAGCACCGCGCCGATTACCAGACCCCACCAGGGATCCATATGCGCCCCGAGTTCTTCGCCGGGGGAGGTGACGATCTCTTTTTGCGGAAGCGTCTCCAATTCTTTTTTGGTTTTTTCCATGGGCATACCATCCAAGCGTGATCGAAGGGCGCTCCCGAGCCTGGCGGCTTCGGTCAGGCGGAGTAGATTTCGCGTAAAAAAAAACCGCGGGGCGTTTCATCCGCCCCGCGGAAAAACCCTACGGCAATTTTTGGTTCTTCACCCATTGGGTATTGAGCGTGTCGATCAAGTTCTCCGCTGTCACCTTGGCCAGACCATCGTTGATCTTCTTGAGGAGGTCGGGTTTGGTTTTGCATACGGCGACGGCGATCGACTCGCCGGTGAAGGGATCTCCCGCGGCCTTCAGCTTGTCGGAGTACTTGGTGACATAGCCCAGGGCCATCGTGTTATCCGCCACCACGGCGTCGATGCTGCCGTTCATCAGCGCCTGGAAAGCCAGGCCGATGGTGTCGAAGTTCACGAGGGTCGCGCCGGAAATCTTCCCAATCTCGATGGCGCCGGTGGTGGAAATCTGCGCGCCCACCTTCTTGCCGCTCAGATCGTCTTTGCCCTTAATGGTGGTGTTGTCGGCGGCGACGACCACCTGCTGTCCGACCGTGTAGTAGGGATCCGAGAACAGCATATTCGGTTTGCGGTCGTCGGTGATGGAGATCGAGGAGATGGCCATGTCGTACTGGCATTGGGCCATGCCCGCCAGGAGCGCTTCCCAGGCGACATTCTTGAATTCCACCTGGATGCCTTCCTTGTCCGCAATCGCCTTCATCAGGTCGATATCGAATCCGACGATTTGCTTCGAGTTCTCGTCGACAAACTCGAAGGGGTACCACGTGGCGTCTGTGGCGACAGTGTACTTGGGTTTGGCTCCCAATATGCCGCCGCTGCAGCTGGAGATCAGCATGGCGGCCACCATAAGGACGGAAAGAATCACCAACGAGCGAACCTTCATGTTTCCTCCTTGAGAAAAATGATTTGCTGGGTTCCTTCCCCAGAGGAACTCGCCGGAATTCCGGGAGAATATGGCAATTTCTCCCTCGACCTTATTGGGGCGGATTATAGCGTATTTTTTTTGAAATCACGCGACGATTCAAATATCGCTTTCCCATTTTTCACGCCGATTGCAGAGAAAAAACTTTGCCCGTCCGGTGGATGGGAATAGTCTGGATAATCCGACCATGCCATACCCGCCAGTTTCTTTTTACCCCCACCCGGCAACCTACTCAATAATTTCAAGGCAATTTTTATTTGGCAGCAAATTGTCGGGAATTAAATTGGCTTGCCAATGAGAGGATCTCCTCTTTTTTTTCGGTAAAAAGCCTTTTTTTATCAAAATTGGCCATTGACAAGCCCAAATAAAGTTATAGAATTGTTGGTATACTGGTCTGACCAGCATACCAGCTAAATAATGAAGATATCACCGATCGGACATGTTTCATTATCACAGGCGGTCGCCGGGCGGCTATCGGGCTCAGTGCTTGATGGGTCGATTAAAGCCGGCGACCAATTGCCGTCCGAAAGGGAGTTGATCCAGCAGCTGGACATCAGCCGGGCGACGCTGCGCGAGGCGCTCAAGGCGATGGAAGAAAACGGCCTGATCGAAGCCCGGGCCGGGGTGGGTTGGTTCGCGTGCAAACTCGACGCCGAAAACCTCGCATCCGCCCGCGAACTTTCCGGCGCCTATCGCCTGCTGGGCGCGGAGAAAATACCGCCCGGCGGAAAAGCGCCGAGCGGGCCGCGCCGCCTGCCCGCCAGTTCGGAAAAACCGCTCCACGTTCCCAACCTGCGAACCGACCGGCTGGGGACATTTGAATTTATTTCCTGGTGGGAGAAGGACAAGGTCCGCGACGCCAAAGTGATGGTGGTGGGCGCGGGCGCGCTCGGGAACGAAGTGATCAAGAACCTCGCCCTGATGGGGGTCGGCCACCTTTTTATCGTCGATTTCGACACCGTCGAGGCGGCCAACCTCAGCCGCTCGGTGCTCTTCCGCGACGGCGATACCAAACGGAGCAAAGCCCAGATCGTCGCCTCGCGCGCCAGGGGCCTCAATCCACAGGTGCACGTCCAATACCTCGACGGAGACGTGACTACCCAACTGGGTCTGGGAATCATCCGGCGCATGGACGCCGTGATCGGCTGCCTCGACAACCGCGAAGCCCGGCTGGCGCTCAACCGCTTCTGCTATTGGATGAACAAGCCGTGGGTCGACGGCGCCATCCAGGAGCTCTTGGGACTGGTGCGCACGTTCGTCCCCGGCCGCGGAGCCTGTTTTGAATGCACGCTCACCGAGCAGGCGCGGCGCGATCTTTCCCTGCGCTATTCCTGCCCGCTCCTCGCCCGCCAAAACATCCTCCTGGGAAAAGTTCCGACCACTCCCACGATCGCGTCGATCATCGGCGGCATGCAGGCCCAGGAAGCGCTCAAGCTGATCCACGGGATGCCGGTGGAAGCGGGCAAGGTCGTTCATTTTAACGGGCTCACCAACGAGATGCACACCAGCGCCTACGTCCCGCGCGAGGATTGCGAGAGCCATTGGGTCTACGGCGAGGTGATCGAGCTTCCGGCGCGCGCTGCCCGCACGACCCTCTCCGAGATGCTGCGCCTAGTGCGCCAGGATCTGGGGCCCGGCGCCGTGATCGAGCTGGATCAGGAATTGATCCTCTCCCTCACCTGCCCGAATTGTCACATCCGCGAGGAGGTCCTGCGGCCGCTCGAAGCGGTGACCTTCGAAGCCGGCCATTGCCCGTCCTGCGGCGTGTTGCGCGAAACCGAGCTGACGCATGAAATTCGCGGCGACGAAAACTTCCTGGAGCGGACGCTTGCCAGCATCGGCGTGCCTCCCCTCCACATTTTGCGCGCGCGCAACTCAAGCGAGTTCCGGTTCTACGAACTCACCGGCGACCTTGCCGAAACGCTCCACTTCCGGCATTTCGAAAGTCCGGAGACCGTCTCCGCCGTCCCGCTGCGGGATCGAATCTCCCTGGGGGAAGCCGTGGAACCGGATGAGGGGGACATGCGCCCGGCGGCCGGCCGGATTGTTTTCCACGACGAGACGTCCGCGCCGGAGGAAAACGCGCCGTGAGCGGATCCCAGCCCTACTCCTCCCCGCGCTTGTTTCTGCTGCTGTTCCGGTTGGAACTGCTGGCGCTGTTGGCCAGTTTCACGGCGGCAGGCTTCGCGATCGGCGGGGTGATCAACGATACGACCGCGGCTTGGCTGTATGCGATCGCGGCCGCGGCGGGAGCCGGTCTCGTCCTGGGAATCCTTTCCCGCCTTTTCTTCCGCCGGTTTTCATTCCCGCTGCGATGGACCGCCGCGGTCACCGCCACGCTGCTGAGCTTGTTGGTCATGGGCTGGCTGACGCGGGGGCTGGTCGGGGCCGATCCCACCCTGCCCGCGGAGCGGCGTCCGGATTGGTGGGCGTTGGGATTGATGGCAATCGGCGTCGCAACTTCCACGCTCGCCCTCGTTGCCTGGAGGAAACGCGCCGCGCCCGCGCCGGCCGGAGAGGTTCCCCAGGAACCGCCGGCCTCTGCTGCGCCGGAGAAGAAAATTCTTGCCGCCCCGCTTGCGAAGGGCTCGCCCCCGTCCCGCCGGCGTTTCGGCGGCGTCCTGCGGTTCTTCCAAAGGGCGCGGCGCGGCGCCGAAATCCGCCTGACCGGGGCTGAGATATCCAAATGCCCCTACTGCCTGCAGCCGATCGAGGCGAGGGATCCGCGCGGCGTGGTGGTCTGCCCGATCTGCCACACCCGCCACCACAAGGATTGCTGGGATATCACCGGGATGTGCCAGGTTCCGCACTACCATGAGTGAACTGCCAGTGAAGCGGGATTATTTGCGATGGTCATAGAAAAACCTTTCACCGCGAAGTCGCAAAGAACGCAAAGGAATACTTATAAATTCTTCGCGTCCTTTGCGCCTTAGCGGTGAGATCTTTTCTGTCGACGCAAACGAAGTCATTCCAACGCAAGGAGTAAACATCAATGCCCGATTTATCCGTGACCATCGTTTTACCCAGCGGCGGCGCCCGCACCGCTGACGTACCAGACGACGCGCCGGTGCGCGATCTGATGGCGGAGCTCACCTCGCTTCTTTAAATTGCCCACCGTCGGGCCCGACGGGCGGCCGATGGGATACCGGATGGACAGCAAGGCGCTCGGCCGCGAGCTGCGCGAGGACGAAACCCTCGCCTCGGCCAAGATTCCCTCCGGCGACCGCCTGATCCTGACGGCGGATATCACCGCCGGCGGGATGGCGCTCTCGCAAAGCCCGCGCGTGCGCCGGCTGATCGCGGATTACGAGTTGATGCGCGAACTGGCCGCTCAAAGCAGCTTGATTAAATTCGAGGCGGTGAATTCCACGGCATCGATCGCGCCGGAACGGTACATCGTCACCTTTAAATGCAAGGGGATCGCCGCGATCGATAAATTGGGGCGGCCCAAATATTCCAGCCATCATCAGGTGGAAATCTACCTGCACAACCAGTATCCGCAGCGCTGGCCCGGGCTGAAATGGCTGACCCCGATCTGGCATCCGAATATCCACCACCTCAACAAAACGGTTTGCATCGACGCGGCCTGGTGGACCGCCAGCCGCTCGCTGGACCGGCTGGTGATCATGCTGGGGGAAATGGTGCAATATAAAAACTTCCACGACGATCCCACCAAACCGCCCTTCCCCTGGGACCCGGATGCCGCGCGCTGGAGCCGGGCCTACCGCGCTGCGCATCCGCACGCGTTTCCCGTGGACGAGCGCGAACTGTTGCGGCCGGGACGGGTCAAACTGAAGAAATCCCCCGCCCCGCGCATCCGATTGAAGTAGGGAAAAAGGAGGGTAAATGGACATCGAATTTAGAAAATCGTACACGGAAATCGCTGAAGAAAACGGATTGCACCGAGAAATCATTCTGGATAATTCCAATTCATCATTCGGGAAAAAGTGGGAGAAGAGAATTTAAAGCTCTTCAGTGTAATCGGTTCTTTTCCGGGTATTCCGTGTACAAAAAACGGCGAGCACTTAGGAGAAAGTTCGTTCGAAATGAAGGTCCGTTAATCAATCACCCAAAGGAGATGAAACCATGGCAGACGTACCCGTTACCGTTGTATTACCCTCCGGCGGTTCCCGCACGGCGGAAGTTCCGAACGACGTAATCGTCAAGGAGCTCATTCCGGAGCTTACCACCTCGCTACAATTGCCGACCACCGGCCCGGACGGAAGGCCGATGAGCTACCGGATCGACAGCAAGGCGCTGGGGCGCGAATTGCAGGAGGAGGAAACACTTTCCTCCGCGTCGGTTCCCACCGGCGACCGGCTGATCCTCACCGCCGACGTCACCGCCGGCTGAGGCTCGCGGCTCATGCCGAGGACCGAAGAGAATCTCCCGCAGGGAGAAGCGCTCCCGAAAACGGAAGCGCCGCGCGTGCGGCTCGGTCCGCCCGAGCCTTTGGACCCCCGCCCCTCGCGTATCCCGCGTTCCAAGATCCGGCGGTGGGTCTCGCCGTTCGACCGGGACGGGGGCAAACCCGCCGTGTCGGTGTTCCTCACCCAGCCCGCGTTCGTCCGGATCTGCTCCCTGGCCGGGCGGGATATGGACAATGAAGTGGGCGGAGCGCTCATCGGCCAGTGGCGGATCGACCATCCAAGCGGGGAACAATTCATCGTGGCGGAGGCCGTGCTCCCCGCCCGGTTCACCCGCCAGGGCAGCGCCTTTCTCACCTTCACGCAGGATACCCTGGTGGCGCTGCACGATGAACAGGAGACAAGGTTCCCGCAAAAGCGCATGGTGGGATGGTTCCACACCCACCCGAGGATGGGCGTTTTTCTTTCGGATTACGACGTTTGGCTGCATCAACATTTTTTCCCGGAACCGTGGCAGGTGGCGCTGGTGGTCGAACCCCACACTCAGGTCGGCGGGTTCTTCGTGCGGGAGGAGGACGGGAGCCTCGACCACCACCGCTATCATGGATTCCTGGAGATCACCGGGAATTCCGGGAAGAGCCTCGTGTACTGGAAAAACCTCGAGCCGGTAAACCCCGAGGAATGGACGGAAGGAGCGGAGCATAATGAGTAGAGGAATGCGGACTTATAACTATGGAATCCTGGGCGCGATCGGGGGCCTGCTGGGATGGCAAATCAGCAATCTGGCGGGGCTATCCTTCACCGGCAGCGTCTATCTGAGCGAAGTGGTTGTGGGGGCGTTGATCGGCCTATGCGTTGGATTGCTCATCGGCCTTACCGAAGGCGTCTTCACGCTGAACTTCGCCCGCGCGCTGCGGGCCGGGGCGGTCGCCGCGGGATTGGGCCTCGTGGCCGGCGCGATCGGCCTCCCGCTGGGGGAATTCCTGTTTCAAATTTTGGGGGCGGGCTTTTTCGGCCGCGCGCTGGGATGGGGTTTATTCGGCGGAATGATCGGCCTGGCCGAAGGGATCACCGGCGGCAGCCAGATGTGGAAGGGCGCGCTGGGCGGTTTGCTCGGCGGGATCGTGGGCGGAGGTTTTCTGGAAGCCGCGCGCGACGCGCTGAAGAATCCGCTCTTGGGCAAGGCGTTGGGCCTGGTGCTGCTGGGAGGCTCGGTCGGCGCGCTGATCGCGCTGATCGTCGTGCTGCTCTCGCGCGCCTGGATTGAAGTGGCCAGCGGCAAACTGCGGGGGGCAGAATTCATCCTGGATAAATTCCTCAAGAAATCCGGCCCGAGCGTCATCCTCGGCAGCGACGCGCTCAAGGCCGACATTGTCTTCCCCGACCCGGACATCGCCCCGCAGCACGCGATGCTCACGGGGAACGGCTCGCATTTCACCATCAAGGACATGAGCAAGACGGGGACATTCGTCAACAAACGGCGGGTTGAAATAGCCCAGCTTGCCGACCGCCAAATCCTGCGGTTGGGAAATACGGATTTGATCTATCACGAGAAGAGGTGAAGCATGAACCGGTGCAGAACGCAAATCAGATTCTTCCTCCCGTTCCTCGTCCTGGCCGCTCTGGGGATGCGCCCCGCGCCGGTTTCGGCCCAGGCTTCGGGTCCGTTGCAGGTGCACATCACTCAGGTTGATACCTCGGCTTTTCCGAAGGTAAAGGTGTATGTTTCAGTGACCGACAGCGCGGGCGAGCCGGCCCCGGTCAAGCTCGATACCATTCAATTATATGAAAATGGAAAGCGGATAACCCCCAGCGACCTCAGCGGGATCGGGAACAGCACGCCGCTGACCACGCTGCTCGTGATCGACATTTCCGGCAGCATGAATTACGGCAACAAACTCGCTGCGGCCAAATCCGCCGCCTCCGCTTATGTGGATCAGATGCGCGCCGGCGACGAAGCCGGCCTGCTTTCCTTTAATACCCGCATCAGCTACGTCCAGCCGGTGACGGCCGATCACGACAAAATAAAGCTCGCCATCCAGGGGCTGATCGCCGGGAGCGACACGGCGATGTACGATGCGCTGTATCAGGGGATCGATCTGCTCAAGGACCTTCCCGGGCGCAAGGCGATCATCGTTCTCACCGATGGGATGGACAACCGCAGCAAGGAAAACGCCGACGGTGTAATTTCGGCAATCGGCCCGGCGGGCCTCTCGATCTCTACGATTGGTCTAGGAGACCCAACGCAGAAAATAGGATCGTACGCCGGCATCAACGAACCATCGCTAAAAAATCTGGCCGCGCAAGCCGGCGGCAGTTACGGCTACGTGAATGATCCCGCGTCGCTGCAGGCGCTTTATGAACAGTTGGGACGCGCACTGCAGAGCGAATACATCATCACCTACATTTCGCCGGCCAAACTCCGCGACGGGCTCAACCGCGCGCTCAGCGTCAAGCTGGCGAACGCCGCCTCCGCCCTGCCCGCCCAAGCCGCCTACAATCCGGGCGGTTTGGTTCCGGAAGTGGCCGTTTCCCCATCGTCCTCCTGGCCGCTGTTTTTCGGTCTCCTCGCCGCGCTGATCGTGCTGCTCTTCGCGCCGGCCGGAGTACAGAAAGCGCTGACCTTGATCACGGCCCGGAGCGCGGAAGAAAGCAAACCCAGGCCAATGACGCCAAAAATCCGGCTGCAGGAACCGAAGGCGAGTCGGATTAAATTGAAATAAGCTGAACAGTCCGCTTTAGTTGTATTAATTTTCGTTTATGGTACGAAACAATCGAGAACACATCTACTGATGCTTTGCGGTAGGGCGATTGTTTTCAGCAATCTCTCTACCGCAACTCGTGTCGAAGCAATCTTCCATTTCGCGGGAGTAGGATAGTATCCTAATCCCGGCGAGTAGCGTGAAAATCGGCAGATTATGTACCTATTCAGCCGAAGAAAAGCTGGAAGGAATTTCATTGGATTGATGACTCGGTATTTCTCTCCCTCATCCGGCCTTCGGCCACTTTCTCCCAGCATAAGCTGGGAGAAGGCTGGGATGAGGGGGTAAGGCTAAATAGTTACGAGACTATTTGAATTTCAAGAAGAAACGAGCCGCTATCCATGCAGAATACATCAAGCGGCCTTTACCAACAGATAAAGCGGATTGCGTTGGTGATTTGTGCAAACATCAAGGAAAGTGAAATCCCTACGGAAATTAATACCCAACCTTTTACCCTTGGATTTGATATATAGAATATAAAGGGACATTAACGCGGAGGATTAATGGATGATCTGCAGGCCATTCGCTGCTTAAAACGCCGCGATGCTAGCGGGTTGGAACCGCTCGTCGTGCGTTATCAGGTCAAAGCAGTCCGGATGGCGTTTCTTATCACGCATGATGAAACCCTTGCGCAGGATGCCGTTCAAGACGCATTCCTTCGAATGATTCGAGGGATCCAACACTTCGACGAGACTCGTCCCTTCGAGCCGTATTTTCTGCGTATTGTGATCAATACGGCATTGCGTCTGGCAAGACTCGAAAAACAATCGATCCCCCTCGAAGATCTAGACGACGTGAAATCGCTTCTCGATCGCGCCGCCACGGTCGAATCGCAGGCGGAGTTTGCCCATCTCCGAAAGGAAATCCTCTCCGCCATATCGAAACTTTCGCCGAGACAACGTGCAGTGATCATCCAACGCTATTATCTCGGGATGAATGAAGAGGAGATGGCGCTTTCATCGGGCGCCGCGCCGGGTACGGTCAAATGGTTATTGAACGCCGCCCGTAGCCGTTTGAGGAAATTGCTCGGGGAAAGGAACGCGAAATGAACAGGACGTATCCCGATATTCTGGATGCGGTCGCAGCCGATTTCATTCCGAGCGACATCAATTTGCTGCCGCGCCTCGCAGCCCTTGCCCCCGACTCGGCTCGTGGAAGAAAGAAGACCTCCCTGCAAACTTTGCGCTCAAGACCTATCTTATTGATTCTTGTAGTGCTGCTCACCCTGGCATTGTCAACCTGCGTGGCGTACGTGATCGGAAAATCCATGGGCTACATCCCCGGGGTTGGCCTTGTGGATCTTACCTCGCCCGTTCGCGTGCTAAGGGAGCCGGTCCGTGTGCAGCATGGTGGGATTATTGTTATGGTGGATGCTGTCATAGCGGATGCAACCCGCACAGTAGTACAGTATCATTTCGATGGGTTTCCATTTGGTCAAGGTGATTCCTTCCCCCTTCCCGTCCTGCGTTTGGAAAACGGCAAAGAACTAGCCTCCACTGGCGGTGGAGGAATGGGATGGACAAGCGATAGCGGTCGCATTAATACAAGTAATACCTTTCCCCCTTTACCGGCGGATGCGCAAAAGGTGGTCATGGTCTTTTACAACTTCGATCCCATGAACAAATTTGGACCGACGTTCAATTTGGAAATCCCCTTTTCTCTCGTCCCTGCTCCCAAGAATTTCATTACTCCCGGCGTGGAAATTGGAGTTACGGCTCAGGAATCTGGTCCATCCCGTATCATGACCCCCTACCTGACACCTGGATCGACGATTGAATATCCGACCGACTGGCCACCCACGCCAACCCGCGTGCCTAATGGGACAGGTTTGTATCTGGATAAGGTCATCGAATATTCGGATTCATATATTCTGGTGGGCAACTTTACAGACTCGGGCGATTTGCCTGGTCAATTTATGGGGGTAGGCGTAAACGATTATGATGATCCTCTTATCTTTACGGATGCAAAAGGAAATCGGATTCCGGCTTGGCCACGAACCGATATCCGGGACGCGTGGCAATGGAACAACTCGTTTAAATGGGCCTATGAAATCGTAAAACCTTTACGCTTTCCGCTAACCATTCGTGTGGATTACATGGTAGTCATGACGGAGGCGAGCGACACCTTCCAATTCGATACTGGCGCCAATCCGCAAATCGGCCAAACTTGGACAATCAATCAGTCCATTACTTTACTCGGGGTGGATTACGTTTTCAAGCAAGTAAGCATGACAAAAACGGGCTATACCTTTACCACAAATAACCCGCCCACCGATGATCGCCACAGTTTTGTTCTTTCCATACTAGGAATAGATTATGGTGAAGGCTTTTCCATAGACCCCGGTTTTGCAACGTTGACCTTTGATAACGGACCTATCCCCATCGGCAAATTGACCGTCGAACTTGACGGTAGTCTCAATGTCACCGTCCTTGGTCCCTGGACGCTCGTTTGGTCGCCGTCAAGCAAACCTGGATAATATCGAGGCGGATTCGACCGCTTGAATTATCAGATTAATGGATCTCCCAACAAGTCCGCCAGGTGATCGCTTGGAATTCACCGGGGCTGAAGCCCCGAGCTAAAAACAGCGCCCGGCTAAAACCGGGCTTTACCCATTATCTTCATAGGATTGAATATAACCATAGCCAATCATTAACCGATATGGGGATTGATCACTAAGTTTGAATATTCCACCGAAGGAAATGGCTTGAAGCCGGATGGATCCGGCACCGTCGAGAGCGCGGCGATTTATTGCCGACCGACCACGCGCGGTCAATCCTTGGCCGCTTTCTTTTTTCCGGGGCTGAAGCCCTGAATGATTAACTTCCATGGACCGGCCTAGCTGAGTGGACCCTTGCACCGGAAAATCCGGATTACGCCGGGCGCGGATTATACTTATATCTCTGGTTCGCGGGAGGGTAATGAAACAATTATCGATAGAGTCCTACTGGATGATGTTACTCAGGATCGCGGCGGCGAGCAGCTTGATGATTCTCTCAGCCTGCGTAACAGCAACTTTCTCTGTTCCGACGTCCGTATCTCCGCTAGCCGCGACATCCGCATCTACGCACTCCGCGACGTCCGCTTCCACCACATCGGGAATCGTTTCGCCCACGACGACACAGGAACAGCCAACCGCTCTCCCGCCGGCAAACACTCCCGCACCAGCGGGCCTAAATCCAAAGGGCCCCTACGTCCTTTTTGAAGGCGATGCGGGAATTTGGATCGCCAATCCCGACGGCGGATTTCTGACCCGGATCTACGATCGAGGAATACGGGACACGGAGCAGGACCTGCGTGCCTCGATTTCACCCCAGGGCGATCGGATCGGCATGGTGGTCGTCGGCGCCAAAGGACCCGATCTGGTTGCCATCGACCTGCCCGGCGGAAAAGCAAACGTGATCGCCCACCTGCAGGACATCACCCAAAAAGAAATCGCGCTGAATTCAATTACCGTGAAAGCGTTCGCCTATTACGCTATCACGCAGTATCCGGGTTTGGCTTGGCAGCCGGGTTCAAACGGAGTACTGGCATACCTTGGCGCCGTCCCCGGCCCGTCAGCCGACCTGTTCATCTACGACTTCGCCGCGGGGAAAAACCGGCAACTCATCCAGGACCCCGCCCAAACCATCGATCCGATCTGGTCGCCGGACGGAAAATATTTGCTGCAAATCGGAATCAGTTGGGTGCCGCCGTACGGAGCCACGCTGGTCGAATTCCATCCGATGGAGGGGCTATGGGCCGTGCGGATGTCCGACGGGGCGGTTATCACGCAGCCCGCGCCCAAGGGCACATTCCACAACCTGCTCGGCTGGTCGGATGATACGCATTACCTGATGTATGACGGCGACGAAAAGTGTCTCGCCCATAACCTACGGTCGGTGGACGTCGAGAGCGGACAGGAAACACCGATTGCGGATTTTTGTCTTTACACCCGGCCGGCCTTCTCGCCGGAAAACGGCGCCGTCATTTTTTCCATCGACTCCGGATGCTCCTGTTCGTACGCGGAGGGGACGTACCTGATCCTTCCCGAATCCCCTGCTCCGCTGAAGCTATCGGATCAAAAAGCCTATAGCTTAACCTGGCTGCCCGAGGACGGTCTGTTTCAGGCCTATCCCGACGCGCTTTTTTCACCGGACGGAAACCGGCGCTACGATCCGCCATTGGCCGGCTCATCCTATCAACCGGCCGTCTCGAAAAGCGGCTACCAAGCCTGGGATGTGATAGAAAAACGCATCCATCGGGTGAAAGTTAAATTCCCGGACGGCTCGTGGCGGGAGATCCTGGAAGGCGATGTGGGGGCGATGGTCTGGGACCCGCTCGAGGGCAATACTCTGTTAATTGCGCTCGAAAATGGCACCTTCCAGACCGCGTCCGCGCCGGATTTCATCCCGCGCGAAATGGGTGACATGAATGCCGTCATCCGGCGCGCGGCCTGGGTACCATAGAGGATTTTTCTGCCTAAGCTGCGGAACGCACCAATCTCGCTTTGGAAGTGCCTCATCCGTTCGAATAGCTAAAACGGAGACTTCCGTCTGGATTGAAACGAGCGGCTGCTTCACCCCCTGGGTTCTCGCTCCAAAAAAACTCCGGTTTCCATAGGTAAAACCAAACTCCTGTTCGTTTTTGCGGGGGATTTTCCCTTTCCTACCGTGAGATTCCTCCGGGGGATGTTAGCGCACACCTACGCGGGAGGAAAACACCCCCAGACGCGTAGATGTATGCAATTCTCCGTCAGGGGAAGGGGCTCGCGATTTTTGCTGAAGAACCTCCCAATCAGGTGCCGGAGCAAATTCTATTGGCTGTAGGACATTAAAATAACGCTCCTTTAATCAAGCCATCTGAAGAACCCCTTGCCCTTAACCACCGATAATATGCTAAAATTTATCGACATGCTCCCCAAGGGCAAGTTTGCCGAGCGAAAACTTAAGACAGGTGGCTAATCCTCCATGCCCGAAGTCCTCTCCGTAACGAATCTCGAAACCAAATTTTATACCGACACCGACATCATCAACGCCGTTAACGGCGTGAGTTTCCATGTCGATGAAGGAGAAACGCTGGGGATTGTCGGCGAAAGCGGTTGCGGAAAAAGCGTATCGGTGCTTTCCATACTGCGCCTGATCGCCTTGCCGCCGGGGCGGATTGAAAGCGGAGAGGCGATATTTCAGGGCAAAGACCTCTTGAAAATGACGCCCGAGGAGATCCGCCAGGTACGAGGCGCTCAAATCGGGATGGTCTTTCAGGACCCGATGACCTCCCTTAACCCGGTAATCAATATCGAAAACCAGATAGCGGAATCCCTGTTTATCCACAAACACATGAACAAGAAGCAAGCCCGCGAACGGGTGATCGAGCTGCTCACGCATGTGGGCATCCCCAGCCCCGAAAAGCGGCTTGCGGATTATCCGCATCAGTTTTCCGGCGGGATGCGGCAACGCGTAATGATCGCCATGGCGCTGGCGTGCAACCCTTCGCTACTTATCGCCGACGAACCGACCACCGCCCTGGACGTAACGATCCAGGCGCAATTCGTGGAGCTCGTCAAACACTTGCGGGACGAGTTTAAGATGGCGATCATCTGGATCACCCACGACCTGGGCGTGATCGCCGGCATCGCCCAGCGCGTCGTGGTGATGTACGCCGGGTTCGTCGTTGAGCACGCGCCCGTCAAGGAGCTGTACGCCAACCCGCAGCATCCTTACACGCGCGGGCTGCTGGGTTCGCTGCCCCGGCTCGACGAGAAAGGCATTCACCGGCTGGTCAACATCAAAGGTTTCCCGCCGGACATGTGCCAACCGGTGCGGGGCTGCCCTTTTGTTCCGCGCTGCCCCTACTCCTTCGATCATTGCCGGGCGGAGAATCCGCCGCTTCTGCCGATCGCCGACAGCCACACATCGGCTTGCTGGTGGGATATCGATCTCGGAAAGCCGCGGGGATGAGCATGCCAACCACCACCGAAACCGTTCGTTCGCCGGATGTGCTGCTGAGGGTGGAAGGCCTCAAGATGCATTTCCCCATCTTCCGGGGAGTGTTTCGAAGCCGGGTGGGTGAAATCAAGGCCGTGGACGGCATCACCTTCGACATCCTCCGCGGGGAAACGCTTGGCTTGGTGGGCGAAAGCGGGTGCGGAAAATCCACCGCCGGGCGGACGATTCTGCAGCTCTACCGGCCGACGGCGGGATCCGTATATCTGGACGGCGAAGATCTCTCCACTCTCCACGGGGGAAATCTGCGCCGGCACCGCCGGAAGATGCAGATGATCTTCCAGGACCCATACGCCTCGCTCGACCCGCGCATGACGATCGGGGAAATCGTCGGGGAACCACTCGACGTCCACCAAACCGCGCGCGGGAAGGAACGAAGGGAGCGGATCGCCCACCTGCTGCAGGTGGTCGGCCTGAATCCGCTCTACGCCGATCGCTACCCGCACGAATTTTCCGGCGGCCAGCGGCAGCGGGTGGGGATCGCACGCGCGCTCGCGCTCAATCCCTCCTTCATCGTCTGCGATGAACCGATTTCTGCGCTGGATGTATCCATCCAGGCGCAGGTGGTCAACCTGCTGGAGGACATCCAGAAGGAAATGGGTCTGACGTACCTCTTCATCGCCCACGACCTGAGCATGGTACGGCATATTTCCACCCGCGTGGCGGTGATGTACCTGGGTAAACTCATGGAGCTCTCGGACCGCTCTGAAGTCTATTCCTGTCCGTTACACCCATATACGCAATCGCTGCTGTCGGCCATCCCCATTCCGGACCCGGTGCTGGAGGAGCGGCGCAAACGCATCATCCTCACCGGCGACGTCCCCAGCCCGGCCAATCCGCCTTCGGGATGCGTCTTCCACACCCGCTGCCCGTTCGCGGAAGGGATCTGCCAGGAAACCATTCCGGACTGGCGCGCAATCCATTCCGGGCACTGGGTGGCCTGTCATTTCGCGGAACGATTCCAGAGATAGGGGGCGGCAAGCAAGGGAGAAAAGATGAAGATGGGACATCATGAGGAAAAGAAGGATACCTAGGAAAGGAGGTGGCGGAAATTCATTAGGAACAGATTTACGTCCGAGCAAACTCGTTGTCTTTCCGATGATTAAAAAGGAGGAAAGAACATGGTACCTGGAAAGAAAATCCTAGTGATCGGCCTGATGGTCGTGGGCGGCATGGCCCTTGCGGCTTGCGGCGCCGCAGCCACGGCAACGCCCACAATGATCCCGGCCACGGCCGTCCCGAATGTCGTGCCAACGGCCATCCCGACCATCGCGTCAACCAGTACGCCTTCGTTCTCCACAGGGTTTAAATCCAAAGACCCGAACACGTTTGTAGAATTGACAATAGGGGGTCCTGACACCTTAGACCCCGCCCTGGCCTACGATAACGCCAGCGGTGGGATCCTCCAGGCGGTCTACGACACCCTCGTACTGGAGCGAGACCTTTGATGATGATTTCTTCCGCAACGGTCTGGCGCTCTGGCTGCGCACCGGCGCTGTCACGCACGCGACGGATCACGTGAAACCCTCGGCCGGTGCGACGTGCCCGCTCGCGCCAAGTCTGTCGCTGCGGAGATCGCCGCGGATCTGCGCCGAAAGAAATCCATCATGGGCGTCTTTGATGAGGGCTGCATGGGCATGTATAACGCTATCATTCCCGACGAATTGCTCTTCCAATGTGGAGTCTTCAAGGAGCGTCTGTCCCAGTCGGCCCTTTACTATGCGGCTACCAAGGTGGGTCAAGAGGAGGCCAGCAAGGTGTTCGATTGGTACAAGGCCAAAGGTTTCACCTTTCATTTTGGCCCCTCCGAGTTAACTGACCTCACCGAAGAGCAGGTGCTCTGGCAATGCCGGACGTACATCGCCGCGTGCCGCCTGGCGGACGAATTCGGCTGCGAGACGATCGGCATCCAATACCAGCAGGGTCTCAAGGACCTCCTCCCCGCCTCCGATTTGGCTGAAGGCACACTCAATTCCACAGATCGGCCTCCGGTCAAAAACGCGGCCGGACAGGTCATCCGCCAAGGTCGGTCCGATCCCCTGTTTCAACGAAGCCGACGAGTGCTCAGGTCTAGACGCTCTCTTCACCAACCGCGTGCATACGGCCCTCGCTCAACCCGTGGCCACCACTCTCCACGACCTACGGTGGGGCGGTTGGGACAAGAGCGGCACCATCCGTGACTTTGTCTGGGTGTTGCTGATTTCGGGAGGTGCGCCAGCTGATCATCACATGGGCGGCTGGGCCGGTTCCGACTCTCACCGCCAGCCGCCCATGTTTTTCCGTCTCGGCGGCGGTACACTTCGTGGCATCGCCAAGCCGGGGGAGATTATTTGGAGCCGCATCTTCGTGGAGGATGGCAGACTAAAAATGGACTTAGGTCGGGCCAAAGTGGTCGAGCTTCCGCGCACGGAGACCGCGCGTCGCTGGAATGAGACGAACTACCAGTGGCCGATCATGCATGCCGTGCTCCACGGAGTCAGCCGCGATCAGATGATGGCACGGCATAAGGCCAATCATATCCAGGTGGCGTATGCCGGTTCTGGGGAGGAAGCCGACCTCGCACTTTACACGAAGGCCGCCTTGGCAGCGGAGCTGGGCATCGAAGTTTTCTTGTGCGGCGTCAAATCATGAAGGATCTTGCCATTGGGGCAATGGAGCTGGGTGGGCGAAGTGAAAATGCTCCCTTGGAAACGTTCCCTAGCGCCCCCAAGGGGTTGATATTGACCTGCTCCCCTGAAATTGGACCGCCCTTGTGTTAGCTTTTCGGGGTGGATAAACCTCCAAGGTCACGTCATCACCCTGGTCAAGGCGTGGCGTCGTGGCCGGAAGGCTCAATAATTGACATCTGATAACTGTTGCACATGGTAATTATTTATGAGCCGAGCGGCTGAATCCTGCGCCCGCGAACTGCTGGAGACTGTCCCCATGGTGATGCGGTTCATCCGCGACCAGGTTCGCCGGCGCCACGCCGCGGGCCTCTCGCTGCCGCAATATCGCACCCTGATTTTCCTGCATCGGGTCAAAGACGCCTCGTTGTCCGCCGTGGCCGGGCATCTGGGGCTTTCGCTGCCGGCGATGTCGCGGCTGATCAATGGACTGGTCGCGGGCGGACTGGTAGGGCGGCGCACGGTTTCGACCAACCGCCGCCAGATCGCGCTGACGCTCACGGCCCGGGGCGCAGGCGACGCTGGAAACGGTGCGCGATGCGAGATCCGCCGGCGGCTGGCCGGCGCGCTGAAATCCCTCCCGGCCTCCGAACAAAAAGCCATTCAGCGCGCGCTGCGGGCGTTGCGCGGGCCTTCGGGCAGCAGACGGCGGCCGGGGGCAGAACCGGCAGGAACGAGCCATGACGATCTTGGAGACAGTCGGATCTGACCCGGCGATTCGGGAACTTGACGGCGGTGGACCGTCTGGATCTGACGGTGGCGGAGGGCGAAGTCTTTGGTTTGCTGGGGCCCAACGGCGCCGGCAAAACCACCGTGATCAAAATCCTGACCACGCTGCTGCCGCCGACCGCGGGGACGGCCACGGTGGCCGGATTCGATGTCCGGCGCCAGCCGGCGCAGGTGCGCGCGTCCATCGGCTACGTGCCGCAATTGATTTCGGTGGACGGCGCGCTGACCGGTTACGAGAACCTGCTCATCTTCGCCAAGCTTTACGGCGTGCCGCGCGCGCTGCGGCGCAGCCGCATCGAGGAGGCGCTGAATTTCGCGGAGTTGCAGGAGGCCGCCGGCCGCGAAGTGCGCGGTTATTCCGGCGGCATGGTGCGGCGGCTGGAACTGGCGATGGCCATGCTGCACCGGCCGCGGCTGCTGTTTCTGGACGAGCCGACCGTCGGGCTTGGACCCGGTGGCGCGGCAGGCGGTGTGGCGGCAGGTGCGGCTGCTGGCGCGGGAATACGGCATGACCATTTTCCTGACCACCCATTTCATGGAGGAGGCGGACATATCTGTGCGGGCGGGTGGCGATCTGAACCTGGGCCGGATGGCGGCCCTGGGCAGCCCGGACGGAATTGAAGCGGTCCATCGGCACGGCCCGACGCGACGCTGGACGAAGTGTTCGCCCATTTCACCGGCAACTCCCTGGAAACTGAACATGAAGGAAATTACCGTGACATCTCCCAGAACTCGACGCAACCTCGCCCGGCTCGGTTGATCCCGGCAGTGGCCGGGCCGCTGCGTTGGCTGGGTCAGTGCCTGACGCTGGCGGAAATGGAGCTGCGCAAGCTGCGCCATGATCCCGACCGAGTTGCTGACGCGCGCGATCCAGCCGGCGCTGTGGCTGCTGATTTTCGGCGAGGTGTTCACGCGCATTCGCGCGATTCCCACGGGCGACCTGCGGTACCTGGATTTTCTGGCGCCGGGCGTTCTGGCGCAAAGCGTGTTGTTCATCGCCATTTTTTACGGCATCGCCGTCATCTGGGAGCGCGACCTGGGGCTGGTGCACAAATTGCTGGTCAGTCCCGGCGCCGCGCGCGGCGCTGGTGCTGGGCAAGGCGCTTTCGGCGGGCGTGCGCGGGCTTTCGCAGGCGTGCATCGTTTATCTGCTGGCGTGGCTGCTGGGCGTGAAGATGAACTGGC
This sequence comes from uncultured Chloroflexia bacterium, assembly GCA_963780865.1. Taxonomy (GTDB): domain Bacteria; phylum Chloroflexota; class Anaerolineae; order Anaerolineales; family RBG-16-64-43; genus FEN-1073. Next base: position 93 of record CAWADT010000025.1, on the reverse strand, counting down.
ATCCGCTGGCGCTGGCGGGGGTGGCGCGTCACGGTGCTCCTGGGCGCGGCGGTCTTTTCGACCTTTTCCCTGATCATCGCCTGCATTGTCAAA
>CAWADT010000024.1:0-27211 GCA_963780865.1 uncultured Chloroflexia bacterium | reverse complement strand
TTTACAATTTACTCGTCAGCTTTGGATGAATGCTGTAGTTCCACTCACCGTGGAATGCGTGCGGGATGAGATTCACAGTAGCGATTTCTTGGTCAGAAACCTTTTTCCCCGTTGGGTAGCGTCTGCGGTCCAGACGGCAGGTGACCTTTAGGCCCTTGGCGGTCGTGGTTCCTGCAATGAGCTGTACGATAGTCTCGTAGTCCCGTAATGGCTGGCCACGCCAGTTCGAGGAGATAAAGGAGAACAGGCGATGTTCGACCTTATTCCACTTGCTGGTTCCAGGGGGGAAGTGACACACCTTAATGGTCAGGCCGGTACTGTCAGCAAGTCGTTGAAGCTCTACTTTCCACAGACGCAGGCGATAGCCATTGCTGCCTCCACCGTCCGCCGTGATCAGCAGCACTCGGGCTGTAGGATACAGCCGCCTTCCCTCGAACCGCCACCATCCACGTATTGAGGCAACGGCAAAAGCGCCCGTGTCGTGGTCGGTCCCGATGTTGACGAAGCCGGTATTACGGCCCAGATCATAGATCCCATAGGGATACGCGCGGGGAACTGAGGGATGAGGAAAATCATGTCCTTTGACCTTGCGCGGCTGCTTTCCCGGCCGCCATTGACGGCCGGTATTTGAATAGTTCCCGATCAACTCCTTCTTCTTCGTATCCACCGAAACAACCGGTTGTCTACGCCTGAGAGCGGCGCCAACCTCCTCGTTGATGTGCCGGAACTGTGCATCCCGATCCGGGTGTCCATCCCCCTCCTCGGTCTTGCGGTTGCCTTGGAGGCTGTAATGCATCTGGCGCAGCAACTGCGCCACTTTCTCATGACTGGCGGGATGGTGCTGGATGATCAGTTCTGCGGCTAGCCTGCGGGTGCTCTTTATCGTCCAGCGCAAAGGCGACTCCGGGTCACCACGGGCAAGTGGCTCCACCAAGCCTTCTAAGATTGCCGGCAACTCAGGGTCTATTTGGATAAGGGTGTGACGCCCGCCGCCGGCACGTCGAACCCGACCCGTTGCCAACGGAGCTTGATCAAGTTCCCCAATTGCTTTCGAGATCGTCACTCGCGACAAGCCGCAGGCGCGGCTGACAGCAGACACGCCACCAAAGCCCAACTCACGTGCTTCACTGGCTGCCATCAACCGCCGCGAGCGCTCGTCCAGGTGAGGCCAAACCAGAGCAAACTTCCGTGCCAAGGGGCTGGGATCACTCACAACCCTCTGTATACATCAAGGCAGATCAAAAGTAAAGGTTATTCTTTGACGAATACTTACTATCTGTTTGTCAGTCGCATCGCAAGCTGAGCGAAATGATCAAATATGCCTTGCTGTGATGGGAGATTATAGTACGGCGACGTCACTAGGTACCCTGTGATGTTATATTGATTCAGATTACCAATCTGATCAATTACCTTTCTGGTGCTATTGCCACTCACGCCAACGTAAATGGGTACCTTATCGTTAGCAACGTCGATTGAGGCCTCTACAATCTGATTGTACTCGTCCTCTTCTATAGTAGGGGACTCCCCCGTTGTGCCAAGAGGGACAAGGCCGTGGATTCCTTTGCCCAAGTAGTAGCCGAGCAACTTTTTATATGTTTCGATATCGACTTCGCCTTCGGTGAAGGGAGTTATCACTGGAAGAGAACGCCTTTGATTATGTCACCCATCTGTCCGCCTAAATCCATCTAACATAGAGTTCAGTTGCCGCCCCGAACGAAGCCAACTACCCACAGTTCGATCGGACTGCCCCAACGGTTCAAACAGGCCTTCAGGCGGACAACTGCAACGATTTGTTATGTTCATTCTTTTGGAGTTTTGACCTCGGGTTCCTTTTCCATTCCAAATAGTCCGTCCATCACCCAAATCAGTCTTGGGAAATTTACTTTCATATATGTTAATGGCGTCAGCAGCACTACGCAGCAATAAAAAGATGGAAACTCTACAACTCCAGTTATTTCGATTGTGGATTTTCCAGGACCTATAGATTGATCGAATTCCTTATATTCACGCTTTTCAAAGGATTTCCATTTCCGATATTCAAATGTGATACCTTTTGGTAATCTCTTAAGGGCACCTCTAAAAACCAGCGCTTGAGGGACAAATCACCCTTTTTTTCAAGTTTCCGATCAGTTTTCAGTTGTGCTTTATTGGGTTTCGGGCTCCGATTAGTCGCCCGGAATGCCTGTTCGGGCCACTATTGGGCCTATCGTCCGCCTCCGCTCCAGGCGGACTACGCCCGCTGAAGCTGTACGAACCGGACCATATTGTAGGTCAGGTTTATCATTCCAATCATCGCTCGAGAACGCACAATGCCAATCGTGCGAATGGTGAAACCTTTCATGCTGTTGGTGATATGACCAAATACATGCTCAACTCTCACGCGGACGCTGGACTTCTTGCGGTTGTCTGCCGTCTGACGCTCCGTCAACGGCCTGTTCCTATACCCCTTTTCATGAATGCGATTACGGATGTCTCGCCTTTCCAGCAATTTCTCAATCCGAGGACCCACATACGCGCTATCAGCATACAACTCGTGATGTTCATCGCTTTTTTCAACCAACTTTTCTACCGCTTGGGAGTCGTGTACACTCGCGTCCGTCACGGTATAGGCGGTAATGATTTTGCTCACCTTGTCGACCTTCACATGATCCTTGTACCCATAATAGGTTTGCTCATTCTTCTTGGTCCATCGTGCATCGGTATCTTTCTGGCTTTCTTTGGCAGGATTCTCTTTCCACTCCGCAGGGACTTTGCCTTCTTTGATCTGTTTGTTCTCTTCTCGAGTATTTCTCTGCCGCGGCACCTCAACGAAGCTGGCGTCGATAATGCTACCCGTATTGGCTATGACACCCTTGCTTTCCAATAGTGCTTTGAAACGTTCAAAAAGCTTTTCTATCACTCCATGTCGGGTGAGGGTTTCGCGGAAAAGCCATATTGTCTTTTCATCAGGGATCGTACTTTGCAACCCGAGATTAATAAAACGCTGGAAACTCAGTCGATCTAGAAGTTGATACTGCATCTGGTAATCGGAGAGGTTATACAGTCGCTGCAATATCAGGATCTTGAACATCATGAGAAAATCAAATGCCGGACGGCCTCCAGGCCCTTTGGGCTCTTTTGCAAAGCATTTCTTCAGTTGCTTGCGAAATATTTCCCAGGGAATCATCTCATTGAGCTTCTCCAACGGGTCGCCTTGTTTGCTTATCAACTCCAATCGGTCTTGCTCGTCGAAGAATCCTCGCTGCTGGTTCATTTTCCTCTCCCAAGCGAGAATTCTAGCAGATAATCAACGCCGTGTAAATTCCCTGATAGTTTTTAGAGGTGCCCTCAATTGCCATCAGGGCACTTTCCAAGCAACTACATGGTAGCTCTGCCTTTCTACGGGACATTTTCCGGCCTATTGCGCGCATCGTGGAGTAGACCTCAACGGAATTGCGTTCGTCAAACGACCCCGTGACCGAATGTCGCTCGATGGCCCTGTGATATAGAGAATGGTGTCGTTGGCAGACCTGCTACGGAGGATCCCAGAACTACATCCAATGATAGAAGAATGCCTGTAAACAGTTTCTCCTTGTGCTTCCACATCGGGCACGCAAACATCAATTCAGAGATTCAACTGCAAAACTTGAGGAGCATACAGCCAAGACAGGACAGTTTGCATTTTCTCTCCCAAAAACGGGGCTTGACCAGCTGACCTTTGTAGACATCATTCCGCAAGGCCAATGGCTTACGGCGGAGTTACTAAACTCGCTGAATCTCCCAATTAAGAACATCAAAGAATCTCTTGACAGCATTTCAAAGAGCAAGGTATTCGTTGGGGAGTTTGTGCATCCCGAGGCTGTGTTTGGTGGAACTACATTAAAACATACAAATCCGGGTACTGCGCAACATCATACGGCTTCCGCTATGGGATCGGATAGATGATCCCTTTGTTCTCCATTTGATGACGCTCTATGCTCTAAGCATCATAGTGCGCTATCAGCCATCGCTCTGGCATGACATAGAAGAAGGACCTCTGAATCACATAATATCCTGATTAGAATATTACGTGACCATAGTAGACGAAGTCCTCAAATATTATTTCATTGGAGGGATCTTTATCAAAAATGATTTTCGGAGCGGGTGTCCCCGCAGCCTAAGAATTGGGGCGCGAGGATGGGCTGAGGGCTCTAATATTGGTTCAATTAAAAAATATTGTTTTACTTTGTTAAGTTCGTTCCAACTTGAGCGGGTGCTCCCGCATCCCAAAGATCAAGGAGCGGGGTGCGGGACGGGAGAAGGCTTTAATATTAATTCAACAAAAGCCATTGTTGCTTGTTGTTAAGTTAATCCCTGCTTGAGCGGGTGCCCCCGCCGCCAAAAACCGGCGGCGAGGACGGGCTGAGGGGTTTATATTGATTCATTACGTCTTGTGATAAATCTTGTTAAATTAATTCCTGCTTGAGCGGGTGCCCCCGCACCCCAAAGATCAAGGAGCGGGATGCGGGACGGGAGAGGGCTCCAATATTGATTTAATAAAAGCTTTTGTTATCCGTTATTACGTTAATTCCTGCTTGAGCGGGTGCCCCCGCCGCCAAAAACCGGCGGCGAGGACGGGCTGAGGGGTTTATATTGATTCATTACGTCTTGTGATAAATCTTGTTAAATTAATCCCTGCTTGAGCGGGTGACGGGATTCGAACCCGCGAATGCTTGCTTGGGAAGCAAGTGCCTTACCACTTGGCTACACCCGCGGGAAACAGCTTCCGCGTTGACTCGGTCCGTGAAACGCCGGACGGGAGCCCGGGATCGCCGCCCCTTCCTCGCGTTGACGGATTATAGCCAGCCAGGCTATGGGCGTCAACCTGCGGACCGCGGTTTCACCACTGGTCCTTGCGGAGTGTCCATGACATTCCAACTCAGATCCTCGATTTTTTTCCGGAGTGCATCCGCTTCCGCGTAGTTCCCCGCGTTCCGAACTCGCTCCCGTTCCCCGACGAGCGTTTGCACTTCCTGCGGCGGTTCCGTTTCCGCAGCGCGCATCGCCCGTCGGCGTAGGACATCCTTCCACAGGTCCTCCTCCACGCCGAAAGGCGCGGGCGGGATGGAAAATTCCCCGAATTCCCTAAGCGGAAATACTCCGCCCGAGGAATGCACCAGTTCGCGTCCGTCCCTGAGGATGGTGGCGGCGCCTTTTCCCTCGACGCGCCCCTCCGCGCGCTCCCAATCTAATATCAGCGTCGTATGCTCGTCGAGTCCGAGGACAACGGCGTCCGGCGGAAGCCGGGAGAAGAGAATTTGAAAACGCTCCCGGCCGATAAAGCACCGGCTGGTGTCCAGCTCCCCGCCGCCCTCGGCATTGTTCCAGTGGGAGATTAGGATCAGTTTCCAACCGAGCGCGCCAAAGAGATCAAGCCCCGGTTTCCAGTGCGGGTCTTCCCCGGCTTTGTAGATTTCATAGACCGGCAGCGTCTGCGCGCCCGCGGCGATCATCGCCGCGCTGGCCAGCACCAGCGTCGCGCCCTGCTGCCAGGCGGCCAGAATCTGCCGCCAGGCCAGACTGTGATCCAGTTGACGAGCCGCGTAGGAAGGGCTGCCCGCGCCGAAAAAAATCCAATCGGCGGCCGCCAGCGGCTCCAGGATTTCAGGATTATCCGGACTCCAAATCGTGCCTTTCCGCCTCGCCGGTATGACGTCAATGATTGGGCTTTTCTCTCCCAGTTTGGACCGTAAAAAATCCGCCACGCGACCGGCCACTTGCGCGGAATTCGGCTCAAATCCAGCCGGGGTCTCTAAAATGGAGATTCGGAACCCCCGGTCGAAACCGGCGGCGAGTCTTTGAAAGACCAGACCGCCGGTCGGCGACGTTTCCCCCGATCCGAAAAAAACCACGTTTCCAGGCGCCATTCCCCACCTCGGCCAGAAAGTGTAACATCGAATCGATTGTCGTATAATCGCCCGCGACAAAGAAAGAGGCAAATCGGATGGACGTTAAAAAAGTTCCGCTCGGAAAAACCGGGGTTATGGTTCCTCCGCTCGGGATCGGCGCCTGGTCCTGGGGCGACCAAATGTTCTGGGGCTACGGCAAAGGATACGGAGAGGCGGACATCCGCGCGGCGTTCGACGCCTGCCTGAACGCCGGAATCAATTTCTTCGACACCGCCGAAGTGTACGGGAGCGGGAACTCGGAGCGGCTGCTTGGAAAATTCCTCGGCGAGGCCAAGCGCCCCGCGATCGTCGCCACCAAATTCTTTCCCTATCCTTTCCGGCTGACCAAAGGAACCCTTCGGCGCGCGCTCCAAGGCAGCCTGAAGCGGTTGGGACTCTCGAAAGTTGATCTGTATCAAATCCACCAGCCCGTTCCGCCTATTCCTCCCTGGACGTGGATGGAGGCGCTCGGGGATGCATTCCGCGCTGGGTTGATCCTCTCGGCGGGCGTATCGAATTACAATCCGGATTGGACCCGCGCATCCTTTCAAGCCTTGGCGAAGTTCGGTCTTCCGCTCGCCTCGAACCAGGTTTCCTACAGCCTGCTAAACCGCGCGCCGGAGCGCTCCGGGTTGATCGACCTGTGCCGCGAGCTCGGGGTGACGGTGATCGCCTACAGCCCGCTGATGCAGGGAGTGCTCACCGGGCGCTATACGGCGGAGAACCCGCCCCCCGGCATCCGCGGGTTCCGCTATTCCAAAAATTATCTTGCGCGGATCCCGCCCCTGCTCGACGCGATGCGCGAGATCGGCCGCGGCCACGGCGGGAAAACCCTCACCCAGGTGGCGTTGAACTGGGTGATCGCCAAGGGCGCCATCCCGATCCCGGGCGTGAAGAATCTCCGCCAGGCGGAGGACGCGCTCGGCGCGCTGGGCTGGCAGCTTTCCGGCGCGGAAGTATCGGCGCTGGATGCCGCCAGCGACCGGGTGCAGCGCGGGTAGGCCGCTTCGGCCGGGCGTTCCGCTCCAGGAAATAAATCACGAGGAAGAATATTCCCACTCATCCGGTTCGGTCCGAAGTCGAGGAAGAATTCCCGGAAGGCGCGGTGATGACCGCCGACAGTTCAGCGCGCATCCTGGTCACCGGCGTTACGGGCTACATCGGCGGCCGGCTGGCTCCGCGGCTGCTCGAGGCCGGATACCGCGTGCGCGTCCTGGCCCGCGATCGGCAGCGCCTGGCCGGGCGGCCGTGGGTGGACGAGGTGGAAGTGGCGACGGGGGACGCGCTCGATCCCGGTACGCTGGAAGCCGCGTTGGGGAACGTGGACACCGCCTTCTTCCTGCTGCACTCCCAGCGCGGAGGCGCCGACTTCCTCCGGCGGAATCTCGCCGCCGCGGAGCATTTTGCGCAGGCGGCCCAATCGACCGGCCTGCGGCACATGATTTTTCTGGGGGGGCTCGGAGAGGAAAAATTCGACCGCTCCGGATTGCTCTCCTCCCAGCGCCAGACCGCCGCAACCCTGCGCGGGTCCGGCATCCCCCTCACCGAATTGCGGTCCGGTCCGGTGGTGGGGAGCGGCAGCGTCCTGTTCGAAATCGTTCGCCATACCGCGGAACGCTCGCCGCTGATCTTATGCCCCACCTGGCTGACCACGCCGATCCAGCCTATCGCCGTCCGCGATTTGCTCGCCTATTTGATTCTGGCGGTGTGCACCCCCGCCGCCCGCGGCCGGATGATCGAAATCGGCGGCCCGGAGGTGACCACTCTCAAGCAGATGATGCAGTCCTACGCGCGGGAGCGGAAGCTGCGCCGGCTGATGATTTCCCTCCCGGCTTCGCTGCCTTGGATTTCCTCCAATTGGATCCACTGGGTGACCCCCATCCCGATCGAGCTGGCGCGGACGCGCATCGAAGGGTTATACAAACCGGCGAAGGTGGAAACCCGCGCGGCGGAGGAAATCTTCGGCAGCGTGCCGCTGATGAACTATCAGGAATTCCTGCGGCGCGCGATCGAGCGGATGGAGTGCGGGGAAGTGGAAACAACCTGGACGGATTCGCTGACCAGCAGCCAGGGGGATCAGACGCCCCGCAGCCTGGATTTTCAGGAAGGCTTGATTCTGCAGCGGCGTCAGCGGCTGGCGGCCGCGTCGCCGCTCGACGTTTTCCGAGTCTTCACTTCGCTCGGCGGCGAAAAAGGCTGGTTCTATATGGATTGGATCTGGCGCTTCCGCGCCTGGCTGGACCGGCTAACCGGAGGGGTCGGCCGCCTGCGCGGGCGGAGGCATCCCCAGGACGTGCGGCCCGGCGACGTGGTCGATTTCTGGCGCGTGGAAAAGGTGGAACAAGGTCGGTTGCTGCGTTTGCGCGCGGAAATGCGGATGTTCGGACTGGGATGGCTGGAGTTCCTCGCCACGCCAATTGAGAACGGCAAAACGCGTCTGCTGCTCACCGCCTATTACCTGCCAAAGGGGTTCCTCGGAATCCTGTATTGGCACCTGCTGGAACCGATTCACGCGGCTCTTTTTTCCGGATTGATCCGCTCGATCTGCCGCAAGGCGGAAAGCGCATACAAAAGCGCCGCCTGATTTAACAGGGTGGTGAAAAAGCCGGTCGAGACCGCCCCGGCAACCCCACCGGGCGGGCCGGGGTAGCCCGCGTTCTATGCGGGCGTATCGAGACCCCGCTGAAATCCGGTGGTCTCGCCCGCCCCGGCGGGTCGGGCCGGGGATACGCAAAAACCGCTACTCGACCACCTATGGTGCTTTTTTCAACAACCTGTTAAAACCTTTATTGCGATTTTCGTGCCGCGATGGCCGCGCCATAATACATGCCGGCGCTAGAATACAAAGCCCGCTCTGCGGGCGCACCTTTCGCATGGGTCCGCCCCAAAGGAGCCTGCCCCCGAGTGTTTGTATCGGGGGCCATCGTATATCTGCGCGGGGACTTCATTCCCGCGCGGGCGCCGCGCCGCCTGATTCCGCCAATCTCTCAGGGAAAAAAACGCGCCGGAAAATCCGGCGCGTTTTCTATTTATTGGATCGGCGGGTCCCTTCCTGAAAGAATACCTGCTAAAAGAGACTATCCAGCGCCACATCCACCCCGCCCGGCAGATTGATCGTGAAGGCAGATTCACTCTGGGGTACGACGAATACCCAGGTGATAGAGTCGATCGCATCGATATTTCCGCTCGATTGGTTGAATCCCCAATCGATGCTGCCATTCAACGTGACCGCCCAATTCTTCAGCGTGGAATATGGCGTGCCCGCAGAGAGCACGTTGGCTTTCACCACCAGGAAGGTGTCGCTGGAAGATGTGGGCGTGTAATCGCTCGTTCCGAAATACCAATGGCCTGCCGTCGACACTTTGACAAATTGCAGGTCTATCCCCTCAACCGTCACGGGCATGGTCACCCCCGGAATTCCGGTCGGGGTCGGTGTTTTGGTCGGGGTGGGAGTCCGGGTCGGCGTGGAGGTCGCTGTGGGGGTCGGCGTGGCGGTGGGGGTCGGGGTTGGAGCCAGGAAAGGAATTCGAGTTGCACGCAAGCGCGGAAAGCACCAGCGTGGATGCACAGGCAGTCCAAATAAATCTTTTCTTCATGATAGCTCCTTGGGCGAACGGAATGATGAATTCTTTTGCTTCGTGAAGTCCTCTGGCGCCGGCCGGATCACCCGGCGCAGTATGCCCCCGGCGCGGATTTCCAGTCGCCGAATGGCGGTTTTTACAATGCGCTAAATCCTTGTCAATAGGTTACCTCCACCTTGGGCGGGCGTTCAATAAAAACCACCTAAATAGTCCCGTGAACCGGGCGGAAAGCCGTCATCCGCTAGAGAATCGAATCCAAAGGAATTTCGGTGCTGTCCGGCAGGATGAGCACAAAAGACGTGGCGTCTTTTTGGATGACAAAAGGAAAATCCACCGACAATAATACACCTTTGGTATCCCTCGAGTAACAAAAACTGGTGATGTCGGAGAACTGATTGTTGTTATCCACAACTTCGAATTGGAAAATATTATTGTGGTCAGCCCAATCCGTAACATCCTGGTCGGTGCTAAGCGTTGGTCCGGTTAGGATATTGGCGGTAACGAGAAGATATTCCTCTGTGTCCGGATTATCCGCCGGCGTAGTTGAATCTCCGCAAACATAGGTCGCCCGCCGAAGGGCTTTTCGAAACTGCAATTTGGCGTCGCCGACCATCACCGGCGCTTCGATGCCGGTGATCTTCGTCGGGGTGAGCGTGCGGGTTAAGGTCGGAGTGAGGGTTCGAGTGGCAGTGGATGTCAGAGTTGGGGTGAGGGTCGGCGTGAGGGTTACCGTGGGGGTGGCGGTTGGGGCCAGGAATGGAATGGCCGAGCAGGCCATGGATCCGATCAGCAGCACGCCTAGAACCATCAGGATAACCCTAATCTTCATCTGCTCCCTCCCAAACCAGCTTCGACCTATTCTTCTGAAAAAGGAACCGGAATCCTAGAATCCCTATTCCGTTTCCCAATGGGAAAAATTATAACATGCCCTTCGGCTCGGATTGGCGTCTTGGACGGGACGGCGGCGGCTGAATTCGCCTCCGGCCGATCTCGCCGTCCGGCGGTTCCCTCCGCCCAACCGGGTGAAAACCTTTATAATTACTGGCACGATTTTCCTCCGGAGGATTTCCCCTTGCCGGAAACAAATCCAATGGCGCCCGAATTCGAACTGGCCGATGCGCAGGGCTACCCTGTTTCGCTTTCCACCTTCCGCGCCCGCCTGAACGTCTTGCTGGTGTTCAACCGCGGTCTGGTATGCCCGTTCTGCCGGCGCTATCTGACCCAATTGCGCTGGGATACCCCCGCGTTTGAATCCCGGCGGACGGTGATCCTGGCGATCACCCCCGATCGTCCGGAGCAGGTGCGTTCCTATTGGGAACACGAGCAGCTGCCGTTCCCGGGGTTTGCCGATCCGGACCATCGGGTGGCTTCGCTGTACGGGCAAAAAGTCGATCTGTTCGGCAAGGGCCGGCTTCCCACGATCCTCCTTGTGGATCGCCGCGGCCGGATCCGGTTTCGGCACGACGGATCTTCCGCCCCCGATCTCCCGTCGAACGAAAGCCTCCTCCGTGAATTGGACAGGATCAACCGGGAAAGCGCCGGCGGATGAAATGCGATCCGCCCGCCACTGCGCCTGCCACTGCGCCTGCCACTGCGAAGCGGTGGAAGCGGTGGAAGCGGTGGGAGCGGGAGCTCGCCTTTCTCTTCCTGGCGGCGGGGATTCTTACTGCGTGCGGAAGGGTGGATCGCAAGGTTCGGCTCGCCGTGCTCACCGATTTGACCGGCCCGCGCGCCGCCACCGGCGAGGGAATCCGGCGAGCGGCGGCGCTTGCGCTGGGGGAACGCCGCAGCGCGCTGCTTGCGGCCGGATGGGACGTGGCGCTGCAGGCATTCGACGCGCATAGCGGCACTCCGGAACTCTCGACCACCATCCGCGCCATCGCCTCCGATCAGGATGTTTTTTGCGCCATCATCCACACCGGTACGGACGGAAACCTCGCCGCCGCGAAAATATTTCAACCCGCCGGGCTTGCGCACATCCTTCCCGCCGAAACCGCATCGCTCCCGGATACCGCCTCCCCGCCGGAAACGATCTTCCTTTCTCCCGACGACCGAAGCCACGGGGCGTCCGATGCCCAGTGGGCGCTCTCCCGCGCCTTTGCTCGAATCCTCCTGACCACCGACGCCGATCCGCACGCGCTTTCCATTGCCTCCGGATTTCAAGACCGCGCGCAAGCCGGCAATTTGGCGGTTTACAATTTTACTTTAAGCACGGAACAGGGCCTTTCCGGTTGGACGGCGTCCTATCAATCCCTTCACCCCGATCTAGTGTATTTCTCCGGCTCTTCCCAACTCGCCCTTTCCCTCCTCAACCGGATGGAGGCGTCCGGATTTCCGGGTAGCCTCTTCTTCGCCCAGGATCATCCGGAGGATCCGCTGCCGGTTCGTTTCGCATCGGATCTCGTCACGCTGATGTTCTCACCGGCGACCGCGGATTCCGCAGGCGCCGCCGGAGTTCCTGCGCAAATAAATAATTATCGGGCCACATACGGCGCGGATCCTCCGGCGCTTGCCGCGCTGGGATACGATGCCGCATCCATTTGCCTCGCACCTCTTTTATTGAGGGGTACCGCCACACTCAGCCCGCACGGCGCTCGACCTTGGGAGCTCGATCAACTTCGCGCAAGCGGCGCTTATCCCGGATTGACAGGGGTTTATGCTCCCGGCGCCGGCCGGCCGTGCCGTCTTTCGATTTTCTTCGGCACGAGGAATTCTCCTCTCGGATGGTCTCCCGTTTCCTCTCCGGAAACCGAATCGCAATCGATCTCGGGTTGTTGATTTATCCTTCAGGGCAGCGTCATGGGAGAATATCGAGGCGAAGCCATGCCCCGTTTTTTCCCGCCTACTCCGACCGAGGGTTCCGTTTTCCCCCCGAGAATGCTATCATCCACGGCGGAGAGTGAAAGATGCGCCTGAAGGACGGAAGCCGCGTGGGCATAGTCGGCGGCGGACCGGCCGGATGCTTCGCCGCCATCCAGCTGCTCAATCGCGCCCGGGAATCCGGACTGCGGCTGGACGTACGCATCTTCGACCCGCGTTTTGACACCGACATCAGCGGCGTGGCCGCTTGCAAGGGCTGCGCCGGGATCGTCTCGGCCAACGCGGTGCAATCCATGGAATCCCTCGGCCTGAACGTTGCCCCCCGCGTGGTCCAGGAAACCATCGAAGAATACCGGGTTCATATCCTTGGCCAGACCATCCGCTTGCCCCAGCCACAGCCGGGCCGGAAGATACTGAGCGTCTACCGCGGCCGCGGTCCGCGCACCCACCGGGGCGCTCCGATCGAAAGCTTCGACTTGTATCTGATCTCGGAAGCCGTCGCGCGCGGCGCGGGGTATGTTCCGGAACGAGTGCGCAGCCTGGGCTGGGACCGCGGGCCGCTGGTGCGAACGGATTCGACAAGTTTTGCCGCTGATCTTATCGTGCTCGCCGCCGGGGTGAACAACCGGCCGATCCCCGAGCTTTTCTTCAACTACACGCCTCCCCAAACAGGCGTCATGGCCCAGGATGAGATCCGCAAACCGGCCGGCTGGCCCGCGCATACGGTGATCGCCTTCTTCGGCGAGCCCAAAGGGTTGATCTTCGGCGCGCTGGTTCCCAAGCGCGAATACCTGAACGTGTCGCTGCTGGGGCACCATATGGGTGCGGATCCGATCCGCGAATTTTTCCGTGCGCAAAAAGAACCAATGGCGGAATATTTCACCGCCCCGCTGGAAAACTGCTGCGGTTGTCTCCCGCGGGTTCCGCTGCATATCGCGCCGCGCTATTACGGCGACCAATGGGTGGCGGTGGGCGACGCGGCGGTGGCGCGGCTGTACAAGGACGGCATTTATTCCAGCTTCGTCACCGCCGAGGCCGCGATGCGCACCGCGCTCGACCAGGGCATCGACGCCGAAGCCTTCAAAACCGGCTATGAGCCCACCGCCCGGCGCATCGCCGCCGACAACCGCTACGGCGATATTCTTTTCGCCATCAGCACGGCCATTTTGCGCAATCCGCGCCTCACCGCCGCCTTCCTCTACAGCCTGCGCCTGGATGAAACCCGGCCCGCGGGGAAGAAGATTCTGGCCCGCTTGATCTGGGGCATGCTCACCGGCGATGAATCCTACCGGCTCCTGTTCCGCATGAGTTTCCGCCCGCGCGAGCTGGCGGAGCTCGGTCGCGAGATCATCCGCCGCGGCCGCTGGCTCATACCGGATTGAGGGGACCCGCTCCCGCATGCGCTCGCGCCGGATCATCCTCGTTCTTTCCATCTTCTTTGCGTTGCTGACCTTAATTCCATACCTCGCCGCGTACGGCAACGCCGGCGCGTTCCGGTTTACGGGGTTCCTTTTCAATCCCTCCGACGCGGCATCCTACCTGGCGAAGATGCGCCAGGGCTACGACGGCGAGTGGCTGTACCATCTGGCCTTCACCGATGCGCCCGGCCCGGGCGCGCTGCTCTTCGTCTGGTATTTGCTGCTGGGACATTTGGCGTGGGCGCTGCGACTGCCAATCATCGTGATGTGGCAGATTGCGCGTTTGGCGGGCGTCGTATTTTTTCTTTTCACCGCCTGGGAGTTTTTCGGGCGTCTCGGCCTCTCCGAGCGCGCGCGGGCGATCGCCTGGGGCATCACCGCGTTTGGCTCGGGATTCGGGTTTATCGCGATCGTCGCCGGAACGTTTACCAGCGACCTGTGGGTGGCTGAGTACATCCCGTTCCTGGGGATGATCACCAGCGCGCATTTTCCGCTCGTCACCGCGCTGCTCCTGCTGCTCCCGATGAGGATCGCCTTATCGCCGCGCAAGCAGGGCGTCGGTTCGGTTTTGATCACGGCGGCGATCGGGACGCTGCTCGGCGCGCTTCAGCCGTTCGCGATCCTGCCGGTGGGCTTGGCGCTGGCGGTGTGGATCATCTGGCGGCGCGCGGCCGACGGCCGTTTCCCGGAGGGCGCGATCGCGGGTTTGATCGCCGCCGGAATCGGCCTGCTGCCGTGGATTGCTTACGACTTCTGGATTACGCAGGCGCTTCCCAACTTCGTCTCTTGGTACGCGCAAAACCAGACTCCCACCCCGCCCGTGTGGGACGTAGCGCTCTCCCTCGGAGTTCCCGGGCTCATCCTGGCGGTAGCTTTCGGACGCTGGCTACTCGCTCCCGGAAACCTGCGCGAAAGAATCCGGTCCGTCTCACCGGCGACCCTGCTGCTCGGGTTGTGGCTCGCGATCAACCTGGCCGGGCTCTACGCGCCGTTTTCCTTGCAGCGGCGGTTAATGCTGGGGATGTGGATTCCGCTTGCGGCGCTCGCCGCGCCAAAGATCGAGGCGTGGCTTTTTCGACCCGCCGGTTCCATCGCCCGCACTTTGATCGCCGCCGTGACGCTTGTGCTGACGAATTTGATTTTTCTTGCGATTATTTTCTCCGCCGGCCTGGGGCATAACCCGGCGTTGTTCCTCACCCACGACGAAGCCGCCGCCGTCGATTGGCTGGATGCGAATGCGCACGGCTCGGTGGTGCTGGCGCCGCCCGATCTGAGTTTGTGGCTCCCCGGCCTGGCGGGCGTCCGCGTGGTCTATGGCCACCCGATGGAAACACCTTTCGCTGTGGATGCGCGCTCAGCCGTGGAGGCATTCTTCCAACCGGGTTCTCAGGACGCGAAAATAAAATTTTTACAGAACCGCGGGGTGAATTGGATCGTGTGCACAGAAAACGTGCTGGCTTGTGATTTTTCCGCGAGCCAGGGTCTGGAAACAGTCTTTCTTTCGGGTGACGTGCAAGTAATTGTGGTCCGGATACGGTAATATTATTCCTCCCCTCCGGTTAAAGCTTATATTGTGAATTGACTGACAGGGTATTGAAAAAGCCGGTCGAGCCCGCCCCGGCAAGCCCACCGGGCGGGCCGGAGTAGCCCGCGTTCTACGCGGGTGTATCGAGACCCCGCTAAAATCCGGTGGTCTCGCCCGCCCCGGCGGGTCGGGCCGGGGATACGCAAAAACCGCTACCCCGGCCTCGCCACGGCAAAGCCGGGGCGGGGCTCGACCACCTTAGGTGCTTTTTTCAACAACCTGCTAAAGGAATTTGTTTGCAGCTTCGCGCTTCCGCGACTTTGCGGCAATATATTTGATTTATCTACTCAGCGGGACTTTCGCCTTTGTACACGGATTCCACCGAAAAGAGCCGAATGCACTGAAAAACATTAGTTGTGCTTTTTCATCCAAGAAAATTTTTCGGTGATTTTGGATTTTTTCTGTGTTTCGGTGTAGGTTTTCCCCGGCCTGAGTGGTTACTTTTTGATTTATTTTAAACGCAAACCCCACCCCAGGTCTATGGGGCGGGGTTGCAGGAAATGGCCAAACCTAATAATTTATCCCGTTGTTGGGAAAGATAATTCTGCTCCGTTTGTGCCCGATCAGCTAATGGGTTGCGGCGGGCTTAAGGCCGGCCTGCTTCATGCGGCGGACATGTTTGCGCTGGCCTTTGGATAATCGTTTCGATTGGGTCTTCGCGGTTTTATCGGTCATTAGGGTTGGCTCCTTTCCTTTATATTATTCATGAGGTGGAACGGTTCTGCGGGAGAACAGGTGAAGCTGTATCTTAACACATCGGTCGCGGTTCGGGGGGGATTGCGAATATTCGTTTGGATGGGGAATTCCTCAAGCGGAACCGCGAAATACATCGCCGGAAACTCTGGCATCGCATTTTTTGGAATCGGCGGGCCGATCTCGCGTCCAGGATCAATCCAAGGATGACCCGGAAGGTCCAAACGATTTTCCCCGGCGAAAGTCAATGTATAATCCAACCATGCGAATTGCGGTGATCGGCGGCGGAGCTTCGGGCATGGCGGCGGCGCTTCAGGCGGCCTGGCGCGGGGCGTCCGTAACAATCTTCGAACGCAACGCGGTTGTCGGCCGGAAATTACTCGTGACTGGCAGCGGGCGCTGCAACATCACCAACGACGGCGTATCGGCCGAAAAATATTCCTGCGCCGATCCGGAGTGGACGGCCACCCTGCTCGGTTGTTTCGGGGTGCAGGCCCTGCGGGGAATGCTTGAAAAGATCGGGATCCTTGTTTATAAAACATCGGACGGTTGGTATTATCCGTTATCGAACTCGGCCCAAACGGTCGTCGATTCATTTGCTGCCGCGCTCGCGCTGGCCGGCGTGACGCTGCGCCTCTCCACCCGGGTCGGATCGATCCGCTCCGACGGGAAGGGCCTGGCGGTGCTCCATACCGGCGAAGGACATGAAAAGCAAGAGAGCTTCGATCGGGTGATCGTTGCCGCCGGCGGGAAGGCGTATCCCTCGCTCGGCTCGCGCGGTGAATTGTTCCCCGCGCTGGCGGAGCTCGGCCACACGCTGATTCCAAAGCGACCGGCGCTCGCGCCGGTGTTGGCGGATTTGCAAAGATTGAAACCGCTCCTGGGAATACGGTTGGACGCCGGCGTGGATTTGTGGGACGGCCAAGAGCCTCTGGCCGCCGCCGCGGGCAATTTGATTTTCACTGAATGGGGATTGAACGGCCCGGCGGTTATGGATCTCAGCCATTTGATTTCCGCGCGGCCGAATCGGCGCCTGGTTCTTTCGCTTAACCTGCTGCGTTTCTTCGAATCCGAATTCCGCAAACTGCTAAACCAAAAACGCGGCACCAAGCTGCCCATAAAAATTTTTCTCGGGACTTTCTTCCCGCCCAAGGTCGCCGCCCTATTTCCATCCTTGCAGGATATCGACGGCAACACACCGCTAAATCAAATCGGCGAAAAATCGCTTCAAGGGCTGATCGCCGGCCTGGAAGATTCGCGCCTTCCCGTAAAGGGGGTCCGCGGTTTCGAATACTGCCAGCTCTCCGCCGGCGGGGTTCCGGTCAGCGAAGTCGAACCGCAAACCCTGGAGTTGCGAAAAGTCAAAGGACTCTACCTTGCCGGGGAAACGCTGGATGTGGTCGGGCCGTGCGGGGGATACAACCTGCAGTTTGCCTTCGCGAGCGGGGCGCTGGCGGGAATCGCCGCGGCGGAAGGATCGACGATCGGAAATAAAATGTAGCCGCGATCAATAGTATTTGTAGCCGCGATCAATAATATTTATAGCCGCGATCAATAGTATTTGTAGCCGCGATCAATAATATTTGTAGCCGCGATCAATAATATTTGTAGCCGCGATGGGCCATCGCGGCTACAAATAAATAATTGCTGGGTATGTGGCCCTGATCGGCGATCAGGGCTACAATAATCCAATATTCAAAGGGGGATAAAGATCCATGCATAGTCATATTCATCGCCTTCGATGGATGCGGGGTGAAACCCCTATCTTTTTCATCACCACCTGCACATATCATCGGAAACCCAATTTGGCGACAGCGATGGTATTTTCGATTCTCACGGAGGAGTGGCGGTCGGCTCTGCCGCGCCATGAGTGGATGGTCGGTCAGTACGTCGTTATGCCGGACCATGTGCATTTCTTCTGCTCTCCCACTGCAGCTGGCGCAAAATCGCTTTCCGGTTTCATGCAAAGCTGGAAGCAATGGACGAGCAAGCGGCTGTGCCGCGAATGCGGTTTTCCGTCTCCGGTATGGCAGGCGGGATTTTTCGACCATCTCCTGCGCTCGATGGAAAGCGCCAGGCAAAAATTGGAATACGTCATCCAGAATCCTGTGCGGGCCGGGATAGTGAAATGCGCAACAGATTGGCCTTGGCAGGGAGAGATTTATCAATTGGATATACGATTCCCGTCATGATCTGTAGCCGCGATCGTTGATCGCGGCTACAAACATTCGACGATCGCGGCTACAAACCTCTGCCTAAAACTGTAGGCCAGAAGATTCCGGTTACAAATGTAGCCGCGACGGGCCGTCGCGGCTACAGACATTCAAACATCGCGTCTACTTTAATCTTCCGCTATCGCCGAAAGCGAAGGAAAACGCCCAGCGGCAATTTCTTTCCGGCGCGGTCGGGAAGATAGAGTTCGCCCATTTCGGAGGAACCGATATCGGGGAAGCAGGATCGAATGAGATTGTCGGCGATCAGGGGGGAGAAACTCATGGAATACAGGTTGAGGACAAAAAAGGCGCGCTCCTTCTCCAGGAGCCGGCTGCAGAGTTCGATCAGTTCACCGATGCCCTCCTCGAGCACCCAGCGTTCGCCCGAAGGTCCGTGTCCGTAGGCCGGCGGGTCGAGGATGATCCCGTGGTACGTCCTTCCCCGCTTCGCCTCGCGGCGCATGAAGGTCACCGCGTCTTCGACCACCCAGCGGATACCGGCCAGCCCGCTGGCTTCCTGATTCTCCGCCGCCCAGTGGATCACCCGCCGCACGGAATCCACGTGCACCACGTCGGCGCCCGCCGCCTTGGCCGCCAGCGATGCGCCGCCGGTATACGCGAAGAGATTCAGCACGCGGACCGCCTGCCCGCCGCTTTCTCCGACGGCCTGATAAATGTAATTCCAGTTCTCCGCCTGTTCGGGGAAGACGCCGACCTGTTTGTACGCCGTCAGTCCCAGGCGCATCCGAATTTTCAGCCCTTGCCACGCATAATCGATGAACCACTGTTCGGGCATGCCCGGTTTGAGGCTCCACCGGCCGCGCTCCGACCCTTTGGGCTGGTCGGGCTCCCGCCGGAAGGTGGCGCTGGCCAGGCGGTTCCATTCCGTCGCGGGCAGTGTTTTTTTCCAAACGGCCTGCGGTTCCGGGCGCCGGAGAATATATTTTTCATAGCGTTCCAGCTTCTCGCCGTCGCCCGTGTCGATCAATTCGTAATCGCGCCATGCGGTCGGAGTCAGCAGCGTCATTGCGGTATCCGCGGATCAGTCAAACTGATGATGCGCATTCGGGGCTGTCGCTTCCTTTGGGGCCAAACGCCGGTTATTTCGAATCCATTATATTGTATTTCCAAGGGCGTTCGGTAAATCCGTTCCCGCGGTTCCAGTGGTTTGATCCCATCGAATCGCATGCAACCAGTTGAGGAATAATTCATCGGTTGAATATTGATACGCTTGTCCGCCCAACCGCCGGAACCTCGCCGGCTCAGTCTCGCCGTCCTCGATTAATAGACTGTTCCAATACTGGACATCGCCTCCCAATCGCTGAAAAGCAACCGGCCAGAGATGTTCCTTGTGGAGGTCCCGGTAATCGAAGCTATTCACGATGACGTCGAATACTTGGTCGAGCCGATGGGCGGGAACAACCACCTTGGTAAACACGTCCATGTTCGCAGTCACCAGCGCCGTTTTCTTTCCGCGGGATTTTTGCTCTAATGCGAAATCCCACACCGCCGGATTCATCCGCATGTGCTCGCAGCCTTTTTCCATCGTCGAAACGATCGAATCACGATCCATCGCGACATATTTCGCGAGGAGTCCGGCGATATCCGCAATGGTCATGCCGCCTTCCATCCATCGCCGGACGATTTGCGGTTCCGCAAATACCCGCTCCTGGATGATCTCGCTCCAGCGCGGGCAATCCGGCGGAACCAAACTAAAATAAAGATCCGACGACAGCGTAAATCCGAAGTCGAATACGACGCAACGGATTTCGGAGGAATTCACTCGACCAGGGTTATTTTCCATGGGAATTTATTTTACCCGGTAGTGCGTCAGTTGGGTTCTCCGGGGTTCTGTTTCAATCCCAGATGGCTCGCAGGAACAAGCATCGGCCGCTCCATGTTCGCCAACTCTCCATGCCAGCGGACGATGCCGCACGCGTTTCTCAGCCGGATTCCATCAAAAAGGCGGCTCTCTCCGCGGCTGTCCTTGGATGAGCGCAACCGCTTTGTTATACTATTTGGAGATTCTCAGATTGGAAAATCGCAGCCAGTTTGCCGCCGTATAATCGGGTGTCAATCTCCCGGCGCCGCGAATCGGTTGATCAAGAAGGAAATACCCGCGAGAATAAATTCCCATACCATGTCGCAGCAATTATTGAAACCTTGTTCACCGCCCCTCCGGAAATCGCCAATCCTGCGAAAACTCGCCGGCGGTTTCGTGCGCCGGATTTTCATGGTTCTCTTCTTCGCAGTATTGGAAGGCTGCCAATCGAAGGGAAACTTAATTCCACCGGGAGCGTCCTATCTTTCCGCGTTTCCATCCGCGACCGGTTCCACCACCGGCGGACAAACG
The DNA here is from genome assembly GCA_963780865.1 of uncultured Chloroflexia bacterium. Lineage (GTDB taxonomy): Bacteria > Chloroflexota > Anaerolineae > Anaerolineales > RBG-16-64-43 > FEN-1073. The sequence continues at coordinate 6,642 of CAWADT010000024.1, read as the reverse complement.
ACCATTGCCATTCCATCCATAACGTCCACCGTGTCTCCCCTCACCGCCACCTCCGATCCGCGCGAATACGTCGTCGCCGCGCTCAAGGCGGACGTTTGGGACGCGCCGGCGAACGAGAATTCGTATTGGAACCTGCAAACTCAGCTGATCCTCGGAGAGAAAGTGCTGGTCATCGACCGCGAAGGCGACTGGTCGAAAATCGCTGCGGTGGAACAGCCTTCGAAAAAAGACCCTCTCGGCTACCCCGGGTGGGTGCGGTCGGAATTTCTCGCCGCCGGCTGGCCCAGCGCGCGGCAATATGCCGTCGTGATGACGGCCCATGGTCCGCTCCTGGACGAGCCGGGTGGATCGATCCTGATGTCCCTATCGCTCGATACGCGCCTGCCGGTACTCTCCACGCAGAAGGACTTCATTCAGGTGGGCCTGCCGAACGGCAAGACGGGATGGCTTTCCTCCCGCGACGCGCGCCTGACGGAAGACCTTTTATCGCCCGTTCCGACGGACGGCATATTCGATTTGGCGCAGGCGCTGATCGGGGTGCCGTACCTCTGGGGCGGAACCACAGCCGATTCTCTGGACTGCGCCGGTTTTACCTACCGCGTCTTTCACGCGTTTGGGATTCTCTTGAGCCGCGATGCGGACGATCAGGCGCTGGGCGGAGAATTCGTTGCCCGGAAGGATATCCGAAAAGGGGATCTGATTTTTGTTTCCGAACAAAGCGGAGGTCCCGTCTCGCACATGTCCATTTACTGGGGGAACGACACGGTCCTGGATGCGGCCACCGGGCGCGGCGTCACCCTTCGCACGTTCCCCGACTTCTTTACGTTTTATTATTGGATCACCGCTCGGCGGTACCTGCCATAACCGAAAAAACAGTACGCGGATATCGCTGACAAGAATTGATTTCGCCGAGAATGATGGAAAATATTGTATCCGCTCAGCGGGGCTTCCGCCTCTGTACACGGATTGCACCGAAAAGAGCCGAATGCACTGAAAAACATTGAATTGTGCTTATTTCCCAAAGAAAATTTTTCGGTGATTTCGGATTTTCTCTGTGTTTCGGTGTACGATTTCACCGATCTGAGAAGCAGTTACAAAATATTTATTTAGAATATGGAAGGGTTTTTAGTGATATCCGCGAATTCCGCATAATCCGCGTACTCGAATTATTCCGGCCGTGGAAAAATAATCGCACCTTTATTAAAAAGCAACTATGTCGAAAGGACCGCGTTTCTTTTCATTGAAAAACCACCGAATTTGTTTGCGCGGCTAACTGGGCTGATTTGTCACTCCCCGCCAGACGGCATCCAGTGTTTGCAGGGCGGTCAGGTTATACACCGGCACCGCCACCTGCATGCTGTTCGGATAATCGGAATGATTCCAATTATCGGGATCGGCCCAGGTAAGGTGGCCCTGGTCGTCCAACAGGCCGTGGGAGGGCAGCAGCTGGGCGGCCGCCCAGAAATTCCACAGCGGGATGTCGTATTCATACGCCAGGCGGGCGAGCGCCTTGTTGAAGGCGTCGTTCCCCTCGCGATCGTCGGCCTTGGTCCGCAGGATCGGGATGACGCCCCTCGAGATCGAATATTCGATAATTTGACGCATCCGCGCTTCGTATGCGTCCGGTGTGGATTGATAATCGTCGGTTCCCACGGCAATCAGGGCATAGCTGGGATGATGGAGGCGGTATTCGCACTCCATCGGATTTTCGTCGCTTCGGCATTGTTTCGGATCGGCCATCAAGGGCGAGAGCACGGCGGCGGAGGTGAAGCCGTTGCCCAGCGAAACGCTTTGGCGGTTGAAGGAATCATGGAACCAGTCGATCGCCGGCTGCAGGTAACCGAATTCCGCCAGGTCGTAATGCCCTGGACCTTTGCCGTAATCGGTGAATAGGCTGTTGGGCAGGCTTAAGCAATCGCCGAGAATGGAAAAAGCGTGCGGGTCGTTGCCAAGCTGCTGCCCAATGGCGTAGAGGCGGCGCGTGTTGGCGTCCACAACGGGCACGATCGGCATGGATTGCCAGGCATCCGGCGCCAGCGTGGGTGTGGCCGACGGCGCGCTGGTATTGGTTGTGATTGCTATCGTTGGGCCAAAGGTCGCCGTCGGGTTTGTCATCGGCGAACCGGTTGCGGGAAGCGCGGTTGCTGCGTCGGTTGCGGTTTTGGATTCTGTGGCGGTTGGCGCGGACGCATGCGCCCCGTCGGTGCAAGCGGCAACCGCGCCAAAGAGAAATCCAATGAACAGGAAAATCGAAAGCTTTCGCATTGCCTGCCTTTTTGAATTCCGGCCGATTATATCAATGGAAACAGGCTTTTTGCGGCCCGACGATTATTCCGGCGAGAGGTTAGTGTCGGATCGGCCGTTTTTACCTCGCATCGCTTTCCCATCGTTCTAATGCGCTCTTAATCAAATCTTTTTGCGCGCGGAAAGGATTCCTTTGTTTTTCATACTCGATTAACCGCCGGACCAATTCCTTATCTCCTCGCGCTTTGGATAATAAGGCGGAATAATCGTTTTTTCCGGTATCACTGGAACGCCTTCTCCCCCGGCTGAACGCCGCAAGGGCAATCATAAAGCATGCGCTCCCGACGATAATCGCCAGTAGAATAAATCCGCGAATCGAAAATTGCATTAGCCCCAGGACAATTAGGACGACAACCAGGATGTAAACAAATCTGGTCCAGGGATGTTTATTTTTTATCTTCTCTTCCACAGGATTTTCGGAGCGCATTCCGAAAAGGTCATCCGACCAGCCGGTGGATTCATCGGACCCGCATTCGGGGCAGGAGGACGCGCCCAGCGGCACCAAAGCGCCACAGAACGGGCAAATAAATTGGCTCTTCTTCTCCATATTGTCCGAGGCGATCTATCTCCGAACCTTATCCATGGACCCGTAGGCGGGGTGATGGATAGTAGCGGTCCTTCAAAAGCGATGGCGCGATTATACTCTTGGCGGTTTGACCGCGACGCCTTTTTTCGTTGATTCCCTTCGCGGCGACTTATTCACTTCGACGGCCGACGCTGGCATCGGGTTGTGCCTCCCCATCCATTTATTCCCGGGCTTTCCGCTCGGAGTCCAATATCGCGAACACGACGTCGTCCGCCCATCCCCCTTTGAACCACAGACTTTTTCGGAAGTGTGCCTCTTGCCGCATTCCAACCCGCTTTAGCAATTTTATTGAGGAAATATTTTCCGGATCCACCGACGCGAAGACTTTATGTTTCCGAATCGACACGAAGAGATAGTCAAGCATTCCGTTGACCGCCTCCGTCGCCAGTCCGAAGCCCCAATGGGAGGGCGCGAGGGTGAAGCCAATTTCCGACTGCCACGGCGCATCCGCCGGAAAGCGGACTCCGAGATCGCCGATCAGCACTCGCCGGTCCCGGAGGCGAATCCCGAATTGGAACCAAGTGCCGGGCGTGTCGAAGGCGATCGGCTGGAGGGCTTCGATGAAACGCCGAGCATCGGCGAGAGATTCCGGCACCCAGGATTGGTAGCGGCAGACCTCAGGATCGGATCGGTACCCGAAGAGTTCCAAGGCATCACCGGGCACAAGCGGGGTGAGGAATAAACGTTCGGTCGAGAATTGCGGGGCTCGTGAGGTTGTTTTGTCCATGGGTAAATCCGGCGGTCCTCCAAAAAAGTCCATAGCCCGGGGGACCCGGCTCCTATCCTTTACCGGCGCTCAATGGTTTGGCCATGTTGGTGCTCTTCACCCCATAGCCTAGCTTATCGTAAAGGTTCCTGGCCGCCGGGTTATGCGTAAATACGTGAAGGTACAAAGCCGTCAATCCCAATTCCTTCGCCTTGCCTTCGAGCGCGAGCATCGCCGCGGTCGCATACCCTTTTTTGCGAAAACGCTCGTCGATGAATAAATCGTAGATGAAACCCGACGGGTTCGCGGAATCGTAATCCGCAAACATCCAAATAGTACCGACCGGTTCGCCGCGTTCCGAATCCCAAATGGAGAACAGGTGCTGGTTGGGAGTGGCGACGCCCTGCGGGAGCAATCTGGCATGCGAACTGCGGGATTTTTCCATGGCTTCGGATTCGGTCCAGTACCCGGCCTTGATGTTCTCCTGGGCGTATTGCGCGATATCCCGCTGAAGATAGCTCTCCAATTCTTTTTCGGTGAAGGGCGTAAGGATGATCATGGCTTCTCCAAAAATACTATCCGATCGGAGAACTGAACGCTGGCGATCGTTCTTCCCCGGACCGCCCGGTCATTCCGAGCGGTTCCTCCCACAATTATTGCACAATTCCCAAGAATTGTTTTCCCAAGAATTAACGAGCGGCGCTGCCGGATATCCTGTATTTCTCATGCGGCCGATTTCGAGTAAAATTTTTCAATGGGTCGGGAAAAAGAATAATATCAGCCGGCGCAGTCGGTGGAATGGCTTACTGCGTTAGCCGGGCATGCGTTTTTAATAGAATGGCCTGGAGATCCGGATTGAGTTCATCCTTCTCATAGATCTCAAGAAATTGTATCCCCGCCTTCAATCCAAGATCCACCGACGCCTGGAATGCGCTGAGGGCGGTGGTTCCGCCCATCTGATCCGGTTTTTCCGTCGCGGATGTGCCCATCTCAAAACCGACGGATGTTTTGCTGGAATATTGCTCCACCAGGTCGTACCCGAGCGCTGTGGCCGCTTTGCGCGCGCTCAACCCGTTCTCTTGGAACGCCATATGCCGGCCGTAACGGGTGAAAGCGAAATTGGCGAGATCGACCCGCGTTGCGGTCGCGGCCGCTGCGTCGGGAATTGGCAAGCCGGGATAGAAGGCGAGCGAGATCTGCGTGGTGGGGAAGGCCTGGATATACTCCGCCAGGGACTGCTGCCAGGCGGATTCATATTCGGCCAGGGTGTATCCAAGCTGTTTCCATTCCGCCAGGGCGGCCTGGTCGTTGGGAAGGCTCATCTCCTCGCTGATCGAGGTTGGCCCGGCGGCCGGGATGTTCACGACCGCAGGATTTGAATCGTAACGCCCTCCGAGGATTCGCACGAAGGCAAACCAGCGGTTAAGGTAGGTTGGATCCCACGGCGCCGGGAGCGTGACGGTCGTGCCCTGCGCGAAGCCGTAGTCCACGACGAATGGAGCCGATTGCACTCCCTCCAGCGCCCAGGAGGGCGTGAACGCGCCGGGCAGGACGAGCAGGATCACTTTCCTGCCGCTGGCAGCGGCGGCTTGAACCTGGCTGTCGATAAAGCTCCAGTCGAACCGATCCGCGGCGGGCTGAACCGCGCTCCAGAAGGTGCGGATGACAATTCCATCCACCGCGGGGTTGGCGTAGGTGGCCGTTTGGATGGCGACGTTATGCCCCGTCACGATGAAAACGCCGCGCGCCCCCTTGAAGGGCGCGGGAAGGGATGGCGAAGCGGAAGCGCCGGGCGTCGGGCCGGGGGTTGTTGACTGGGAAGGCTGTAGCGAGGCCGCAATCGCGCACGAGAGGAGCAGGACGAGAGAACCGGAGTAAGCCATCCAGCGCATGCCGCGGTAACCGCCGGTTATCGGACGGGGATCGGAAGGAAAATTCTTCTTAGGAGTATCCATTCGAAATGTAACACCGGTCGAATTTTTATAGGCTGCCATCCATCCCGGCGGCGGTTTAGTCCTTTTCAGCCGCCAGCGCGGTAGCCGCATCCACCAGCACGGGTTGCGCGGCCGGCGAGAGCACATCCGGCTCCCAGACTTCCAGGAACAGCGCATGCGCGTCCAAGCCCCGCTGGAGCGAGTTCTTCAGCGCCGTGGGGCCGTCTGGATCGCCCATATCGGCGGGATGCTGGATGGCCGAAGTGGTGAGTTGATAGCCGATGACGATTTTACCGCCGTAACTTTTAACCACGTCGTAGGCGCCGGTGGGGTCCGTGTTGTTTTTCGCGGCCGTCATACCATTTTCCTGCAGTACGAATTGGCCGGGATAGTTGCCGACCCCGATCCCGATGAGGACGGCGGTCACCCGCGCGCTCTCCGCGTGATCCAACCCGGCCGGTTTTCCATTTGTGCAATGCGTTTCCGCGGAGATCGGGAGCGGCGGATAGAGCGCCAGCGAAAAAAATTGATGCGGGAAGATTTGCGCAAAACCGGCCATCACCTGTCTCCACGCCCCGATCAGCCGGTCACTGGTATACCCAAGCTGGATCCAATGGCATAGATCGGAATCCGCGTTCGGAAGGGACATTTCCGCCGTCACCGAAGTCGGGCCGTCCGCGGCGATTTTTAAAGGGAGGGGCGGTTCGCATACCGGGCGCTGACGGCTTTCAGGAAGGTGAACCAGCGGTCCAAGTAGGCCTGATCCCACGGCAACGGCAAGGTCAGGTCCTGTCCTTTGCCCGGACCGTAGATGACGCTGAAGGATCCGGTCTGCACGCCCTGCAGCGCCCAATTCGGGGTCGCAAATCCGGGGATTAAATAAGCTCGACCCACTTGCCGTTTTTCTCGGCAGCGTCGAAAACCGCATCCAGCTTGGACCAAACATAGGCGCCTTCCGCGGGTTCCACGTCCTCCCACGAAGTGCGGAACGAAATTCCGGAAATATTCGGATTGGCATACGTTCGCGCATCATAGGGGGCGCCGGTGAACAACCCGCCTCCCTGCCGGCCGGGTTCGAAATTATTCACGGCCGTCAGCCCGCGGGGTTCGGC
>CAWADT010000023.1:0-123279 GCA_963780865.1 uncultured Chloroflexia bacterium | reverse complement strand
GGTGTCGGCCGCGCCGGACGCAGTCGAACAGGCCAGAGGCGCGGCCGGTGAGGGCGGCGAACTTGTCCATCGCCTGCCCCGAGATCGTTCAGCAGACGATGGACAAGTTCGCCGCCCTCACCGGCCGCGCCTATCACCTGTTCGATTACGTCGGCGCGGCCGACGCCGAGCGGGTGGTGGTGCTGATGGGATCGGGCACCGACACCGCACAGGAAACCGTCGAATCGCTCGTCGGGCGCGGGGAGAAGGTGGGCGTGGTGAGGGTCCACCTCTACCGCCCGTTCTCGGCGGAGGCTTTCGCCAGAGCCCTGCCCGCCACGGTGAAAAGCATCGCGGTGCTCGACCGCACCAAGGAACCCGGTTCGGTCGGCGAGCCGCTCTACGTGGACGTGGTGGCCGCGGTCGCCGAGGCGAAAACCAACGGCACGGCGCCCTACGCCGCGCTGCCGCGCGTCATCGGCGGGCGCTACGGCCTGGGGTCGAAGGAATTCACGCCCGGAATGGTCAAGGCGGTGCTCGACGAGCTTTCCAAACCCGCCCCCAAGAATCATTTTACGATCGGCATCAACGACGACGTATCCCACACCAGCCTGGACTACGACCCCGCCTTCTCGTCCGAATCCGAATCGACCGTGCGCTGCATCTTCTGGGGGCTCGGATCCGACGGCACGGTGGGCGCCAATAAGAACTCGATCAAGATCATCGGCGAGGAGACCGATAACTTCGCCCAGGGGTACTTCGCCTACGACTCCAAGAAGTCCGGCTCGGTGACCACCTCCTACCTGCGCTTCGGACCGCAGCCGATCCGCGCGCCCTCGCTGATCCTGCAGGCGAACTTCCTGGCCTGCCACCAGTTCAGCTTCCTGGAGCGGTACGACGTGCTGGCCGCGCTCAAGCCCGGCGGCGTGTTCCTGCTCAACAGCATCTACAAGCCGGAAGACGTGTGGGACCAGCTTCCGCGCGAAACCCAGAAGATCGATCCTGGATAAAAAACTGCGGTTCTACACGATCGACGCCTACGAGGTGGCGCAGGCCACCGGCATGGGCGGCCGGATCAACACCATCATGCAGACCTGCTTCTTCGCCATCTCCGGCATCCTGCCGCGCGAACAGGCAATCGAGGAAATCAAGAAAGCCATCAAGAAAACCTACGGCAAACGCGGCGAAGCGGTGGTGCAGAAGAACTTCGAGGCGGTCGACCAGACCCTCGCGCACTTGAACGAGGTGAAACTCGACGGCCGGAAAGTTTCCTCCAAGATCACCCGCCGTTCGCCGGTGCCCGACGCCGCGCCCGAGTTCGTGAAAGAAGGTGCTCGGCCCGATGATCGCCGGCGAAGGCGATTCACTCCCGGTCAGCGCGATGCCGCTGGACGGAACCTATCCCGACCGGTACCACCCAGTGGGAGAAGCGCAACATCACGCTCGAGATCCCCGTCTGGGAGCCGGACCTGTGCATCCAGTGCGGCAAATGCTCTCTGGTCTGCCCGCACGCGGTGATCCGCCAGAAAGTTTACGCCCCGGCGCTGCTGGCCAAGGCGCCCGCTTCCTTTAAATCGCTGGACGCCAAGTTCAAGGAATTCCCGGGCGCCAAATACTCCATCCAGGTTTCGCCCGAGGACTGCACCGGCTGCGGACTGTGCATCGAAGCCTGCCCGGCCAAGGATAAAACCCAGGCGAGCCGCAAAGCGATCAACATGGCGGACCAGCCGCCGCTGCGCGAGCAGGAAAACGCCAACTGGGAGTTTTTCCTCGGGCTGCCGGAAGCCGACCGATCCGCGTTCCAGCCCAACACGATCAAGAATTCCCAGTTGCTCCAGCCACTGTTTGAGTTCTCCGGCGCCTGCGCCGGCTGCGGCGAGACCCCTTACATCAAACTCGTCACCCAGTTGTTCGGCGACCGGATGGTGGTAGCCAACGCCACCGGCTGTTCCTCCATCTACGGCGCGAACCTGCCCACCACCCCCTACACCTTCAACCGCGACGGACGCGGCCCGGCCTGGTCGAATTCGCTCTTCGAAGACAACGCCGAGTTCGGGCTGGGCATGCGCCTGACGATCGACAAGCAGACCGAATACGCGCGCGAACTTCTGCCGCAACTCGGCGGGGTGCTCGGCGACGAACTGGTGAAGGGACTGCTCGAAGCCGATCAAACGGAAGAATCCGGAATCCGCGCCCAGCGCGAGCGGATCGAGACGTTGCGCAAAAAACTGCAGGGGTCGACCGACGCCAAAGCCCGGGACCTGCTCAGCCTGGCCGACTGCCTGGCGAAGAAAAGCGTCTGGATCTTCGGCGGCGACGGCTGGGCGTACGACATCGGTTTCGGCGGGCTCGACCACGTGCTTGCGTCCGGCCGGAACGTCAACGTCCTGGTGCTCGACACCGAGGTCTATTCCAACACCGGCGGGCAGGCGTCGAAATCCACGCCGCTCGCGGCGGTGGCCAAGTTCGCCTCGCGCGGGAAAGCCCTCGGGAAAAAGGACCTCGCCCTGATGGCGATGTCGTACGGCTACGTGTACGTGGCGCGGGTGGCGTTCGGCGCGAACGACCAGCACACGCTGAAAGTCTTCCTGGAGGCGGAAGCCTACGACGGTCCGTCGCTGATCCTCGCCTACAGCCACTGCATCAACCAGGGATTGGACCTGCGCAAGGGGCTCGACCAGCAGCGCCTGGCGGTGCAATCCGGCGAATGGCCGCTCCTGCGCTACAACCCGGCGCTCGCGGCCGAAGGCAAGAACCCGCTGACCATCGACTCGAAGGACCCGACCGTCCCGCTCGACCAGTACGCCTACAACGAGACGCGGTTCAAGATGCTGGTCCAGAGCGACGAAGCGCGGGCCGAGCAGTTGATGGGCCAGGCGAAAAAACTCAATGCCCAGCGCTGGGCGTTCTACCAGCAAATGGCGGCGATGCATACGGCGGATGAAACCGAGCCGAAGGCGTAATCCGCCTATCAAATTTCATTCCAAGGCCGAAGGCCGCCTGTCCCGAGAGTAGCGAGGGAAGGAATCGGCGACTCTTTTCTAGCCGTTCGCGGATTTCACTATCGCGTGACCGATTCCTCGCCGCCCTTTCAGGGCTCGTCGGAATGACATAAGCAGTTTGCATATCCGGACCCAAGCACCCAGAGAGAGGAGATCCGCATGATCGACCTTTCCACAACTTACCTTGGACTCAAACTGAAGAATCCGCTCGTCGCCTCGGCCTCGCCGTTTCCCAAGAAACTTGACAACATCCGGCGGATGGAAGCGGCCGGGCTTGCGGCGATCGTCCTGCATTCGCTGTTCGAGGAACAGATCACCTTCGAAAGCAACGAGCTGGATCATTTCCTCAACGCCGGAACGGAATCCTTCGCGGAAGCCCTCACCTATTTCCCGGATCTAGCGCATTACAACATGGGGCCGGAACCGTACCTCGAACTGATCCGCAAGGCACGCGCAGCCGGTGACCATCCCGGTCATCGCTTCGCTCAACGGAATTTCCACCGGAGGCTGGGTGGAGTACGCCCGCAAGATCGAGCAGGCCGGCGCCAGCGCGCTCGAATTGAACATGTATTACCTGTCCACAGACCCGAACCTGAGCGGCGCCGAATTGGAAGAGGAATATGTGCGGCTGGTGCGCGACGTCCGCGCCAAAGTCCGGATCCCCCTGGCGGTGAAGCTGAGCCCGTTCTTTTCGGCGCTGCCGCAGATGGCCCGGCGGCTTGCCGCGGCCGGAGCGGGCGGGCTGGTACTGTTCAACCGCTTTTACCAGCCCGATTTCGACCTCGAGGCCCTCTCCGTCGTGCCCCACCTCAAGCTCAGCACGTCCGACGACCTGCTCCTGCCGTTGCGCTGGATCGCCATTCTCCACGGCCGGGTCCCGGTGGATTTTGCGCTGAGCAGCGGCGTGCACACCGGGCAGGATCTGATCAAGGCGATGATGGCCGGCGCGAACGTGGCCATGACCACCTCCGTCCCTCGTGCAGAACGGGCTGGAGCATGCCGGGCGGATATTAAAGGAAGCCGAGGAGTGGATGACCGAGCACGAATACCAATCCATCCAGCAGATGCGGGGCAGCATGAGCCAGAAAGCCGTGGCCGAACCGGCCGCCTTCGAACGCGCCAACTATATGAAGGCGCTGCAATCCTACGACAACCGTCTGCCGAGATAATTCCGTTGCGTATCGCAACCTGAATCAAAAAACCTCGGTCCATCTGGCCCGAGGTTTTTATTAATACTTCCCGTTGCCACGCCGAAATAGAAAACCCCCGATTATTTTCCGCTCTCCCGGTGGAACTGGGTCTTGTACAACTGCGCGTACAATCCGCCCCGCGGCCAGGAGTTCCTGGTGCGTCCCGCGCTCGACGATCCGCCCGCGGTCCATCACCAGAATCTGGTCCGCCGCCAGGATGGTGCTCAGGCGGTGGGCGATGACGATGTTGGTGCGTCCGGACATCACCCGTTTGAGCGCTTCCTGGATCAGCATTTCCGATTCGCTGTCGAGGCTGCTGGTGGCCTCGTCCAGGACCAGGATGCGCGGATTTTTCAGGATCACCCGCGCCAGCGCGATGCGCTGGCGCTCCCCGCCGCTGAGCCGGTAGCCGCGCTCTCCGACGACGGTGTCGTACCCGTCGGGAAGGTCCGCGATGAAGTTATGGATGTTGGCCGCCTTGGCCGCCTCCACCATCTCGGAGGGCGTCGCGTCGAGCCGGGCATAAAGCAGATTGGTGCGGACGGTGTCGTGGAAGAGGTAGGTTTCCTGCGTCACCATGCCGATCGCCGCGGTCAGGGAAGCGAGCGTCAGGCCGCGCAGGTCGTGCCCATCGAGGAGAATCCGCCCGCCGGTCGGGTCGTACAAACGGGGGATGAGGTAGGTGAGCGTGGTTTTGCCGGCGCCCGACGGCCCCACCAGCGCCACGAGCTCGCCCGGGCGGGCGCGGAAGGAAATTCCCCCCAGCGCCGTTCCGCGCGCCTGCGAATGGAATTCCTCGTCGGGGGATTCCGCCGCTTCGCGTTCCCCCCGGTGATCGCCCCCGCCGAGGGAGAGCACCGCGGTGACGGCGTCGAGGCTGCCGTAGCGCCGCACGTCGCTGAGCAGTTTGGATTCGTCCAGCTCGTATGTAAAATTCACCCCTTCGAAAACCAGTTCCCCGCGCGGGGCGGGCAGTTCCGCGGCGTCGGGTTGTTCGCAGATGTCCTCGGGAAGGTCGATCACTTCGAACACGCGCTCGAAGGAAACCACCGACGTGGAAAACGCCACCGGCGCGTTGGAAAGCGATTGCAGGGTTCCATACAGATTGCCCAGGTAGGATCCGAAGGCGACGATCGTGCCGACCGTGAAGGCGCCGCGGATGACGAGATACCCCCCGAAGCCGTATACCACCGCCGTCCCGACCGCGCTCACCAGGCCGACGATGACGAAGAAGGCGGTGCTGATCACCGCGCGCTGAATTCCCACGCCGCGCACCGCGGCGGCGCGCGCGCCGAAGCGGGCTTCCTCCTCGGCCGCGCGGCCGAACAGCTTCACCAGCAACGCCCCGCCGATATTGAGGGTTTCGTTCATGTGGGCGTTCATTTGCGCGTTCAGGTCCATTTGCTTCCGCGCCAGGGTGCGCATGCGCACCCCGAGCCGGTTGGCCGCTAGGAGGAACAGCGGCAGGATGGCCGCGCCCACCAGGGTCAGCCGCCACTCGAGCGCGAACATCACCCCCAGCAGCGCCACCGCCTGGATTCCGTTGGTGACGATGGAAACGATGTTGTTGCTGATCGCGTCCTGCGCCCCGACCACGTCGTTGTTGAGGCGGCTCATCAGCTCCCCGATCCGGGTGTTGGTGAAGAACCGGAGCGACATGCGCTCGAGCTTGGCAAACAGCGCCACGCGCAGGTCGTAGATCACGCCCTCGCCCACCTCGGCGTTCCAGCGGCGCTGCAGGATGCCGATTAGCCCCCCGAATACGGGGATCATCAGCAGCGCCAGCGCCAGCCAGGCCAGTCCCTTTAAATCCTTTTGGGGAATGACGACGTCGATCATGCGCCGGAAGATCAGCGGGGTAAGCAGGGTGAGACTCGTGGAGAGCAGAATCATCACCAGCATCCCGATAATTTGGGCGCGGTAACCGCGGGCGTAGGAGAGCACCCGCAGCAGCAGACTGCGCGTCAACTGCGGTTTGGCCGTCTCGTCGCTGCGCATCATGGCGTGCCATCGTCCGCCACCACCGCCGCCACCATACATTTAAATTAATCCTTCCCCGGCGCGGGTTGTCCGCGACCGTTCGACGTCATTGTGATCCTGAGTAGCGTTTTTAGCAATGGCAGACGGCGAATCCGGAAATAATTTCCTAAGGCCGCCTGCCGGCGTTCGCTTCCGGAGGTAAAACAATCGCAATAATAGCCCGTCATTCCCGCGCGTTCTTGGCGGGAATCCAGACCTTCCTTGCTTACGAATGATTATCGCATTCGTGGATGCCCGATAAAGACGCTCGGGCATGACGAACATTCTCATTGCCAAGCGATAACATTCGGGCATGACGAAGGTTGGGTTTGATTGTCATTCCCGAGTGTACGTATCGGGAATCCAGGAGGTGCGGATTAAGAATGTATGGGTGCCCGATAAATACACTCGGGCATGACGAACATTCTCATTGCCCAGCGGAAACATTCGGGCATGACAAGGGTTGGGTTGTCATTCCCGCGTGTTCTTGGCGGGAATCCAGAAGGTACTGATTAGGCACCTATGGATGCCCGATTAGAACATTCGGGCATGACGAGGGTTGGGTTTGATTGTCATTCCCGAGTGTACGTATCGGGAATCCAGGAGGTGCGGATTAAGAATAAATGGGTGCCCGATTAATACACTCGGGCATGACGAACACTCCCATTGCCAAGCGATAACACTCGGGCATGACGACCATCCTGGATCCTCGCCTATGGCGTGGCTCCATTTGCCAAGGGGGATTTCATTTTGTATAATCCGCCAACTTAAATTTTTTCGGGAGAAAAACTCATGCGCAGTGACAACTTGAAAAAAAGATGCCTTCCCATCCTGGCAGTCGCGGCGGGCCTGATACTATCCTCCCTGGCCTGCAACAGCATTTTCCCGCCCACACCCACGCCGACCCCGACCAGCACGCCGACTCCCACCAATACCCCGACCCCGACGAAAACGCCGACCATCACGCCGACGTTCACCCCGTCGATGACGCCGACCCAGTCTTACCTCGACTGGCCGGTGGTCCTGACGGATACCTTCGACGACAATAGCAACAGCTGGTTCGAAGGGCAGCATTCTGATGATTATTTGAATGCAAATGTCTCAATAACGGATGGACAATACCTCGTTGATATAACTGCCAATAAGGGAGTTTTTTGGGCGTTAAATCCGATCGTGAGAAATCTATCCGATTTCTACCTAACCGTCGACGTGGAAGTGAAAACCGGGCCGGCGTCTTCCGATCAGGGGTTGTCCTTCCGAATAGCATCCGACAACAAATATTATTTCGCAATCGCCGCCGAAGACCAAACTTACAGCTTCCAGGTTCTTAAAAACGGCTCGTGGAGCACGCTCATTAATTGGACCGATTCCTCGCAAATTAAAACATCGGGAGCTAACACAGTGGCCGTGTTGGCCAAGGGCACGAGCTTCACGTTCTTCATCAATGGGGAACAGGTCGACCAATTCGACGACAGCACCTTGAAATCGGGGAAAGTCGGCGTCGGGCTGAGTTTATCTACTGCTGGAGACAAGGCGCAAATTGCATTCGATAACTTTGAAGTCTCGGCGCCGAAAGCGGGTGGGTGAATATTTTAGTTCCCGTCCGCTGAGAAAAGTAACCATCAACCGCCGGCAGACCGCCGGCGGCTTTTTTATTTCGTCGGGCTGGCGGCAGGCGTGAGCGTGGCGCAGAATTCCATGGCCATCCAGCCCTCTTGCCCCGCGGCCGTCCGCACGGGAATCCACCAGGTGCCGCCGGCCTGCACGGGCGGGCCGAGGACCACCACCTCGTCGCCGTCATTCAGCGAACCGATCTTCTTCCCGTCGGGCGAAAACCGCAGGAACACGCCGCCTGCGCCCGTTCCGTGCACGACCGCCTTCACCAGCGGGAACGTGGCCGTAAAGGTGGCGCTGGGAACGGGAGTTGAGGTCGGAGTAAGCGTGGCGGTCGCGGCCGGGGTGATGCTCGGTTCCGCCGTCGGGGTCAATGTTTCGGTGGCGGGAATAGTGGCTGTTGGGATCAGCGCGGGCGCGGCGCCCGAAGTGCCGCTTACCGCCCAGGCGCCGATCAACGCCAGCCCGATAACCACCATGGCGGCGATCCCCGCGTAGGCGCGGGCATTCCGCGCGGTTGGACGGAACCCGAGCGCAAGATAGGTTCCCATGGAGGCGATCATCGCCAGCGAGACTCGGATGGCCCAGGCCAGCAAGGCGGCGATGGCGGCGTCGCCATGGCCGGCGGCCGCCGTCCATCCGGCGGCGCAAAGCGGGTAGAGGCAAAGATAGGAAACGAGCGCGCTGGGCATCCAGGCATCCGGCGCTCCGCGCAAAAATCTCCACGTCAGCCAGGCCGAACCAAGGACTGTGGCCAGCAAGCCAATCGGTTCCAGGAGCGGATAGATCGCGCCGGGGGTTGAGGCGAACGCCAGGAAAACGATCAGCCAGGCGGCGAGGAAGGCCAGGATCCAAGCCAGCGCGAGCGCGGCGAGATTTCGAACGGTAAACGTCAGGGAGGAAGTGACCAGCCCCAGCGCAGCGCCGGTCAAGGGGCTCAGCAGCGGGGCGAGCACCAAACCGAGGATCCACAACACGGGCCAGGAGAGAATCTGCGCCAGGCTGAAGAGCACGGCGGAGAGCAGCGTGAACAGGAAAAAATTCAACCGCGGGAATGCCCGCTGCGCCAGATCGTCCAGGGTCCGGTCGCGCTCCTCCTGGCCGAGAAACGGAAGGAAGGATCGCGCCCGCCTTCTTCTCAGCGGTCGCGGTTGACCGATTTCCCCATCGGCAGGTGGCATCGTCATCGTCATCGATTCCTCCCCGGTCGCGTCTCCCGCTTTCAGCAATCCGGATTTCGATCCTGCGCGAGCATCCGGAAATTTTCTTCGCCCGCTTCCCCCTCTCGCGGAAAAACCGCCGGCGCCTGCTCGAATTCCGAATGCGCCGCCCTCCGAGCGCCGGCGCGGGAAGAAGGTTCCCGGGCGTGGGGAAAAAACCGTTCCCGGACTAAATCATTCCTCGATATTCCGCGCCTCTCCATTATAGCCCAGCGGAAAAACCAGGGTGTATAATCATCGCATGAATGAAAAACCCGGCCAACCGCAGCGCGGCAACCGTTTGCGCTTAAGGCTGATTCTCTTCGGCGCCGTCCTGCTTCTGGTGCTGGCGGCTGTTGGAATCGGGTTATTCCTGCTTTCCCGCAACCAAGGCCTGACCAGCACCACGCGGGATATTTTTCTGATTTTGCTTGCCCTGGAGTTCATGGTCGTCGGCGTAGCGGTGATTGTCCTGGCCGTTCAGATCGCGCGGTTGACCTTGCTGCTGGAAATGGAAATCCGTCCGATGCTGGAAAATGCCAACGATACGCTCGACACGTTGCGCGGCACCTCGCTGTTCCTGAGTAAATCCCTGGTGGAACCGGTGGTCAAACTCCAGAGCTCGCTGGCGGCGATCCAGCGGGTGTTGGAAGTGCTGGGGTTGTTTCGTAGGTCCGACTAGAATGCGCGTTTCCAAGGCGCATTCCCCGACCGGAGAAAGGAGCAACAATCATGGCGGAGCATGACAGCGATCTGGGAGCTTTTCTGGCAGGGTTTATGATCGGCGGCCTGATCGGCGCCGGCGTGGCGCTCTTGATGGCTCCTCAAAGCGGTGAGGAAACCCGCGATATGATTCGCGAGCGCAGCATTGAGCTGAAGAACCGCGCCGAAGAGGCGGCCGATGAATTCCGTTCGAAAGCCGAGACGGCGATCAGCACGGGACGGGAACGGGTCGACGAGGCGGTCGAAACCGCCAAGCAGCGCGTTTCGCGCCGTAAACCGGGCGCGGCCGAAGGGGAATCCCCGGAATAACCGGCCGCGGAGCATGCCTCGCGGTTTTACGGAACAATGCCTCCGTGAAGTTGCGCCGCAAGCCGCGGTTATTCTATCCCGCGAAAGCGGGGTAACCGGGAGAGCGGCGACCGTTCGTAAAAAACACAGATGGTTTTTTGATTCAGCGGGGCCGCGACGGTCAGCGAGACCGGCGGGCTTCCGCTGATTTTTTTAACGGCAGGTTGCGGTCCAACTCACGGAGGAAGATTCGGGCTCGAAATAGTTTGAGATCGCTGAAAAACCTCATGCGACCGGAGCCAATCCCGCGAGGCGCGCGGGACGGTCGCTCCGTTCTATCGACAGCCCTCGCCAAGAACGCGGGGGGAGCCGCCCGGCTCAAGCCGGGCTTTAAAAACGGATTTATCCGGCGTTGTTAATAGGCGGAGGATTTATCCTCCGACGAGCGGACTTTTTCAGCGATCTCAGTTTTTCGTCTGTCGAATAAACGCAGCTTAAGAAAGCCCTATCAGGTCTGACAGACCTGACAGGTCGTTCCCTTCTATCTTCGCACGGATAAACTCCGGACTATCTCGATGATCCCTTAACGGCCGCCGATCAATCGGAAAAACGCCTGTACGACCGCCGGGTCGAACTGCTTGCCAGCCTGGTTGCGGATATATTCGTCCGCAGCCGCATCCGTCCACGCTTTCCGGTACGGTCGGTCGGAATGAAGCGCGGTCCAGACGTCCACCACCGCGAAGATCCTGCCGGCGAGCGGGATGTGCTCGCCTTTGAGTCCGCGCGGGTAGCCGGAACCGTCCCACCGCTCGTGGTGGCAGTGCGGAATATCGAGCGCCGGGCGCAGGAACAGAACCGGCGAGAGGATGTCGAACGCGATTTGCGGATGCTCGCGCACGATCGTCCTTTCCCCGTCGGTCAGCGGGCCGCGCTTGAGCAGGATATCGTCCGGGATGGACATCATTCCGATGTCGTGCAGGATGGCGCCGCGGAATAAGTGGGTGAGATTTTCATCGCTCTCGCCCATCATCTGCGCCAACCGCATGGCCAGATCCGCTCCGCGCTGGGTTTCCCCTTCCGCTTCGTGGTTGCGCAGCTCAAGCGCGCGCGCCCACCCCGCCAGGGTGCTGTTGAACGCCAGCTGCAGTTCGTCCCGGGAGGATTGCAAGTCCCCGAACAACTCGGCGTTATCGAGGGCGATCGCCGCCTGTCCGGCCAGCATCTCCAGAAAGGAATCCTCCTCCGGACCAAGCTCGAAGGTATCGCGGTGGCAAACTTCCATTACGCCTTTGATCTGGCCCTTGGCGATCAGGGGCAGGCAGGCGTAGGCGACGAACCCCTCTTTGGCGATCTTGGGAAAAATTTTGGGCTGATCCGTCTTTTCATCCAGGCGCGGCACTTTGATCATGCGGCGCTCCTGGGCGGCGCGGCCCGCGTAGCTGTCCGCCAGACGGAGGTATTCCGAGGAGGAGGGCGCCGAATAAAACCCCCGCCCGCAGAAAAACCGGAACCCCTGCATGGCCGGATGGAAGACCAGGATGTCCGCCGCGTGGATTTTCAATTGGCCGGTCAATTGCTCAAGCAGTATTTCCATCACCAGCTCGGATTTAAAACTGCTGCTGATCGCCATGTCCACGGTGCGCATGGCCGCCAGCTGCTGCAGCCGTCTTTCCGTCAGCTCGTTCACGCGGGCCAATTCCAGGTTGCGCTGGCGCAATTCTTCGGTTTGGCGGGCCACTTCCTCTTCCGCAAGCCTGCGGTCGGTTATATCCCGGGCGTACACGTTGACGTAACCCCCTTCGACGATCGGCGACACGGTGCATCGAAATATTCTCTCTCCCAAATGGGTTTCGACGGCTTTTGCCTCCCGCGAGGCGAACACTTCCCGGATCGGAGTCCGGCATTCCTCCGGCACGGGCTGGCCGATCCCGATATTCCAATGGATCAGGAAGGGCCGGCTGGAGGGGTTGGCGTACAGCAGGATGCCGTCGGGGGTCATTCGCATCACCGGGTTCGGGTTTTCCTCCGGGAACCTGGAGAGGTTGCGGATTCTCTCCTCCGCGGTCCGCTGTTCGGTAATGTCGCGGGCGGAGGACAGCGCGCCGGTGACTTGCCCGCGGTTATCCTTCAGCGCTCGGCTCCACCAGGCCAGCAGGCGTTTCTGCCCGTCCTTGCGCCGCTGCCAGCTTTCGACGTAAATCGTGTCTTCACTGCCGTTAAAAAGCGGCTGCACCGCCGCATAGGTATCCTGTTCGCCCTCAAAATAGAAAGCGGCCTCCTTGCCGATCACGTCCTCGCCGAAGAACTCCTTCCCGGCCGGATTCGCCCACGTATACAGTTTGCCCTCGTCCACTTCCATCACGATTTCGGGTATGGCCGAGAGCAGCGCCTCATGGCGGAGCGCCAAAGCGCGGAGCGATCCCTCCGCCTGTTTGCGTTCGGTGACGTCGACCATGGCTCCCAGCAAACATTCGCGGCCGGAGAAGGAGATGCGCTCGCCCCGGAAGAGGCCGACGATGATGCGCCCGTCCTTGGCGCGGAAGTTCATTTCAACGCCGAGAATCCGGCCGCGGGATTGCGTTTCCGCCACGAGTTGCGCGCGATCTGCACGGGTGATTCCACCGAGATCGAATACCTTCTTCCCGACAACCTCGTCCCGGCGGTAGCCGAACACGCGCAGCGCCTCCTCGTTGACGTCGAGGCATTCCCCGCTTGCCAAATCAGTGATGATGATCAGCACCGGCGCGTCCTGGAACAACTTTTCGAATTTCTCCTCGCTCTCGCGCAGGGCTTGCTCCGCCTGCTTCCGATCGGTGATGTCCTGCACGTGCGAGATAAAGTACAGCGGATTCCCATTGGAATCCCGGACGATGGAACTCGATACGTGTCCCCAAATGACGTGCCCGTCCTTGTGGATGTAGCGTTTGTCGAAACCCGCCTGATCGGTTTCCCCGGCGATCGCCTGGTTAATAAAGGACGAACTGAGATTCGAATCCTCCGGGACGGCGATGGTATTGACAGTCATCCGCTCCATTTCTTCCCGGGTGTATCCGAACATCGCGCACATTTGCCGGTTGACCTGGATCAGGCGACCGTCGAGGCCCACAATGCACACGCCGACGTTGGCGTTTTCGAAGGTGCCGCGGAAGCGTGCCTCTTTTTCCCGCAGCATCTCGTCCGCCCGCTTGCGCTCGGTGATGTCGCGGCTGATCACCAAATGCGAGACTTTGCCCCGGTATTGGAACGGGGCGGCCAACACCTCCACGTCCACGGAGCTTCCATCCCGCCGGATGAATTTTTCCTCTGCCAGCGAAGCGGACTTGCCTTCCCGTTCCTGCTGCCGCGAGCGTTTTATCACCATGTCCCGGTAATCCGGATGGACGAAATCCAGCATCGATTTGCCGATGATTTCCTGTTGGGACTCGAAGCCCAACAGCCGCAAGGATGCCGAGTTGGCATACAGGACTTTTCCATCCTGGTAGACGCTGATCGAATCGGGGGATAATTCAAAGAGGAGACGATACCGTTCTTCGCTATCCCGCAGCGCCTCCTCCGCCCGCTTGCGCTCGGTGATTTCGTGCAGGGTTCCCTGCATGTTGCCGTTCTCCAGCCTGATGCCGCTTCCTTCGATCATGATCAGCGTGCCGTCTTTCCGCTTTATGGGACGCTCGAAATGCAGCCTTTGTCCGGCGCGGATCAGTTCCGTCCGCTTGCGGCCTTCCTCTTGTAGCGCCTCGGGGTACGTGTCGAGAACGTTCAGCCGAAGCATTTCCTTGCGCGTGTATCCAAGCATTTCGCACAGCTTCGAATTAGCGTAGATGAATTTGCCTTCCGGGTTCAGCAGAAGAATCCCTTCGACTGCCTGTTCGATGAGCAGCCGATAGCGTTCTTCACTGTCGCGCAACGCCTCTTCCGCCAGCTTGCGTTCGGTCACGTCGCGAAAGGTGCTTTGGGCAAAATAATCACTTCCAATTTTTACATGATCGAGGGAGATTTCGACGTCACGCACCGTCCTATCCTTGCGGAGAATCTGATACGTAAACCGGGTATCGGACGGTTCACCCTTGCTTGCCTTCTCCTGGACCGCCCGGATGAATGCCCGCGAGGACGGCGCGACATGGTCCAAAAGCGGGATGGCAGTGAATTCTGCCAAGTCGTCGTAACCGAAAATCTCGAGTAAGGCTTTATTCGCGTCGATGATTTGATTTCCCTTGGATAGCCCGATTCCCTCCAGAGAGTCCTGGAAGAGAGCGCGGTAGCGTTCCTCGCTTTCCCGCAAGGTCGCTTCCGCCTGTTTGCGTTCGGTGACATCACGGATGACAGCAAGGATGGACTCCGGCTTGTGATCCCCGTCATAGAGTAAGACTGCCCGGGCCTGCCGATAGACCCAATGCCCGTCCCGGTGCATGACCCGGTACTCGCCGGTGGCTGTGCCTGTTTTGAGTAGTGCAGCGATGATTTTTTTGCCAAACGGGATATCCCCCGGATGAACTCTGGCAAATCCATCCATTTCCACATCGGCACCGATCGTAAACCCCAGGCTGGTGTAATAGGCGCTATTTCTGAAGAGGAATTTTCCATCCAAATCCATGAGCACGATGACATCATCGGCCGTCTCCACCAGCAGGCGATATTTTTCTTCGGAAACCCGCAGCGCTTCTTCCGCCTGCTTGCGCCGAGTGATGTCGACCACGTGGGAGATGAAATGCGACGGTTTGCCGTTCGCATCGGAAACTAAAACAGAACTGACTTCCGTCCAGACCGGGTGTCCGTCCTTGTGGAGGTAACGCTTATCGAATTGGACGCTCTTTCCCTTGCCTTCCAGCACCCCGAGCATGGCTTTGCGGCTGATTTCCATATCGTCCGGATGGGTAAGTTTAAAAAAGTCCGTCGCCAGCAATTCCTTTTCGGAGTAACCGAGAATATCGCAAAGGACCGGATTGACCATCAGGTAGCGTCCATCGAGGGCGACCAGCGCCACCCCGGCGGCGGAATTCTGAAAGATGGAACGAAATTTTTCTTCGCTCTCCCGCAGCGCCTCTTCCATCGCCCGGTGTATCGTGATATCCTCGATAAACCCCTCCAAGTACGACCCCGTCCCCTGCGCGCCCGCCGCCGAGCGGATGTACAGCCGGCCCCAAAAAGTGCTGCCGTCTTTGCGGCGATAAAGGTTTTCAAACAAGGCGAGGGCTGGATCTTTTTTCCGAAGGCGAATAATCTCTTTCCTCCGCGACGGGTCGGCATAGAGATCCGTCGCGACATCTATTACCGATTTCAAAACATCCTCGGGCGAGAGAAATCCGAACATGCGGGCGAATTCGTTGTTCACCCGGATCACCTTCCCCCCCAGCGTGGATTGGAAAACCGCGAGCCGGGCGTTTTCGAACAGGCTGCGGTAACGCCGTTCGCTCTCTTCCAAAGCGGCAGCCGCCTCTTTTACAACCGTAACGTCGCGGAAATGGAAAACCAGAGCCCCAAGCCCGGGTTTCGCAAGCCAATTGACACCGGTCCCATCGATCCATTTTGGCTTGTCCTTCTTCCCTTTAACCCGTAATTGAAAGGGGATTTTTTTTCCGGGGTATGCCAGCATTTCCGCAAATAATCTACGGGCGGGCTTCAAATCCTCCGGCCAAATCCGGCCGAACATACTTGCGGAAAGGATTTTTGAATCCGATAAACCCGAAATGACCTTTGCCGAAGGGCTCCGGTAGAGGACTTTGCCCTTGGTATCGGACAGGGCAATCGCATCGCTGCTGTTTTCGATCAATGTGCGGAAGAGTCTATCGTTGATCCACGGCGCGGCCGGCACGGGACGGGTTCCCGTGGAATTCGGTTTGTTCACGACGCGGCGAACGGCCTTGGCAATCTTTCCCTTGGGGGATCGAGAAGCGGTTATCGGTTTTTTCTTCATGGGTCACCTCGCACCGGTGGTTACAATCCTGCGCCATCCAATCCATCCGGGGAGCACGGGAGGGGATAATCTGACAGCGGCGAGGGGAAATCCCCGGGGGGACCTGCAGGCAAAGCCGATGAACTTTGCCATTTTATTGTATACCATCCTTCCGGCCCGTGTCATCCAAAACATCGTTGCAATCCCGCTTGGGCCAACTTTTTACCGGTTTTTTATATAACAGGGTGCTGAAAAAAGCACCTAAGGTGGTCGAGTAGCGGTTATTGCGGATCGAGACCTCGCTGAAATCCGGAGGTCTCGATCCGCCCGCATAGAACGCGGGCTACCCCGGCCTCGCTCCGCGAAGCGGGGCGGGGCTCGACCGGCTTTTTCACCACCCTGATAGAGAGAACTTCCTTCGGTTTAGCGCGGCCTCTGGAGGCACGGTCCGGAGGCATCCGATCGCGTCAGACGAAATTGCCCACGCCAAATTCGATACCTGCTCCTCTCATGATTAAGGAAGATGAGGATCGGCGAGTTCGAAGGGAAAGGATGGGCGCAGACTTGCGCGCGGCGCGGATCGGCCAGCTTTGGCTGCGCGTCTCCCGCCGTTCCGGAGGAGAAGGCCCCTCCCGGCGGTATAATTCGGGCGGCTTTTCCAATTATTCCATCGGGAGTATAGATGACCGACCCTATTCATTTCGGCACCGACGGCTGGCGAGGGACGATCGCCGAGGATTACACCTTTGCCAACGTCCGCCGGTGCGCGCAAGGCTTCGCCAACCACTTGTTAAAAGAAGGCAACGCCGGTAAAAAATTGATCATCGGGTACGACCGGCGGTTTGATTCCGAGCATTTCGCCGCGGCTTCAGCCGAGGTTCTGGCCGCCAACGGTTTTTCTGTGCTGCTTACCGACGGTCCCACTCCGACTCCGTCCATCTCCTGGGCGGTGACCGTCCAGGGAGCCTGCGGAGCGATTAATATCACCGCCTCGCACAACCCCGGCAGCGACAACGGCTTCAAGGTCCGCGATGGGCGGGGCGCCGCGCTGGCTCCCGAAGCGCTGCTGGACGTGGAATCCCTCATTCCGATCGACCCGTCCACGGTAAAACGTATTCCGCTGGAGCACGCGTTCGCGGCGGGTTCCATCCACACGTTTGATCCCGCCCCGGCCTACATCGAACAGATCGGCCGGATGGTCGACCTGCCTTCGCTCAAGCAATCCCGCCTGAAAATCGCGGCCGATCCGATGTGGGGCAACGGAGCCGGTTGGATGCAGCGCCTGCTTGGGGGCGGCAACCTGGAAGTCATCGAAATTCACTCCGAGCGGAATCCTTTGTTCCCGGATATGCTCCGCCCGGAACCCATCCGGCCGAACGTGGATACCGGTTTGCGAACGACGGTGGAACGCGGAGCGGATGCGCTCGTGATCACCGACGGCGACGCCGACCGCGTGGGGTTCGGCGACGAGCGGGGAACCTTCATCAACCAGCTGCAGGTGTACGGTCTGCTCGCGCTCTATCTGTTGGAGGTGCGCGGACTGCGCGGAGCGATCGTCAAGACCCTCTCCACCACGTCGATGCTCGAGAAACTCGGAAAGAAATACGGCGTGCCCGTCTATTCGACCGGGGTCGGGTTCAAGTACGTCGCTCCCAAAATGATCGAAACCAACGCGCTGATCGGCGGCGAGGAATCCGGCGGGTTCGCCTTCCGCGGGCATGCCCCGGAACGCGACGGGATTCTGTCCGCGCTTTTCCTTCTGGATATGATGGTCCGGCTCGATTGCAAACCCTCGCAGTTGGTGCAGCATCTGTTCGCGGAGGTAGGCGCGGAATATTTCTACGACCGGGTGGACCTGAACCTCCTTCCCGGGCAGCGCGCGGCCGCGATCGAGCGCGTCTCCGCCGCCCGGCCGGAAAGCCTGGCCGGATTGCGGGTTGTCGGGCGCGACACCACCGACGGTTTTAAATACAGCTTCGAGGACGGCGGCTGGCTACTCGTTCGTTTTTCGGGAACCGAATCGATCATCCGCGTGTATTGCGAAACCACCCACGGCGACAAGGTGCGCGCACTTCTGGACGATGGCGTCCGCCTGGTGGGGATGCCGCAGGAATAAGCCATCCAGATTCCCGTGTCCCCTTCCGATCCTAGGGCCTTCCTTCCCGACGACAACCTGCCCGGATTGACGGACACGCACTGTCATCTGGATCTTCCGGCCTTTGACGAGGACCGAGGCGAGGTGATGGCGCGCGCGCGCCGCGCCGGTCTGGTGCGCATCCTCGTTCCGGGGCTGGACCTTGCCGGAAGCCGCCGGGCGTGCGCGCTGGCGCGGTCCGATCCGATCCTGCGTTTCGCGCCGGGAGTGCATCCGCACGAGAGCGCAGATTTCAACGCCGGGATTCTTGACCAGCTGCGCAGCCTCGCGCGCGAGCCGGGCGCCGTGGCCATCGGCGAAATCGGTTTGGATTATTATCGCAATCTCGCACCGCGCGCCGCCCAGCAGGAGGCTTTCCGGGCTCAGCTCGGCCTGGCGCAGGAACTCGGGCTGCCGGTCCTTGTGCACATCCGCGAGGCGGAGGAAGACGCGCTGGCCATCCTTTCGGCGGCGGGAAGCGGCTTGCGCGGAGTGCTGCACGCCTTCTCCGGCAAAGAATTCCTGGCCGAGCGCGCGGCGGAGATGGGTTTCTATTTCGGGATCGGCGGGCCGCTGACCTATCCCGGGTCCGCGCGTTTACGCGAGGTTTTCCGCTTGCTCCCGCAGGACCGGATCCTTCTGGAAACCGACGCCCCTTACCTTCCGCCGGATGGGAATCGCGGGAAGCGCAACGAACCGGCCCTGGTCCTCGCGGTGGCGCGCAGAGCGGCGGGGGAATGGCATCAAGACGCGCTCGATCTGGCGCAGACCGCGCGCCGCAATGCCGATAATCTTTTTTCCTGGGAGTAACCGGTAATGAATTCTTCCCCGCTCGAACTTGTCCGCGAAGATTTGAAATCCGTCGAGAAACGGATGCGGGAATTTCCCATCCCTCCCGCCCGCCTGATCCGGGAATCGCTGGATCACCTGCTGGGGGCGGGCGGGAAACGCCTTCGCCCGGCCATCTCGCTGCTCTTTGGGCGGATGCTCCGCGTTCCCGACGGTCCGCTCATCGATTTCTCGGCCGCCCTGGAAATGATTCATACGGCCACCCTGGTCCATGACGACGTGGTGGACAACTCGCCGGTCCGGCGGGGCGTTCCGACGGCGAACTCCCGGTTGGCGGCCGGGACGGCCATCCTGATCGGCGACTTTCTTTTTGCCTGCGCCGCGGAGCTGGCCGCCGCCGCCGGCTCCCTCCCGGTGATGCAGAAATTCGCGTCCACGCTTTCGATCATCGTCGACGGGGAAGTCCGGCAGATCACCAAAGCCGAATTCGACCTGCACGCTGGAGGAATACGAGCGCCAGATCCGATCCAAGACGGCCGCGCTGTTTGAGGTGGCTTGCGAAGGCCCCGCCCTCCTGGCGAACAATCTCCCGGCGGCAAAGAACGCCGCGGAATACGGGAAGGCGTTCGGCATGGCCTTTCAAATCGCCGACGATTTAATGGATTTCAGCGGCGACAGCACCGGGGCAGGCAAGCCGGTCGGCCACGATCTGCACCAGGGGTTGCTCACCCTGCCGGCGATTTTCTTCTTCCACGGCCATCCCGACGACCCGGACACGGCCGCGTTCCTCGCCGGAAAACGGGAACCGGATCAATTGAACCGCCTGGTGGAGAAGATCGGCGCCTCGGAAGCCGTGGAACTTTCGCGGCAGCGCGCGCGGCATCATATCAACCAGGCCGTCGTGTCGCTAAAATCCTTTCCCGCGGGGAAACACCGCGGCGCGCTGGAGGCGCTGGCGGTGTCGATTGTTTAAGTGATCGATTCGTTTTTGCCATAGATAAGAAGACTCTACCAGGCTGCTGAAAAACAAGAAGGGTGTCATTGCGAGGAGCGAAGCGACGAAGCAATCTGGTGTTTCTGACGCGAAAACCGGATTGCTTCGCTCCCTTCGGTCGCTCGCAATGACATCTACCTTAAGAGCTTTTTTCAACAACCTGTTAGGGTCTTTTTTTCGACAGACAGAGATCGATATCCTGATCGCGGGCGGTCTATGGTAGCCGGGTAATCAACTTTTCCAACTGCCTGGTATGCTCCCGCTCGTGCCATAACGCGCGGCGAAGCACTTTGCGGGGAGACCATTTCTCCCCCATAACTTCCCGCTCGATTTCCGATTCCGCCCATTGAGGCAGCATCATTTGCAGCCGCGCCCGGACCGCTTGCAGCCTGCCAACGCCGTCGCTTGGCATGGCCGTCAGTTCCAGCGCCGACCCCATCGCTCCCAGGATCGTGTTTTCCGTTTCCCAGAGATGTCCCATCAAGCCGTCGAGCGTGTTCCAGTTCGGATCGTTCTCCTGGCGCGTGAGCGAATCAGGAAGGATCGAGCCCACCAGCCGGAGCAGATCCTGCCGGCTCCACTCCAGCAGCCGCAGGGCGATGTCCAGATCCCACGCGCGCAACGGCCGGGCGTCGTCCTCGTAAAACGCAAGGAGGAACCGCGACGGATCGCCCGGCCGGGGAACGCGGCGGAAGCGTTCCGCGATCGTCACTTGGATGGATTCCTCAAACGCAGCAGGATTGCCGTCTTTCTTTCCGAGCCATTCGAAATAGTCTCGGACGCGCCGTTCCGATTTGGCAACCGCTTCTTCCTCGGACCGGCCGGAACTGAAACAGCCGATGAGATCGAATACCGACAACACCCAGGAATTCGATTCCATCTCTTCGAATTCCGGCGCGTAAAATCGTCGCGCCGGCGGGGGAAGCCGAAGACGGCAAATCAGAACGATCAGTCAATGGAGTCCTTCGTTTCCACAATCCTTCCGTAGGTGGTGGTCAACCCGCGCAACCGCAAGGCAAGTTCCGGCTGCAGCTCCTCCGCGCGGAAGCGCCAGGTCCAATTACCGGTCGCGCGGCCTGGATAGTTCATCCGGCCCTCGCCGCCCAAACATAGAACTTCCTGCAGCGGGCAGACCGCCGTTTCGGCAACCGAGGCCCAGGCCAGGCGGATGAAATCCCAAGCGATGTCGTCTCCGCTCCGCCCGAGGTAGCTGCGCACCGCCTCGCGCTCTGGGTCTCCCAGCGTTTGAAACCAGCCGAGGGTTGTGTCGTTGTCGTGGGTTCCGGTATAGACCGCGGTTTTGGAATCGAAATTATGCGGAAGGAACGGGTTGTTAGCGTCGCCGCCGAAACCGAATTGCAGGACGCGCATTCCCGGGAGGCCAAACTTGCGGCGGAGCGCCACCACGTCGTCGGTGATCACACCCAGATCCTCGGCCAGGAACGGCAGGCCTCCCACCGCCCGGCGCACGCACTCCAGAAGCTCCCCGCCCGGCCCCGGTTTCCAGCGGCCGACCTCGGCCGTTTTATTTCCCGCCGGAACCGACCAATACTGCACATACCCGCGGAAATGGTCCAACCGCACCCAATCGCTCCATCGCAACGCGGCTTGCACCCGCTCGATCCACCAGGCATAGCCTTCCGCTCGCAGGACGTCCCAGCGGAAAACCGGATTGCCCCACAATTGGCCGGTGGGGGAAAAATAATCCGGCGGCACCCCGGCCATCTCGGCCGGACGGCCTTCGTCGTCAACGGAGAAAAATTTTTTATGGGCCCAGACGTCGGCGCTGTCCAGCGCAGGAAAGATCGGCAGATCGCCGAGAACGGTTATCCCCCGCTCGCGCGCATACCGCCTGAGGGCTTCCCACTGCCGGAGGAAAAGAAACTGGCCCAGCGCGGTTTCGTCGATCGTCCTGGAAAGTTCCACCCGCGCTCCGGCGAGAGCCTTCGGCTGGAAATATTTCAGTCCGGGTTCCCATTCCCACCACGGCCTCTCGCCGTGCGCCTGTTTGGCCGCGATGAACAGCGCGTAATCCTCCAGCCAGCGGCTTTCTCCGGCGCGGAAGCGCGCGAACTCGTTTTGCAATTCCGGAACTCCCCCGGCCTCCAGCCGGC
This sequence comes from uncultured Chloroflexia bacterium, assembly GCA_963780865.1. Classification (GTDB taxonomy): domain Bacteria; phylum Chloroflexota; class Anaerolineae; order Anaerolineales; family RBG-16-64-43; genus FEN-1073. The sequence goes on along the minus strand of CAWADT010000023.1, from coordinate 101,344 downwards.
GGCGGGCCGAAGCGATCAACCGCCGCTTGAATTCCGCGGCGTGGGCGAAGGAAGCCGATCCGGCTGGAAAATCCGGGTGGTCTTTCCATTCGGGTTCGGAAATCAAACCGTCCGATACCAGTTGTTCGGGGCTGATTAAGGACGCGTTCCCGGCGAAAGCGGAATAGGATTGATACGGGGAATCGCCGTAGCCGGTCGGCCCGAGCGGCAGAATCTGCCAGACCGTGACGCCCGCTTGCTGGAGGAAATCCACCCACCGATAAGCCGCCGGGCCGAGATCGCCGATCCCGAACGGGCCGGGAAGCGAAGTGGGATGCAAGAGGATGCCCGCCCGGCGGACGGCATTCATTGCGGGCGCAGCGGCAGCGGCCGGATCCTCGCCACGGTTCACCCGGCCAGCGCGCGCCGGTAGACGGCGACATACGCTTCCGCCGACCGCGCCCAATCGAAATCCTGTCGCATGCAGCGAAGCTGCAGTTTTTCCTTCCGCCCGGGCTCGCGAAGAATCTCGTCCGCCCGGCCCAGCGCCATCGCCACCGCCGTCGGCGAAGCGTCGCCGAACACCAGCCCGTTTCCATCTTCCCGCGAGGCGTCGCGGACGGTGTCGATCAAACCACCCACCGCGCGCGCGATCGGCAGACTGCCGTAGCGCATCGCGATCATCTGGCTGATGCCGCAGGGCTCGTAGCGGGAAGGAATCAGAAAGCCGTCGGATCCGGCGTAGATCAGGGAAGCCAGGCGGTCGTGATATCCGATCGCCGCCGCCGCCCTTCCCGAATGGCGCGCGGCGAAAGCGCGGCACTGCTGCTCGAGATACGGATCCCCCGCCCCGAGGATCGCCGCCTGGTTTCCGCCCGCGCACCAGCATTCCAGCGCCGGCAGGGCGAGGTCGATCCCCTTTTGTTCGCTCAGCCGGGTGACCATGCCGATGAGCGGCACGGAAGGATCCGGATCCAGGTTCAATGCCGCTTGCAGGGCGGCCTTGTTGGGCGCGCGAAGGTCGATCCCCGCCAAATCATAATTCGAAACCAGATTCGAATCCGCCGCCGGATCCCACACCGCCTGGTCCAGACCGTTGAGGATGCCTTCGATCCGGTCCTGCTGGGTGCGCAGGTATTCCTCCAACCCGGCGCCGAACTCGGGGGTAAGAATTTCCTTTGCGTAAGAGGGGCTGACGGCGACGATCCGGTCCGCCGCGGCGATCCCGAGCGGCAGCAGGGTGGAATAGGCCCAGTAGGGGAGCGCGGCAAACCGGTCGTATTCCGCGGCATCGGAAGCGGGGCGCGAGGCGGGGATATGCTCCGGCACGCCTAATCCGAACTGGGCCAGGGCCCATCCGGCATTCTGTCCAAAAAAGGGGAGGTTGTGGACCGATAGGATCGAGCGCACGCCGTGGAAGAATCGGTCTCCCCGCTCGTGCCCGGCGAGCCAGAGGTTGGCCGCGGCGGTATGCCAATCGTTGGCATGGACCAGGTCGGGCTTCCAGCCCTGGCTGCGGGCGAGTTCAAGGGCGGCCAGCGAGAAAAAAACATATTTGGGGGCGTCGCGTCCGGCGTCGGCGTGATAAATCGCGTCGGAGGCGCGCAAGGGCGGGCCGTCGACGAGATAGACCGGCGCGCCGTTCTGCTCGAGCAGGTAAACTTCCGCCTGCATCGACGAGCCGCGCGCGGAAACCGCGGGACGGGCGACGGGTTTCACGCCCGCGACCAGCGGACGCAGCGAGGGGTGCAGCGGCAGAACGAGCCGGACGTCGTGTCCCATCCGGCGCAACCTCGCCGGCAGCGATCCGGCGAAGTCCGCCAGACCCCCGACTTTTATCAGCGGCGCCGCCTCGGCGGATAAAAACAGAATTCGCAGGGAGCTATCTATTCCGTTAGGCAACGATCCTCTCAAGGAAAAATACCTTCCATATTATAGCCGCCATTGAAAAGATTGTTTCCAACAGCCGGCGGATTTCTTGCCCCGGAAATATCGTACACGGAAATCACCGCTGGGAACCGAAAACACCGGATAAATATTGGTAATGATCTCTTGGAGTTTTTTCCGGTTCCTGCCGCGGGTTCTGCCGGTGTGTTCCGTGCACATTCGCCAACCTCGACCGGCGGGAGGAGCATAAAAATTTCGAAAATCCCGGCTTTCGTCGGAGAGGACCCACAGAAAACCTCTAAAAAACCTCCATCCGGCTTGTTTTCCACATCCGTAGAACGGCTTTTCCGCTACAATAGGTACATCGAAAAACTAAACATTTTTATTTTAGGGAGGCCACACCATGAAAACTCGTTTAACTCTTCTTCCTCTCATTGGTTTGCTGGCCGTAGTTCTAGCGTGCAATCTTTCCCCGGCCACGAGCGCCACTCTCAGTCCGTCGGATATCGAAACGCTGTCCGCCCAGACCCTGGTGGCCATTCAATGGCAGACACTGTCGGCGGAGGGGACGCTCCCAAGCCCGGGCGGGACCACGGAGGTCGCGTCGGTCGGTCCGGCTGGCACGACGGCGGCCACCCTGCTGCCCTCGGTTACCCCGACGGTGTTTGCCCCCAGCGTGACCAGCACGCCAACGGTGAGTCCCACGCCCGTTCCCTGCAACGCGGCGAGATTCATTTCCGACGTCACCATCCCGGATAATTGGACCACGACGCCCAGCGACCATTTCACCAAAACCTGGCGCCTCGAAAACGCCGGTTCCTGCACCTGGACCTCGGGCTACTCTTTGGTGTTTGATCACGGCGATCAGATGGGCGCGCCCGCCTCGCAAACACTCACCTCGGGAACCGTCGCCCCGGGCGGCACGATCGACGTATCCGTTGACTTGGTTTCGCCGGCCGCCGCCGGCACCTACCAGGGGTTCTTCAAACTGCGCGCCTCCGACAGTTCGATCTTCGGAATCGGGACCGATGCCAATACGGCCTTCTGGGTGAAGATCAAGGTGTCCGTCATCGTCCTGCCGCCGCCCGCCATCGCGCCGACGACAACCCAGGTGTTCGCCCAGGTGAGCATCCCGGCCGGAAGTGTCGGCCATGCCACAGTCGCCTGCCCCGCGGGAAGCGTGGTTGTCGGCGGGGGATTTGCCGCCGGGAACAATATGGTCGTCTATACCCAATCGATGGAAGGAAACGGATGGGGCGCGTACGCTAAAAACAATTACAGTTCGGCTCAGCTGTTAAACTCCTACGCGATCTGCCTGTCCGGCACCTCCGGCACGACCCAGCAAATCCTTAAACAAATAACCGTCGCGGCGGGAGGCGTCGGCTATGATACGGCGGCCTGCCCGGGCGGCAGCGTCGTCACCGGCGGAGGCTTTGCTTCCAGCGCGGATTCCCTCTGGGTGTACAACACCAGCATGAATGGAAATGGCTGGTCAGCCTACGCCAGAAACACTTCCGGTTCGAGCCAATTGTTTAACATCTATGGGATTTGCCTCTCCAGCGCGGGGGGCAGCACGTCCGCTATACTGAAACAAGTGACGATCTCCGGCGGTGGTGTTGGGAATGGCGAAGCGCTTTGCCCGGCGGGAACCTTGGTAACAGGAGGGGGTTATGCGCTCGGGAACGGTTTGGTGATCTATAACTCCACCATGAGCCTCGATCGCACGAAGTGGGATGCTTACGCGACGAATACTTCCGGTACCAGTCAATTAATGAATATTTACGCGATCTGTTGGACGTTACCTTAGTTTCATCCTTCCCAGGGGCTCGACCACGGGGAGCTCTTCCGAACCATCGTATTCATGATTGAAAATAAAACAACGACCCTGAGTGGCTAGAAGCCGCTCAGGGTCGTTGCAGTTAAATAAAAAATATTGGGGCTCCTCCGGATCCTTAGGCCCATCCAAGGATGGCGTCAGGCCGGAATCTTATACGATCCATAATGGATAAGTCGAAACCTATGAAAAAGTCCGCTCGGCGGGGGATAAATTCCCCGGCGATTAACAGCGCCGGTAAACCTACAGGAAGAACAAACCGGGTTCCGGCGGAGGGCCGGGATATAAACTCAGCCGCATGATGATCATCTCCGTCCGGCCGGGGTCGATGATAAAGGAGAACGTCTGCGTCAATTCCCAGGCCAGCACGCCGGGTTGGAAGGCGGCGGGCACGCTTGCCGCGCGGGAAGCGTGGCTTACCAGCACGCGCCCCGTCCGCAAATTGCGGATGCCCGGCGAGACCCGTCGGCCGAACCGCGCCGGTTCCAGCGCGGAGCCGGGGGAAGACAGCAGGAGTGAATAATCCGGACAAACCTCCGAGACCAGCCGCAGCCGGATTTTCACCGGCTGGGCATTCACGTTCCGGAAGCGGTACATCGCCCGGACGCCATGCGAGGTCAGGCTCACGCGCTTGGCCATCCGCAGGCGGTAGCCGAAGAATCGCAAGAAGGTCACGGCGCCATCGGCCAACCGGAAATCCAGCCGCGGTTCCGGCGGCTCCTCCGGCCCGTCGTCAAGCGAGATGAAATCATTGAGCGCCCGTCGCCTCACCGGCAGGGAGGGTTTCAGCGCGGCGAAGCAAGGCCGGGGCCAGGCGGGAAGCGGTCCGCTTTCCTCCGGAATATACCCTCCCTCCAGCCCGGCCAGCCGGCGCCGGCCTCCCTCGGTTTTTATCTCCGGCGGCGGTTCGTTCTCCTTCGGGAGCCAATCGTCGGGAAGCATGGCAAAATCCGGCGCGCGGGCTTCGATCAGCAGCGTGCCGACCGGAACGGCGAGCGGGTTGCCGATGTGCAGCATCCCGCTGCGCAAATCGATCCAATACAGCAGCCGTCCGCCGCAGGGCGAAAGGATCGCCATTCCGTCGCCGCTGCGCAGCAGAATTTCATCCTCGCCGTCGCCGGTGAGGTCGTCGATGATTCCCTTCCCGCCGGAGGAATCCCGCGTGCAGGCAAGCTCGGCGGCCTTGGCCACCGCAATGGCCGCGGCGATGCCTTCCCAGGCGGGATCACCGCGCCCGCCCGCGCCCACGTTGCCGAAGGAACTCTGATGGCCGCAGAACGTCCGCTCGGCCAAGGCGAACAGTTCCGCGCCGGCCGCGGGCGGGGATTTCACCATGGCGGTTTCCGCCGCGCTCTCCATCGCCCTCTGCGCCGAAACGAGCTTCAAGCGCGCGGCGCCCTGGATCTTCCGAAAGTGCCGGAGGCGCGGCGCCCGGTCGAGGAAATCCTGCCAATCCCGATAGCCTTCCTCGTGCGCCGGCGCGTCCGGATCGAGGAGCGCCCGATCCAAACTTTCCCCCCACCCGGCCGGATCGGACTCCAGTTCCCCCGCCGTCGTCCGCGCCTCGTCCAAAAAAGCGGACTCGACGTTCCCGTCGCGGGAGATCCAATCCAGGGCTTGGTCCAGCCCGGCGGCATCGGCGCGCGGGTCGAGTCCGCCATCGTAGGCCTGCAGGCCGAAGGCGTCCGCGGATTCCGCGCAGACCGGGAATAGCCGCCCGCAATCCATCCGAGAGATCCAAGCGTCCAGCGTTTCGCGCATCACCTCGGGCCGGTGAAACCATGCGGCGTACGTCAGACGGGCGCGGAACCGCGGGTCGTCCCACAACACTGTCAGCGCGTCCTCCCCGGAGGGAATCCGGAACGCGAAGGGTTCTACCGCGCCGGCAGCCCGCAGCGTGCGCGCCTCAAGCGGAAGAAAACGGTATCCGGAACGGACCAGGAGCGGCGAGAGGCACGGCGCCCACGTCCGCTGCGGGCTCCAAAAAGCCTCCGGCTCCGCGCCAAAATATTTTTTCAGGGTCTCCCGGTGCATCGCGATCTGGCGGGCGTTGTCCCAATCCTCGCCGGCCACAAGCAGGCTCTGTGCGTAAGTGCTCCCCGCCAGGCGGAAGCTCCCATCCTCCATTCCAGCCCGCACTAGAGCCAGCAGCGCCGGATCGAACCAACATAGCGCGTCCAGGAGCGTGCCGGAGAGCATCAAATTGAATTTCATGCGGGGATGGTTGCGGAGCACGTCCAGGACGCGGCGGTAACAGATGCGGCTCGCGCGCGCGGCATGCTCGCCCAGGTTTTGGTGGAAGAGGAAAACGAACGCCAGGCGGAGGGTCATCGTCCGGTGCCGGATGGATCGGCGAAGGGATTATACCTGAGGAAATCGGGGATGACGTGTCTTGGAACATCCGTCATTCCCGCGTGTTCCTAAGCGGGAATCCAATCCTGCCATCGTTGCCACAAGTGGATGCCCGCTTAAAACGCCCTCGCATCGCAATCATCCCGGCTCATAAACCAGACGCGAGCCGGGATGCTGTGCAAGGGCAGGCGCGGGCATGACGATCCTTTTAACACCAGTCATTCCCGCGTGTCCTAGGCGGGAATCCAATCCTGCCATCGTTGCCACAAGTGGATGCCCGCTTAAGACGCCCTCGCATCCCTGCAAAATACACAGGGTAGGCGCAATCATCCCGGCTCATAAACCAGCCGCGAGCCGGGATGCTGTGCAAGGGCAGCCCCGCCCCGGCTGCGCCGAGCGAGGCCGGGGGCGCGGGCAAGACGAACTGATTGATTTCATCCGAGTAAAGTTATAATCGCAACGATGGAAAACGAGATTTGGCGCGCGATTTTCGATCCGCCCGCCGCCGGAGCCTGGAATATGGCGGTCGACGAAATCCTGCTCGAGGCGACAGCGGCCGGCGGTCTTGCGCCTACTCTGCGTTTCTACGCCTGGGAGCCGCCGACGCTCTCGCTGGGATATGCCCAGCCGGCCGCGGATTGCGATTTCGGCGCGCTGCGCCGGCTGGGTTGGGGTTTGGTCCGGCGGCCGACGGGTGGGCGCGCGATCCTGCATACCGACGAACTTACTTACAGCATCGTCGCGGCGGAAAGTCACCCGCTGATGCAAGGCGGCGTGCTGGAAAGCTATTGCCGGATCAGCCGCGGGCTGCTGGCGGGTCTGCGGTACCTCGGGGTGGATGCGGCGGCCGACGCGGGGGTGCGCGCGGCGCGCGCCGCGGGCAATCCGGTTTGCTTCGAGGTTCCCTCGCATTACGAAATTTCCTGCGGCGGGAAGAAACTGGTGGGCAGCGCGCAAGCGCGGCGGCTGGGTTGCGTGCTGCAACACGGCGCGATCCCATTGCGGGGAGACCTGGCGCGTATCCTCCAGGTGCTCGCGCTCCCGGATACGACTCCCGAGCGCGTCCGGCGCCGCGCCGCGACGCTCGGAGATCAGCTCGGGCGCGAGGTTACCTGGCAGGAAGCCGCCGATGCCGTCTGCCGCGGGTTTATCGAGGCGTTTGATATTGCCTTCCAACGCGAATTGCTCAGCGTGGAAGAAAAAACGCGCGCCGGGGTGCTGGCGCGCGAGAAATTCGGGAACGACGAATGGACGATGAGGGTCTAGAAATTCAGTCCACGGATTACACGGAAGAAAAACGGATTACACGTACTCCTCGTCACTACAAATAATCGGAATCAGAATTTATCCCGCTGTCGCGGGATGATGAATACCCCGCAGCAAGAAGCGCGGTCATTCATTTTACGATCACGTCCACCGAATCCATCGCCAGGATCGAGCCGTCGGCCGCGCTGAGGTCGGAAACCTCCACGCGAATGGCCGTTCCCGCCGGGATCGCCGAAACGTCGATGGCGGAAGCAAACGTCCCCGGTCCGCCCATCCCGTCCGAAGTCACCATGATCGGCCCGCTGCTCAATTTGTTTCCCCCCATATCGAAGACCGATGCATTGAGCGTATTCTCAAAGGGCGAGACGGCGACGCTGCCAGCTACCGGCATGGAGCCCGAGACGGTTGCGCCCGCCGCGGGCGAAGTAAGAAGTATCTCGCGCAATGATCCGCCGGATGCAGAGGTGAAATGAGTGAGGATAAGGCTGTTGTTTCGAAGCTGCAGCGTTTCCCCGACCGGAAAATTCGGGCAGCACATGGGATCCTGTACGCCGTGGATGATTGCGTCCACGACGATCCGGCCGTTTTGAACGGTCATCCCGCGGATTTGCGCCCGGTCGTCGATCAGATGGTTCGCTGATTGCATCGGCGTGCCGCCCTGGTTCAGCACCGCCACTACCGAGATCCAAGTTCCGGTCCCGCCGCCGTTCTCGGAGAGCAGAATGGCCGCATCCTCGACGCCGTCGCCGTTCAGATCCCCGAAGGCGATCGGGTCGAGCAGCGCGGCGTGAACGATATCCGTGCCGGATGTTTCCCGGTCGAACTTGCCGTTTACCAACGTTACCGTCTCCCCCAATTGCGGCAGTTTGTACGTACCGTTCTTGAGCCTGCTGGCCGTCAGAGACGCGACGGTGGGGACGGCCGCCGCGGTGGTGGGCGAAACCGGAGTCGGGCTGCCGCTCCCGAGGAGACGGCACGCCGTTGCGGCGATCAAGACAAATAGAAGCGCGGCGAAGACCGAGGTTCGTTTCATGATGGCGAAACGGATTACCGCCGGGCGCTAGGGCGTGGGGGTAAGCGTAGGCGTCGGCTGGGGGATGACCGTCGATCCGGCCGGGACGGGAGTGGCGTCGATGAATACGACCTGCTTGAGGCCGATGGAAAGCAGGAACCGCTGGAGGTAGGCTTTGCCATTGATGAGCGCCGTTTGCAGGATGCCGTCGTCGAGAGCCGCCTGGTAAATCTGCTGCTCCGCGGCCTGGCGCGCCGACGTTTCCAGGTCTTTCTTTCCCGGCGCGAGCAGGCTGGTATCCCGTTGATAGACGTACGTTTTGCTGTTATCCAGCGCGTACGTGAAAATCTCGGCGGCGGGAATGACGATGTAAATCGTCCCCTGCCCGTCGATGCGCACATCACCCGGTTGCAGCTTCCCCAGGTCGATCCCGGCAATCACGGTGCCGTGCGCCACCAACAGGAGTTTGTCCCCAAACAGGAACCCGAAGGGTCCCTGGCCGCTTTCTGCGGTGATGACCTTCTCCACCGTATACTGAACCGTTTCCAACCGGGCCAGCGTGCGAATTTGGTTGACCACGGTGACGGGATCCGGGTAAATGGTCGGGGTGGGATGCAGAATTTCACCAATCTTGGTGGATACCTGCTTGGGCAGATTGGAAATGGTGTCCACCGGAGCGCGGATCGCAGAAACGATCATCACCGCGGCGATGCCAGCGATCAGGAGAAGGCCGACGATTAAAACCCAACCTTGTGCCTTTGTCATACCCTCATTATACTTCGCCCCGGGATGAACGATCCCCCCTGGACGAGGACGGATGGAGCATCCTTTCGGAAAAAAATGCAATCACGCCGGATGGGCCGAGAACCGGCCGGGAATTTCTTCCCGCGGGCTTGCACGGAAAGGAGAACCATGACCCGCAATCTATTCGAACAACAATTGCACCGCTTGCAGGACGAGATCCTCGAACTCGGGAGCTCGGTCGAACAATCGCTGCTGGAGGTCGTCTCCGCCCTGCGCCGGCGCGATCTTGCCGCGGCCCGCAAAATCGAAGCCCACGACGAGGTCATCAACAAGAAACGGTTTGCGATCGAAGAATCCTGCCTGACCCTGATCGCCACCCAGCAGCCGATGGCGCGGGATTTGCGGATCCTCGCGGCGATCCTCGAAGTGATCACCGAGCTGGAACGAATGGGTGATTACGTCAAAGGCATCGCCCACATCATCACGCTACTCGGCCCGGACCCGCTGCCCCCGGATCTGCTGGACCATTTCGACACCATGGCGACCCACTCCACCCGGATGCTGGGCCATTCGCTCGAGGCGTTTCTGGCCGGAGACGCCCAGGCCGCCAAAGCCATCCCCCGCGAAGACGACGAAGTGGACAAGCTCTACAACCTGATCTACCGCGATCTGGTGAACCAGATGATCGCGAGCCCCGATTCGATCGATCATGCCACGCATCTGTTATGGGTGGCGCACAACCTGGAGCGCTTCGCCGACCGGGTGACGAACATCTGCGAGCGCACGCTCTTCACCGCCACCGGCGAGTTGATGGAAATTTCCTCCACCGGCGATGGGGCCGGCTAATCTCCATCCCGCTTGGGCAGACCGTGTCAACCATCTTCTTTTTTCCATAGGATTGGAACACGGAGGGAATTCAGGATTGACTTCGTAAACCGACGCGGCTTTAATAACCGCGTCGGTTCCATAGGAGGACAAGATGAATAGCTTCTCCCGACTTCGAAGAACCATTTTCGCCCTGGTCCCCGCGTTGCTCCTTTTTTCCTGCAATTTCAACGCAGCCTCTTCCACTCCAACCGCCGCCCCGGCGACACCGCAAATCGAGCCGACCGCCTCGACGGTAGCCGGCACGGTCGCCACCAGCACGGCGACGACGGCCTCCGCAGCAACCGCGACTCCCTGCGCAAAATCGCCGGACGGCACGCTGAAGCTGTGCTTCCTCGATCTTGCGGACGGGCAAACGCTCGCCGCCAAGCCCGGCGTACCGTTCAAGATTTCAGCCGAAGCCTCCGGCGCAACCGTGTCCGGGATCTCGCTTTCGGCCGATCTGGGCGGCTACGCCCAATTCGTTCCCAACACCGGCAATACCGATCCTTTCCGGGCGGGGTTTTCCTGGACTCCGTCGTTGGGTGCCGGGGCCTACCACCTTAAGCTGGAAACGTTAACCGCGGACAAATCCGAATCAACCTCGGTCACTCTCGCTGTGACGGTTACGGGGCTCACGTCCATCTCGCCGACGTCGACTCTCGCGCCGGGCGAAGTTCCGGCCGACATTCGGAACCAAGTACTGGGCATTTACAGCAAAACGTTCGGGATTAACATCGTCGCGCCCGCCATCGCCCGAAAATTCCGTCCGGGCGTAGAGGATCCCTGGGTCAGCACGGCCTACATTAAAAACGTGCTCTACGATGTGGAAGTTTCCTCCGATGGGAAAGTCGAAACCTGGGCCACGCCGGTCTTCCCCAACACCAACGTCGATTTAACAAAATCCTATTACAAGGAACCGGTGTGCCGGCCGGCGGGCGTCTATTCCATGCTGGTCGTGTTCCTCGATTTCGGAAACCTGACGGTGGGCAAGGACGAACTGCTCGCCGATCTGGCATCCGCCACTGCGGACGCCAACGCCCGCTATGCGGCCTATCCTTCCGCCGGGCCCGGATCCGCGCCCATTCTTCAAATCCAAACCACCGGCGTAGTCATCCCGGTTCCCAGCGAAGTGAAGGGGAAGCTCATCACCCCGGCCCAAATTAAAAAGTACGCCGGGGTGGATCCTTCGGCCTATCAGTGGATCGCCCAGGTGGATTTGGATTCCGCCGGCACGTTCCGGTACGCGAACGGACAAACCACCGAGGCAACCTCGTTTGGGTACGCCTTCCACGGATGCCCCGCCGTGCAATCCCAGCCCAATATCCAAATCACGATCGACGCCGCGCCGGAGCTCCAGGGGACGGGCATTCGGATAGACGATAACCGCCTGACGGGCGTGATGTTGGGGCACGAGGTGTATCACTTGTTCGGCTACCCGGCCTCCCATAGCTGGGCCTGCACGAACGGCCCGCAAAAAGACGGTTCGGACAATTGCGGAATCTCGAGCCCTCCCGCGTTGCTGCTGGGATGGATCGATACCGACGGCGACGGGGTTCCGGAGATTTTGGATCCCACGCCGTATGGGATCGCGGCGCCGTAGTGCAAACCGACGCGGTCCCCGCTACGACCACGCGGGGATGACAAACCGCGTCGGTTTGATCGCCACGCCGGTCTTGACTCTGTAAAAGTGACTATGTTATAAATATCACAATCCCATATTTAAAGACTTCGACGAGGACCGTGCGGCTCCAAACGGGGCCCAGAGAATCGGACAGGGTTCCTCCCCTGGTGGAGAGTCCGATCCAACCGCGGGACCGCAAAGCGCCTCCGAGTCGTCCAGGCCAACCTGGAACATCCGAAGTAGCCTGGACCGGAACTGCGACCGTTATTCCAGCAGAGGGCGCGGATATGCGTCCAAAAGAGCAAGGCCGACCGGCGGTTTTCCGGCATCCCGAAAGGCCTTCCAAGTAGGGTGGCACCACGAGAGACTCCTCTCGTCCCTTCGGACGGAGGAGTTCTTTTTTTCTACCCACCCGGCGCCGGACGACAAAGCAAAAGGAGAGAACAAGATGACCATTTACACCGATCAGAAGCTGGGGCGCGTTTGTAACTTCGCGGCCGGGCCCGCCGTGCTGCCCCAACCCGTGCTGGAAAAGGCGCGGGAGGAATTGCTCAACTACGCCGGTTCCGGAATGTCGGTTTTAGAAATGAGCCACCGGTCCGCCCAATTCGAAGACATCATCACCCGGGCCGAAGCGGATCTGCGCAGCCTATACGGCATGCCGGCTAATTACAAGGTGCTCTTCCTGCAGGGCGGCGCCAGTCTCCAGTTCGGCATGATCCCGATGAACCTGCGCGCACCCGGGGCGGCCATTGACGCCGTTCTGACAGGCAACTGGTCGAAAGCCGCCATCAAGGAAGCGAAGAAGAGCGGGCCGGTCAACCTCGCCGCCTCCACCGAAGCGGCCAACTTCAACCGCATCCCGGCCCAGAGCGAACTGAAGCTGGATCCCAAGGCCGCCTACCTCTATTTCACATCAAACGAAACCATCCAGGGCGTGGAATGGCCGACCGAGCCCATTCCGCCGGCGGGCGTTCCGCTGGTGTGCGACTCGTCTTCGGATTTTGTCAGCCGGACGCTCGACATCTCCAAGTACGGCCTGATTTACGCCGGCGCGCAGAAGAACATCGGCCCGGCCGGTGTGGCGATCGTCATCGTGCGCGAGGAATTGCTAGCGCGCGTGCCGGAGAACCTGGTATCGATCCTGGATTACAAGTTGATGGCGGAAAATAAATCGCTCTACAACACCCCGCCCTGCTTCTCGATCTACGTGGTCGGTCTGGTGGCGAAGTGGCTGCTGGATAACGGCGGCCTGCCGCAGATTGAAAAACAAAATAAGGCCAAGTCCGCGTTGATTTACGGCGTGATCGACGGCAGCGGTGGATTTTTCAAGGGCCACGCGGAACCGGCTTCCCGATCGAGGATGAACGTCACCTTCCGGCTGCCGAGCGAAGATTTGGAAAAGAAATTCGCCAAGGACGCGGCCGCGGAAGGATTGCTCGAGCTCAAAGGCCACCGGTCGGTAGGCGGGTGCCGGGCATCGCTGTACAATGCCCAGCCGATGCCGGCGGTCGAAGCGCTGGCCGGGTTCATGAAGGAATTTCAGAAGAAGAACGGGTAAGACCGGCCGAATCATTTTTGACGACAGTCGTTCGCACGGCGACTTCGAAACGAGCAAGACCCTAAGGGTTTCCAAAAACCTTAGGGTCTTTTTTTGAACCCCCGATAATTAATGGAAATATCCTCCTAGGCTTGCGATAACTGGATGGAAAACCGTTATGGGATACAATTGGTCGAAATTACGCACCTTTCTGCCAGCTTTCGGAGAGTACTTCATGACTGACAATCCAATCATCGCCACCGAGACCCCCTCAAAACCCAGGATTAACCTGGACCTGCCCATGGCGAAGCTATTTCCTTGGAATCTGGAAAACTTTCTCGCCGTGGTTCTGTTGGTGCTTGCCATCGGCACCCGGCTGTATGGGCTGGGAGACCGCGGGATCAGTCACGACGAGGTGAACCACTTTGTGCCTTCCTATGCCCTCGCGCAGGGCGAGGGATTCCATTTCGACCCGATGACCCACGGCCCGCTGCAGATGCACCTGATCGCGCTTTCCTTCATCCTCTTTGGCGACAATGATTTCACCGCGCGGCTGCCCGCAGCGCTGTTCAGCATCGTCACGGTGGGCATCGCGCTCTTCCTCTTCCGGCGGTATTTGGGACGCGTGGGGGCGATTGCCGCCGGCTTGTTGTTCCTGATTTCGCCCTACATGCTGTATTACGGACGGTACCAGCGCAACGAAGCGTTCATCGTCGTCTGGTCGCTGCTGACCATTTATTCCGTCCTGCGCTACCTCGAGCTCGGCGAGGCGAAGATGCTGGTTTTGTTTACCATCGTCAACGCGCTGCACTTCACCGATAAAGCCACGGCCTACATCTACGCCGGCGGGATGATGGGCTTCCTGGCGGGATATTTCTTCTACCGCTTGGCCCGCCGCAAAGACATCGCCCGCCTGACCTTGCTTCGATTCCTGGCGTGCCTGGCGGGGGCGGCGGTCTTCCTTGTCGCCGCGGCCTTCATGCTCAAGAACGCGGATTCGCTGACGATGATTCCCGGGGTTTTGGTCGGCGCCATCGGCCTGGCGGCGGGAGTAGTGGGTTTCGTCCTGTTGTTTCAGGACCTTGGAGCGGTCATCCGCCGGGAGCGCTCGTTCGACCTGATGGTGCTGCTGGGCACGCTCTTCCTGCCGCTCACCTCCGCGGGCTTCATGGACGTGCTCGGAAAAGCGTTCGGCGGCCGGGCGCCGCAGGACATGAACTTTTCGAATATAGTCAGCCTGGTCGATTTGGTGAGCACGAAGGATCTGTACACGGCGCTTTTCTACATTGTGCCGCTGGCCGCGATTTCCATTCTGGTGGGCCTGTGGTGGAACCGCAAACTATGGCCGGTGCTGGCACTGATCTTCTTCGGCATCATCGCGTTCTTCTTCACCACGGTCTTCAGCTACGCCGGAGGCTTTTTCGACGGGCTGGTTCGGTATCTGGGATATTGGATCCAGCAGAACGGGGATGCGCGCGGCAGCCAGCCGTGGTTCTATTACCTCTTCCTGCAGATACCGATATATGAATATCTGCCGGCCATCGGCGCTGTCATCGCGCTCCTGATCGCGATCCGCCGCAAACTGTGGGCCTCCGCCTCCAGCCGGCCGTTCACGCCTTTCCGGGGAGAGGACGAAACCCAGGTACCCGTCCCCACCCTGGCGTTGTTCCTTTTCTGGTCGCTGTTCAACCTGATGATTTTCTCCTACGCCGGCGAGAAGATGCCCCAGCAGACGATGCTGATCTCCGCGCCGATGATCCTGGCCGCGGCCTGGGCGATCGGATATTTTTTGGAAACGGAATGCTCGCGCTCGGCGCGGAGCATGCGCTGGCTGGTGCTGGCCGCCCTCTCGGTCATGGCTCTCCTGACGGCCCGGACGGCGTATTATGCCGCCTACATCAACTACGACTACCCCTTCGAATACATGGCCTATGCCCACGGTGGAACCGGGCCGAAGATCGTACTCAAGGAAATCCAGCGGCTCTCCTATCTCACCACCGGCACGACCGACCTGGTGGTGGCTTACGACAACGAGGTGCGCTATCCATACTGGTGGTCGCTGCGCCATTACCCCAATAAAATCGATTTCGACACCAATCCCTCGGCGGACATCCGCCGCGCGGCGATCGTCGTGGTGGGCGAGCAGAACAACGACAAAGTGGTCCCGATTCTCGGACAGGATTACGTCGGGTTCCGGTTGGTGCGGATGTGGTGGCACAACGAGGATTATTTCAACCTCAAATGGGACAACATCAATTCCGAATATCTCAGCAACGCGGCCGCCAGCAAGCAGGCTTCTCCTCCGCCGATGTCGGACCTGGAATATCTCAAACTGGCCTGGGGGCACATCGAGCCGATCCTCTTCGATCCGCGGGTGCGTTCAGCCGCTTTCCAGATTTGGCTCAATCGCGATTTCACCCAGTGGGGCCAGGTGATGGGGCACGGCGGATTCACGCTCGACAACTGGTCGCTTTCGGAAGGAATGTACGTCTACTTCCGGAAGGACGTCCTCGATTACCTCGGCGGAGCCAGCGCGGTGCAAACCGCGTCCACGGGAGCCGATCCGTACGAGCTCTCGCGGATCGATCTCGTCCCGGATAAAACCTTCGGGCAAGCCGGGAGCGATCCGGGGCAACTCTCCGTTCCGCGCGGCGTCGCCGCGGCGCCCGACGGCAGTCTGTACGTGGCGGATTCGGCCAACAACCGCATCGAGCATTTCGACGCCCAGGGACAATTGATCAAATCCTGGGGCAGCTTCGCCGACGTGCAACAAGGCGCGGCGCCCGGCGGAACTTTCAACGAGCCGTGGGGAGTCGCGGTCGGCCCGGACGGTTCGGTTTATGTGGCCGATACCTGGAACCACCGCGTTCAAAAATTCTCCGCCGACGGCGCTTTCCTCGCCATGTGGGGCGCCCCTCCGGGCACGACAACCGATGCGCTGGCCCTCTACGGTCCGCGGGCCGTCGCGGTGGATGGGCAAGGCCGCGTGTTCATCGCCGACACGGGCAACAAACGCGTCGTGGTGCTATCCTCCGACGGCCAGTTCCTCGGACAATTCGGCACACCCGGCGCCGGCGACGGCCAGCTGGACGAGCCGGTCGGTTTGGCGGTGGACGAATTGGGCCGGGTGTACGTGGCCGACACCTGGAATCACCGGGTGCAGATCTTCGCGCCCAACCCCGACGGGACGTACGCCTCCGCGGAGAGTTTCGACGTCAGCGGGTGGTTTGGCACATCGCCGGACACCAAACCGTATCTCGCGGTGGATTCCGTCCACCATGTATACCTCACCGACCCGGGCAGTTGCCGCATCATCG
This sequence comes from uncultured Chloroflexia bacterium, assembly GCA_963780865.1. Taxonomy (GTDB): domain Bacteria; phylum Chloroflexota; class Anaerolineae; order Anaerolineales; family RBG-16-64-43; genus FEN-1073. The sequence continues at coordinate 84,925 of CAWADT010000023.1, read as the reverse complement.
AGTTCAACGAACGCGGCGTGGTGCTCTCGGTGTGGGGCGCATGCGGCGACGACCCGAATTCGCTCAATACTCCCACCGGCCTGGCGATCGACCCGCTGGGCGGCCTCTGGGTGAGCGATTCACGCCACAACCGGATGGTGCACTACACTCAGCCGAACCGAGTGCAGGACATCTTAAAGGCGCCATAACCGCCGGCACTTCCTACGGCGCGAATCGAAACCGAAATGCTGCAAAAAATATCGAGCCGGATTCTCTACGCCCTTTCCATCCTCCCCACGGTGCTCGTGCTCCTCATCGTGCTAGCGGGGGATTCCTACCTGCCGCCTTCCACCACCGATAAAGTTCACATGTACACCGCCCCGTATGAATTCGATTTTGTCACCTGGGAGGCGGATGCCATCTGGGCCAAGGGGCTGCAATTTCTTCTGGGCGACGAACGCTATCTTTCCGATGCCAGCCGGCACGACGCCGTGATAAATTACAACAAACTCCTCGACGGCATCTTTGCCGACGACGCCAGCCTCACCAAAATATTTTCCGATCCGTCGATCGCCGATCCGATGCAGGCGTCCGTTCCGCTGCGGGCCGAATTGGCGGAAAAGCGACGGGAACAGGGCGGAGAGCAAAGCCTGGTGGAATCCATTCTGCAATCGGAAATCTCCGCCGAACTGGGCTCCCAGGGATTTGCTCTCGCGGGCGAGGTGATCCCGCCGGTCCTGTTCCGCTACAGCGAGCTTCCCCTGGGGCTGGTCATTTCACCGCGCAACGTCATCCGCCAGGACGCGAACATTCAATTGGTCCCGGGGATGACCCTCGAGCAGCAGATCGAGCTGGAATCGGAAGTGGAAAAGAATCTGAACGTATCGGCGCTGGTCGTTGCGCTGGGCGGGCTTGGCACGTATCCCACCATGATTATGGAAAGCACGTGGCTCAACTGGGTGGTGGAAGCCATCTCGCACGAATGGACGCACATCTACCTGTACTTCACACCGCTGGGCCAACAATATGAAACGTCCGGCGACATGCGCACGATCAACGAAACCACGGCCGACTTGACGGGCAAAGCTATCGGCGCCATGGTGATCCGCCAATATTATCCGGAGCTCGCTCCGCCGCCGCCCTCTCCCGCCCCCGCGCAGAGCTCTCCTCCGGCGCCGGCGCAGCCTCCGGCGTTCGACTACTCCCACGAGATGTACCTCACCCGGGTGGAAACCGACCGGCTGCTGGCGGCGGGAAAGATCGAGGAAGCGGAAGCGTACATGGAAGCGCGCCGCGTGTACATCATGCAGCAAGGAGCGGATCAGGGAATAACCATCCGCCGCCTCAATCAGGCGTTCTTCGCCTTCTACGGATCCTACGCCGACACGCCGGGCGAACGCGGCGAGGATCCGATCGGCCCGGCGGTGGTAGCGCTTTACCACCAATGCCCGACGGTCGGCGCGTTCCTGCGCACTATTTCCAAAGTGACCAGTTTCCAGCAGCTGCAGGAACTCGACGCCGCAGGTGGACGATGCGGTTGACGCGATGGATATGCCTTTTTTCCCCGGCCGCAAGCTCGATCCTCCGGAACCGCTGGCGGTGTTTCTGCCGCCGTTCTACGGGGGAGTGGGCGCGGAGTTCCTTCGCCGGCTGGGGAAGCGCCGAAAGCGGGTAGTCGATCCGTTCGGCCAGTCTCCGGCGCTCGCGCTGGAGCTGGCGCGCGAGGGCGCGGCGCTCCTGGTAGCCGCGTCCAATCCCGTGATCCGGGCGCTCATCGGTCTGCAGGCGGATCCTCCCGCCCCGGAGCTCATCCGCAGCGTGCTGGCGCGCCTGGCAAGATCCTCCCCTTCCCCCTCGCCCGATTCCTCCCTCCGCTTGGCCGAAACCCTGGAAACCCACATTCGAAGTTTGTACCTCGGAACGTGCGCGTTTTGCGGAAAGGAATCCGAAGCCGGGGGATTCATCTGGGCATCGGACGCGGAGGCGAGGTCCGGATCCCCCAAGGAGGAAACGGAATCCCCGGAATTGCTCCAGGAACCGGAAAAAAAGAAACCTCAGGCGCGGCTCGTCCGGCGGATCTGCAATTGCCCGGCGTGCGCCCATACCGTCGAGGAGCCGATCACGCCCGCCGATGAAACCCGCATGCCGCCGGAATCCTCCCGGCGGATGATGTACAACCGCGCGCTCGAACGGCTGGCGCCCCTCGACGACTGGTACCGCCGGAGCGCCGCCGAAGCGCTCGATGTCTACCCTTCCCGTTCGATCTATGCGTTATTCCTCATCCTTACCCGGCTCGAACTTTTAACCCTCGATCCCGACGAGAAGCGTTGCGCGGACCTGCTCATGCTGACGGTTTTGGATGAGGCCCACATGCTGCGGGGCCATTCCCATTCCGCCCGGCTGCGGCCGCGTTCGCTCCAGCCGCCCCCGGAGTACCGTGAGGTGAACGTGTGGCGGGTGCTCGAGCAAGCGGCCGAGAGTTGGTCCCGGCCCGCGCGCCGAGTGCCGGTGCGCAAATGGCGCGAGGGCGGCGATCTGGAGGAGGGAACGATCCTGACGTACGGCGGGAATGCGCGCGATCTGGCGCCTGCGCTTCCGAACCTCGCGCCGGATTTTCTAATCAGCTTCCTGCCGCGGCCCAACCCGGCGGCCTGGACGCTCTCGGCGATGTGGGCCGACTGGCTGTGGGGGCGGACGGCCGCCGGAACCCTGGCCGGCGCGCTGCACCGCCGCCGGTACGACTGGAACTGGCACGCGCGCGCGTTGACGGCTTCGGCTAATTCGCTCGCGGCGCACCTCCCAGCCGGAACTCCCGTCGCCACGCTGGTGGGGGAGACAGAGCCGGCGTTCTTCGGCGCGGCGCTGTGGTCGTTCTACCAGGCCGGGTTTTATTTAAATGGAAGAGCCCTGCGCTCGGATACCGAACAGGCGCAGTTGCTTTGGTCGGCGCCGGGCCCGGATCACACCCCGGCTTCCCTCGGGCCGCAAACCCTCGAACCGGCGGCCGAAGTGGCGCGGCTGGCCGCGCGCCAGCTGATCTCCTGGCGGGCGGAACCCACGCCGCTCGAATTGCTGCAGGCCGCGGCCTGGAGCGAGGCGGTCCATCGCCGGATGCTTCCAGCCTCCAAACCCAACGCCGAAAGAGATTTTTCCCAATGCCTGTCGGCGCTGGGCGAGGCGATCGAGACCGACCCGGAAATCCGTTCGGCCTCCCGCGAGGAGGGCGACTCCGGTCCAACCTGGTGGCTGCCCGGAGACGAATCCATCACCAGCCCGCTCTCGGATCAGGTGGAAGTGGAGGCGGCGCGGATCCTGCTTGAAAATGGACCAATCACGGCCGACGAGCTGGACGCCCGCTTGTGCGCATTCTTTCCCGGGCTGCTCACGCCCGAGCAGCGTCTGCTGCAGGCCTGCTTGGATTCCTACGGGCAGGCGGCGGGAAACGGGGCTCTGGCGCTGCGCCCGGAGGATCATCCGGCTTCCCGCGAAGCGGAATTGCAGATCGTGCGCGAGACCCTCGGCGGCCTGGGAAGAAAAATGGGATACACGGTGAGCGACAAGGAAGCACAACAATGGGTGGACGGATTCGGAACGGAGGTCGGCTGCTTTCGGTTCACCGCCTCCGCCGCCGTCGGACATTTTCTGCTCCAACCGGTGACCGATCCCCAACATGCGTGGATCGTCCTCCCGGGCGGACGGGCTCCGCTGGTGATCTACAAGCTGCGCCGGAACGTCCTTCTGCGCCGGGCCGTCGGCACCGGATGGCGGTTCCTTAAATTCCGGCACATCCGCAGGCTGCTGCAGGATCCGCTCCTGCGCCCGGAGAACCTCGATGAACGCCTCGGATTGGATCCGTTGGGAACGACCGAAGATAAGGTGCCGTTCTTATAGTCCGGGGAATTAACTTTAGACCACGCAGATCAAAGGCAAATTCTCACCGCAAAGACGCGAAGTCCGCAAAGAAATGAAAATAAATCCTGGTGTTCTTTGCGCCTTTGCGCCCCCGGCCCACCCCAGCCTGCCCTCGCGAAGTGCGCCTGTTCCCGTGAACTTCGGGAACAGTAAGCGGTTACGTAGCGAGGGCCGGGGCGGGCTTTGCGGTAGGAAATTGGTTTTAAAGATTAATGCCATCCGGGATTATTTTGCGGCGGAGTAATACCATTCGTTGGCCAACGCCAGCCGGTCGGACACATCATAGAGCGGGCCGAGCGGAATTCCGGCGATGCGTGCGTCGACGGCATAACTATAGATGGGATGCCAAAGGAACAGAGCGGGGGTTTGGTAGGCGAAGCGGTATTGGAAGGTGAGATACAACCGGGCCCGATCGTCCGGGTTCATCGTGGTTCGGGCTTCCTCCAACAACTCGCTGATCGCGCGGTCGTCCAATTGCGAGTAATTTTGGCCGTCGGGAGTTTGGGTCTGATTCCAGAACGGATAAGGATCAGGATCCGGATACGGCGCCAGGTCCAAATCGATCAACGCCGCCTGATAGGTGCGGGGAGTCAGGTTGTCGTCGATCAGGGAGCGGATATTCGCCGGCTTGAGCGTTGCCTTCACGCCCACCTTGGCCCACTGCGCCTGGATGGCGGCGGCGACGGCTTCCTGCGGCTGACCCTCGGCGTAAAGCAAGGTAAACGTAAACGCAGCATCCTTATTTTTCCGGACGAAGGCGTCGGTGCCGGGAGTCGCGCCCGCCGGAATGACCCACCCCGCCGCGTCCAGCAACCGGGAGGCTTCTTCCGGGTTGAACGGAACCGGCGCCAGGCTGGGATCCGCCGCCCAGCTGCCGCGCAGGATGGGGCCGACCGCCTCGACCGCCTGGCCGGAAAGCACCGAATCAATCATCTGCTGGCGGTCCAGGGCCAGCAGCAGCGCCTGCCGGATTTCCCGATCCTGGAAAAAAGGCACATCGTTGTTTTGTAAATTCAGCAACACCAACGAGGAACGGGGAAGGCGCGCGGAATAAACATTCCAGGTTGCCCCCTTCAACACGGTATTCAGCTCCTCCGGGGTCAGGCCGCCGAGTCCCATCACCGCTCCGGATTGAAGCGCCGCGAAGGCGTCCGCGTGGGTCGGATAATATAGAAAATCAATTTTATCCAAATGCGGCTTCGTGCCGTAATATCCGGCATTCGGAATCAAGGTCACCCCGGCGATAGAACCGCCGTTGAGAATCAGCGTTTGCACCTTGAACGGCCCGGAGCCGACCGGCTTGAGATTAAACGTCATCCCATCAAGTTTCGTGACGTCCACGCCGCTGAGCAGATGTTCCGGCAACAGTCCGGTGGCCAGATAATCCAGAAACGGCGCATAGGGTTCGGGCAGCGTAAACCGGACGAGTTTCGCCGAGAGAGCCTGAACGGTAACCGTCTGCCAAAGCGCCGCCAAGTCCGCCGGGCCGGGGTACGCTTTCTGCTGCAGCAATCCGAAGGTATACACCACATCTTCGGACGTCACCGGATATCCATCCTGCCAGACGGCGTCAGGGCGGATCACGACGGTGTAGGTCTTGCCCCCGTCGCTGACCACCCATCCCTGGGCAAGATCGGGGATCGGCATCCCGGCAGAATCAAATTGCACCAGACCGGAGAAGATCAGACGGTCGATGTCGTGATCGGGCGGATTGCGGACGTCCAGAACCGGGTTGAGCCGCTGCAGCGCCCCGACGATGGCTTCCTTGTATTCCCCGCCGCTCGGAGCAGTTTGGGCTGCGGTCGAGGCCGGAGCCCCGCTCCCCCGCAAAATCAGGATGAGCAGGACGACCAGGACGACGCCCACACCCGCGATCAGGATTTGCCAGCGAAACCGCATCATAGCCGGATCCGGAGAGGTAGAATCATCTTTGTGTGCGGGTATTCAGCCAGGGATGCATGAAGCTCGCGGAGGAATCCTACCGGAACGCCAGGACGGTGATGAAGGAGAGAGCAAAAAAGAGGACGCTCAGGACGATGGTGCCATTAAAGAGGGCTTTCTCCACTCCCCGCCGGGCTCGGAACACGCCCCCCGCATCGCCGCCGCCCAATCCTCCCAAACCGGCTTCCTTGCTTTGCAGGACGACGGCGGCAATCAGCACGGCGCCCAGGATGATTTGGGCAATACTAAGATATGTCTTCACAAGACCTCCACCAGATTCGATATTTCTTGGAACGGAGGGATTATAACAGAAACCATTTTTCGCCTCTCTCATATCGGAATCGTGCGAAAAAGGCGGGAAATTATGAGAAGTGATTGTTTTTTCCGCAACCCGCCAGAGCTGTCAGGTCTCGTAGACCTGACAGCTCTACAGCCATACTTGTTGGAAGGAAAACGCGTGCCGGTTGGATGGCCTATTGGTAAAATGGAATAGCCTATGGAAGCCGCGACGCTTCTCAACGACCGCTATGAACTCGTTAAACCGCTGGCCACCGGCGGGATGGCGCACGTCTGGCTCGCCCGCGACCGGTTATTGGGCCGGCCGGTGGCGGTGAAAATCCTGCGCGAGGAGTACATCCGCCGGCCGGATTTTCAAGAACGCTTCCTTGCGGAAGCCAAGGCCATCGCCAGGCTGTCGCATCCGAACCTGGTCACTGTCTACGATTTCGGCGTTCAAAACGGGCAGTACTTCATGATCATGGAATACGTGGAGGGGGAGGACTTGAAATCGTTCCTGCGCCGCGCGCCCAAACCGACGCTGGGCGCAGCCGGCTCGCAGCCGATCGACCTCTGGCTCGACATCACCATCCAAGTGTGCGAAGGGCTCGGGCTGGCTCACCGGGCGGGCCTGGTCCATTGCGACGTCAAACCGCAAAACGTCCTGCTCAACAGCGAGCTGATCGCCAAGATCGCCGACTTCGGCATCGCGCGGGCGCTCGGCCGAAGCGCCGCCGGGGACAACCCGGACGAAGGCGACGTGATCTGGGGCAGCCCGCAATACATTTCGCCCGAACAGGCGGCGGGGGATCCGCTCACGCCCTCCAGCGACATCTATTCCACCGGGGTGATGCTGTTCGAGCTCCTCACCGGCCGCTTGCCGTTCCCCGGGAAGGATCCGCGCACGCTCTCCCTTCAGCATCAACTGGAACCGGCGCCCTCTCCGAGACTGCTCAATCCCAGCCTGCCGGCGGAACTGGACGAGATCGTATTGCGAGCCCTGGCCAAGGATCCGGCTCAGCGGTACCGCAACGGCGATCAAATGGCGCGGGTGCTGAAAACCTACCTGGCCGAGCATCCGGCCGGCGCCCCGCAAGAGGCGAATGGGGAAAATGAAATCGAACAAGAGCCAGGCGTCGACTGGAGGGCGGTCGGCCTTGGGTTCCTGGATTTGATCGCGGTGGGAAGCCTGATCCCGCTCTGGGTATACATTTTCTTTTTGTATAATCCGCCGGGGAAATAAGATCGGATCACAGGGAACATCCGTCGCACCCCGTCCGCCGGCATGGAAATTCTCCGGGATAACGCGGGTTAACGATACGCTAACCAAGCATTGGTATAATGAATGATCGCGCGGCAAGCTGCGCGATATCAAAGGGCACAACCCCTAATAACTGCGCAGCAAACTGCGGGGTATTCATCATCCCGCGAGAGCGGGATAAATGGATGCGCCCGGCGGACGACAGCCGGTCGGCGTTATCCGCCGGGGCGTGAAGAATCGGAGGCAAGGGTGAATTCGAATCGTTCGCGCAACATCATCGCGATCCTTATCGTCCTCTTTTTCATGGGCTACCTGCTCTTCACCTGGTACAACAACCAACAGGCGAGCGTTCCCACGATTCCCATCAGCCAGGTTGCGCAGGACGTCGTCAGCGGCCAGATTCAGGAAATCATAGTCGTCCAGGACAACCTGGAAATCCATTATGCCGGAACCAAGCAGGCCAAGTCCCTGAAGGAATCGACCACCGACCTGACCGTCCAACTGGGGGCGCTGGGGGTCACGGCGGATCAGCTCTCGAAAGTGAAGATCGTCATCAATCCCCCCAACGATTGGAGCTTCGTGTTCAATCTGCTGGGATACCTGCTGCCGGTCCTGGTGCTCGGCGTTTTCATCTACTTCATGGTACGGCAGATGCAAGGCACCAACAACCAGGCGATGGCGTTCGGCAAAAGCAAGGCGCGCATGCTCTCGGGCGACCAGCCGACTGTGACGTTCGAAGACGTGGCCGGGGTGGAAGAGGCTAAGGATGAATTGCGCGAAGTAGTGGAATTTCTCAAAGAGCCGGAGAAATTCATCTCGCTGGGCGCGCGGATTCCCAAGGGCGTGCTGCTGGTGGGCTCGCCGGGAACGGGGAAAACGCTGCTGGCGAAAGCCGTCTCGGGCGAAGCCGGCGTGCCGTTCTTCTCCATCAGCGGTTCTGAATTCGTGGAGATGTTCGTCGGCGTGGGCGCCAGCCGCGTGCGCGACCTGTTCGAGCAAGCCAAGCGCCATTCGCCGTGCATCGTGTTTGTGGATGAGATCGACGCGGTCGGACGCCAGCGCGGGACGGGCTTGGGCGGCAGCCACGACGAGCGCGAGCAAACCCTCAACCAGATCCTGGTGGAGATGGACGGGTTCGACACCGACACCAACGTGATCGTCATGGCGGCCACCAACCGGCCGGACATTCTCGACCCGGCCCTGCTGCGGCCGGGCCGCTTCGATCGGCGGGTGGTGCTCGACCGGCCGGACATGCGCGGCCGCGAGGCGATCCTCAAGGTTCACGTGCGCGGCAAACCGCTCGCGCCGGGGGTCGACCTGGGCGCCGTCGCCAAAGGCACGCCCGGGTTGGTCGGGGCGGATCTCGAAAACCTCGTCAACGAGGCGGCGATTCTCGCCGCCCGCCGGAATAAAAAAGTGATCGGGATGGAGGAGTTCGAAGAATCCATCGAACGAGTGATCGCCGGACCGGAACGCAAGAGCCGGCTGATTACCGACGCCGAAAAGCGGATCATCTCTTTCCACGAAGCCGGCCACGCGGTGGTGATGCAAGCCATCCCCGAATGCGATCCGGTCCACAAGGTGTCGATCATCTCGCGTGGAATGATGGGCGGCTACACGCTCGCCCTGCCCGAAGAGGACCGCACCGTGCGCGGCCGGAGCGAGTACAAGGCGGAACTGGCGGGGCTGCTGGGCGGCCGGGCGGCGGAGGATATCGTCTTCAACGACATCACCACCGGCGCCTCGTCCGACATGGAACGCGCCACCAAGACCGCCCGCAACATGGTCACCCGCTGGGGCATGAGCGACCGGCTGGGGCCGATGGTCTACGGCCAGAAGGAAGAGTTGATCTTCCTGGGGCGCGAGATCTCCGAACAGCGCGATTATTCTGACCAGGTGGCCAACATCATCGACGATGAAGTGCGCAAGCTGGTGAATGACGCGTATGAAGTGGCGAAAGACTTGCTGACCAAACACCGCGAATCCCTGGACCGAGTCGCCGGAAAGCTGATCGAAGTGGAAACGCTCGACGAGGAGGAGTTCAATAAAATCTTCCCGGCTCCGCAACCCAAACGCAGCGGGACGCCAATCCCGAGAGGCTGAGCGCCAATTACAATTCCCCCCCGCCGGTCCGAATTCCGACCGGCGGTTTTTTTGCACTTAAATTCTCAAAGGAAGCATATAAAAATAATATTTGGACAATTAAACTCCATATTTATCCTGTAAAAAACTGAGATTATTTCAATTGCTTTGGCGATGACGTCGCTGCATAAAAAAAAACCTAAAAAATGCTACAACAGGGAATTTCCATTTTTTTTTCCTAAGAGATAGGATACAATAACTCCCTATCGAATCCGCTAAATACTCAATCACGAAACGCTCGTTGAGGGTAAGATCTTCTCGATGAAATTGCTTCCCCGCAAGCGATTTTCCTTTTTTGTCAAACTATCGCTGCTTGCGGTAATATTGATTGGCATTATCGGTATTGAACGTCCGCAGCACGCTTTAGCGGCGAATACACCCCCGACCCAGGTCTTTTTTCTTCCTATGCCGGAAGATATGGTCCTGACGTCATTTAAGAAAATCGCCACAAGCGCCACACCGGTCGCGCCGATGCACAGCGTTACCGGCATTTCGATTACCTCCGATCAAACCGTCATCTACTATGACCAGTGGGAAAACGGATACGAGCCCGACCTGGCCAATCCGGTCAATCTGTGGACGTCCTCCAACCCGGGAGGAACCCAGATCTGGGGCGACCAAAACGCGGCGAATGGCTGCCCGCCCAACCGCGACGGCCGGACCGCACTGGCGTGCACCAATGCCAACGACGTGCTGAATGCCGGGGATGTCATCGTCCTTGAGAATGATGTCCCCATCCCCCGGATCAGCAGCAATATTTTATTCGACGCCCGCGATAAAGTGGGCGCGACGAAAGTGATCGCCGTCACGCGCTCCGTCTGGGCAGCCACGCCGGGAACCGTGCTCACCGACGCGATTGAGGTGTACGACACCACCCGCTGGGGCACCGAGTACAGCATTCCCATCGGCCAGAACACCGGCGCCAGCAATATGTTCAGCTACACCTCGCTGATCGTTTCCGCCGCCGCCAACAACACAACCGTGAATATCGATACCAACGGCGACGGGACGGTGGACGTCACCCGGCTGATGAACCAGGGCGACGTCTACCAGGTGGACGGGGGCATCAACAGCGGCGCCACGGTTTCCGCCGATAATCCGGTTCAGGTGGATTTGCTTACCGGCAAAGTTGGATCCACCTACGCGTGCCGCTGGTTCGAGATTCCGCCGACCAGCCTGTGGACTTCGAGCCTTTGGACGGCGGTCGGCACGACCGTAACCAACTATCCGGCCGACGTCTTCATCTTCAACCCGGGCACATCTTCCCTGACGGTTAATTATCAGACCAAGCTCGGCAGCGGCAGCTTCAGCGTTCCCGCTAAAACCGCGTATCGGTATGAAATGCCATCGCTTACCGGGGCGCATTTTTACACCAGCGGAGCACCGTTCCTCGCCATCGGGACGATGGACAGCTCGACGAGCGGCACCGACCAAACCTACGACTGGGGGTATACGCTGGTGCCCGACGCCTGGCTGACACCATCCTTCGTGGCGGGCTGGGCTCCCGGAACATCAGATTATTCCGGGAACGGCAACCCGGTTTGGGTGACGGCCACCAAGCCGACTACAATCTATGTGGATTACGGCGCCCCCAGCGCTCCGGCCACCCACGTCGCGCCGAACGGCGCGATGTATGACGTGTCATACTCCATCGGCCAATATAAATCGAAACAGATTTACGGAGACCCAGCGCAAAGATCCCAGACCGGCATGAAGGTATTCACCACGGATGGGACGTCGATCACAGGGGCGTGGGGGGAAGACCCGGCCAAGGCGCAAGCCGGAACGCCCTATCTGGATGCCGGTTACACCATTCCACCGCTTCCGACAGTTGTTATTTCCAAGCAGGCGTCTCTGGCCGTGGATCTCAACAGCAACGGCAAGGTCGACCCTGGTGATACGCTGCTCTATACCGTCCAGGTCCGCAATAACGGCGCGGTGACCGCTTTCAACACTGCTGTGACCGACACCATTCCCACCCACACAACCTATGTGCCCAACAGCACCACGCTCAATGGTTCCCCAATCCCCGATAACTCTTCTCCGTCCACTCCCTTTCCGCTGGATGAAACCGGATTCAACGTAGATTCAATTCCAGTGGGCGGGGCGGCTATTTTTACGTATAAAATGACGCTCGATCTTTTCCCACCGTCCTTTCCCACCGTGAGCAACACGGCGCAGGCCTTGGCCAATGATGAGCTATTGACAATCACGCTCGACACGCCGGTCAATTCTACGGCGACGCAATGCACCGCCAATTTCGCAAATTCCAGCGGCGGAACAGTCACCGTATACCAGCAAGGCAATCTCATCTATGTCGTGGTAAACGATGGTGACACCCAGGGGGCGGGATCGATCCACGTCACGGTGATCGATCCGACAACCTCCGACCGCGAAACTCTCACTCTTTCGGAGACCGGACCAAGCACCGGCATTTTCCTCAACGTGGCTGGTTTGCCCTTCTCGGCCACCACCGGGCAGACGCCGGAAGACGGCACCCTTTATGCCCTGCCGGGCGATACCATTCAGGTCGGTTACACCGATCCGATCTACGGGGATATCTGCTCCGCCACGGCAATCATTGTCGTGCCCTCCCAAACCAAAACGCTATATTTCAACGCGCCCGGACAAGGGATGGATCGCGTCGTCCCATCCGGTTCGACTATCGTCAGCACCTATCAACTGGGCACCGGAGGCGGTGGCGGCGGAAGTTACAATACCGTTTTCCAAGCCGGCAAAGATACTTATCTGCGCAGCGATCACGCAACCTACAACTACGGCGGTTCGACGACCTTGTCGGTCACCGGAAGCACAACCAGCACCCGGCACGCCTTGTTATATTTTGATCTCTCCTCCATCCCGCTCGGAGCGACGATCACCTCTGCTACGTTGACCCTGTACAAAACCAACGGCAACAACACGTATTCCACCGGTGTGTACCGCCTCACGTCGGATTGGACCGAAGGCGCTAATAGCGGCACAGCCGGCATCGCCAATTGGACCCAGCGGATGACGGCTACAAACTGGGCCACGGCGGGCGGCGACTACGCTTCCCCGGCCATTGCCACCACCAACGTGGCCGGAACCGGGTTCTACACTTGGAATGTAACCACCGCGGTGCAGGGCTGGTACAGCGGAACGTACACAAATTACGGTCTGCTGATCCGGCGCGTCACCGAGGGGGTGGCCAATGCCAGTTCTCATACCTTTGCCAGCCGGACGAATGCAACGACCGCCGACCGTCCCACGCTGACTGTGAACTACACGCTACCAGCCACGATCGTAACCAATACGACCTTTGTCCAAACATCCCCGATGGCCGCCAACTTCAGTATGCCGGCCGGCGGGCAGGTCACGGTGACGACCTATATCCGCGTGGCCAGCGGCACCTTGCCCGGCCCACTGCCGGTGTCGGTGGCGCTGGAAACGGGCGGCTCGCCTTTCCTGACCATCAGCAGCAATCCCACGGTCACGCACATCGCCGGTAACGATTATCAGTTAGTGTGGACGGGGAGCCTGGGCTCCACCGTAAATATTCCGGCCGGGCAGAAGATCACCACCCGCATCACTACCGCCGCCTCAGGCGTTATTTTCAATATTCTCTACGGCAGCTCAACATACACTTCCAAGGTTGATCTGCCGACGACCACGGTGATCCACGTCGATTCGCTGGATGTCTACGACGCTCCTTATCCGGGAGGGTCCCTGATTTCCAATCCCACCAACGGCCAGACCGTCTATCTCCGGACGACGGTCAGCGACCCATTCGGCAATTCGGATGTCACCTCGGCCACGCTGAGCATTCAAGACCCATCCAGCGGCGTGACCAATGTCACGTTGGATGACTCCTACGTGGTCGACACCACGGGCCCAGCGAAAATCTATGAATATTCTTGGATGGCGCCGGCCGACCAAGGAGTCTATACCATAACGGTTACAGGTCATGAGGGCACGGAAGGCCTGATCACCAACAGCCGCTCCCAGCCGGTAACCATCGTCAATCAGGACACGGGCACCCCCAGCACAACCGAATTCACCGCGGGCCTTAACGGCCCCGCCGCCACCAGTTATAACTCGACGGCTTCGCCTACGAATCAAATTTGCATGCGCGTCACCGACTACGATCAGAACCAGGATCCGGCGACGATCGAAACAATTACAGTAAATATCAACAGCTCCAGAAACGACCCCGAGACGGTGACCCTGACCGAAACGGGCGTAAACACGGGCGTCTTTGCCGCCTGCATGACCCGCGAGACTTCCGCCGGAGCCCATGACGGCCGGATCTATGCTCTCGCCGGCGATTTACTCACAGTAACCTATACCGACCCCAACGATCCCACCGACACCTCGAGCGCCAGCGCAGTCATGACCACGAGCTCCCTGACGTTGACCGTCGGAAAACAGTTAGTAGTACCCGCGAATGGAATTGCCGTCGTCGGCGCGACGGTCCGGTTCGATTTCACCATCGCCAACCCCAACGCCGGCGAGCTGAATACAGTGGCCGTAACAGACACCTTCCCCAGCGCGTGTCTTTCGTTTGTCTCGGCCAGCATTCCGCCAGACAGCACGACGGCAAGTACGCTCACTTGGAATGACGTCGGACCGCTGGCAAGCCACGAAAGCCAAACCATCAGCGTGTATTTCACGGCCATCGCCGCCTGCTCCCCGGCCACCAATCAGGTGGCTTCGAATGCGATCGATACCAATTCCGGGAATCCGGTCCCCGCCACGGGCACAGTAGACGCTTCGGCCAGCGTGACCATTACCCGCCCACAGTTATCCATCACAAAAACCCTGACCTCACCGAGCCCAGCCTCGCTGGGGAGCGACGTCACTTTCCATATCCTCCTCACCAATACCGGCACAACCCCGATCACCACACTGCCGTTAATCGATACCTATAGCGCCTTTTGCATGGAGTTTAAATCGGCCACGCCCGGGGCCAGCGGCGGAGGCGGATCGGTCATTTGGAGCAACCTCGGACCCCTGGGGGTTGGATCCTCCGTTTCCGTCGATGTGACCTTCACCGTTCAAGGATCGTGCAACCCGTCTCAGAACACGGCGACGGTGAACAGCGCCGTCGATTCCAACAACAATTCCGTTCCGGCAGTGCAGGCCAGCGCCAATGTCGTCACCGAAGTATTGCCGCCCGCGATTTCCAAATCTTTCTCGCCGGACACGATTGGTCTCAACGGCACTTCCACCTTAACCTTCCAACTTACCAATCCAGATTTATCCGGCGCCCTAAGCGGCGTGGCATTCACGGATACCTACCCGACCGGCGTGGTGAACGCCACGCCGCTCACCACCAGCAACACCTGCGGAGGAATCCTGATCGCGGACGCGGGCGGAGGCGGCATCAGCCTTTCGAACGGAACCCTCGCGGCCGGCGGTTCCTGTACGGTCACCGTGGTGGTTACATCCTCCAGCGCAGGAACGTACGATAACGTCAGCGGGCCGGTGACTTCCGCGAATACCACCGACGGCAATACCGCCAGCGCCTCACTCACTGTAACATCCGCCCCGACCAGCACGCCGACGCCAACCATCACGGAGACCGCGACACCTACCGTCACACCTACTGAAACGCCCACTGCGACCGATACGCCGACGGCAACCGCTACGGAAACCGTGACGCCTACCACCACATCCACCGACACACCAACCGATACGCCAACCGAGACTCTGACGGAAATGCCAACGGACACTTCCACCTATACACCGACCGATACGCCAACAAATACCCCTACCTTCACACCAACCGATACGCCAACCGAAACCCTGACGGAAACACCAACGGACACTTCCACCTATACACCGACCGATACGCCGACCTTCACGCCGACTTTCACGCCCACCGACACCCCGACCGACACGCCCACCCTAACACCGACCGATACGCCGACCTTCACGCCGACCTTCACGCCCACCGACACCCCGACCCACACGCCGACCAATACACCGACGGATACGCTCACCGAGACACCCACCGACACGCCGACCAATACGCCAACCAACACATCGACCGATACGCCGACGCTGACGCCGACCGATACCCCGACGGTCACCCTCACCGAGACTCCGACGCCGACCGTCACGGAGACCGCGACGGATACGCCGACGGTTACGCCGACCGTGACCACGACCGCTACACCCACCAATACGCCGACGCCCACCGCAACGGGAACCTTCACCCCCACACCGACCACTACCCCCGTCCCGGGCCGCATCTTTGGCATAGTCTTCAATGACGCGAACGCCAACGGCAACCAGGATGCGGGCGAACTCGGTATCGCCGGTGTCACTGTCTCCCTCTACGATCACAACAATGTCTTCCTCACCAGCCTCCTGACCGCCGCCAACGGGTCTTATCAATTCACCAACCTAGCCGCCGGCGACTACACCGTCGTGGAGAGCGATCCCTCCGGATACGTCTCCACCACCGATAACTCCATCCCTGCGGTGGTCACCCCCGGTTTGTCCACCGCCGTTAACTTCGGCGACCGCCCGATCTCCGGAGGCAACCCCGCCTCCATCAGCGGCACCGTTTTCAACGACGTCAACGGCAACGCCCTCCAGGACGCCGGCGAATCCGGCATCCCCGGCGTCACGGTCGATCTGCTCAACAGCAGCCACATCGTCGTCGCCACCACCCTCACCGCCGCCGACGGTTCCTACTCCTTTACCGGCCTCGGACCGGGGATCTGCATCGTCCGCGAAACCGATCCCTCCGGGATGACCTCCACCACTCCCAACTCCGTCTCCGTCACCCTCGGCGACGGCACCCTTGCGATCGTCGACTACGGCGACCAGCTCTCCACCGGCGCCACCATCGCCGATCCGGCCCTCACCAAATTCGGCGATCCTGCCTCCGCCCAAGTGGGCGACCTGGTCACCTTCCTCATCACCGTTTCCAACACGGGGAACACGGCCGCCGGCAACGTCGTCGTCACCGACACCATGCCGGCCTTCCTCGACATCGTCTCCGTGTCGGTCTCGCCCGGGTCCGGCTTCCCCACCTCCGTCTCCCCCAACACCATCGTCGTCAACTTTGGCACCCTCGCCCCCGGCGCGGTCTACACCATCGAGGTCGTGACCCGCGTGAATAGCCTCGGCACCCCGCCCGGCGGCGCCAACAACGTTTCCCTGACCACCTCCTCGCCCACCGACCGGCCTGAGAACAACGCCGCCAGCGCGTTTGTGGGCATCGCCGTCCCGATCGGCTCGCTGCCCAACACAGGTTTCGCTCCCGGCCGGGTGACCACCCTCCCCGCCCAGCCTTCTTCCCTGCGCTACGCCCGCCTCAACGACCTCACCTTGGAGATTCCCAAGCTCGGCGTGAGAATCCCCATCATCGGCATCCCGCGTTCGGGCACCTCCTGGGACCTGAGCTGGCTCTCGAACCAGGCCGGCTGGCTCAACGGCACCGCCTTCCCAACCTGGACCGGCAACTCGGTCCTCACGGCCCACGTATCCCTGGCCAGCGGGCTGCCGGGGCCCTTCGTCAACCTCCATACCCTCGGTTGGGGCGACAAGATCATCGTCCATCTCGACGGACAGGACTACGTTTACGAGGTGCGCGAGGTCCGTTTGGTGCGGCCCGACGACCTCTCGGTGCTGCGCCACGAGGATCTCCCCTGGCTGACGCTCGTCACGTGCCGCGGGTACGACGCCGCTTCCGACTCCTACCCCTGGCGCCTCGCCGTTCGCGCCGTGCAAGTGGCAATCCAATAGCGCATTAGCGCGGCGATTTCCTCGACGGATTAATTTTCCCTATATTTTTTTAGTTGCCCCCAGCGATGGGTTATAATGCTCCAGCCCGTACACCGGCATTAAGGTGGATGGATAGAGGCAGCGCATGGGTTTCGATCTGATTGGACTCATCCGAACGTTCGGATATGTCGGGATTATCGCGATCATCTTTGCGGAATCCGGATTATTTTTTGGATTCTTTCTTCCGGGGGACAGCCTGCTGCTCACGGCGGGCCTGCTCGCCTCGCGCGGGGAACTAAATTTATGGATTCTGCTTCTCACCTTGCCGGTGGCGGCGGTGCTGGGCGATAACGTCGGCTTCTGGTTCGGCAAAAAGGTCGGACCGCCGATTTTCAACCGGGATAACTCGCTCCTCTTTCGCCGGAAGAATCTGCTCGCCGCCAAAGCGTTCTACGAAAAGCACGGCGGAAAGACAATCACCCTGGCGCGGTTCATGCCGTTCATCCGCACCTTCGTGCCCATCGTGGCCGGCGCGGTCGAAATGGAATACCGCCGGTTCTTTTTCTTCAATTTGCTGGGAGGGTTGGTGTGGGCGGCGGGAGCCACGGCGGCCGGATATTTCCTGGGCCAATTTTTCCCGCCGGACGTGCTCGACAGGTATTTCCTCCTGATTCTTGTGGTGGTGATTTTCCTTTCGGCTTCGCCGGCCATGATCCATGCCTGGAGAGAATACCGGCACGAGGCCTTGAATTTTATCGTCCAGCGCTGGAACAGATTGTGGATTAAAAACCCGGAACCGAACGAATAGGAGACGATCCCGCATTCGATCGGCGGAATTATCCCCGACCCCAAAGCAGGATGCAAAGAACCGCACATGCCCACTTACACTTACCGCTGCACAAACTGCGGTGCAGAATTCGACCAATATCAAAGTTTTTCCGATGCTCCTCTCATCAAATGCCCGGAATGCGGGAAGAAAACGCTTCGCAAGCTGTTTGTTCCCGTCGGCATCATCTTTAAGGGCAAGGGGTTCTACGCCACGGATAACCGCTCGCCCTCGGGTCAAAGCAGCACGCCGATAGAGAAAAAAGAAACCGCGTCGGAGAAGAAGGATTCCACGGCTCCCGCCGCCGCACCCGCCGAAAGCCCCAAACCGAAACCGTCCTCGGATAAACCGGGCGAATGATTCCATGCAAGCCGGGGCGGCCAAGAAATATTCTTTCTCCACGGGGGACAAAAAGGGGCGCGAAGATATTTATCCACGGAATACACGAAGGGGCACGGAGAGAAATTTTATTTCGCAGTCTTCGTGTCCTTTGTGGATTAATGCCATATCTACGCAAGTTCTAAAGGTTTGCGAATAGATGCATCATTCACGGATAGCACGAGGGGGATAATGGGCCGGAGACAAAAAATACGTGATCTCCGTGGCCTCTTTGAAATCAGTTAGCTATCAAGTTCTTTTAATCGAATCACGGGCGACGGCGATTCCCCCGGCCTTCCAACCCTCACATCTGGAATCCATTCCGCGCGCGAATCACTTTATAAGCAAAATTTTCCACATAGTTCATCAGTTTTTCGGAGATTTCCTGCCACTGGGCGGAAGCGAGGAACGTATCCATGGCCGCCAAATCCGCGGCGATCCCCCCTACGGTTATCTGCGGGCCGTCGCCGTAGGCGGTGTACCAGGCGTCGGTGGGTTCCACCCCCAGCTTCTGCATGCCGGGCAGAAATTCGCGCACGATGAATTCGAAATATTCCTGCGCCTGCCCCGGCAGAATATCCCAGGTCATCAGGAGCTTCACCGGGGTCATGCGCCTCGCTTGTAATCCAGGACTACCACGTGGGTTTCTTCCGGGAGGTCGGGCCGCGTGATTTTCAAGGATTCCTGCGGCTGGGGAGCGGAAAGCCCCATCTCCTTTAAAAATTTGCTGAGGGGGTCGAGCTTGAGGGTGATTTCGGGGGTGCGGTAATGCATGGGAATGACGATCGACGGCTCAAGCAAGCTGATCACTTCCGCCGCCTGCGACGCGTTGAGCCCGGTTCCTCCGCCGATCGGCACCAACGCGACGTCCACGGCGCCGAGGGTTTCGATCTGCTGCTGGGTGGGCACGTAATCCAGATCGCCCATATGCGCCACCGTCAGCCCGTTGAAGTCGATCAGGTAAAGCGTGTTGGGATCCTTGCGCTGGCTCGATTTCTTCTTTCCGGCCGCTTCCGCGCCATGGTGGGTGGCGATGCCGGTGATAAACACGCCGCCGATTTCAAACTCGCCCGGCCCGCGGATGAGGCGCTTCTCCCCTTTCACGGCTTCCACGAAGTTGTGGCCCGGCGCGTCGTGCGAAACGCACACGATGTCCGCCTTCAAGCGCAGGCTTCCGTAGCCGACGCTGTCGTCGTACGGATCGACCACAACCGAAGCCATCCCGCGCTCGGTAAACCGGAAGCATGAGAGACCAAACCAGACGATTTCCATGGATAATCCTCCGCGGGTATGGATTATACTCGAGGAAGGGAATCGCATTCGGATGATGGACGATTCGTTCCAACTCTCGGTTTTCGAAATCGGCGGCGGAAAGGTGGTGTGGCCCGCGGGAGCGGATTCCCCCGCCGGGCGCGGCTTCCATCCATTGCCGGGCTCTGAATCCCGGCCGGCGCGGGAAGGAACAAATCTTCCAGCCGATGCTTCCGGACCGGCCGGCGCGGCGACTACCGGAACGGTGGCGCTTTTTCCAAGGGCGTTGCTTACTCTTCCGCCGGTAAAGTCCTACGCCGACGCCCAACTGGACGACACCCAGACTCTTCGGCGGCACGCCTTGCGCTGGAGGCCGCCCCTCCGTTTCACCGTGCGCGCACGCACGTCGATCCCCGCTCCGCTCGGGACGTTCGGCTTCGGTTTGTGGAATGATCCGTTTTCCCTCTATCTGGGAATGGGCGGCGCGGCGCGCAAACTCCCGTCCGCCCCGCAGTGCGCCTGGTTTTTCTACGGCTCGCCGCCGCTCGATCTGCCGCTGGCGGAGGGCGTTCCCGGAAGCGGATGGAAGGCGGCGACGCTCCGCTTCCGGAACATTCCGTCCCTGATGCTTGCGCCGGTGGCCGCCGGCGGAGTGATGCTGGCTAGCCTGCCCCCGTTGCGGCGGTGGGCGCTCGCTCAAGCGCGGCGGTTTTACCAGGCCGAGGAGCGGTTGCTCCCGATGGATCCTTCCCAATGGCACACGTACACCATCGAATGGCGCCTCTCCTCGGTTGGGTTCTTCGTCAACGGAGTTGAAATGCTGCGCTCGATGCATCCCCCTTTGCCTCCGCTCGGGCTGGTGATATGGATCGACAACCAATATGCGTTTGCCTCGGCGGAAAAGGGATTCGGTTTCGGAGTACTTCCGCTTGCGCGCGGGCAGGCGCTCGAACTGGAAACGGCGCGGATTGAAACGGGCATACCCGCGTGATAGAATGCGCGGACGTCCAGGGGGGTGGCTGGGTCCCGGTGGGCTCCCCGGTCTTCAAAACCGGCGGCGGGTCGCTTGCCGAGCCGCGGTGGGTTCGACTCCCATCCATCCCCGCCTCCCGATAGCGAGACCATGAACAATTCTTCGGATTTCGACAATCTTTCGCGGATCGTCGCCCGCGTGCTGGCGGCGGAAGAAACGACGCTGGGCGGGCCCAAGCAGCCGTTCGTTTTCCGCGCCCGCGGCCGGTTGCTCCTCGAAAGCGAATCCGCGTTCGACGCGCTGTCTTCCGCGGTCAAGCCGCTCGGTTTGATGCCGGTCCTGCGCGAAGAAAACGGCCGGCACGAGGTGCTGCTGATAAGGGATTTAACCCGCCAAACTGACAACCGCGGGCGAACCAATCTCGTGCTGTTTATAATCACTCTGGCGAGCGTGATCTTCGCGGGAGCCATCAATGAGATACCTGCTTCGGCTATTCCTTGTGAAACCTCGACCGCGCTGGCGGTCCAATGGAAATCCTTCGTGCTTGAAATGCAATGGGCCCTCAATCACCTCGGCGTCGGATTGCCCTTCGCGCTGAGCTTCCTGGCCGTCCTTGGTTCGCACGAACTGGGCCATTACTTCGCCGGACGGAAAAATCACACGGCGGTCACCTTGCCGTTCTTTATTCCGCTTCCGATCATCAGCCCCTTCGGCACGATGGGCGCGGTGATTTCGATGCGCGAACCGCCCAAGAACCGCAACGTGCTCACCGAAATCGGCATCGCCGGGCCGCTGACCGGCTTCCTGGTGGCGATTCCGCTTCTGATCATCGGGCTGCTGCTTTCCACCGTTCAGGCGCTGCCGGCCACGCTCGGCCCGTGCCAGGGCTATTCGTTGGAAGGCAATTCGATCCTCTACCTGCTGGCGAAACTCGCGGTCTTCGGACGGATGCTGCCCGCTCCGGCCCACTTCGACATCCCGCCCGTTCTGTATTACCTGCGATTGTTTTTTACGGGCGCCCCCGGTCCCATTCAGGGCGTGGACGTGATTACCAGTCCGATCGCTTTCGGCGCCTGGGCGGGATTGATGGTGACGGGGCTGAATCTAATTCCGGCCGGGCAGCTGGACGGCGGCCATCTCTTTTACGCGATCTTTGGAAATCGCGCCGGCCGGCTTCTGCCCTGGATCATCGCCGCGCTGGTCCTCCTGGGATTGTTCTGGCCCGGCTGGTTCCTCATCGTGATTTTGATTTTCCTCTTCGGCCGGGCGCACGCCGAGCCGCTGGACACCGTTACCCCGCTCAGCTCCCGCCACCGCGCGCTGGCCCTGCTCGGCCTGATTCTCTTCTTCCTGATTTTCACCCCCATCCCGCTGCAAATCTTCGGTGGCTGACGAACTCTTCCGCGACGTAACCCCCGAACAATTACGCGCCCTGCTCGAGGGTGGCCGCGCGCCGCGCATGATCGACGTGCGCGATCCGGAGGAATACGCGCTGGCACACCTCCCCGGCGCAGAGCTTCATCCCGCGGACCAGATCGCCGTTTGGTGCCGCACGCTCGACCCGGAGCAGGAGATCCTCCTCTATTGCCACCACGGCATCCGCAGCCTGCACGCGGCGATGCATCTCTCGGCGATCGGATTCAAAAAGGTGAGCCATCTGCGCGGGGGGCTGGACGCCTACAGCCTCCGCGCGGACCCGGGCATGCCGAGGTACTGACCAAAACCTCAAGCCCCTAACAGGATGTTGAAAAAGCCTGTCGAGCCCGCCCCGGCAAGCCCACCGGGCGGACCACGGTAGCCCGCGTTCTACGCGGGCGTATCGAGACCCCGCAAAAAACCGGTGGTCTCGCCCGCCCCGGCGGGTCGGGCCGGGGATACGCAAAAAAAACCTACTCGACCACCCTAGTTTTTTTTAAAACAGCCTGCTAAACATATTTCCCGGGGCTAATCCCGCGCATACGCGGGACGGGCGCCCCGTGCTATTAACCGCGCCCGACCAAGGCCGGGCTTCAAACATTTCCGGTGGTCGATGATTCTACATATAGTAATTCCATGGGATTCGAAGAGTCTCTTCGCGGGAAGCCTGTCATCCGTTGGTTTAGCAGGCCATTGAAAAACGTTGTTTTTGTTTTAGCCAGACGCACCTGCCCCCCTTTCATCCCCCCATTTTCCAAAAGAAAATGGGGGGAGCGAGGGGGGATGGTTTACCACAAAGAAGATGACGCCAGCATGAATTGAGTTTTTCAGCACTCTTTTTATTGATCTGATGTCGGGTTTACCCGGCCCCCGCTTCGCGAGGGCAGGCGCCATTGAGAGCACGGAGCTTCAGCTCCGGACGAACATCCACTCGAGCTCCTAAGAAGTACCTTAAATAAAAAAAAGCCCCGGCGAACATTCGCCGGGGCTTTTTCGGAGATTGCAGTTACGAATTCACGACCACGACGTTCGCGGCCTGCAAACCCTTCGGTCCTTTTTCAACGGAAAACTCGACCTTCTGGCCTTCTTCAAGGTTGCGATAGCCTTCGCCTTGGATGGCGGAGAAATGGACGAAAACGTCCTCGCCGCCTTCCCGGGAAATAAAGCCGTAGCCTTTCCCGCCGTTGAACCACTTGACCGTGCCGGTGATACGCTCTGACATTGTGTTTGCCTCCTTTTGGCAAAAAACGGTGTTAGGAACTCAATTCAGTTCCATCGGAGGGACGAACAAAAATGGCCCACGGATATTCCCGTGAGCCACATCGTTTCTGCTTCCAACCAACGTGAACCAACTGGTATCCTACGCCGGAAATATTATCACCCCCGGACCGGTTTGTCAAGATCCTCTCCGGGAGGCGGCTATTTGTTCTCCGCCAGCCAGCGCTCGGCGGAGAGGGCGGCTGCCACGCCCATTCCGGCCGAGGTGGCGATCTGCCGGAAGATGGAGTCCGCCGCCTCGCCGGCCGCAAACACTCCCGGCACGCTGGTGCGCATTCGCTCGTCGACGCGGATGTACCCTTTCGGGTCCATCTCCAGCTGCCCGCGGAATATGGCTGTATTCGGCTCGTGCCCGACGAAAATGAAGACGCCCTCGGCGGTCAGCACGTCCGGCTTCCCGCTGGTCACGTTGTGAACCGCCACGGACTGCACGCTGGCTTCGCCCCGGATCTCGTCCACCACCGTGTCCAAAAGGAAACGGATTTTTTCGTTGTGTTCCGCCCGTTCGCGCAGCAGCGTCCCGGCCCGCAACTCGTTCCGGCGATGGACGATGGTCGCCTGGGTGACGTAGCGGGTAAGGAAGATGCCTTCTTCCAGCGCGCTGTCCCCGCCGCCGACCACCAGCACCTTCCTGCCGCGGAAGAAAGCTCCGTCGCAGGTGGCGCAATAGGAGACACCTTTCCCCAGCAGCGTATCTTCGCCCGGAACGCCAAGCTTGCGCGGGCTTGCGCCGGTTGCGATAATCAGACACTTCGCACGGTACTCGCCGGTATCGGCCAGAATGCGGAAGGGGCGGACGCTCAGATCCACCTCGTTCGCGGTGGAAAAATCCACCACCGCTCCAAACCGTTCCGCCTGCTTTTGGAACATCGTAAACAGATCGCCGCCCCCCACGCCCTCGGGAAAACCGGGATAGTTCTCGACGGTGTTGGTGAGCGCCACCTGGCCGCCCAGATCCGGTCCGGCCAGCACCAACGGCTTGCGGTCGGCCCGCGCGGCGTACACGGCCGCGGCCAATCCCGCGGGACCCGTTCCCAGAATCACCACGTCCTGTTCCGCGGCGGGCGTTCCAGATTCCATTGCTCCAAGTGAAAATTGCATATCCCTCCTTGCGGAGTTTAAGGCGGCCGATCCGTTCCGACAACTCCTCCCGTATCATCCCCCCTTTCTTTTGGTAAATGGGGGGATGGAGGGGGTTGGTCTATCCCAGGTAGGCTGACAAATTCGAAAGACGACAAGTATTATACCGAATGTCCCTTGACCCTCCGGCCATCCTGGAGCAGAATCTCCGCGTGCACATCACCGCCTGCGTAATCGATATTCGCATTCCCGGGAGCCGGTCGCTCAAGGAAAAACGAGGCCGAATCCTGCCGCTCCTTTCCCAGTTGAAAAGCCGGTTCGGCCTGGCCGCCGCGGAAATCGACCACCAGGATATCCGCGACGGCGCGCGGCTTGGTTGCGTGGCGGTGAGCACCGAAGCGGCGCAGAACGAGCGCGTGCTGCAATCCGCGCTGCGCTGGATCGAAACGCATCGGCCGGACGTGGAGATCGTCGACGCGCAAATCGAGCAACGGTGAGTTTTCTCTGTTTTGTCCGCCGCTGGATTGGCAACCGCGGCGAGGATACAGGAGGTGGGCGTGGACCTTGGCCTAAAGAATAAAAAGGCGCTCGTCACCGGCGCCAGCCGCGGATTGGGGTTTGCCACCGCGCTCGCGCTTTCCGGCGAGGGCGCCCAGGTGGCGATCAACGCGCGCGATGCCGGGCGTTTGCAGGATGCGGCCGCCGGGATCACGCGCCAAACCGGCGAAAGGGCTTTCGCCCTGGCCGGCGACCTCGCCCGGGCAGATTTCGCTTCCTCGCTTCCAGTCCTCGCGGCGGATAAACTTGGCGGCCTGGATATCCTCGTGGTCAATTCCGGCGGTCCCCCGCCGGGAAGGTTCGAGACATTCGACGACGAAGCCTGGCAAAAAGCGGTCGACGGAATGCTTCTGAGCGCCGTCCGCCTGATCCGCTCCGCACTTCCAGCGCTCCGCGCATCCGTCTCCCCGGTGATACTGACCATCACCTCCTATTCGATTAAACAGCCGATCCCCAATCTCGTGCTTTCCAATTCGATTCGCGCAGCGGTGGCCGGCTTGACCAAGACCCTGGCGCTGGAGCTGGGGCCGGAGGGCATCCGCGTAAATTCCATCCTCCCCGCCTGGACGGAAACTGAACGCGTTCGGGAACTCATGGCCGACCGCGCCCGCCGGACCGGCGCCACTCCCGAGGAGGAATCCCGCAATCAAGCCGCGGAAAGCCCGCTGGGGCGGATGGCCCGGCCGGAAGAATTCGCCCGCGCGGCGGCGTTCCTGTGTTCGCCGGCGGCCTCGTACCTCACCGGACTGATGCTTCCGGTGGACGGCGGGGTGATTAAAAGCACCTTCTAATCCCTAGGTTCAACTATTTTCACGCGCACTCGTATGAACTTACAAGACAATCGGTTGATCATTCGCCGCTACGAATCCGCCGACCACGACGCCGTTTTGAGGCTGCATTACGAGGCGCTGCATGTGTATTAAAAAAGGATACCGTGAAACCGGCCGTCGGAAGACCCGCCAGCTCGACGCAATTGACTTCGAGAAGGAATTGGATGAGCTGTATTCAGATAAATCGAAACTTCTGAAAAAGTCCGCTCGTCGGGGGGGATAAATCCCCCGATGATTAACAACGCCCGTCCCGCGCTCCTCGCGGGATTAGCTCCGGAAGAATGATGATTTTAAGAGGTTTCAAATAGATTTTTCAAGGAGAATTTTATGACGACACCTACCGCACCATCGGCCGAACGACCGCCCATGAACTTTACACGCATCCTTTCTTTGCTTATCGGGATTGTTGCCGCCGGCTGGCTGGCGCTCGCGCCCTTCCTCGCCCTAATCGCGGGGATGATCCTTTTCCAATATATTCCCGCAAATTTTGCGGAGTTCACGCTTGTGCCCAGGTCCGGGATCCTGCCTGATTCAGAAATCGGGCTGATCATCGCCTTCGCCGCCTTTCTGCTCCAGACGGTCGTGTTTTTCCCGATGTGGCTGGGTTCCCGCAAGCGGATGAATTGGGAACCGCTGCATGCCATTGCGTCCGGCTTGCTGGCGGCGTCGCTGTACATGCTGGCCTGGTCGCTGGCCGGTCTTCCGTTTTCCGGGCAATCGGTGTGGCCGTCGGTTATTCGGATCATCCTGACTTCGATATTGCTCCTGGCCTGGTTGCGTCCGATCCGGCGTTTGGCTCCCGCCGGGCTCGGCCGTCCTTCCGCGTCCACGCTTTTTCTGGCACTGGGCGCCGCGGCCGTTTTGCTCCTGCCGTGGTTGATCTTGGGCGCGCTCGGAACGGTCGCGCAAACTCTCTCGGCGCTGGTACAGGCGTTTTCCTACGGGACGGGCGAGGAGTTGCTCCTGCGCGCGCTGATCCCGGCGCTTCTGGTGCGCGCAACCGGAAGGCCGCGGCTCGGATTCCTCTTGGGGCTGTTGATCGGCCTGGCGATGCAACCCGGTTATATCCTCCCGCTCGGGGATTGGACGTCCATCTTCCGTCTGTTCAATACTGTTGCCGTGGGATTGCTCTCAACCGAGCTGGCCGCACGCGGGTCGCTCTGGCCCGCGGTTCTGGTCCACACGGCCTTCGAGTTCGGCTTCCCCGCCTGGGTCGATCCGCGCATGGAATTTGCGCTCCCCCATCCGGCTGCGATCGAAAGCGTCGGGTTGATGGCTCTGCTTGTCCTCATCCTTTTCTGCGCCCGTCTCGTTTCCCATTGGACCATAAAAGCGCAGTCCATCGCGCTGCGTCTTTCTGTTTCCGGCGGATTTGCAGTCCTGGCCCTCGCGGGTTCCACCGTGAGCTACGCTGCCTGGGGTCATCCCGGCGTCACGGCAGACGGATTCCTGATTATCTTCCGCGATCAGGCCGATCTCCAAAAAGCCTCCGCCATTTCAGGCCGGTCGCAGCGGATTGCGTTCGTATATCAGACCCTCGTGCAGACCGCCGATCAGGCCCAGGCTCCAACGCGCGCGGCCTTGGACAAACTGGGGATTAAGTATCGGCCGCATTATCTGATCGATATGATTGAAGTCCAAGGCCATTCCGATCAGATGTCGGTTTTTGCCGCCCGTCCCGAGGTGAAGGAGGTCTTGCTCAATCCGAATGTCCGGATGGCGAATTACGCCGAGACGATGGACTTATCGGCGGTCAATTCGCCGGGACAAGGCGTGGAGTGGAACATCGCCGCCGTCGGCGCTCCGCAGGTTTGGGCGCAGGGGGTCAACGGCGCGGGGATCGTGGTGGCGGGGGCCGACACCGGCGTGGACTGGACCCATCCGGCGCTGCAATCCAAGTACCGCGGATGGGGGAATGGAAAGGCGTCTAACGATTACAACTGGTACGACCCGTGGGACGGAACGGCCGCGCCCTGGGACGACAACGGACACGGAACGTATACGCTCGGGCTGGCGGTGGGCGGCGACGGGCAAAGCAACCAAATCGGCATGGCGCCCGGCGCGCAGTGGATCGCCTGCCGCAATATGCGCGACGGTATCGGCAATCCCGGAATGTACGTTTCGTGCATGGAATTTTTCCTCGCGCCGTTTCCGCACGGGGGCGATCCGTTCCACGACGGTAGGCCGGACCTGGCGCCGGACGTGATCAACAATTCCTGGGGCTGCCCGCCGCAGGAAGGCTGCCGGGCGGATACTTTGGGGATCGCGCTGCAAAACCTGAAGGCAGCCGGTATCATGATGGTGGCGGCGGCCGGCAATGACGGTCCAGCCTGCTCCACCGCGTCCGACCCGCCGGCCAATTCCGGCGCGGTTTTCACCGTGGGTGCGAGCGATCAGAGTAACGCGCTGGCCTTTTTCTCCAGCCGGGGACCCGCCTCCGGAATGTTCAAGCCCGACATCACCGCCCCCGGCTACTTGGTCCGCTCGAGCATCCCCGGCGGGAAGTACACCATCTCGGCCGGCACCTCGGCCGCCTCGCCGCACGTGGCCGGCGCGGTAGCGCTGCTATGGTCGGCGGATCCATCGCTCGTCGGCGACATCGACCGCACGGATCAAATTCTTTTGCAGTCAGCGGTGCCGATGAGCATCGGGAAGTATTGCAGCACGTTACAGAACGAGGGAGCGCAGTGCCTGTGCGGTTCGGATTTAACGACCGCTGTTCCCAACAATAGCTACGGGTCGGGAATTTTAGATGTCTACGCAGCATATGAGCAAGTAATGCATGAATAAATTTTTAGCTCAAGGCTTAATATATTCAACAATTGTCATTATCCGCTGTCCGGCAGAGTAGTCGAGATGCCGGCACAAGACATACTTCGTATCCCGGCGTAAAACAGAGAATAATTGCCTGCCGGCCATGCTACGGATAAATCCGATATATGATAATATTAATTCCAATATTTGTGCAGAAGATCCGGTTTCCAGTCAATCCAAAGGATTTAGCCGTATGTCTATCCATTCGAAAATTTCTTTTGGGATGCTCCTTGTACTTTTTTCGTCAATCTTGAATGGATGCAATCCATCACATCCATCCCCCATTATTGCTACAACGCCCACCGCACCCTCAATATATACTTCGACTTACACTCCGACACCCACGCAAACCCAAACCCAGACCAGTACTCCCGATCCGGTAATGTCAACGGGTAATGCCGACCGGATTGCAGAACTTGCACGCCTCGGGAAGGGAATGATGGGAAAGGCGATCTGGTCGCCAGATGGAAAATTCATACTCGTTCCCTATTCCACCGGGATTTACCGATTTGATTCCGCATCCTTAGCCGAGTTGACGCCGGTAGAGACGACGACACCCGCGAATTCCATTGCGTTTTCACCAGACGGGATGATGCTCGCATCGACAATAGGCCAGAATGACAATTCGATTCTGCTATGGAACGTCTCGGATGGAAAGCTTCTGCGCTCAATTATCGGACCCACTCAAGAGGTATCCGGACCCTCGGGCAAAGAAAGGGTTGATGAAGGCGGTTTCCGGCAAATCCAATTTTCGCCAGACGGAACATTGCTCGCGGCATTGGGTATTCGAAATGGCAATATCAACATTTGGAATGTCGCTGATGGGGCCCTCCTTCAAACCATTGAGGATTGGAAGGGGTTTGAAAGCTTCCTTTTTTCGACCGATGGTAAATTATTGTTCAGTGACAATCGCGACGGAATTGTCCGGTTGTATCAGGTCTCCGATGGAAAATTGACGAAAACATACAACCAGCCGGGTTCCTCCATTTCCCTTTCGCCGGACGGCACGACGATGGCATTGATTGGACAGGATATCATTCTCATGAGAATTTCCGATGGCGCGTATGTATTAAAATTTAAAGGAACCAAAGGAAGGCATCGAATACTTGGATTTCTCCCCGGACGGCAAGTCATTGGCGGGAATGTCGAACTATGGGGGATCATACTTGTGGAACGTTGCAGACGGCAAGCTCCTGAATAAAACGGAATCAACGAGTTATCCCCAGTATCATTTCATCCAAGCCTCAGGAGACTGGGCTTGGCCTTCCCTGACTTTGGCTTTCTCGCCGAATGGATCTTTCATCCTTCAGCAATCCGGAGATAATACTATCCAGATACGGAGAGTTCAAGACTGGTCGATTGCAAATACCTTCAAGGATTATTCCTATTCTCCAACTGCCATGGTTTTTTCCAAAGATGGCAATACACTAAATACAATTCAGGAAAATAACAGACTTCAATGGAATATACTTAATGAAAAAATATCGAGCAGTGTAAATCATCCAGATGGGTTTGGGGGAAATCTCGCGGCCTTTTCATCGGACGGAATGGTTGTGGCTTCGGATTGTTGGAATAACAACCTAGAAACCGCATGCGTCTGGAACACAGCAGACAATACAATCTCGCTTTCCGCCCTTACCGGAAGATACGTATTAACCGGGCTGGATCTTTCTCCTGACGGACAAATCTTGGCGACTGTCCGCTACCCGGAGGAATCTACCCGCCTGTGGAATGTAGCGGGAAAAAAGTCTCTATTCAATTTTCCCGGTTTAATCGAGCCTAAGTTTTCACCGGACGGAACGACGATTGCCATGAGTGAAGGAAAGGTTCAGATTCCAAACGGTTTCTATTATAAGTATATCGTTCATTTCATTTCACTTTCCACCGGAAAACAGATTGGGATTCTCAATGCATCCGGTGATGTTGGGGGATCGATTGAAGAAAAGATCTTTTCACCCGACGGAAACACCTTGGCCATTGCGTCAATGGATGGGATGGATCTTTGGACAGTTCCAGATGGAGTATTACTCCGAAGATGGCCCATCATTCCCCAAAGCGGTTTGGATTCCTATAAGTTGTTATGGGACAGATGGCAAACAAGCGTTGCCTTTTCCCCGGATGGAAGAATTATCGCCTCGGGGAGTTATTATGGGGTGGTCAGGATATGGCGGACCGAAGACGGGACCTTGCTTAAGATTTTAGAGGGACATACCTATGGAATACTAAACCTGATGTTCTCACCGGATGGAAAATATTTAGCTTCCTCTTCTTCCGACGGCACGGTCCGGATCTGGGGGATTCCCCAGTAGAAACCGGATCTCCATCAAATAATTTCAGGCTTCGTTCGCGTGCTGGTTGTTACGGTCAGGAAATTATCCGCCACGTTTCGCTTCCTCCCACAGCGCGTCCAATTCCTCAAGCGACATTTCCTTGAGCGGTTTGCCGAGCCGTTGGGCGGCCGCTTCCACATGCTCGAACCGCTTCCGGAAGCGCGCGTTGGCTTCCCGCAAGGCCGCCTCCGGATCCACCTTCAACCAGCGCGCGTAGTTCACCGCCGCGAAGATCAAATCCCCCAATTCGGCCTCGCGCTGGTCGTCGTTTTGCGCCGCGTCCAACTCGCCGATCTCTTCGTCCAATTTCGCGCGCACGCCTTTTATCTCCGGCCAGTCGAACCCCACCCGCGCCGCCCGCTTCTGGTAACCGATTGCCTGTTCGAGCGCCGGTAGAGCCAGCGGTACGCCGCCGAACAACCCGCGGTCCTCCTTGCCTTCCTGCTCGCGCTCGCCGGCTTTGATTTCTTCCCAATTCCGCAGCACGTCGCCCACGCCGCTCACCTTGGTCTCGCCGAACACGTGCGGATGCCGGCGGCGGATTTTGGCATCCACTCCGGCGATGACGTTCGCCATGCGGAATTCACCCGCCTCGGTGGCGATCTGGGCGTGGAGCAGAATTTGCAGGAGCAGGTCGCCGAGTTCCTCCTCCAGATGGACCGGATCTTCCTGGTCGAGCGCCTCGAGCGCTTCGTAGGCTTCCTCGAGCAGATTGCCGCGGATGGATTGATGCGTCTGCTCGCGATCCCACGGGCAGCCCTCAGGCGCGCGCAGATGGGCGATCGTCTCCTGGAATTCCTCGAGCGCTCCCGGGAGCGGCGGAAGGTAGAGCGCGGTGAGGTGCGCGATTTTTTCGCTGCGGTCGATGGCGTACAGCGGCAACTCCTCCACCTCTTCCGCGGCGGTTCCGGCCGCGTGCAGCAGGCGCACCGGATGTTCCTCCGGATACTGGTTCATCAGCGTCAATTTGACGTCCGTGGCGAGCGCCCGCGAATACAATTGCGCCACGAGGGCATGGGCCGAAGGCGGAAAGGGCGGATGATGGCGGGCGGCGAGATCGAGCGCGTCGGCCAAGTACAGCCCGTCCAGGGCGTCCAGCCCAAGCACCCCGAGCGCCGGTTCGACGAAGGACAGCCCTTCCACGAGGCGGACCGTTTTTCCGCGCTCCGCCGCAAGGCGGACGATCTGCGCCACGGTTGCCTCGCCGACGCGCGGGCTGCCGGGGACGGCGTAACAAACGCCGTCCGGCCTCTCCGCGAGCCGCAGAATTTCCTCCGCGATCGACCGGTAAACGTTGGAGAAATCCTCCTCGCGCTCATAGAAGGAATCCATCGGCTTCCACGGGATCTCGGGCAGTTCCGCGACGGTCGGATGGCGCGCAGTGCGGACCCAGACTTCGCGCGCCGCCCCGAGCGTTTCGCGCGCCTCCTGCGTGAGCCAACCGGCCCTGCCCGGGCCGAGCCCGATGATCGTGATGGTTGACATCCTTTGGTTATCCATTAAATCTCTTTTCCATCCTACCGCGCTCTTGGATGTTGTACACGGATTTCACGGAAAAACTCCGGGTTACACGGAATGTAATGATTTTATAACCCTTAGTGCTCTTCTTAGCGTTCTTTGCGCCTTTGCGGTTAAGCTTTTGATCTTAACAAACGAGCCGGGGATAGTTTACCCCGGCCCATGGAAATTCGATATCGATTCCGCCCAGCGGAGAGTTTACCGCTTGGTGTAGGTGGGCGCCTTGCGAGCCCGCTTGAGACCTGGCTTTTTGCGTTCCTTCATCCGGTCGTCGCGCGTCAGCAGGCCTTCCTTGCGCAGCACGGGGCGAAGGGTTTCGTCCATCTTCACCAGAGCCCTCGCCACACCATGGCGCACGGCTTCGGTTTGGCCGGTCACGCCGCCGCCCTGGACCATCACGCTCACCGTCATCTGGTTCTCCCGCCCGACCACCTTAATGGGCAGGAAGGCCTTCTCCAGATCGCCGAGCCTCGTGAAATAATCACCGGCCGCCTTCCCGTTCACCGTGAGCGCCCCGGCTTCCGGGATGATGCGCACTCTGGCGCTGGATTCTTTGCGCCGTCCGAGACCTTCAAAATATTTCGATGCCATCGATCGATCCTTTCGCCTTAGGCCAGCGGCTTGGGCTGCTGGCCCGTGTGCTTGTGTTCGGCTCCCGCGTATACCTTCAACATTTTGATGATCTGCTTCCCGCGTTTGTTGTGCGGAAGCATGCCCCACACCGCGGCGCGGATCACGCGGTCCGGATGTTTGGCCAGCTGGTCGCGCAGCGAGATGCTCTTCAATCCGCCCGGGTATCCGGAATGACGGTAATAGATCTTATCCGTCAGCTTCTTGCCGGTGACGCGGATTTTCTGGGCGTTGATCACGATCACGCCGTCGCCCATCAGTACGCCGGGCGTGAAGGTGGGCTTGTGTTTTCCGAGCAACACCCTGGCCACCTTGCCCGCCAGACGCCCAAGAATTTGGCCGTCGGCGTCGACCACAAACCATTCCCGATGAATGTCGGATGCTTTCGGGATAAAAGTCTTGTCCACGTTTGATCTCTCCACGAGCAGGAACTTGTTTTCCAGTTTTTACTCCGAAGGCTGTTGGCCGCCTTCGGGATAATCGATCCGCATCAGGCACAACCCGCAAGCTTTGGCCGGCGGGGCGGCTCTTCCCAGCGGAGGAGGCTGCAGAAGCTGTTGGAACTCCTCCGGATTTCTTCGTCCGTTGCCCACTTCCAGCAGCGTTCCGGCGATCGTCCGCACCATGCGGAATAGG
Organism: uncultured Chloroflexia bacterium; assembly: GCA_963780865.1. Classification (GTDB taxonomy): domain Bacteria; phylum Chloroflexota; class Anaerolineae; order Anaerolineales; family RBG-16-64-43; genus FEN-1073. The sequence goes on along the minus strand of CAWADT010000023.1, from coordinate 51,180 downwards.
AACGCGTCGGCTTCGATCCAAAAATCCAGGTAATCCCCCAGCCGTTCCCAATCCGCCCGGAAGACCGTCCGCACGGTGTGCGATCCCTTGCGGGGCGCGCTGCCGAATGCGCGAAAATCGCGCTTTCCGGGAAGCATACCCGCCGCTTCCACCATCCGTTCAAGGTCCGGAGCCGGCCACACCCGCAGCGCGTACCGCTCGCGGAGCGGGTCGCGTTCCGAGGCCGGCAGCACCCGGTAGCGGTAGCAACGCCGCAGGGCTTGGTAGCGCGGATGGAAATCCGGCGCGGCGGCGCGCAGCGCCTGGCAGGATATATCCTTCGGCAGGATGGCGTTCAACGCCCGCCCGAGTTCCTCCGGGCCGTGCGTCCACTCCAGATCGAAGGCTACAACCTGCCCCTCGGCGTGCACGCCGGCGTCGGTCCGTCCTCCGGAGAGCACGGTCCGCCCGCTCCAGCCCAGGTTCCCAAGCGCGGAACGTAGTTCCCCTTCCACGGTGCGGAAGCCGGGCTGGGCCTGGAACCCCCAGAAGGAGGTTCCGTCGTATGCAAGGATCGCCTGGTAACGTTCCATCGGCCCCCGTCCCCGTTGCGTCAGCGAACCGGCGGCCGTTCGAGCCGGAAGCTACTCGACAAATTCCAACAGCACGAGTTCCGCCGCATCGCCTTTGCGCGTTCCCAGGCGCAGGATGCGGGTGTAACCCCCCGCGGTTTTTTCGTAGCGCGGGGCGATCGTATCAAACAGCCGTTTGACCGAATCCGCGCTGGCAAGGCGCGACGCGGCTATCCGCCGGGCGTGAACCATCTTCTGGTCTCCCGCGGCGATGCCCGCTTTGGCAAGCGTCACCAGTTTTTCCACTTCGCCGCGGATCGCTTGCGCCTTGGCGCGCGTGGTGTGGATGCGCTCGTGCTCCAGGAATTGGTTGATGAGGGTCCGCCGCAGGGAATTGCGCTGTCCGGTGGAGCGGCCCAGTTTTTTACCCGCTATCTGGTGTCGCATGATGCTCTACTCCGTATCGTTGTTGGTCGGTTCGGCGGTGTCGGTTTCCGGGCCGCGCAGGAAGCCTTTTTCGCGCAGTTTCTCCCGCAATTCGTCCAGGCTTTTCTCGCCGAAGTTGCGGATCGAAAGCACGGCGTCTTCGCCCTTATTAAGCAGTTCGAGCACTTCGCCCACGGTGGTGATCCCGGTCCGCTTGAGGGAATTGAATACGCGCACCGAGAGGTCGAGTTGTTCGATCGGCGTCTCGAGCACTTCGCTGGAGATCTTGGGCGCCACCGCCTCGCTGGTGCCGATGGTCAGGCTTTCCTCGCTCACGCCGGCCAGGTCCCGCAGGTGGGCGATGAGAATCCGCGCGCTTTGGCTGAGCGCGTCTTCGGGCCGGATGGTTCCGTCGGTCCACACTTCGAGCACCAGCCGGTCGTAATTGGTGTCCTGTCCCACCCGGGCGCGCTCCACGTCGAAATTCACGCGGCGGACGGGCGAGAAGATCGCGTCCACCGGCAGTTCGCCGATGGGCATCCGGCCGCGTTCGTCGGAGGGCGAATATCCGCGCCCGATCTGAACGGTGAACTCGATGTCCAGTTTGGTCTTCGGATCGTCGACCGTAAACAGGTAGAGGTCCGGATTGACGATCTCTACTTCCGGCGGGGGAACCACGTCGGCGGCGGTGACGGTGCCTTCCCCGCTCACCTCGAGGCGCATGCGCGCGCTCTCGCCGGAAGCCATCTTCAGCCGCATCTGCTTGATCTGCAGCAGCACCTGGGTGACGTCTTCCTTGATGCCGGGGATGCTGGAGAACTCGTGCGAGACGTCGGAAATCCGCACCGAGGTGACCGCCGCCCCCTCCAGCGAGGAAAGCAGCACCCGGCGCAGCGCGTTCCCGAGGGTTATCCCGTATCCGCTTTCCAGCGGGCTGAGGATGAAGCGCGCGTAATTCTGCGCCACGGCGTCCCGTTCGATCTTGGGCATGACCATGTTGGTAGATATGCTCACGTCGATTCTCTCCTCCGGCGCACCCTGTGGAACCGCGCGCCTTCGTGTCGAACCTGTGCCGGACGGTTCGTCCGGCCTGCGGAGACGGTTATCGCGAGTAGAACTCGACGATCAGCTGTTCGTTCAGCCGGATGTCGCTCAGTTCGTGCCGTTCCGGAACCTTCACCAGGTGGCCCGAGAGGTTCCTTAGATCCCGGTTCATCCAGGTGGGGACGTTACGGCTTTCGGCCGCCTCGGACAGCTCTTTAAAGTAGGTCCGACTGCGCGATCCGGCGCGGACTTCGACCACGTCGCCCGGGCGGAGCACGTAGGAGGGGACGTCGGTCCGGCGGCCGTTCACGTTGAAATGGCCGTGGGTCACCAGCAAGCGCGCCTTGGCGCGGCTTTCCGCAAACCCCATGCGGTAGACCACATTGTCCAGGCGCGATTCCAGAATTTGCAGGAGGTTCAACCCGGTCAGGCCGCGTTTTTTCAGCGCTTCCTGATAGTAGCGGCGGAATTGCGCCTCCATGACCCCGTAGACCCGGCGCGCCTTTTGCTTCTCCCGCAATTGGCGGGCGTAGTCCGAGATCCGCTGGCGTTTGAATTGCGCGTCCTTGCCGTGCTGGCCGGGAGCGTATCCGCGGCGATCGAAGGCGCATTTTGCGCTCAGACAGCGCGGGCCTTTCAGGAAAAGCTTTTCGCCTTCCCGCCGGCAAATTTTGCACACCGGTGTGAGATTCTTCGCCATGCTTGTTTCCTTCCTTGAGCCTTTCCTCCCCGGTGTCCCGGGGTCCGGCTCGTTATGGTTGGTTTAGACTCTGCGCCGCTTGGGCGGGCGGCAGCCGTTGTGCGGAACGGGAGTCACGTCGCGGATGGAGCGCACTTTCAATCCCGCACCCTGAATGGCGCGGATGGCGGCTTCCCGTCCCGGTCCCGGCCCGTTGATGTACAGGTCGATTTCCTGCATCCCCATTTCCTGTGACACCTTGGCGGCCTGTTGGGCGGCCACCCGGGCGGCAAACGGGGTGCTCTTGCGCGACCCCTTGAAACCGTTCGTCCCCGCGCTGGCCCAGGCGATGGTATTGCCCTGGCCGTCGGTCACGGTGATGATGGTGTTGTTGAAGGAAGCGTAGATGTGCGCCTGCCCATAGGCGACGGTCCGCTTTCCTTTTTTCCCGGTCCGGGTTGTGCTACGAGTTGTTCCTGGCATAATCCCTCACGACAAATTCAAAAAAACCGATTGTCCGAGCGGGCTGTCGTCCGGTTCGAAATCCGCCCAGCCGCGGGAGGGGAAGGACCCCATACGGATTTCCGCTCCGGCGCCGCCCGGTGGAACGGCGAATGCTATTTCTTCTTCGCGCCGCGTCTGCGTCCGCGCCCGGCCACGGTTTTCTTGGGGCCCTTGCGCGTGCGGGAGTTGGTGCGGGTGCGCTGTCCGCGCACCGGAAGATTCCGGCGGTGGCGGAGGCCGCGATAGCAGCCGATCTCCACCAGACGCTTGATGTTCATCTGGACTTCCCGGCGCAGGTCGCCCTCCACCGTGAAATGCTTTCCGATGTAATCGCGCAGCGCCGTTACTTCGGCTTCGGTCAGATCCTTGATGCGGGTGTCCGGGCTCACCTTGGTCTCCCGGAGGATCCGCCGCGAGATCGCCGGACCGATGCCGTAGATGTAGGTCAGCCCTACCTCGACCCGTTTTTCCCGGGGTAAATCAACGCCTTCGATGCGTGCCATGATTATCCCTGCCTCTGCTTATGCTTCGGGTTTTCGCAGATGATGAACACTTTGCCCGAACGGCGGACCACTTTGCATTTCGGGCAGCGTTTGCGAACGGATGACGTGACTTTCATTTTTCCTGCTCCTTCCGATTGCCCAGACCAAAACGCCGATTATACCGGCAAGCTTTCCTTCCGAACAGCCCCCGCGGTTAGGGGAGCGTAAGGATCATGGGTTCTCCATCCGTGACGGCGACGGTGTGCTCGAAATGCGCCGTCATCGATCCGTCGGCGGAAACGACCGTCCACTCGTCGGCCAGCACCCGGGTTTCCATCGTTCCCACCAGCACCATCGGTTCGACCGCGATGGTCATCCCCGGCCGCAGCAGCACGCCCGTGCCGGGTTTCATATAATTTGGCACCGACGGTTCCTCGTGCATCGCCCGCCCGATTCCGTGGCTGGTGTAATTTCGCACGATGTGGAACCCCGCCTGTTCCACGGTCCGCTGCATCGCCGCCGAAACGTCGCCGGTTTTGCGTCCGGGCCGCATCTGGTCGATCGCGTCCTCAAGCGCTTTCTGCGTGGCTTCCATCAGGCGCCGCAGGAGCGGGCTCGGCTCGCCGACCACCACGCTGAACGCCGAATCGCCGACGTATCCTTCCAGAATGTCGCCGCAATCCACGCTGACGATGTCGCCCTCGCGGATCTTGCGCTTCCCCGGGATGCCGTGCACCAGCTCTTCGTTTACCGAGACGCAGGTGACGGCCGGATACGGGGGCTCCCCGTACCCCAGGAAGGCCGGCTTGGCGTGATGTTTTTTTAACACTTCCGCGGCCGCCGCATCGATGTCGGCGGTGGTTACCCCCGCCCGGATGACCGCCTTGGCCGCCGCGAGCGCCAGCGCGTTCACCCGTCCGGCCTCGCGCATAAGGGCCAATTCCCTGCTCGATTTCAGCGCGATGCCGCGGGAAGGAGCCATGGCTACTGCTTCTTCACCGCGGCCAGAAGTTCCCTGGTCACATCGGCGATCGGTTTTTCTCCGTCGATCTCCGCCAGCACCCCTTTGCGGCGGTAATACTCGATCAGAGGAGTGGTTTGTTCGAAATACACGCGGATCCGGTTTTTCACAGTTTCCGCTTTGTCATCCTCGCGTTGATACAGTTCCGAACCGTCCAAGTCGCATTTTCCGCTCACTTTCGGCGGATTGAATTTCTTGTGGTAGACATGCCCGCCCGCCCGGCACGACCAGCGGCCCGAAAGCCGCTCCACCAGCGCCTTCTCTGAAACCTTGATGTAAGGCGCCTTGCGCACCGCGCCCAGTTTGGAATCGGCCAGCCACGCGTCCAGCGCCTGGGCTTGCGGCACCGTGCGTGGAAAACCGTCCAGGATCGCCCCCCGCGCGCAATCCGGGTTGGCCATCCGCTCGCGGATCATGGAGATCGTCACGTCGTCCGGCACCAGTTCGCCGCGCTGCATATATCCCTGGGCCAGGATCCCCAGTTCCGTTTTGCGCTGCAAATGATCGCGGAAGAGATCTCCGGACGAGATGTGCGCCAGCCTGAGTTCTTGGTTCAGGACTTTCGCCTGGGTGCCTTTTCCGGCCCCCGGAGGGCCGAGCAGAACGATTAAATCAGCCATCGCTATTTCACCAGGAGGGATTCATCGTATCCCCGCAGCTTTAATTCCGCTTCGAGGTTGAAATACAGCTCGCGCACGACGCCCACCACGATCAGCAATCCGGACGACGTGACCAGCAGCATGTTGTTGGCCGAACCGAAACTGACCACCAGCCGGACCAGGAACGGCAGAATGGCCACGAACCCCAGGAACAACGCGCCCGGGAAAGTGATCCGCCGCATGACCTTGGTTAAATATTTCTGAGTGGCATCTCCGGCCGTCACCCCGGGAATTTGCGCTCCGCTCCGCCTCAGGTTCTCGGCGAAGTTCGCCTGGGTGAACTGCACGTCGGTGTAGAAGAACGTGAAGACCACGACCAGCAGGAAGTACACCACCCAGTATCCCGCGTTGTTGCCGTTCATGAAAATCAGCACGCCCTGGCCCGCTTGATGCAGGATATTCGTCGTGCTCGGGATAACCTGGATCACCCAGCCCGCCACCACCGCCGGCATGGAGATGAACGTGCCGGCGAAGATCAGCGGGATCATGCCCGCCATGTTGACCATCAGCGGCAGATTGGCCCGGACCGGCATCGCCTGCCGGAACCCGATCCGCCGTCCGGGGTACATCACTGGGATGTTGCGCCGTCCCTGCTGAACGATGATGATCAGGAAAACGACCGCGATGATCACCAGCCCGTACACGCCGAGGCTCTGCCAGCGGTGGGCTTCGTCGGCGAACATGGTGGCGAAGTTGGTCGGGATGCGCGCCACAATTCCGGCGAAAATGATCAGCGAGAGCCCTTGGTTCTTCAGGCCGTATTCCGAGATCAATTCTCCGAGCCAGATCGCGAACATCGTCCCGGCGGTCATGGTCACGATCACCGCGACCGACGGCAGGTTCCAACCGAAATTCTGGAAGACGGGGATGTTTCCGATCGCCTTGACCAGCCCGATTTGGGATAAGGATTGCAATGCCGCCATGGGCACCGCGATGTAATAGGTCCACCGCTCCATCCAGCGCTGATATCCCTGCGGATCTTCCTTCTGGCGCTCGGCCATGCCCGGGATCACCGGGGAAACCAGCTGCAGGATGATCTGCGCGGTGATGTAAGGGTACGGTCCCATGGCGAGAACCGAGAAACTGGCAAGGGTCCCGCCCGAGAGCAAATCGAGGAAGCTGAGGAAGGCGCTGTTTTGACTCTGGAACAACTGGCGCAGCGCGGCCGGGTTGACCCCCGGCACGGGGATGTGCGCGGCAATCCGGTAGATCACCAGCAGAAAAGCGGTGATCAGGATCCGGTTGCGCAGATCTTCCGCCGCCCAGAGGTGCTTTAGAAAATTGAATGCCTTACGCAGCATGGGAATGCTCCCTTTCCGAACCCCAACTTGCCATCGGGCTTAACCCTGCGCCTTGCCGGGTTCCCATTCCTCGATTTTGCCGCCCGCCGCTTCGATCTTGGCGCGGGCGCCGCCGCTGACTTTCTGCACGCGCACCGTCAAGGCCACCTTTACCTCGCCTCGTCCGAGAATGGCCACCGGCCGCTTCGGATCCGGCAGGATGCCCTGCTCCACCAGAAACTCCGGTGTGATCACGGTTCCCTTGGGAAATTCGGCCAGCAGGTCCAGATTTACTTCCCGGTAATTTATTCTTTTTGTTACAGAAGTGAATCCGCGCTTGAAGGGTAGGCGCCGGAAGAAAGGTAAATTTCCGCCCTGGAAATAGAGCGAGGGGCCGCCGCCTTGCCGCGCGCCCTGGCCTTTGGTTCCGCGTCCGGCGGTTTTGCCCTGCCCGGCTGAAATTCCGCGGGCGACCCGCTTTCGCCGATGGGTCGAGCCCGGGTTCGGTGTGAGTTCGTGCAATTTCATCGTTATTTCTCCTTGCCTGTCCCGGCTTCCACCCTCACCAGATGTCCCACCTTGGCCAGCATGCCCGCGAGTTGCGGCGTCTGCGCTTGTTCGACGGTCTGGTTGATGTGCCGCAGCCCGAGCGCAACCAGCGTGGCCTTATGCTTGTAGGTCGTGCCGATCGGGCTGCGGACCAGGGTGATCCGCACCACTCCGGCGGTCTTTTTCTTGGCCGGCTTGCGAACGGTTTTCGTCTCAGTCATTTGCTTTTCGCTCCCAGAAGGGGATGACGTAGCTCGCTTCTTTCCCGCGAATCGCCGCCAGCACCTTCGGATCCTTCAATTGATCCAGCGCATCCACGGTGGCCGAAACCACGTTCAGCACGTTCGAAGAGCCCATCGACTTGGTCAGGATGTCGTGGACTCCCGCCGCTTCCAGCACGGCGCGCACGCCGCCCGCTGCGATCACGCCCGTTCCGGGGGAAGCCGGCTTGAGCATGACGATCGCGCCGCTGCACTTTCCAATCACCTCGTGCGGGATGGTGGCTTTGGAAAGGGGGATGGCGTGCATCAGGCGGCGGGCCTTTTCGGTTCCTTTGCGAATGGCATCCGGCACCACCTTGCTTTTGCCGATCCCGACGCCGATTCGTCCGTGGTTGTCCCCCACCACCACGACGGTCCGGAAGGAGAAATGCCGTCCGCCTTTGACGACTTTCGCCACCCGCGAAATATCGATCACCCGTTCGTCGAATTCGGGTTTAATGTCTTGGTTGGAATCCCGTCTGTCGTTTCGTGGCATCGTATGCTCCCGTCCCCTGTTGCTAGAACTGCAATCCGGCTTCGCGGGCGGCTTCCGCCAGGGCCTTTACGCGCCCGTGGTAGCGGTATCCGCCGCGATCGAACACCACCAACTGGATCCCCGCCTTTTTCGCCCGCTGGGCCAGCGCCTTGCCAACTTCCTTGGCCTGTTCCGATTTTTTCAGCTTGCCGATCTTTTCGCGCAGTTCCTTGTCGATGGTGGACACGGCCACCAGGGTCTTCCCCGTGGTGTCGTCGATGATCTGCGCGTAGATCTGCGAGAGGCTGCGGTAAACCGAAACCCTCGGCCGCTGGGGCGTTCCCGCCACGTGCTTGCGGACGTGCAGGTGGCGCCTGGTTCGTTTTTGCTCACGCGATTTCACGCTCATGGCTTATCCTCGAGGTTACTTCGTAGCGGCCGCTTTGCCGGCCTTGCCCGCCTTGCGCCGGACGTGTTCGCCCGCGTAGCGCAGTCCTTTTCCTTTATACGGTTCCGGAGGCCGGATATGGCGGATATCCGCCGCCGTCTGCCCGACCTGTTCCCGGTCGTATCCCTTCACCTGAATGGTCCGCGCTTTCTCGTCGACGGTAAAGGCGATCCCGGCCGGGGGTTTGACCGTCACCGGGTGTGAAAAACCCACACTCAGGACGAGGTCGGCGCCTTTCATTTCCGCCCGGTAACCCACGCCCTCGATCTGTAGATTCCTCTGGAACCCCTGGCTCACGCCGGTGACCATATTCTGGACCAGCGCGCGCGCCATGCCGTGCAAGGCGCGCTCCTTGCGGTCATCCGACGAGCGGTTCACATGGAGGATGTCGGCTTCATGCACGAAACTCAAGGCCCCCGGGAACGTGCGGACCAGCTCGCCTTTCGGGCCGTGCACCGTTACGGTGGTCCCTTCTATTTGAATTTTCACTCCGGCCGGTATTTTCACCGGCAAACGTCCGATCCGCGACACGCCTACCTCCTTCTAGTGCTCCGACCCGGTCCGGAAACCCGGACCGCGCTTTACCATACCTTGCAGATGACTTCCCCGCCCACGCCCAATTTCCGGGCGCGCGCACCGGTCATGACGCCCTTGGGGGTGGAGACGATCGTAACGCCCAGGCCCGACAGCACCCGCGGGATTTCCCGCTTGCTGGCGTACACCCGCCGCCCCGGGCGGCTGACTCGCTCCAACCCGGTGATCACCGGACGGCGCTCGCGGCGCTCGCCCATGTACTTCATATACAGGCGCAGGACTCCCTGCGGAGATCCTTCGGCGGCCACTTCGAATTTATCGATGTAGCCTTCCTCCTTGAGAATCTGCGCCAGCGCGGTTTTCATCTTGGAGCCGGGCATGGCAACCACAGGGTGCCCGGCCAGCAGTCCGTTGCGGATGCGGGTGAGCATATCAGCAATAGGATCCATTACACTCATCAGTTCACTCTCCTTCGCGGGGCAAAAAACGCCCTCCGCCTACCAAGATGCCTTGACCACGCCGGGGATCATCCCGCTGAGCGCCTGTTCGCGGAAGCAAATGCGGCAAAGCTGGAACTTGCGCATGTATCCCCGCGGCCGACCGCACAGCTTGCAGCGGTTACGGACCCGCACCGGATATTTTCGCCGCGTTTCGCGGATGATGATGGATTTTTTCGCCATAGCGTCTTATCCCTTCGTGAACGGCATGCCCATGAGTTGCAGCAGGCGCCGCCCTTCCTGGTCGTTCCGCGCCGAGGTCACGATCGTCACTTCGAATCCGCGGACTTTGTCGATCTTGTCGTACTGAATCTCCGGAAAAATCAACTGCTCCCGGAGCCCGAGAGTGTAATTCCCGCGCCCGTCGAATGCGTCCGGCGGAACCCCGCGGAAATCGCGCACCCGGGGCAGGGCGACGTTCATCAACCGGTCGAGGAACGACCACATGCGCTCGCCGCGCAGAGTGACCGTCACGCCGATTTCCTTGCCTTCGCGCAGCTTGAAATTCGCCACGCTCTTCTTGGCCTTGGTGACCACCGGCTTCTGGCCGGTAATGGCCGTCACGTCCGCCACGGTGGCTTCGAGCGCTTTCGGATTGTCGATCGCTTCGCCGCAGCCCACGTTGAGCACCACTTTCCGGACCCGCGGCGCCTGCATCACGTTGGCGTAGGAAAACTCCCGTTGCATGGCGGGAAGGATCTCTTTCCGATAACGATCTTGTAGAATGTGCGTCATGCTTCTTTCTCCTACTTCCGGGGGGCGTCCAGCGGATTTTCGCAGGATCTGCAGAATCGCCCGCGGCCTTCTTCACCGGAGCGGCGAACCACCCGCGTAAGTTTTTCGCATTTCGGACACACCAGCATCACGTTGGAAATATGGATCGGCGCCGGGAATTCCACCGTGCCGCCCTTGATCGCGCGTCCGGATCCGGTCTGGGTCGTCTGCCGGCTGTGTTTTTTCTGGAGGTTGACCCCCTCCACCACCAGCCGTTCTTCCTTGGGCATGGCGTGCAGCACCACCCCGCGCGTACCGCGGTCCGACCCGCTGAGAACTTCCACTGTGTCGCCCTTCTTGATATCCACGGTGCAACTCCTGTCAGATGACTTCCGGCGCCAGGGAGACGATTTTCATGAATCCCTTTTCGCGCAATTCCCTCGCCACCGGTCCGAAAATTCTCGTCCCTTTAGGATTTTCCCCGTCGGCGTCGAGAATGACCGCGGCGTTATCGTCGAAACGGATGTAGGATCCGTCGTCGCGCCGATATTCCTTCGAGGTCCGGACGATGACCGCCTTGACGACCTCGCTTTTCTTCACGGTTCCCTGGGGGGCGGCGGATTTCACCGCGGCCACGATTACATCGCCCACATGGCCCGTCTTGCGGCGCGATCCGCCCTGAATGTGGATCACCAGCAGCTCGCGCGCGCCGGTGTTATCGGCCACGACCAGGCGGGTTTCCTGCTGGATCATTCCGCACCTCCGGCGGGAGCCTTCGCCTTCACCGGCTCCTTGATCTGGCGGCCGTGCGCGAGCACCGTCTCCACCACCCAGCGCTTGCGCTTGGAGATCGGGCGGCTTTCGACGATCTCCACCTGATCCCCCTTCTGGCAGCCGCGTTCATCGTGGACCAGGAACTTCTGGCTGCGGTGCACGACCTTGCCGTACAGCGGGTGGCGCACGGTGCGGTCCACCCGGACCACGACGGTCTTCATCATGTTCGTTCCGATTACGGTTCCGATCATCCGTCGGCGCGGGTTCGTCATTGGCTCTTTCCTTCCCGGGCAGCTTCCAGCTCACGCTCGCGCAGGAGGGTTTTCATCCGGGCGATGTTCCGCCGCGCGATCTTCAGCCTCGAGGTGTCGGTCTGCTGACCCATGGTGAATTGGAAGCGCAGGTTCATAAGATCCCTGCAGGCCTGATCCAATTGCAGCTGCAATTCTTCCGTGTTCAGGGCGCGCATCTCTTCGGTATTCATCCGCATTACTCCGCTCGGCCTGTGGTTTCCAGCTTGGCGATCATTTTTGTTTTCAATCCAAATTTGAAAGCCGCGAGCCGCAGCGCATCCCGCGCGGCGTCCTCGGGCAATCCGCCCACTTCGAAGATAATCCGTCCGGGTTTCACCACCGCCACCCAGTGGTCGACCGCGCCTTTGCCCTTGCCCATGCGGGTTTCGGCGGCTTTCTGGGTGACCGGCTTGTCCGGGAAAATCCGGATCCAAATCTTTCCGCGCCGCTTCATGGAATGCACCAGGGCCCGCCGCGCGGCTTCGATCTGCCGCTGGGTAAGCCAGCCCGGCTCGAGCGCCTGCAGCCCGTATTCCCCGAACGACAGTTCCGTCCCGCGGGTTTCGTGCCCGGTCATGCGGCCGCGCATTTGTTTGCGCCATTTGACGCGCTTTGGCATCAACATGTCATCTTCCTCCACACCCGCACTCCGCCGGCGCCCTGTGCGCGCCGGAAGGCTTCGCGGGGATCGTGCCTATTCCGAGACGTAGGCGCCCTCGGTCACTTCCACTTTCCCTTCGGCCTCTGGACGCGACTCGCCCTTGAAGATCCAGACCTTCACCCCAATCCGCCCGTACGTGGTCCGCGCTTCGGAACGGGCGAAGTCGATATCCGCCCGCAGCCACTGCAGCGGCACGCGCCCTTCGCGCATCCATTCGGTCCGCTTCATTTCGCTTCCCGAAAGCCGGCCAGCGCACATGATCTTGACGCCCTGGGCGCCCTGGCGCATCGCCTGGGCCACGGCGCGCTTCATGGCGCGGTTGTGGCTGATCCGGCGTTCCAACTGGCGCGCAATATTATCGGCCACCAGGGTCGCTTCCATATCCGGCTGGCTGATTTCCTGGACTTTAAGGTCTACTTTGCAGCCGGTGATCTTTTCCAGATGCTGACGCAGTTCCTTGACGGCGGCGCCCTTGCGGCCGATGAAGACGCCCGGCTTGGCCGTAAAGACGAATACCCGCACCAGATTGTGGTCGCGCTCGATTTCCACGCGCGCGATGGCTGCGTCGGTGGCGTTTTTCAGGATCAGCCGGCGGATCTCGGCGTCCTGATGCAGCCGCTGGGCGTATTCCTTCCCTTCGGCGAACCACCGGCTCTCCCACGTTTTGTTGATCCCGAGGCGAAATCCGATCGGATTTACTTTGCGACCCATACCTGCTCCTGGTCTGATGATTTCCGGAACGCGCGGTTATTCCACATCGCGCAATACGATCGTCACGTGCGACGACCGCCGAAGCATCGGTTTGAACCGGCCCCGGGCGCCGAAGCGGCGCCACTTGCGGGTGGGGCCTTCGTTGGCGAAAATTTGCGCAACGATCAGGTCTTCCTTGTGCAGCCCCTGATTTTCCACCGCATTGGCGATGGCGGATTTGAGGAGCTTGGCGAGGCGCGCGGCTCCGGTCTGTGGCATCGCCTGCAGAAAGGTCAGCGCTTCCTCGGCCTTGGCTCCCCGCACGGCGGTCATCACCCGCCGCATTTTCTGGGCGGAGGATCCGGAATAGCGGAGCTTGGCGCGAACCTCACTCATGTTCGCCCTCCTTCGGAGCTTCCGCCGGCGCCGCCCCCGCCGCGGTGACGGCTTCCTTGGTTACGTGTCCCCGGAACGTGCGCGTCGGGGCGAATTCGCCCAGCCGGTGGCCGACCATGTTCTCGGTGATGTAAATCGGAACATGCCGCCGGCCGTCGTGCACGGCGATGGTGTGCCCGACCATTTGCGGGAAGATGGTGCTGGCCCGGCTCCAGGTGCGGACGACTTTTTTCTCGCCCTTCTGGTTCATGGCTTCCACTTTTTTGAGAATCTTGGGGTCAATGAACGGCCCCTTCTTCAGCGATCGCGACATAATGTCTTCTCCTCGTCAGACCCGGCCTTATTTGCGCTTGGAAGGCCGCCGCCGGACGATGTACCGGTCGGTCTTCTTATTATTGCGGGTGCGGTACCCGCGCGTCGGCTTGCCCCACGGACTCTTCGGACCCGGAAGGCCCGTCGGCTGGCGTCCCTCGCCGCCGCCGTGCGGATGGTCGCGCGGCGACATGGCCGTCCCGCGGACGGTCGGGCGGATGCCCATGTGGCGTTTGCGGCCGGCCTTGCCGAGTTTGATGTTGCGCCGATCCACGTTGCCCACGATCCCGATCGTCGCGTAGCACGTCTGCCGGATCAGGCGCATTTCGCCGGACGGCAGGCGCAGCTGGGCGTATTCGCCTTCCTTGGCCAGGAGCTGCGCGCCCGTCCCCGCCGAGCGGACGAGCTGCCCGCCCTTGCCTTCCTGGAGTTCGACGTTGTGGATCAGCGTGCCCACCGGAATTTGCGAGATCGGCATGGCGTTGCCCGGCCGGATTTCGGCCTTGGTGCCGGAGACGATCGTATCGCCGACCTTCAGTTCCAGCGGGGCGATGATGTAGCGCTTTTCCCCGTCGATGTAGTTCAGGAGCGCGATCCGCGCCGAGCGGTTCGGGTCGTACTCGATGGCCGCCACTTTGGCGGGAATGTCGAATTTGTCGCGCTTGTAATCAATCAGGCGCTGGTGCCGGCGGCTTCCGCCGCCCCGGTGGCGCACGCTGATGCGGCCGTAGGCGTCCCGTCCGCCGCGCTTCTGCTTGTGGATCAGCAGCGACTTCTCCGGCGTGTGCTTGGTCACCTCTTCAAAACTGGAACTCGTCATCCCGCGCCGCCCCGGCGAGGTGGGTTTGTACGTTTTCACCGGCATGGCGTTATCCCTTCACCCCTTCAAAGATGGGGATGGTCCCCTTCGAGAGTTTAACGATCGCTTTTTTATAGCTCCCCCGGCGGCTGCGCGTTCGGCGGGTCCGCAGCGAGCGGGTGGTCTTTGGCGTTGCCACCACGATTTCCACGTGGGCGACTTTCACGTTTTCGAACATCTTCTCCACCGCGTGTTTGACCTGGATCTTGTTGGCGCTGGAAAGGACTTCGAAAGTGTACTGGCTTTCCTTGGCCAAACGGATCGATTTTTCCGAAATGATCGGGCGGCGCAGAATATTTTCCAGGTGTTCCGTCATTCGGCCCTCCCCGGATCCAGCCATTTCTGAATTTGCTCCAGCGACTCCAGCGCCAGGACCAGCTTTTCGTACTTGAACAAATCCCGGATGTTCAAATAACCGGCGCGCAGTGTCTTGGCCTTGGCCAGATTGCGCGTGGAGCGCTCGACGGCTTCGTTGCGATCCGGAAGGAGAACGAGCGCGTCTTCCGTTCCGGCCACCGTCACGAGGGCCTTGGCCATCGCCTGGGTGTTGACCCGCGGCAGGGCGATCCGGTCCACGATCACGATCGCCTTCTCAGAAATTTTTACCGAAAGGGCCGAGCGCAGCGCGGCCTGGCGCATTTGTTTGGGCATGTGCAGCGTGTAGCTGTGGGGAACGGGCGTATGGACTTTGCCGCCGCCGCGCCACTGAGGCGCGCGCGTTGAACCCTGGCGGGCCCGTCCCGTGCCCTTCTGCTTCCATGGTTTGCGTCCGCCGCCGCTCACTTCCCCGCGACCCTTGGTTTTCCGGGTGCCCAGATGCGCGTTCGCCTGCTGGTAGACCAGCGCCTGATGCATGAGGTCCTTGCGGACGGGCGCCTCGAAGATCGCGGCCGGCAATTCCACCGAACGCACCACCTTGCCCTTCATGTTCATCACGTCGACTTCCATCGCTGTCGCTTCCCTTCTCTCGCCGGTGGATTTTCGCTTATCCCGCTGCCGCGGGATTAGCAATACCCCGCAGGTTGCAGCGCATGTTCTTGGGAGTTGCGCCTCTCGATGCCGTGCCGGTTTGCAGCGCGGTCGCTCACTGTTTGCGCGCTTCGCGGATGACGACAATCGCGCCTTTGGGTCCCGGCACGCTGCCGGCCAATCCCAACAGGTTTCGTTCTGAATCAACCAGGGCCACCCGCAATCCGGAAGAGGTGACCCGAACGGTGCCCATGTGGCCGGCCATCCGCTTGCCGCGGTAGACCCGGCCCGGCGTGGTCGTGGATCCGATCGAGCCGGGAGCGCGCTGCCGGTCGGAAGCCCCGTGCGTTTTCGGGCCGCCCGCGAAACCGTGCAGCTTCACCCCGCCCTGGAAACCCTTCCCCTTGGAATTGCCGACGACGTCCACCTTTTCGCCGGCCTTAAAAATATCCACCCCGACGCGGTCGCCCGCTTTCGGCGCCTCGCCGGCATCCACCCGGAATTCCCGCAGGTATTTCAACGGCGCCAGGGAGGCCTTCTGCAGATGGCCCAGCTCCCCGGTCGTCAGCCGCTTGCTTTTCACTTCCCCGAATCCAAGCTGCACGGCGGAATAGCCTTCCTTCTCCACCGTGCGGACCTGGGCAACAAAACACGGCCCGGCTTCAATGATCGTCACCGGAATCAATCGCCCGGCGTCGTCGAAAACCTGGGCCATGCCCAATTTTTTCCCAATTAATCCCTTCATCCTTTGTCTCCTCTGCTGGCCTAGGACTGTCAGCCTGGGAAGGGCTGCATCATCCTTGCGCCCGTCAGTCAACCCGCCGTCTGCGCTTGCGCGCAGTGCCGGTCGGGTTCTTTCCGGGCGGCGCTTCCTGGCGAACTAGATTTTCATCTCCACATCAACGCCCGCCGGCAAATTCAACCGCATCAGGGCATCGAGCGTCTTGGCATCGGGCTCGAGCACTTCGATCAGGCGCTTGTGCGTGCGAATTTCGAAGTGTTCGTGCGAATCCTTGTCGATGTAGGCGCCGCGGCGAACGGTGAACAGTTCGCGCTCGGTCGGAAGGGGAACCGGACCCACCACGTGGGCTCCGTTCCGTTCCGCCGCCTCCACGATGCGTTTGGCCGATTGATCCAGGATGCGGTGGTCGTATGCTTTTAGACGGATGCGGATTTTTTGTCGCGCCATGATTGTCGCCTAATCGATGATTTCAGTGATCACGCCGGCGCCCACGGTCAGACCGCCTTCGCGAATTGCGAATTTCGAGCCCTTCTCCAGCGCCACCGGCACGATCAACTCCACCGTCAGGTTCACCGTGTCCCCCGGCATCACCATCTCCACCCCTTCCGGCAGCGTCAGCACCCCCGTCACGTCCATCGTCCGAATGTAGAACTGCGGCCGGTAACCCGTGAAGAACGCCTTGTGCCGCCCCCCTTCTTCCTTCTTCAGCACGTACACTTGCGTCTTGAATTTCCTGTGCGGCGTGATCGAGCCGGGTTTCGCCAGCACCTGGCCCCGCTCCACCTGCTCCCGCTCGATCCCCCGCAGCAGCACCCCCACGTTGTCCCCCGCCTGCCCCTGGTCCAAGAGCTTGTGGAACATCTCCACGCCCGTGCACACCGTCGTCTTCGTCTCGTGCAGCCCGATGATCTCCAGCGGGTCCCCCACCTTCACGATCCCCCGGTCGATCCGCCCCGTCACCACCGTCCCCCGCCCTTTGATCGAGAACACGTCCTCGATCGACATCATGAACGGCAGTTCCGTGTGCCGCACCGGCTCCGGAATGAAGTCGTCCACCGCCTTCAGGATCTCCAAGATCGACTTGTATTCCGGCGCGTTCGGATCCTTGCTCGTGCTCTCCAGCGCCTTCAGCGCCGACCCGCGAATGATCGGGGTCTTGTCCCCCGGAAATTGGTACGACGTCAGCAGTTCCCGCAGCTCCAGTTCCACCAGCTCCAGGAGTTCCGGGTCGTCCATCATGTCCACTTTGTTCAAGTACACCACGATCGACGGCACTTCCACCTGCCGCGCCAGCAGCACGTGTTCCCGCGTCTGCGGCATCGGCCCGTCCGGAGCCGCCACCACCAGGATCGCCCCGTCGATCTGCGCCGCGCCCGTGATCATGTTCTTGATGTAATCCCGGTGCCCCGGCATGTCCACGTGCGCGTAGTGCCGCTTTTCCGTCTCGTATTCCACGTGGGCGATGTTGATCGTGATCCCGCGCTCCTTCTCTTCCGGCGCGTTGTCGATCGTGTCGTACGCCCGGAACTGCCCCCGCCCCTGCAGCTGCGCCACCTTCGTGATCGCCGCCGTCAGCGTCGTCTTCCCGTGGTCGATGTGCCCCATCGTCCCCACGTTCAGGTGCGGTTTGTTGCGGACAAATTTTTCCTTCGCCATGGCATCGTCTCCCTTGCGTTACAGAACGCCGACTGCGCGGCTCCGATCCTGCCTAGGTCTTGCTCATCGCTTCCTGAGCTTCCGCCTCGGCAAGCGCCTGATAATGATCGAATTCCATCGTAAACACGCCGCGTCCCTGAGTGGAGGAACGCAACTCGGTCGCGTATCCGAACATCTCCGCCAGCGGCACCATCGCATGCACCGCCTGGACGTTCCCCGGCCGGGGTTCGATCCCGCCGATCATGCCGCGCCGCCCGGCCAGATTTCCCATCACGTCGCCGAGGTATTCCTCCGGCGAGATCACTTCCACTTTCATCACCGGTTCGAGCAGGACCGGCCCGCCTTTTTGCACGCCCTCGCGAAAGGCGAAGGTGGCCGCCATTTTGAAGGCCATCTCGTTCGAATCCACCTCGTGGAACGAGCCGTCCTTCAGCGTGACTTTGATATCCACCACCGGATATCCCGCCAGCACGCCGGCCTCGGCGGCTTCCTTCACGCCCTTCTCCACGGCCGGGATGTACTCCTTGGGGATCGAGCCTCCGGTGATTTTGTCTTCGAAAATCACCCCCGACCCCGCCGCGCCGGGTTCGAGCGACATCACCACGTGTCCATACTGCCCGTGCCCGCCGGTCTGCTTGATGTAGCGGTACTCGGACTTGGCCACCGCGCGGGTGATCGATTCGCGGTAAGCCACCCGCGGCCGGCCGACGTTCGCGTGCACGTTGAACTCCCGGCGCATTCGCTCGACCAGCACGTCCAGGTGCAATTCGCCCATGCCGGAGATGATCGTCTGTCCGGTGGTTTCGTCGTTGTGCACCCGGAAGGTGGGGTCCTCTTCGGAGAGTTTGTGCAGCGCCTGGGAAAGCTTGTCCTGGTCGGCCATGCTCTTCGGCTCGATCGCCACCGAGACGACCGGCTCCGGGAAGGTGATGTTTTCCAGCAGGATCGGATTGTTAATGTCGCTGAGCGTATCGCCGGTGAAGGTGTCTTTCATGCCCAGCACGGCGGCGATGTCGCCCGCCAGAATTTCGTCGATTTCCTCGCGCCGGTCCGCGTACATGCGGATCAGCCGGCCGACGCGTTCGCGCTTGCCGCGAACCGAATTCAAGACGTTGGCGCCCTGCTTCATCGTTCCGGAATACACCCGGAAGTATGCCAGGCGGCCGACGTACGGATCGGAAACGATTTTAAAGACCAGGGCGCTGAGCGGCGCATGCTCGTCCGCGCTGCGGGCTTCCTCTTCCCCCGTTCCGGGGTGAACCCCGTGATGGGGGGGAAGATCCAGCGGCGAGGGCAGGTAATCCACCACCGCGTCGAGCAGAAGCTGCACGCCCTTGTTCTTCAGCGCCGACCCGCACAGCACCGGCGTCGCCTTGCCCTTGATCACTTCGCGCCGCAGCGCGGCTTTCAGTTCCTCGACCGCGATTTCGTGGCCCTCGAGATACTTCAGGGTGAGGGTCTCGTCGAGTTCGGCGATCTGTTCCACCATCTGGGCCCGCCGGCGTTTCGGCTTCGGCCCGGAACTCCGGCGGAATTTCCACGACGCTCGGCGCTTCTCCGGTCGTGTCGGTCCAGAGGATCGCCTGGCTTGTCCAGGAGGTCGATCACCCCGCGGAAGCCGGCTTCCTCCCCGATCGGAAGCTGAACCGGGATCGGGTTGGCGCCCAGCCGCTGGCGGATGCTCTGCACGCTGCGGTCGAACGACGCGCCGGTGCGGTCCATCTTGTTAATGAAGCAGATGCGCGGCACGCTGTAGCGGTCGGCCTGGCGCCAGACGGTCTCGCTCTGGGGCTCCACGCCCTGCACGGCGTCGAACACCACCACCCCGCCGTCGAGCACGCGCAAGGAGCGCTGCACTTCGGCGGTGAAGTCGATGTGCCCGGGCGTATCGATGATGTTAACGAAGTAACCCTTCCACTCCGCGCTGACCGCCGCGGCCACGATGGTGATGCCGCGTTCGCGCTCCTGGTCCATCCAGTCGGTGACGGTGGTGCCGTCGTCGACCGATCCCAGGCGGTGGGTCCGGCCCGTGTAATACAACACGCGCTCGGTGGTGGTGGTTTTTCCGGCATCGATGTGCGCAATGATGCCAATATTTCGATATCGCTCCAGCGGGAACTGGCGTGCCATCTCTTCTTCTTCCTTTGTTCGATCCTGGTGGAACCGGGTTTCGCCTCCGGCTCCCCGACCTGGTCTTACGGGGCCAGGTCGATCACCAGGCTTCCCGCCAAGAACCTCATCGTCTTCTTGTTAAAGCGAACTCTACCATCGGTAATGGGCGAAGGCGCGGTTGGCCTCGGCCATCTTGTGCGTTTCTTCCCGTTTCTTCACGGCCGCGCCGGTATTGTTGGACGCGTCGAGCAGTTCCCCGGCCAGGCGTTCGATCATCGATTTTCCGCCGCGGGCGCGGCTGGCGGCGAGAATCCAGCGGACCGCGAGCGAATCCCGGCGGTCGGCTTCCACTTCCACCGGCACCTGGTACGTCGCGCCGCCCACCCGCCGCGGTTTAACTTCGACGGTCGGGCCGACGTTGCGCAGCGCCTGTTCGAAGATCTCCAGCGGTTCCTTCTGGCTGCGTTCCTGGATCAGCGCGAAGGCGTTGTAGACGATCGTCGTGGCGGTGCTTTTCTTCCCGCGGCGCATCACCTGGTGAATGAAGCGGTTGACCTTTACGCTGTTGTAGCGGACGTCCGGGTGGAACTCCCCGCGACGTCTTGCGTTCTCTTCTCGCCATGATCCAAACTCCTGAGTATGCCGAGCCCGCCGGATCATCCCGACGGACCGCGATTATTCCTTCTTGGTTTCCTTCGGCCGCTTGTTGCCGTACTTGGAGCGGCCCTGCCGGCGGGCTTCCACGCCGGTGGTGTCGAGCGTTCCGCGCACGATGTGATAGCGCACGCCCGGGAGGTCCTTCACGCGTCCGCCGCGCACCAGAACCACCGAGTGCTCCTGCAGCGAATGGCCCTCGCCCGGGATATACGCCGTCACTTCGATGCCGTTGGTGAGGCGAACGCGCGCGATCTTGCGCAGCGCGGAGTTCGGTTTCTTCGGGGTCATCGTTCGCACGACCGTGCACACGCCGCGTTTTTGCGGGGCGCCGCGCGGTTGGCGAATTCGCTTCTGCTTCCGGGCGTTGAGCGTGTAGAGCAGCGCCGGAGCCTTGCTTTTCGTTTTCTTCCAGTGCCGGCCCTTGCGGACCAATTGATTGATTGTCGGCACGATGTCCCTCCCAAGACCAATCCTCGAACGAAAAATCACCCGCCCCTTGCAGTAGGGGAGGCCATCCAACATGCATGATGGCCTCGCCCCACGCGACGACTATGAAATTCGAGCGCCCGCATTTTTCCGGTCGCTCAAGGTGAGAATCAGGGCAACGGGCGGCAATTCTATCATGAGGAAAAAGGGGAGTCAAGCAGATTTTCCATGTTTGCCGGGGTAGAATCCCGCCCGCAAACAGTCCCGGACGCATGGAATGGCCTATATTTCGGATATGAATTGACTTGATTTATCTGTTCTCTTGACATTACATAGAATCGGGCCGTATAATACTCGTTCGCCCAAATGACTATTTCGACACTTTTTCGGCCGGATACGACAGGAAAGACTTTCCTCCGCCGGGGGGAAGTCTATTGTCCGGCCGCGGATTAGGAGAACGCTATGGCCTTAAGCGGACGCAAATCCTACGCTCGCATCCCCGAGATTCAAAGCCTCCCGAACCTGATCGAAGTCCAGCTGGATTCCTTCCAGTGGTTTATCAAGGACGGGCTGGCGGAACTGTTCGACGAAATCTCCCCGATCGAATCCTTCAACAAAGGCATGCGCCTGTACTTCCCCGGGCAACAGCCCGGAAGCGCAGCAGTGGGGCCTTAAATTCTGGTTCGAAGAACCCAAGTACTCCATCGAAGACTGCCTCGAGCGGGACATCACTTATGCCGCGCCGCTGTATGTTTCGGTGCTGCTGATCGGGACGGAAGTCCCCGAACCCATCAAGCAGGATATCTTCCTCGGCGACATGCCGCTGATGACGGAAAAGGGCACGTTCATCATCAACGGCAGCGAACGGGTGGTGGTCTCGCAACTCATCCGCTCGCCGGGCGTGTATTTCGAAGCCGAGGAAGACCGCGCCACCGGCCGGCTGCTGGCTTCGGCCAAGCTGATCCCGGACCGCGGCGCCTGGATGGAGTTCGAGACCCGCAAGAGCGATTATCTGATCATCCGCTTCAACCGCAAACGCACGGTGCCGGTGACCATGCTCCTGCGCGCGCTGGCCGCGGTCTCGGCGGACATACCCGATTCCCCCCTGCAGGACGGGCACCGACGCGGAGATCCTCGCCCTTTTCCAGGAATCCGACACCAACCCCGCCCGCACGTTCATCGCCAACACCATCAAGCAGGAACCGACCTGGGAACCGCGCGACAAGCGGACCCTGGCGCAGGAAGCGCTGATCGAATTCTACAAGCGGATGCGCCCGGGCGATCCTTCGACACTCGACAACGCGCGCCAATACATGCAGGAGCAGCTCTTCGACCAGCGCCGGTATGACCTGGAACGGGTGGGCCGGTACAAACTGAACCAGAAGCTGGACCTGCATGCGCGGGTCCCGCTCAGCCACCGCACCGTCACCGCCTGGGACATCCTCAAGCTGATCGAGCGGCTGATCCTGATCAACAACGGGCTGGAAAGCCCGGACGACATCGACCACCTCGGCAACCGCCGCGTCAAGACCGTCGGCGAGCTGATCCAGAACAAGATGCGCATCGGCCTGCGCCGGACGGAGCGCGTGGTGCGCGAGCGCATGTCGATCCGCGACCAGGAATCCTTCTCGCCGATGAACCTGATCAACATCCGCCCGATCGTCGCGGCGGTGCGCGAATTCTTCGGCTCCAGCCAGCTCTCGCAATTCATGGATCAGACCAACCCGCTGGCGGAACTGCGCCACAAGCGCACCCTCTCGGCCCTCGGGCCCGGCGGGCTGCGGCGCGAACGCGCGGGCTTCGACGTGCGCGACGTCCATCAATCCCACTACGGCCGGATCTGCCCGATCGAAACGCCGGAAGGCCCGAACATCGGCCTGATCGGCCGCCTGGCCTCCTACGCCAAGGTCAATCCCTTCGGCTTCATCGAAACCCCCTACCGCAAGGTCTATAAATCCTTCCCGGCCGGCGACGCGCGGCTGATCGGGCGCCATCTGGCCGAGGACGTGCTCAAGCAGAACGGCAAGGACGTGCTGGTCAAGAAGGGCGAGCTGATCACCAAGGACCTGCGCCGGGAAGCTCGCCCAGGTGGGCGGCGAAATCCCGATCGTGCCGTTCGTCTCCGCCGAGACGCTTTACATCACCGCCGACACGGAAGACAAATTCATCATCGCCCAGGCCAACGCGCCGCTCAACGAACATTCGGAATTCGTGCGCGGCCGGGCTTCCTGCCGCAACCATTCGCGCTTTATGTTCGCCACGCCCGCCCAGATCGATTACATGGACGTGGCCCCGCGCCAGATCGTCGGAATTTCCGCCGGACTGATCCCGTTCCTGGAGCACGACGACGCCAACCGCGCCCTGATGGGCTCGAACATGCATGGCCCAGGCCGTGCCGCTCATCCGGCCCGAAGTGCCGCTGGTCTCCACCGGGATCGAACCCCAGGCAGCGCTGGATTCGGGACAGGTGATCCTGACCGACGTGGAAGGCCAGGTGATCTCGGTGATCAGCGACCAGGTGGTGGTGCAAACCAGCAAGGGCAAGAAAATCTTCAAGCTGCGCAAATACACGCGCTCCAACCAAAGCACCTGCATCGACCAGCGTCCGGCCGTGGTCAAGGGGCAGAAGATACAAATCGGGCGACGTGATCGCCGATTCCTCCTCGACCGAACTGGGCGAACTGGCCCTCGGGCAGAACGTGGTGGTGGCCTTCCTTTCCTGGGAGGGCGGCAACTACGAAGACGCGGTGCTGATCTCGGAGCGTCTGGTGCAGGAAGACAAATTCACCTCGATCCACATCGAGAAGCACGAAGTGGAAAGCCGGGACACCAAACTCGGGCCGGAGGAAATCACCTGCGACATTCCCAACGTCGGCGAGGAAGCGCTCAAGGACCTCGACGAGCACGGGATCGTGCGCATCGGCGCCGAAGTCGGACCGAACGACATCCTGGTCGGAAAAATCACCCCCAAGGGCGAAAAGGAACTCTCGCCCGAGGAAAAGCTGCTGCGCGCGATCTTCGGCGAAAAATCGCGCGACGTCAAAGACACCTCGCTGCGGCTGCCGCACGGGGAACGCGGCAAAGTGGTGGACGTCAAGATTTTCACCCGCGACGAGCATCACGATCTGCCGGCCGGCGTGGAAAAAACCGTCCGCGTCTCGGTTGCCCAGCGGCGCAAGATCACCGAAGGCGACAAGATGGCCGGCCGCCACGGCAACAAAGGCGTGGTCTCGCGCGTCGTTCCGGTCGAGGATATGCCCTATCCTCGACAGACGGCACGCCGGTCGACATCATCCTCAACCCGCTCGGCGTTCCCGGCCGTATGAACATCGGCCAAATCCTCGAAACGCACCTGGGCTGGGCGGTTTCCAACCTCGGTTTCCGCGCCATCTCGCCGGTTTTCGACGGGGCGGACGAATTTGAAATCGAGGCCGAGCTCGCCCGCGCCTGGATGATCGAGCGCACCTGGGACGAAATGACGATCCGGGCCTGGAAATGGGCCGCGCAGCAGGATCTCGGACGAGGAATCGCTGGTCGACGACGACGAAGTGCGGCGTCTGTACCTGGAAAACACGCTGCCCTCGCGCTCCTATAAAAAGGATCTGCTCGCCACCGACATGATGTACGCCAAGCGGGCGGCCACGATCGAATGGCTCAAGGAAAAGGGTTTCAATCCCGCAAACCTTCTTCCGCTTCGACGACACCACGCCGCTGGCGCAAACCGAACGGCACGCCCTCGACCAGGCCGCGATCGACGCCGGTCTGACGCTCTGGCTGCGCAGCATGGACGTTCCCACCACCGGGCTCGACAGCGACGGCATTCGGCGGAAGAGCGAAGAGATCACCCAGACGAAGGGCACTCCCAGCCCGATCCTGGGCAAGCAAGTCCTGCGCGACGGCAAGACCGGCGAACCCTTCGACCAGTCGGTCACCGTCGGGGTGATGTACATGCTCAAGCTCCACCACCTGGTGGAAGACAAAGTCCATGCCCGCTCCACCGGCCCGTACTCGCTCGTCACCCAGCAGCCGCTGGGAGGCAAGGCGCAGTTCGGCGGCCAGCGCTTCGGGGAAATGGAAGTGTGGGCCCTGGAAGCCTACGGCGCGGCGTACACCCTGCAGGAAATGCTCACGATCAAATCCGACGACGTGCAGGGGCGCGTCAAAGCCTACGAGGCGATCGTCAAAGGCGAAAAAATCGAGGAACCGGGGATTCCCGCCTCGTTCCGCGTGCTGGTCAAGGAACTGCAATCGCTTGGGCTGTCGGTGGAAGCCGTCACCGACACCGGCGATACGGTGAAGTTCGGGAAGGACGAAGAGAAAGCCCGCCCGCCCAAGATCGGTTATGGATTGCTCTCCATCGGCGGGGATTGACCATCCGTCGACGCGCAAAAGAACAGCAAAACGGCAGAGCCTTCGCTCTGCCGTTTTGATTTCCACGCATCCGGGCGTGATTTTAAGTATGGTAGACTACGGCGCAAGAATAATGCGCATTCCCTGATCTAACCCCCGACCCTTCCCTTCCCCCTTCCTATTACGGGAAGGGGGAAGGGAAGATAAATCCCGTGAAGTAAAAATCGCGTTCTTGGGAAGCGGGGATGGGTGGCTCTGCGGAGGTTCCATGGACATCCGCACTCGTCGCGATCGAAAAACCCGATTCCGTCAATATCATTCTCGGCCAAACCCACTTCATCAAATCCGTCGAGGATCTGCACGAAGCGCTGGTCGGCTCCGTCCCGGGGATTAAATTCGGCCTGGCGTTTTGCGAGGCTTCGGGCCCGGCGCTGCTGCGCATTTCCGGCACGTCGGAAGCGATGATCGACCTGGCGCAGGAAAAACGCTCTCGCCATCGGGGCGGGCCACGCCTTTCTGATCTGCATGGAAAACGGCTTCCCGATCAACGTACTTAACGCCATTCAAGAACGTCCCCGAAGTATGCCGGATTTTCTGCGCCACCTCCAACCCCGTTCAGGTGATCGTGGCCGTCATCGGAACAAGGCGCGGGGATTTTGGGGGTGATCGACGGGGTCTCTCCGCGCGGTGTGGAATCCGAAAAGGAAATCGCCGAGCGCAAGGCCATGCTGCGCAAGTTCGGCTACAAGCTGTAACCCCCCGGGTTCAGGCTGCGCCGTGTACATTCAAAACCTTCGGCTGGAAACGAACGCTTATCCCACGCGGGAGTATTACCCCTTTAACCTCCCCGTCTTTCAAAAACCGCTGGCGCTTTCCTTCGCCGCGCCGGTCACCTTTTTCATCGGGGAAAACGGCTGCGGGAAAGTCCACGCTGCTGCAGGCATTGGCGATCCGCAGCGGGGCGCACATCTGGCGCGAAACCGAACGGCGGCGGGTTCAGCGCAATCCCTTCGTTTATCAATTCCCCGATTTTCTCAGCATCGACTGGACCGGCGACCGGGTTCCCGGGATCTATTTCGGATCCAATTATTTTCAATTCTTTTCGGAAATCGTGGACGAGTGGGCCGTAAACGATCCCGGCCAGTTGAAATATTTCGGAGGCGATTCGCTGGTCAGCCTGTCCCACGGGCAATCGATCTTGAGTTATTTCCGCAAAGTGTTTTCCGATCGCCGGGGTATTTTTCCTGGACGAGCCGGAAACCGCGCTCTCCCCCAGAAGCCAGGTGGAACTCCTCAATTATCTGGCGCGGGAGAGCGGCGACGGCCATGCGCAATTTTTCATCGCCAGCCATTCGCCGATCCTGCTGGCCTGCCCCGGCGCGGCGATCTACTGCTTCGACGATCACGCCATTCGCCGGACGGAGTATGAACAAACCGAATATTACCGGATGTATCGCGAATTTATGAACGGGCGGGAGAAGTTTATTTCGGAATAATTTTTGGTTGCAATGAATACTATTGATGAAGTGGCCCTCTTCCGTTTAATAATGAGGACGTTACTACGAACGGCCGAGGAAGAAATAATCGATGTCATTGCGAGCCCCGCCTCGGCCCCCTCTTCCCCGCTTCGCGAGGGCAAGCGCGAGGGCAGCAATCTGATTTTCTACCATACCAGAAGGATAATCATTCCCATTAGTTGAGGGAATAAATACGGTCGCAATTGAGGAGATTGCTTCGCTCCCTTCGGTCGCTCGCAATGACAATTATGCGACGACTTTTTCCGAATTGAAGCCCTAAGCATTTTTCCTGCTCCAAGCAGCCGCGCCCAACATTGGTCGCCCCTTCAATAAAAACGTAATTTCTGTAATCGCTTCCGTGCCATCCGGTTTTTATCCGTGTAATCCGTGGTAAAAAACCCCCGCGGTCGCGGAGATTTCAGCGGGAGCGATTTTTCTTTAGTACATTTTGATTTTTTGTTCCGCCATCATCTTGCGCACATCGTGCACATGCTCCAACCGGCGGTCCAGCACCGCGCGGACCTTCTCCTCGAGCGCCGGGGTCAATCCCCCGTTGTGCGGCTTGATCGTGGCGGTGGCGATCAGCGGCAGATCCAGCGGATGGCCGATTTGCGAAAGTATGTAGACGCTGGCTTCCTGCACCTCGGGAACTTCCTTGATGATTTCCTGGGCGGCCAGGAAGGCGAGCACGTTGTAGATTTTGCCCGACGTGGGAAATCGGATTCTTGCCGGCCGCCGCTTCCAGCGAAGCGGTGCGGAAGGGCGTGATCAGCCCGGTGATGCGGTTGCCGCGCCCGACCGAGCCGTCGTCGCCGCATTCGGCCGAGGTGCCGGTCATCGTCAGGTACACCTCGCCGGCGGCGTCGTCGTCGGCCGTGTTGACTTCGACCGTCATCTTGCGTTTCGGGGCGAATTGCCCGGCGTAGGCTTGGATCGAATCGTGGACGCCTTTGCGCGCCTCCTGGTATTCCGCCATGTCCTTTACCTCGGTGGAGATGAACGGGACGGCGCAGGTGAGGATGATGCTTTCCCCGCGGCGCATCCCCATCACCTTGACGTCCTCGCCGACCGGGAACGTTCTTGATCAGGTTGTAGTTGATGTATTGGGCGGTTTCGAAGACGGCGGCTTCCACCTGCGAATGGGGCCAGTGGGCGCAGCCGAAGGAGGTGTCGTTGGCCTTGATGTGGTCGACGGTGTGCGCGAGTTCCTGCGCGCCCCGGCCGGCGAAGCAATCGATCACCATGTGCTTGTCGGGGTCGAGGTTTTTCATCGTCTCGCGGACGTGCAGCTTGGCGGCGTTGACGGCGATGGCATCCATCGGAACCTGCCGCCCGTTGTACTCCGGCGTGCCGCGCCCGGCGATCTGGATGTGGATCGGCTTGAGCAGCTCGCCCTTCCCGAAATCCCACTTCCACTTCGCCCGCCACCAGTTGCACTTTGTCGAAATTGTGGTGCAGGGTGACGCCCAGGTTTTCCTGGCACCAGCGCGTGTATTCCACCGAAACGCGTTCGGCGATACCGTCGCAGAGCGAATCCGGATGGCCGATGCCTTTCCGTTCGACGATCTCCACGGGGTATTCTTCGATGAACCTTCCGGTGGCTTCCGTGACGACGATGTTCCGTTCCATCCTGCCTCCCGAATCAACCTCGGCGCTGCTGCTGGAATTCTTCGCGGCGGTTTCGCGGCGGAGAAATCCGGCCAGGATCGTCCCGGCCGTTTTCTCCGCCGGCCCAAAACCGCTTTCGATTGCAGAAAACTAAACGGAGCTCTTTGGGAAAATTGCGGCGCGGAGTGTACCATAGCGGATGGGCAGCGTCAATTGAACAGCGCATTTTCCGGCTCGCCCTCCGCCGATCCTGCGTTTGCCCGCCGCTTCTCAACCGGTTGCGCGCCGCCAATGGCAAAAAGATTTACGCTATGGGATAATTTCCGCCGGGGATGATCCCCGCATTCCTTTATGGCCGATAACGAGATTGGATTTTTTCAAGCCCGACAGGATTTCCAGCGGGCGCGCCAGCAGGCCGCGCTCCAGGAAGTCCTCAGCCGATTGACGGGAAAATCGGCCGATTTGCTTTCCTTCGAAGACGTCCGCCAAAAACTGCATACGCACGGCAGCGGGGTGCAGCGCGGAGTGCAGAACATCCCGCTCTCGGCGATTGTGGGCAGCGTCGGCCGCTATACGGATTTCACCCGGACCTTTCTTCCGAAGAATCCAAAGGATGAGGAACGCTGGGCGCGCATCATGGCCATGGTGACCGATCCGGCCGGCAGCGGACTGCCGCCGATCGAGGTGGTCAAGGTCGGCGACGCGTATTTCGTCCAGGACGGGCATCACCGGGTCTCCGTCGCCCGCGCGCTCGGCGCGGAGACGATCGAAGCCTACGTCAACGAGATTCCCACCAAGGTTCCGCTCCCCGCCGACGTCGATCCCGAGGATCTGATCCTCAAAGAGGAATACACGGACTTCCTGGAGCGGACGCATCTGAACCAGTCCCGGCCGGATTCCGATCTGGAACTGACGGCGCCGGGAATGTACGCCGAACTCCTGGATCACATTCAGGTCCACCAGTACTTCATGGGGCTGGAGCAAAAACGGGATATTGCGATCGAGGAAGCCGCCGCGCACTGGTACGACACGGTCTACCTGCCGGTCATGGAAGCCATCCGCGAGCGGAATCTCCTCGCGGAATTCCCCGGACGGACGGAAGCCGATCTGTATTTGTGGGTGTCGGAGCACCGCTCCGAACTGCAGCAGGGCTTCGGCGAATTCATCTCGCCCGCTCTCCGCCGCGAACGACCTGGCCAGCAAATTCAGCCCGCGCGCCACGCGGGTTGCGGCGCGGATCGGCAAGAGCCTGGCCGGCGCGATGGTTCCGGAGGCGCTGGAAAGCGGGCCGCGCGCGGGCACCTGGCGCGAGGAGAAAGCGACGCCCGAAGACGGGCAGCTCGTTCGGGGAGATTCTGGTGCCGCTGAGCGACGACGATCCGGAGCAGACCGCGCTTGACCAGGCCGATCCGGTTCGCGCTGCGCGAACACTCGCGGATCCACGGGCTGCACGTCTCCGCCCCGCAGCGGGGAAACGGACGAGCACCTGCAGGCGCTACGCGACGAGTTCGCCCGCCAGTGCGAGGTGGCCGGGCTGGTGGGCGGCATGACGGTGGAAGCGGGCGAGGTGGCGAAGACCATCTGCGACCGCGCGCTGCTGGCGGATTTGGTCGTCGTGCATCTGGCGCATCCGCCGTCGTCGCAGCCGCTGCTCCGCCTAGGCTCGGGATTCTCCGCGCTGATCCGGAAATGCCCGCGCCCGATCCTGGCGGTGGCCGGGCCGGCTACGGCGCTCGACCGCGCGCTGCTGGCCTACGACGGCAGCCCGAAAGCCAAGGAAGCGCTATTCGTCGCCGCGTATCTGGCCGCGCGCTGGCCGATCCCGCTTACGGTGCTGACGGTGGAAGGCGCGGACGTGGACGCCGAAGATATGCTCGAGGAAGCCGGCGAATATCTGCACACCCGCGGCGTCCATGCCGATGAAGCTCCTGCGGAGAGGACCGGTGTCGGAAGCCATTCTGCAGGCGGCCGACAATTCGGGCAGCCAGTTGCTCATTCTCGGGGGATACGGCAGCCATCCGATGGTCGAGGCGGTGCTGGGCAGCCAGGTGGACGCCACCCTGCGCAAGAGCCGCCTGCCGGTACTTATCTGCCGCTGAGGATAAATCCATGGACGTCTGGCGCGGAAATCCGCATCGAAGATTGAACCTGCTCACCGGCGAGTACGTGCTCGTCTCGCCGCACCGCACGCAGCGGCCGTGGCTTGGCCAGGTGGACGCCGCGCCCGGCGATCGTCCGGCCGGCGTACGATCCAAAATGTTATCTGTGCCCGGGAAACGAACGCGCGGGCGGCGCGCGCAATCCGGCCTACGCCGGAACGTTCGTCTTCCAAAATGATTATTCCGCGCTGCTGCCCGATGCGCCCGTGGAAACGTTCGACCGGGGCGGATTGCTGCGGGCGGAAACCGAACGCGGCGTTTGCCGTGTGCTGTGCTATTCCCCGCGCCACGATCTGACCCTCGGCGCGATGGAGCCCGACGCCGTCCGCCGGGTTGTGGATCTGTGGTGCGAGCAATATGCCGAACTCGGCGCGCTGCCGCGGCATCCGCCATGTGCAGATTTTCGAAAACTGCGGCGCGATGATGGGCGCGAGCAACCCGCACCCGCACGGCCAGATCTGGGCCGAGGAACAGATCCCCAACGAACCCGCCAAGGAAACGGCCTGCCAGTCGCGCCATCGCAAGGAACACGGTTCCTGTCTGCTGTGCGATTATCTGGAATTGGAAACGCGCGAGAAAGAACGGATCGTCTGGCAAAACGAGCATTTCACCGCGCTCGTTCCTTTTTGGGCGGTGTGGCCGTTCGAAGTGATGCTCCTTTCGCGCGCCCACCGCGGCGCGCTGCCGGATCTGGCCGGCGCCGAGCGCGATGGGCTCGCGGAAATCCTGCGCCGCCTCCTGCGCGCGTACGACAAGGTTTTCGACGCGCCGTTCCCCTACAGCATGGGCATCCACCAGAAACCCACCCATGACGGGGAACATCCGGAGTGGCACCTGCACTTCCATTTTTATCCTCCGCTGCTGCGCTCGACCACGATCCGCAAATTCATGGTGGGCTACGAAATGCTGGCCCAGCCCCAGCGCGACATCACGCCCAAATCGGCGGCTGAGCGGCTGCGGGAACTGGCGGCGAAGGATTAATGAATGACCGCGCGGCAAGCCACGCGGTATCAAAGAGCGCAACGCCCAAGAACTGCGCAGCAAGCTGCGGGGTATTCGTCATCCCGCGAGAGCGGGATAAAAAGAATTTTCTCTCCGCAAAGCCCGCCCCGGACAGCCCACCGGGCGGTCCGGGGGCGCAAAGAATTCCAGAAAATCTTTGCGGTCTTTGCGGCTTTGCGGTGAGAAATGATTATTAAAGAATAGGCCAAATATTTAATCAAATTCTCAAATAATCCGTGCAATCCGCGAACAAATGGGAATAATTTAGATCAGCGTATCCACTTTCATCTTTCCCGCATAGGACGCTCTTCCTATACTCATCCATCCGGCCGGGAATGAGAATATAATCCGGGTTCAAAGGATAGGATCCTTGCCATGAGAAAAATCTCCCGACGAAAATTCCTTTCACTCATCACGCAGAGTGCCGGAGCCGCGGTCGTGTTCCAGTTGCTCGAAGCCTGCGGACTGAAACCCGCAGTCATGCCGGGAACGCCGACCCAGACTCCGTTTGGACCGATCAACAGCGGGGTAGGCAACGGTTTATCTATCGCGAATGCTTCCGGTTCGACCAACACCCCGATCCCTCGGATACGCCCGGGCCCACCTCTGAGCCCGCCACCGAACACCTCGGCACGGCGCCGCCGCGGCGCCGGCCTACCTTGCCGTCGCCCGCGGTGGCGACGACCCGGAAGCGCTCACCCGCGCGGCGGTGGACGCCATCGGCGGGATCGGGCAATTCGTCAAGCAGGGCGCGAACGTTCTCATCAAACCCAATATCTGCGTCGTTCGGAAATACAAGTACGCCGCAACGACGAACCCGTGGGTGGTGGGACGCTTGTCAAAATGGCCTTCGAAGCGGGCGCCGCCAAAGTGCTCGTGTTTGATTTTCCATTCGGCGGATCCACCCAGGAAACCTACGCCTCGAGCGGCATCGCCGACCAGGTGACGGCGGCGGGCGGCCAGATGGAATACCTTGACGCTACCAAATTCGTCCAGACCGACCTCCCCAACGGCCACAGCCTGAAATCCGCAAAGTTCTACAGCGAGGTGATCAACGCGGACGTGGTGATCAACGTGCCGATCGCCAAGAACCACAGCACCACCGGCCTGACGCTGGGGATGAAAAACATGATGGGCACGGTGTACGATCGGGCCAACGCCATTCACGCCGACATCTACCGCCGGATCGCGGATTTGGCGGATTACGTGCGCCCGGAGCTCACGGTGGTGGATGCCGTGCGGATCCTGACCGCCAACGGGCCGCAGGGCGGCAGCCTGAGCGACGTGAAAGAGATGGACACGGTGATCGCCTCGGCCGACATCGTCGCGGCCGACTCGTACGCCACCAGACTCTTCGGCTGGACGGATCCAAACCGCCTCGGCTACATTAAATACGGCAACGACTGGGGCATCGGCCGCAGCGACTTGGCGAATTTGAATATCGCGGAAGTGAATATATAAACTGCCGTAAAAATGAATGACCGCGCGGCAAGCTGCGGGGTATTCATCATCCCGCGAGAGCGGGATAAATTTCGATACCTGATTTCACTACTTCACTTTCTATTATTCCACATCAGGGAACAGCCGGTTTTCCAGCCAACCGTCGTGAAATTAAATCCGAAAGAATTCGGCAATTTTATTTTTTAACAAAATTTACAGGTTATCCGAGATTAATAAATACAACAACAATTATTTTAGTATGGACAATTCCGGTAGAATATGGCCTAATGCGGGAAACGAGGAACAACCCATGAAACAATTTTCCCGGCGGGATTTTCTTCGCATGCTGGCGCTCGGCGCCGGCTCCGCGGCTGCGGCTGAGGTCCTGGCCGCGTGCGGCGCATCCACCTCTACCTCCGTAAAAACAAGAATTGCCGCGCCCACCCCGCTCCCGGGTTCGACGTATCTCGCTGCCGCGCGCG
This sequence comes from uncultured Chloroflexia bacterium, assembly GCA_963780865.1. Classification (GTDB taxonomy): domain Bacteria; phylum Chloroflexota; class Anaerolineae; order Anaerolineales; family RBG-16-64-43; genus FEN-1073. The sequence goes on along the minus strand of CAWADT010000023.1, from coordinate 17,952 downwards.
GAGGGAACGACCCTGAAGCGCTCACCCGCGCGGCGGTGGAAGCTCTCGGCGGGATCGCGTCATCGCATACCAGGCCCTCTGCGACGAATCCCGCGCCCTCGAGAGCCTCAACCGCCACGAGACCCGCCTCAGCGCAGAACTCCGCCGGACTCTCAAGCTCCTGGACTCCCAGCTCAAGAATCGGAAATTTCACCAGGAACCCAGTCCCACGGACGGACACCCCTCCCCCACCGAGAATCCTGCTGGCTCTTCGGCGGGCGGAGAGCCAGGAGCGGCGAGCGAGCCGCTGCCGGCGGCCCTACCGAAGGACAGCCCCCGCCATCGCCCGGATGAGCCCGTCCAGCCCCTCGCCGGTAACGCTCGAAATGGCGTGAAACGGCAGCCCGCGCTCGGCGGCCATTGAGCGCAGCGAGTCGATGCGCTCGGGGTCCTGCGCGGCGTCGAGCTTGGTCGCCACCACGATCATCGGCTTGGCGGCCAGCTCCGGGCTGAACCGCGCCAGCTCCTGCATCACCACGTCGAAATCGTGGACCGGCTCGCGCCCGCTCGCTCCGGAGACGTCCACCAGGTGCGCCAGCAGCCGCGTGCGCTCGATGTGGCGCAGGAAGCGCATGCCCAGGCCGTGGCCCTCGGAAGCGCCCTCGATCAGGCCGGGAATGTCGGCCACGACGAATGTGCGCATGTCGTCGAGGCGCACCACGCCCAGGCTCGGCTCGAGCGTCGTGAACGGATAGTCGGCGATTTTGGGGTGCGCCGCCGAGATGCGCGAGATGAGCGTCGATTTTCCGGCGTTGGGGAACCCAACCAGCCCGACGTCGGCCAGCAGCTTCAGCTCCAGCCGCAGGCGCTTGTCTTCTCCAGGCCGGCCGGGCTCGTGCTCGGTGGGCGCCTGGTGAACGGGCGTGGCGAAGTGCTGGTTGCCCTTCCCGCCCCGGCCGCCGCGCGCCACCGTGAAACGATCGTCCGCGGTCGTGAAATCGTGCAGCGTTTCGCCCGTGCCGGCGTTGTAGACCACGGTGCCGATGGGCACGGGCAGCTCGATCGAAGCGCCCTCGCGGCCGGTCCGGTTGCTGCCCTCGCCGTGCCGCCCGCGCTCGGCTTTGTGCTCGGGGTTGAAACGGAAATGGAGGAGAGTGTTGTAGTGGCCGCTCGAGACCAGCACGACGTCCCCCCGCGCCCTCCGTCGCCGCCGCTCGGTCCGCCGCGCGGAACGAACTTCTCCCGCCGGAAGGCCATGCAGCCGTTGCCGCCGTCGCCGGCCTTCACGCGGATTATGACTTCGTCGATGAACATGGGGCAGAAAAACGGGGACGGTATACTCTGTCCCCCTGGTGGACAGAGTATACTGTCCCCGCTTTTCCCGGTGGGGCTCTACTCGGTGGGCAGCACGCGGATCGAAATGGACTTGCCCATCCTGCCGCGGTCGCGGAACTCGACTTCGCCGCTGACCTTCGCGTACAGGGTATCGTCCTTGCCGCGGCCGACATTGTCGCCCGGCTTGTACACGGTGCCGCGCTGCCTTACCAGGATCGAACCGCCGGGAACGATCTGCCCGCCAAACGCTTTGACTCCCAGACGCTGGGCGCACGAGTCGCGCCCGTTGCGGGAAGTGCCTTGACCTTTTTTATGTGCCATTTGCCGCTCCTACGCCACGATCTCGGTCACCTTCACCGCAGTGAATGCCTGGCGGTGGCCGGTTTTGCGCTTGTACTGCTTCTTGCGCTTGAACTTGAAGACCTGAACCTTCTCGGCGCGGCCGTGGGCGGTGATGGTGGCCAGCACTTTGGCGTTGGCGATCGCGTCGCCGGTGAGCAAGTGTTCGGTATCCGTCGAGATTGCCACCACACCGTGCAGTTCAAGCTGGGAGCCCACTTCCCAAGGCAGCTTCTCGATCTCGACCGTGTCGCCGGGAGCGACGCGGTATTGCTTCCCGCCCGTCTTTATCACTGCGTACATACGAACCTTCCTGTCCGGATTTCCTTGGAGGCGTAGTGTGCGGCTTAGGCACCGTAAGGCACGCCGCGAACGCCGCGGGCGCACCTGAACTCCGCGCACCGAAGGGTGCAATCGACTATTCTACAACAGCCGGGAAGGCGCTTGCACGGGGTGGGGTGAAACGAAGAGGGAACCGGCTAAAGCATGTCCCAGAAGGCGCCGAAGCGCTGGATCATAATCACGAGGATCGGCACCAACATGGCTAGTATCCCGAAGCGCTTCATACATAACGTACTTACTATAGGTGCGGCTCCGGGTCAACTAGGGTGACCCAAATTGAGAGTACCAGGTCAACAGTACCTACATTCGCGGATTCCGATCCCCCTACCGTCCGGCGGACTTATCCCGTATCCGCTCCCCGAATCGGGCCACGTCAATGACAAAACGTTCATGTGTGCCCTCGCCGACCTTCTCCCGGTCGTCCCAGGCATCCACCCGGCACATTACCCGCCGGCCCTCAACCGAGAGAATCTCCGAGCGAAGCCGCAGGTGCATCCCGATCGGCGTCGCGGCCAGGTGCCGGACGTTGACCAGGGTTCCCACCGAATCCTCGCCCGGTTCCAGAAACCGCTTGATGAGGTTGCGGGAGGCCATTTCGAGAAAGGCGATCAGGTGCGGCGTAGAGAGGACGCGCGCCGCGTCAAGGCCCAGGAACCTGATGGCCATCTCCTCGGTAACCACAAGATTCTCTTCGTGATTCGCTCCCGGCACGATGGGCATGCCGCCATCTTAGCAGGTCCCGGAACCGGGCTCCCTGTAACCTTAAGCTGTGGTTTGTCCGTCGTGTCCTATGATACAGTTGTAGGATCATTCCCGAGGAGTGTCATTGAAGGTCTGCGCTTTCGTCTTTCTGCTGGTGGCGGCTGCTTCCGTTTCGCCGTGCGCGGCGGCAAGCGGGAGTGGTGTGCCTGCGGCGATGGACCCGGCCGCCACGGAGGTCCTTGACCGCTACGTGAAAGCCATCCAGTTGCAGGAAAGCCATCCTCAAGCCGTCTCGATGGACGTCGACATGGATGCCGATCTGCCCAAGCTCAAGAAACACGGCCGCTTCCACGCCTTTCGGTTCATCACGCGCGTGGGCCAGATCTTCTACGACAGGCGGCGCTTCGAAGGCGACAACACGATCAAGAAAGAAGTGATCGGCCGCTACCTGCAGGCGGAGAAGGACGCCAAGAGCGCATACGGAGCGGCCATCGCGGTGACCCCCGCCAACTACAAGTTCAAGTACAAGGGCACCACGGACTACGTCGGCAGGACGGCGTACGTCTTCGAGGTCAAGCCTCGCGAGAAGCGGATCGGGCTGTACAACGGCGAGATCTGGATCGATCAGGAGACCGACCTTCCGCTGCGCCAGTGGGGCGAGCTGGTCCGCAACCCGTCGCTGTTCCTCAAGAACGTATACTTTGTCCGCGATTACACGATCTATGACGGCGTTTCGGTGCCGCGCCGGTTGATCAGCGACGTCACCACGCGGCTGTTCGGCAAGGCTCATCTCACCATCTGGTACGAGAACGTCAAGGTGGGTGAGCCGGCTGCGAAAACCGCGGCGCTGCAAGATCCCACAGAAGCTGTTCAGGTGGATGGCGGTCACCACTAGTAGTTTGGTGCGGGCAGCTTTTGCGCTCAGGGGAGTGCCGTGGGCTTGAAGACACTGGGGAGTGCGATAGCATGAGAACCCTCTTTTTGAATCCCCCGTCCTTTGAAGGGTTTGACGGCGGGGCCGGTTCGCGTTGGCCGGCCACCCGGGAGATTGAATCCTATTGGTACCCGGTGTGGCTCTGCTACCCCGCGGGCCTGTTGCCGGACAGCAAGGTGGTCGACGCTCCGCCGCACAGGATCTCCATCCAGCAGACCGTGCAGATGGCGGACGACTACGAGCTGCTGGTCCTGTTCACCTCCACTCCGGGTCTGCACGTGGACATGAGGATCGCGGAGATGATGAAGGACGCCAACCCGAAGCTGAAGGTGGCCTTCGTCGGGCCGCCCGTCACCATCGACCCCGAGGGCGTGCTGAAAGCTTCTTCCGCGATCGATTTCGTAGTGCGCCGCGAGTTCGACTACCAGATCGCCGATTACGCCCGCGGCAAGGCTCTCCAGGAGCTTCCCGGCGTCAGCTACCGCGTGAACGGGAGCGTGGTGCATACGCCGGAGGGCGGCACCATCGAAAACCTGGACGAGCTGCCCTGGGTGACCAAGGTCTACAAACGCGATCTCGACATCACCCGCTACAACGTGCCGTTCCTGCTCCACCCGTACCTCGCGTTCTATACCTCGCGCGGCTGTCCCGCGCTGTGCACGTTCTGCCTGTGGCCCCAGACGCACTCCGGCCACCGCTGGCGGGTGCGCTCGGCGGACGATGTGGCGGCCGAGGTGCGCTACGCCCTGGAATCCTTCCCGGGGCTCAAAGAGATCTTCTTCGACGACGACACCTTCAACTACCGCAAGGCGCGAACGCTGGAAGTCACGGCCAGGCTGAAGCCGCTCAACTTCACCTGGTCGTGCACTTCGCGCGTCACCACCGATTACGAGACGCTCAAGGCGATGAAAGACGCCGGCTGCCGGCTGGTGATCGTGGGATACGAGACCGGCGATCCGCAAATCCTGCGCAACATCAAGAAGGGCGCCACCGTCGAGATGGCCGAGCGCTTCACGCGCGACTGCAAGAAGCTCGGCATTGTGGTGCACGGCGACTTCATCGTGGGCCTGCCGGGCGAGACGCGCGAGAGCTTGCGCAACACCATCGAATTCGCCAAGCGTCTGGACTGCGAGACGGTTCAGGTCTCCATCGCGCACCCTTATCCCGGAACCGAGTTTTACGATTACGCCTCCCGCAATGGGCTGCTCTCCATCGAATCGATGACCGACGAGGGCGGCCACCAGCTTCCCAAGGTGATTTATCCGGGTCTGGACCGCGCGGAGCTGGTGGATTGGACGGAGCGCTTTTACGGCGAGTATTACTTCCGGCCGCGGGTGGTCTGGCGCGTGGTGCGCAAGGCGCTCTGGGACGGGAGCGAGCGCCGGCGGCTCTACAAGGAAGCCAGGGAGTACCTGGCGTTGCGCTCGAAGCGGAAGAAGTTCGTGGCCGCGCACAAGCACGGCAGCGCGGCTTTGAGCGGGGAGGCGAACTAGTTCCGCCCGTGACCTCCTCCGACCTCCGTCTGAAGACGCGCATCTTCACCGCGATCGTCGTGCTCGCCAACGTCTTCGGGAATTCGCTGATGAGTTTCGGCGTGAAGCGCCATGGCGCGGCCCTCGGCTCCTCCGCGATCGAATACCTGAAGGTGATGTTCAATCCCTATGTGGCGGCCGGGATCTGCCTGCTGATCGTGTGGATGCTGGCGCGCATGGCGCTGCTGAGCTGGGCCGACTTGAGCTATGTGCTGCCGGTCACCTCGATCGGCTACGTGCTCACGGCGGTGATGGGCAGGGTGTTCCTGGGCGAGCAGGTGAGCGCGCGGCGCTGGATCGGAACCGTGCTGATCATGGCGGGCACCGCGCTGGTGGGCTCGACCGCGGTCCGCACGCACGATTCGGGCGCCGGCGAGGACCGGGGGCGCCTGGTGGAGACGGCGCGATGAAGTGGGTCCTGGTTGGGGTGGTGGTGACGGCCACGGTGCTCTGCGACGCCTTGCAGACGGTCGGCATGCGCCGCCACGGCGAGATTCACGACTTCCGCCCGGGCGCGCTCGGCCGCGCGGGCGCGGCGCTGGCGCGCAACTGGTACGTCATCCTGGCCGTCGCGCTGATGGCCGTTTCCTTCTTCACGTTTCTGACGCTGCTTTCTTTGGCCGATCTGAGCTTCGCGGTCCCGGCGACCGCGGCCAGCTTCGTGATCGAGACTTTTGTCGCCAAATACTTTCTGAAGGAGCGGGTGGCGTGGCGGCGCTGGAGCGGCGCGGCGCTGGTCGCCTGCGGCGTTGCTCTCCTGGCACTGTGATCTACGTTCTGGTGGCGTTCGGCGCGGCGGCGGCTGTTTACCAGTTGCTCGCTCTGGCCGCCGCCCTGCGGCAGGCAGCCGCAGTGGGACAGGCTTCCCAGCCTGTCACCCCGGTCTCCATCCTCAAGCCTCTCCACGGCCTGGATCCGGACTTCTACGAGACCGTCCGCTCGCACGCTCTCCTCGAGTACCCCGAGTTCGAGATCCTCTTCGGCGTGAGCGACCCGCTCGACCCCGCCATCGGCGAAGTCGAGCGGCTGCGCGCGGAGTTTCCGGCGGTGGCGATCCGTCTGATCCGCAGCGAGTCCGCGACGCCGAACCGCAAGGTGGGTGTGCTGGCGGATCTGGCGGCGGCCGCGCGCTATCCGATCCTGGTGGTCAACGACAGCGACATTCGGGTTGAGCCGGACTACCTGGCGCGCGTGGTGGCGCCGCTCGAGGACCCGGCCGTGGGGATGGTCACCTGCCTCTATCGCGCCCGCGCCAGCAGCCTGCCGGGCCGCTTCGAGGCGCTGGGAATCGCCACCGATTTCGCGCCCAGCGTGCTGGTAGCGCCGCTGGTGGGCGTTTCCGGGTTCGCCCTGGGCTCGACCATGGCCTTCCGCGCAGAGGACCTGGCGCGCATCGGCGGCTTCGCTTCGGTCGCCGATTACATCGCGGACGACCACCACCTGGGCCGGCGCATCGCGGAGCTTGGCCGCCGCGTGGTGATCTCGACGTGCGTGGTGGAGACGCGAGTGCCCGACACGCGCTGGGGCGAGATGTGGCGTCATCAGGTGCGCTGGGCGCGGACCATCCGCCTTTCGCGCGGCGGCGGCTACCTGGGCCTGCCGCTGGCGAACGCGACGCTCTGGGCGGCCGTGCTGGCGACCGGAGGGTTGTGGCAGGCGGCGCTGGCGCTGTTTGCGCTGCGAGTGGCGGCGGGTCTTGCGACCGCGGCGTGCGTGCTGCGCGACCGGCAGTCGCTCGCCTGCGCGTATCTCATCCCGCTGCGCGACCTGGCGGGCCTGGCCGTTTGGGCCGCGGGCCTGTTCGGCTCGACGGTGGTCTGGCGCGACCAGGTTCTGCGGCTGGACCGGGAGGGGCGGATCGTGCCCCAAGAACTTGAAATCTCCCGCCAGACCCGCTAGATTGGGTGCTGGACCTTTTTCGCACTCCGCGCGCCCGTAGCTCAGTTGGATAGAGCGTCTGGCTACGAACCAGAAGGTCGGGTGTTCGAGTCACCCCGGGCGCACCACAAAACACAGGATTTAACCTCAGCTCACAGCGCGCGCTCTGGGTTTGACAGCTGTTTTGACAGCTACGGGCTTAAGAATGGCGTCCATCTGGTTCGCCGTTTCCCGCCTCATGCTCTCCAGCACGTGACCGTAGGTGTTCATCGTCAGGCTGATCGTCGAATGTCCGAGCAACTCCATGATGAAGCGGGGATGGACGCCCTGCGCCAGAAGGAGCGTGGCGGCCGAATGCCTCAGGTCATGGAAGCGGAGGTGAGGCAACAGCCTTTTCTTCTTCTTCGGATCGGGTTCGGGATCGTTCGGGTCGGGGGTGTTCATGATGGAGTAAAACTGCCTCAGCATGTTTCGGGGGTCCAACATGCTGCCGACCTTTGTCGTAAACACCATTCCGCTCTCTTTCCAGCGGGACCCGCAGAGCTCGCGCTCCGCCTCCTGACGGGAACGGTGTGCGGCCAGGGCGGAAATCGCGACCTGCGGGAGAGCTATTACGCGCCTGCTCTTCTCCGTTTTTGGCTCGACCAGCGTCAGAACGCTCGTCTTCTTCGACCCTTCCTTTACCCGCTGGAGTGCGTAGTTGACGGTTAGCGTGCGGGCCTCAAGATCGACGTCAGCCCAGCGCAGGCCCAGGGCTTCCCCCTCCCTAAGGCCGAGGCTCAACGCCACGGTGAACAGTGCTTCCAGCCGATGTCCCGCCACAGTGTCCAGGAACCTCTGAGCTTCCTCCCGCGTGAAGACCCTCAGCGGCTTCTTCTCCAGGCGAGGCGGCTTCGCAAGGGCTGCGACGTTCCGGTGGATGAGGCCGTCCTGCATGGCGACGTTCAACGCACAGCGGAGCGTGGCCCGCAGGTGACGAACGGTCCTGGCGGAAAGACCGGCCTCGGCTCTTTCGCGCATGAAGTCCCGAACGTCCTGCGGCTGAAGTTTCACAAGCAGCTTCCATATGAGATGGATTGGGAGTCAGGGTTTGAGTCTATGTGTGTGTTTCGTGTCGGTGGCATGGGCGCAGCAAAGTGCTGGGTAACGGTGGGCGTTCGACTCTCGTTTGACAAACGTTTGACGAATGTCACGGTCTGTAAACGACCTATTGACATTCCTCTCACGAATCGAACGTTTCTCATTCCTATTGTTGGCACGTCATGGTTCTCGCCGCCAGCGCCTGCCATTTCTTCGCCGTCTACCGATACGTCCTCTGGACGGAGACGGCAGCCCAGGACACTAAGGAAAAATCCTGCCCATCTGTAAGGGAACAAGCGTAGACTACTAATCGAGGAGGATCACATGCCGACATCCTGGAAGGTGTTTTTGCTGGCAGAAGTCCTTACTGCAGCCGTCGCCCAAGGCGCTCCGGCCGCTTATACGTTCACAGGAAACGTAACCGGAACACTCAACGGCACTCCGTTCTCGAACGCCACGATGGTGATCACCGTCACCGGCAATACCAGCAACGTAATCACTGGCTCCAACGGCCATTATGAGTTGGATTATGCCGCCAACACCGCGACCTTCATGATCAATGGGGTTGGTTCGGGAACGTTCAGCGATTCCGGATCCGTGGATGACAATCAGCAGGTGTTCAGCGGCTCGGTGGGACTCTTTGACAACAGCAAGGACTGGCTCGTCCTAATCGAAGACGCCACGATCGGCGGGAGCGCACTCGCATCCTACAACCTGACCACGTCCATTGGTCCTACCGCGGCTCAGGCGTCCAACCCGTCTCTTTCAGATTTTGTCAATGTGCCCACCTCCGCGGGCAACTTGACCATCAGCAGCGAATCCAATATAACTTTCCAGGCAACCGTGGGCGCCCCTGCCGTGCCGGTCCTGGTTTCTCCCGCAAACGGCGCAGCCGGGGTCTCGCAGACGCCGTCCTTAACCTGGAACGCCTCCACCGGCGCAACCTCCTACGATGTGTACATCGGGACCTCCTCTCCGCCGCCGCTGGTGGCCAACACGACGGGAACGAGTTATAGTCCCGGAACGCTAACCGCCGGCACGACCTACTACTGGCAGGTTGTGGCGAAGAATAGCGCCGGCTCCGCAAGTTCCTCCACGTGGTCATTCGCCACTGTGACCGCCATGCCGTCCGCTCCGGCCGCTTATACGTTCACAGGAAACGTAACCGGAACACTCAACGGCACTCCGTTCTCGAACGCCACGATGGTGCTCACCGTCACCGGCAATACCAGCAACGTTTTCGTTAGCAACGGTTTCATATATGAGTTGGATTATGCCGCTAACACCGCGACCTTCACGATCAATGGGGTTGGGTCGGGAACGTTCAGCGATTCCGGGGTGGTGGATGACAATCAGCAGGCCTTCAGCGGCTCGGTGGGACTCTCTGACACCATCAAGGACCAGCTCATCACAATTGAGGACGCCATGATAGGCGGCAACGCATTCGCATCGTACACGCTAACCACCTCCATCGGCCCTACCGCGCCTCAGGCTTCCAACCCCTCTGCCCCGGATTTTGTGAATGTGCCTACCTCTCTGGGTAACTTGACAATAAGCAGCGAATCCAATCTGATCTTTCAGGCAACGGTGGGCCTCCCTGCCGTGCCGGTCCTGGTTTCTCCCGCAAACGGCGCAGCCGGGGTCTCGCAGACGCCGTCCTTAACCTGGAACGCCTCCACCGGCGCAACCTCCTACTATGTGTACATCGGGACCTCCTCTCCGCCGCCGCTGGTGGGCAACACGACGGGAACGAGTTATAGTCCCGGAACGCTAACCGCCGGCACGACCTACTACTGGCAGGTTCTGGCCAAGAACAGCAATGGTTTCGTGAGTTCCTCCACGTGGTCATTCACGACGCAGGTAACCCCTACGGTGGATATCATCGCGCTAAGCGCGTACCTGATGACCGGTCCTGATAACGGCTCGAAAGTGGCCGCGCCGAGCGTGGGTCAGACCGTGTACTTCATGCTTGACTGGCAACTGACCGGCGCGAGCGGCTCCATCTCGGTCCCGGAGCAAGCGCTCCTGGATGGCGCAGTCTACTGCGGCGGCCCCCTGCCGGCAACGAACGGCACTTGGACTACGTGGTGCCCCACCGGATGGGTCGCCACCGCCGGGACTCATACGCTCACGTGGAACCTTAACTACACGGGCTCGGTACCGGAAATCAACTACAACAACGATACGGTCTCCGAGGTGTTCTCAGTCACCGCCGGATTGCCTCCGGCGCCTGTTTTGACCTCTCCGGCGAACGGAGCCACCGGCGTTGTGCTCGCGCCGACTTTGACGTGGAACGCTTCGGCCGGGGCCACGTCCTACGACGTCTACTTCGGCACGGCGGCGTCGCCGCCCTTGGCGACGAACACGACGGGAACGAGTTATAGTCCCGGAACGCTAACCGCCGGCACGACCTACTACTGGCAAGTCGTGGCCAAGAACAGCGGTGGTTCCGCGAGTTCCGCCACATGGTCGTTCACGACGCAGGGATCCGCTGCGCCCACGGCACCTGTTCTGGTCTCTCCGGCAAACGGAGCGACCGAAACTGTACTCACACCTACTCTGAGTTGGAACGCTTCCAGCGGTGCGGCCTCCTACGACGTGCACTTTGGCACGGTGTCTTCGCCGCCACTGGTGACGAACACGACGGCGACCAACTACGCTCCGGGCACTTTGAACTCGGGCGTAACCTATTACTGGCAGATCGTGGCCCGGAACGCTATCGGTTCCGCCACTTCCGCGACATGGTCATTCACTACGGGAACTCTGGCAGTGGGCTTGCGCTTCGTCCCGGTGACTCCATGCCGCATCGCGGACACGCGCAACGCGGACGGCCCCTTCGGCGGTCCTACCATGGAAACCGCGGAGACGCGCTCCTTCGCCATCCCGCAGAGTGCCTGCAACATTCCCGTCACGGCGCTCGCTTACTCTCTGAACGTGACGGTGGTGCCCGAAGGCTTCCTCGGTTACCTGGCCTTGTGGCCCACCGGGCAGCCTCAGCCTTTCGTCTCCACGCTGAATTCCTACGGTGGCACCGTAGTGGCGAATGCGGCCATCGTCCCGGCTGGCACGGGCGGGGCGGTGAGCGTCTACGTCACCAACCCCACCGATGTCATCCTCGACATCAACGGCTATTTCGATACCTCGACCGGCGCGACTTCGTACGCGTTCTATCCGGCGACGCCTTGCCGCGTGGCGGACACGCGCAACGCGACGGGCCAATTCGGCGGGCCCACCATGCAAGCCAACCAGAGCCGGGACTTCCCCATTCCCTTGAGTTCCTGCGACATTCCGGCGACGGCGCGGGCGTACTCCTTGAATTTCACGGTAGTGCCCCAGGGCTTCCTGGGCTATCTGGCAACGTGGCCGACCGGACAGACGCAGCCCAACGTCTCGACGCTGAATTCCTACACCGGAAGTGTAGTGGCGAATGCGGCGCTTGTCCCGGCGGGGACCAACGAGTCGATCTCGGTCTTCGTCACGAACCCGACCGACGTGATCCTGGACATCAACGGCTATTTCGGCGCGCCCGGGAGTCCGAACGCACTCTCGTTCTACCCGGTGACGCCGTGCCGGGTGGCGGACACGCGCAACGCCGCGGGTCCCTTCGGCGGGCCGGAGATGGCGGCGGGGACGACGCGCCCATTCACGATCCCGGCGAGCGCCTGCAGCATTCCCAGTACGGCGGTGGCTTATTCGCTCAACGTGACGGTTGTGCCGGACGGGCCGCTCTATTACCTGTCGGTGTGGCCAACGGGCGTAACCCAGCCGCTGGTTTCCACCCTGAACTCCTATAGCGGCTCGGTCCTGGCGAACGCGGCGATCGTTCCGGCGGGGACGAATGGAGCCATCGACGTCTTCGTCATGGGTCAGACGCAGGTGATCCTGGATATCAACGGGTACTTCGCGCCGTAAACGAGCAGGGAAGCGGCAGACCGGCGGCAGGGCTCCGGCAGCGGAGGCGGGCACTAGGTCGGCGGTTCAATCCCAGTGGCTCTAGAACGGGTATTGCGCCATAAACCGAAAGAGTTTAGAATAGAGTACATGACGAAGGCTGAGATTCGGCAGTTCACTTCCTGGCTCGGGAAGCGGTCCTACAAGACGCGGCTGGCGCGGTTCGGCCTGGAGCGGCTCCAGGAGATCGCCCGCGAGAACGGCAAGAAGGGCGGGAGGCCGAAGGGCAGCGGGAGGAAGCGGCAGGGGCGGCGACACATGGCAGTTTTCCCCAGAGACACCGAGGTTGAAGCCGCGACGAAGGTCCACTGAAACCGAGCAGCGGTTTTTTGACAGCTACAGTGACAGCTACCACGCAGAATTACCCCGTCTACTGGGGCTGATCTCGTCTACGGGCGGTAGACGCGGTGTTGCTGTATGAACGACATAACCCCACGTGCATGAAGAACATCCGAACTACGAACCAGAAGGTCGGGTGTTCGAGTCACCCCGGGCGCACCATACAAGCCTCCTTCGGTATGCCCGGAAGTATGCCCACCCTTTACCTCTCCGTGCACCCGTTCCATCGCCTCCAGAATCGTCTGCTCCTGCGGATGCACGTACCGCTTGGTGACATTGGCCCTCGGATGCCGTTTCTTAGGCTCTCGAATCCGGCGATCCGGCTCAGTTTCAGGATCATCTTGTATTGGACAATACTATAGCGCCCACCGTCCGTTTTTTGCGGTACACTGCTATCGGTTTCGGACAGCCATGCCCCGACTCGCCGGAATCAACATCCTGTACCTGGTGCTCGTCGCGGCCCTCCTGGCGGCCGGAGGCGCCTGGGCCTGGAACGCGTTCAGTTGGTTGCGCAAGGAGCGCTGGGAAACCGCGCCTCTGGCGGCGGACAGGATTGAGCGGGTTCGCCTGGAGGAGCGCGATCAGTTCAGCATCGACCGCGTGCGCTTCTACTCCCGTGAGATGAAGGAGCCACGGTTCTTCCTGGCGCTTGTTCCGAAGACCGGGACGCCGCCCCAGGAAGTCTTCATTCTCAGTCACGGCTGGTTCGACCGGCCGGAGTACTTGCTGAAGTACCTGAAGGTTGACCAGACATATGCGAGCCTGCTGGCCGCGGGCGCCGTCCGTCCGGCGATCCTGGTGCTTCCCGACGTGCGGTTTCCGGATTACTTTCGCAGAAACCGGAGGAGGTTTCCGTTCGCGCAGTATCTAACCCTCGTGGCCGAGGAGGTTTTCTCCGCGGTTTCGCGCGAGTACGGAATTGCGCCGGATCGCCAGAGGTGGAGCCTCGGCGGCTTCTCCTTCGGTGGTTTTCTGTCGCTCGATGTCGCGCGCCGTTACCCCGGACGCTTTCGCACCGTAAGCGTCGTGAGCGCGTTCACCGACAAGGATTGGAAGTTGTGGGGCGAAACGGTCACGGACCCGGGCCCGCTAGACGCGCAAGGACGGGGGCTGCAAACTGTAGTTGTTCCCGGACCGACGCCGCGGATCCTGCTGGCCTGCGGAACCGACGACCGCTTCTTCCCCCAAGTGAAACGGCTGCACGAGCACCTTAACCAGCTGGGAATCCCGCACGAGTGGTCCACCGGCCCGGGCGGCCATACCTGGGAGTACTGGCATTCCGTGCTCGACCGGATGTTCCGGTTCCACCTCGGCGGGTAGCCGGTTCCCGCACGGCACGCCCGGCACGACCTGGATTGCCAACGCCGGTCCGGGCGCTCTACTATATGTAGATCCAGCAAGGGACCGGAGTCCTGTAATAGATAACCGATGAGAGCGCTTCTGGTGCAGAGTCCGGCCACGTCGCCGTGGGTTCCCCGGCGGCAGTGGGAGCCGCCCAGCATCGCGCTGGCGACGATTGCGGCGCAGATCGATAACCACGATGTTCGCGTGGCCGACATGTGTCCGTGGCGCATGCGCTCCGTGGAGAAGTTCCTGAAGGTACTGGACGAGTTCCGGCCGCAGGTCGTCGGATTCACCTCCATGACGTTCCAGTACGAGAGCACGGTCGGATTCGCGCACCTCGCGCGGCAGTTCGACCAGAACATCCAAACTGTTTTGGGCGGCTATCATGTGACGCTGTTCCACGAGCAGGTGGCCGAGGAGGACCCCGCCTACTGGGACTTCCTGGTGAGGGGCGAAGGGGACTTCAGCTTCGGCGAGTTGCTGGACGCCCTGGAGGCCGGCGGGCAGGGTCTCGAGAATATCCGCGGCCTTTCCTGGAAACGCAACGGCAAGTTCGTCCACAACCTGCCCCGGCAGCTCGAAGACGTTGCCAGGATCCGGATTCCAGCCCGCGACAAGCGCGTGGCGAAAGGATTTCACTGGTATTTTCGCAAGGCCGACGTCATCGAGACGACGCGGGGCTGTCTCCACCTGTGCAACTTTTGCAGCATCCGCGAGATGTACGGCAGGTCGTTTCGGATGTTTCCCCTGGAGCGGGTGCTGGCCGATATCGAGGACGCCTACCGGCGCGGCGCGCGCCACATCCTCTGTACCGACGACAACATCACCCTGGACATGGACCGGTTCGAGAAGCTCTGCGACAGCGTCATTGGACTCAAGCTCAAGAACCTGCTCTTCACCACCCAGGCCAGCCCGTGCGGCTTCGCGCAGCGGCCGGAAGCCGCCGCCAAGATGGCGAAGGCGGGATTCGTGTCCGTCTTCCTGGGCATTGAGAACGCCTCGGCGAAGAATCTGAAGCTGATGCAGAAGCCGAACACGCTGGATTCGATCCGGCGTGGGGTGGAGGCGTTGCAGCGGGAGAAGATCATTGTGGTCGCAGGCCTTATCAACGGCCTGGCCCAGGACGATCCGGAGAGTATCCGCCAGAACTACGAATTCATCAAGAGCCTGGGCATCAACAGCGTTATGGACCAGCTCCTGACGCCGTATCCGAGGACGCCGCTCCGCAGCGAGATGCTGGCCGCCGGCCGAATCCGGAACCTGCTCGATTTCCGCTGGTACGACGGTTACTTCAGCAACGTCCGCACCGACTATCTCTCACCAGAGGACTTGAACTTCATCCGTTGGAAGACCCGCAGGGAAGTCATCGGCATGTGGCGGCCGACGGCGGCAGATTGGAAGCATTTCAAAGGCTACACGTACCTGTGGGAGTTCGGCTTCAGGCATGTGGTTTGGCTGAACGAGCGCCTTCTCGAGCTGCTGACCGGCCTCGAAGGCAGATACAAGCTTCAGATGCGAAGCTACCTCCAGCTCAACGATTTCAAGATCGATGTTCCGGGGCGCACGAGGCCTCACTATCACCCCGTTTTCGGGACGGACGACGATCCGTTCACCGACACACGGCGCTCCATTCTGAAGCGGAAGCTGGCTCCGGTCGCGCCAGCCGGCGCGCCGGCGGTTGCGCCATGAAACAGGGACGTCCGGCAAAGCGGATTCTCCTGGTCGAGGCCAACGACATGGCGAAGTGGGTCGGCGGTGGCGTGCCGCATGAGGTGCACGTGCCGCCGATCGGCCTGATGTACGTGGCGGCCTATGCGCGGCAGGCGCACCCCGGCCTCGATATCCGCATCGTCGAGTCGTCGCTGGACTGCCCGGGCGACGCGGAAGTCAGGCGGCAAATCGAGGAGTTCCGCCCGGACGTCGTGGGCATCCGCTCCATCGCTTTCTTCCTCGAGGAGCTGCAGAGAATCGCCCGGCTGGCGCGGGAAACCTGCGAGGCCCCGATCGTCGCCGGCGGTCCGATCGTGCAGGTTTACCGGGAGCGGCTGTTCGAAGAAGCGCCGGAGATCGACGTGGCCGTGAAAGGGGAGGGCGAGATCACGTTTTCGCGGTTGATCGGAGGCGAGCCGCCGGCCGCGATCGACGGCATCCTCTACCGCGGCACGGAAGGCGTCATCGAGAATCCCCAGGCGCTCGAGATCGCCGACGTCGACTCCATTCCCTTCCCGGCCTACGACCTGGTGGATCTGGGAGCCTACCAGCGGCACCTGAGCTACGCGTATAACCACCGCCGCCAGGGCATTCTTCTGACCAGCCGCGGCTGCCCGTACCAGTGCACATTCTGTTTCAGTCACTGGCAAACCACGCGGATGCGGAGCGCTGCGAACGTGTTCCAGGAGATCCGGGCGCTCTACGACGATTTCGGCGTGCGGGATTTCTACATCATCGACGATATCTTCAACCTGAGGCTCGACCGGTCGCTGGAGCTGTTTCGGAAGATCGTGAGCGCCGGCCTCGCGGCGCGGCTCTACTTCGCCAACGGCCTGCGGGCGGATATCGTGAACGAGGAGTTCGTAGACCGCGCGATCGAGGCTGGAGCGATCTGGTTCACCTACGCGGTGGAATCGGCAAGCGAGGACATCCAGGCGCTGATCCGGAAACGGGTGAACCTGGAGCAGACCAGGAAGATCGTCGCATACACGCAGCGGCAAGGCGTGGCGGTCAACATTTCCACCATGTTCGGGTTTCCGACCGAAACCCCGGAGAAGGCGCAACAGACGCTGGACTGGTTGGGCGAGCTACCCAAGGCGTCGCTGCTGCCCTATCATTTCTGCCTGCGCTTCTTCCCCGGATGCGAGATCGGCCGGCAGGCGCTCGAAGCGGGCCTTTGCAAGCCTAGCGTACAGCCTTGCTTTCTGTCTCTCAAGTTCCTTTCTTTCCTTCGGTGTCATCCTAAGGTTAGCCTCCGTGAAGCCCAATCGGAACAAGGCCTCATGGATACCGTGTTTTGCACCGGCTGTGTCTCCTTTCTCTAAACACATCAGTGCATAATGCAGTGCGCCCAAGACTGGTTGCGGGTCTAGGGTCAAATCTTTCGTCATTTTTTCACCGTATCTTCAGATTTAAGCTATATTAAGTCTGAAACATTTAAATTTTTCAAGGAGCACTAAGACTTTTTCCACGTATCATTCAACGCTAGAAGTAGGGCTGATTTTTCGCAAGGCTCTCTGTGAGGTCCGAGTAGGTGTCGATGATGACTTCTCTCAAATCCGTTCTCTGGCTTTTTTTCTCCACTCTTTCCCGCAGAATTTCAGAGAGGTTTCCACATTCTATCCTTCTCTGGATTATAGGGAGATATTTTTTTTCGTCTGCTGTGGCGTTCCCCAGAGCGACGTTGTAATAATATTCGCAGACTCGACGTGCAGTCTCTCCGTGTGGATGATGAACGCTGGCCCTGAGTCCATTCATCATGATCGCGTTGAGATCCTGTACTAGGACTGTGTGAGGGAGAAACTCTGGGTCCTGATTCATTAGTCCCCTCAGTACCGCTCTGATGAAACAGCTCAATGCGACGTCTGATTTGATGCATTCTTGCTCATCCATTATTCGAATTTCGATGGCTCTTCTGTCGAACCTGAATATCACTCCTCGGCTGTTCACCCATTCCTTGTTCAGGACAAGCTCTCAGCACCTGCGTTGGATAAATTGTCTGAGTACTTGCCTATAATGTTCGTTTTATACTGGCTGAATGAGGACGTGTATTCTGGAATCACGTCGCCGGTTACTGATGGGATTTCTTTTTGGTTTTGCATGTAGAAGTACAGTCTGTTGTCGACTCCGTCTCCGAGCCTGCCCTCGTAGATTGGTGAAGAATCGTTGGGAGCGAGGCAGGCGACATCACGCCCGCCGACGGCGCTTCCTGCGGTTTCGGTGCAGTGCCCTGTCGCAGATGCCACAACTTCGGAATGATCCCGCTCCAATAAGTGCCGTAGCCAATGGCACCAAGCAGCACGATCACCAAGAACGTGATGGCGATGCGTTTGATGAGGCCAAAGAACCCGCCGCCGCGCTTTTGCTTAGTCTTATTCGTGTCCGCATGACCTCGAATTTGCGGGGGCAAGTCGGGGATCGGGCCGGTCGGCGCCCGACGCTCCATCTTGATGGCGGGTACGGCGCTCCGATCAGGAGCCGTTTCAC